>NC_013173.1:312500-917526 GCF_000023225.1 Desulfomicrobium baculatum DSM 4028
GTAAGACGACGTATAGGGTCTGACGCCTGCCCGGTGCTGGAAGGTTAAGAGGAGATGTCAGCGCAAGCAAAGCATTGAATTGAAGCCCCAGTAAACGGCGGCCGTAACTATAACGGTCCTAAGGTAGCGAAATTCCTTGTCGGGTAAGTTCCGACCTGCACGAATGGCGTAACGATCTCCGCACTGTCTCGACCAGAGACTCAGTGAAATTGAATTGGCGGTGAAGATGCCGTCTCCCCGCAGAAAGACGGAAAGACCCTGTGCACCTTTACTATAGCTTGACATTGGATCTTGAACTATCATGTGTAGGATAGGTGGGAGACTGTGAAGCGGGTACGCTAGTATCTGTGGAGTCAACCTTGAAATACCACCCTTGTTAGTTTAGGACTCTAATCCCTCGCCGTTATCCGGCAGGGAGACAGTGTCTGGTGGGTAGTTTGACTGGGGCGGTCGCCTCCCAAAGAGTAACGGAGGCGCGCAATGGTTCCCTCAGGCTGATTGGAAACCAGCCGTTGAGTGCAAACGCATAAGGGAGCTTGACTGCGAGACAGACATGTCGAGCAGGTACGAAAGTAGGTGTTAGTGATCCGGTGGTCCCGCATGGAAGGGCCATCGCTCATCGGATAAAAGGTACGCCGGGGATAACAGGCTGATCGCATCCAAGAGTTCACATCGACGATGCGGTTTGGCACCTCGATGTCGGCTCATCACATCCTGGGGCTGGAGCAGGTCCCAAGGGTACGGCTGTTCGCCGTTTAAAGTGGTACGCGAGCTGGGTTTAAAACGTCGTGAGACAGTTTGGTCCCTATCTTCTGTGGGCGTAGGAGAATTGAGTGGGTCTGTTCCTAGTACGAGAGGACCGGAATGGACGATTCCCTAGTGGACCTGTTGTCACGCCAGTGGCATAGCAGGGTAGCTATAATCGGAATGGATAACCGCTGAAAGCATCTAAGCGGGAAACCAGCCACAAGATAAGTTCTCCCTTGTCGCAAGACACTGAAGATCCCAGGCAGACCACCTGGTAGATAGGCCGGAAGTGTAAGCGCAGTAATGTGTTCAGCTGACCGGTACTAATAGATCGTGAGTCTTAACTCTCTCTCTTCACCTGTTTCTCTTATATATTTCGTCCTGGTGACCACGGCGGAGGGGAACCACCCGATTCCATTCCGAACTCGGAAGTTAAGACCTCCAGCGCCGATGATACTGCCAGTCCACTGGTGGGAAAGTAGGTCGTCGCCAGGACCTTTTTTTTCTCTTCTCTTATGAGCATAACACTCGCCATCCTCGTTTTTCTTCTACTCATCATCGCCTTCTTCACTCATATTTTTTCTTTTCCCGCAAATTGGTTCATCATACTTATCTTGGGCGCTTGGTCCTGGATAACTCCTGAATCTCCCCTTACGCTGACCACGTTTCTGATTTTTGTCGTTGTTGCATTCCTGGGGGAATGCATCGAATTTGCCTTACAAGCATTGGGGGCGAGCAAATATGGCGCATCTTCGTCCGGAAACTGGGGCGCTTTTGCCGGCGCCATATTCGGCGCGATCCTCGGCGCGCCGTTTTTCCTGGGGCTTGGGGCTCTTTTCGGCGCGGTTGGCGGGGCCTACCTGGGGTGTCTGGGAGTTGAGGTGATGAATCATCGCCCGTTCGCGGACGCTAAAAAAGCGGCACTGGGCGCCATGATCGGCAAGGTTCTCGGTCTGGCCGTCAAGATCGGGATAGGTATCGCATTTCTTGTTCATGCATTTCGACTGCTCTTTCTGACGTGACGATTTACGTCGTTTGTCTTTAACGACCCTTCTCTTCTGGATTTTCATGCCCCCTGATTAGGGATTGACTAGTCAAGTATTCCTTAAATATCCTTCATCAATTTCTCGTTCTCGGGCTTTGGCCGCGTTTTTGGCCAGTTCGTCGCAGCGCTCATTTTCCGGGTGCCCGTCATGGGCTTTCACCCAATGAAATATCACCTTGTGTTTTTGCAACAAAGACAGCAGTTGTTCCCAGAGATCCCTGTTTTTGACCGGCTTTTTGGCCGAGGTCAGCCAGCCGTTTTTAAGCCATGACTGGATCCATTTTTTGGATATGGCGTCACACACATAGCGTGAGTCTGAATGGACATGCACTGTGCATGGCCGCTTCAGATGCTCCAGAGCGTGAAGAACGCCACGAATTTCCATGCGGTTGTTCGTGGTCTCGATATAACCCCGGCTGAGCTCCTTTTTTGAGTCAGCCCAGATAAGAACAGCGCCCCAGCCTCCGGGCCCCGGATTGCCCAGGCTCGATCCGTCCGTGTAGATTGTAACTGATGTATCGGTCACGTTATTCTCTTCTTTATTTATAGGTTCGAAAGTTCGATGCGATTATTCATGCGTTGTCCACGATTCCTTGACCTTGCGTTAGGAGTCTTTTACGAAGGAGCATTATGAATTGGGACTGGGAAAAACTACAAGAAAAACGACAGCGGCAGTCTGGCCCCATGCCTGGGCCGGATCTTGGTGATTTAAACGAAAAAGTCAAACAGTTTAAACAGATGAATTTGCCTGGATGGCGAATCATCGTGCTCGTGGCCCTTTTGTTCTGGCTCGGTAGCGGTATTTATATCGTTCAGCCGGATGAGGTCGGCGTTGTCAAGCGCTTTGGAGCCTATGAACGCACCACCGATCCTGGACCGCATTATCGACTGCCCTTTCCGTTTGAATCCGTGCTGACTCCTCAGGTCACCAAGATTCAGCGGCTGGAAGTCGGTTTTCGCGGGAGCACCGCCTTCACCGTAGGAACCGGCACCCAGGTCCGGCAGGTTCCGGAAGAATCCCTGATGCTCACGGGTGACGAGAATATCGTCGACGTCCAGTTTATCGTTCAGTTTTTGATCGATAACGCTCAGGACTATCTGTTCAACGTAGCCAATCAGGATAAAACCGTCAAAGACGCGGCCGAAGCTGCCATGCGTGAAGTCATCGGCTACAATAAGATCGATGCCGCTCTTACGGATGACAAGCTGACAATCCAGAACGACACGCGTGACCTGTTGCAAAAAATTCTGAACAGTTACAAGAGTGGCATCAGAGTTGTGGCCGTGCAGTTGCAGGATGTTCATCCTCCACGGCAGGTCATCGACGCTTTCAAGGATGTCGCCAGCGCAAAAGAGGATAAAAGCCGTTTTATCAACGAAGCGGAAGCCTACGAGAATGATCTCGTCCCGCGTACACGTGGTGAGGCCGCTGCTATCCTGAACCAGGCCCAAGCCTATAAGGAAACAAAAATCCTGCAGGCCAGAGGTGACAGCGATCGTTTTCTCTTTGTTCTGGAAGAATATCGCAAGGCAAAGGATATCACTAAGAAACGCATTTATCTTGAAACAATGGAAGAGATCCTTTCCAGGCCGGAAGTGGAGAAGATTATTATTTCAAATGATTCCATGCAGCGTGTTTTCCCCTATTTGCCTTTGCAGCGCTCCGGAAAAGCAGCCGTGAACGGACAGGCTAAAGACGGAGGAGTGAACTGATGAGATCAATTCAATTTGCGATAGCCGGAATAGGCATAGCTGTTTTCATTCTGCTGCAATGTGTTTTTATGGTTGATCAGACGGAAAGAGCCATCGTTTTGCAGCTTGGCAAACCGGTCGGGAACGCAGACTACGAGCCTGGGTTGCACTTCAAGCTTCCTTTTGTGCAGAATGTCATATTTTTTGATTCCCGAGTTCTTGAATACGATGCGCCGGCCGCAGAAATTCTGACGCAGGACAAGAAGAACATGGTTGTCGACAATTTTTCCAGATGGAGGATTGTCAATCCCCTTGTGTTTTATCAGACCGTGCGCAATGTCCAGGGCGGTTTGTCCCGCATTGACGATATCGTTTACTCACAGCTCAGAGAGTCCTTGGGCCGGTATACGCTTACTGAAATCGTGGCGGTCGAACGATCGACAATCATGGACGAGGTCACAACCAAAGCCAATGTGCTTTTGGGTGAATACGGGATCCACATCATTGATGTTCGCATCAAACGGACGGATTTGCCCCAGGAGAATCAGCTTGCGATCTACGGCCGCATGAAGGCCGAGCGTGAGCGCCAAGCCAAGCAGTATCGTTCGGAAGGGCGTGAAGAGGCCACCAAGATCACGACCTTGGCGGACCGACAGCGGGCAGTCATCCTGGCCGATGCCCGTCGCGCGGCCGAGGCTGCCCGAGGCGAGGGCGAAGCTGCCGCTACGGCCGTCTACGCGCAGGCCTTGTCCCAGGATCCTGACTTTTATGAATTCGTGCGCACCATGGACGCATACAAAAAGACCATGAAGGATCAGACCCAGTTTGTGCTGACCCCGCAGAGCGAGTTCTTCAAGTATCTCCAATAAGACGAAACAACAGCATAAAAAAAGGCGGCCCATGGGTCGCCTTTTTTTATGCTGCTTATCTTACAGGGTTTTTGCGTCTTCTTCCACCTGTTCGATCATCTTGCGTCGTTCATCCAGTATGCGCTGCGTCAGTTCGGGATCGTGCAGGGCCAGAATCTGGGCCGCAAGCCACGCTGCGTTGCGCGCGCCGACCTTGTCCAGAGCCAGCGTTCCGACCGGAAAGCCGGGGGGCATCTGCACCGTGGCCAGCAGCGCATCCCATCCGCCCAGTGAGGACGCGGAAATCGGGATGCCCAGGACCGGTCGCACGGTTTTGGCCGCAACGGCGCCGGCCAGATGGGCGGCAAGGCCGGCGGCGCAGATAAAGACCTGAACGCCGTCTTCCTCAAGTTCTTTGATCAGGCGGGCGGTACGCTCCGGGGTTCGATGAGCCGAGGTGATGGTAAAGGTGCAGGAAATTCCCAATTTTTCCAATACATCCGCGCAAGGGCGCACTGTGCTCTCGTCGGACTTGCTTCCCATGAAGATTGCTACCTGTGGCATCATGTCCTCCTTAATCCTTTGTTAGCGATATCTTTACGATAATAGCTGTTGTCAAAGTGGATTCTGGCAACAGCCTGGTACGCCCGCTCTCGCGCTTGCTCAAGGTCCGTGCCCAGGGCGGTGATGCCCAGGACCCGTCCGCCAGTGCTGACGGGAGTTCCGTTTTGCAACTGCGTGCCGGCTTGGAAGACTTTGACGGATTCAATCTGTTCCGCAGCGTCAATGCCGGAAATGGGCATGCCCTTGGGATAACTTTGCGGGTATCCAAGAGCCGCCATCACGATACAGCAACTGGTTTCCTGGTGGAATTCGACCTGCTCGGGTGAAAGGGTACCGTTCACGCAAGCGAGCATGATCTCGACCAGGTCCGATTTGAGCCTGGCCATGAGCGGCTGGCATTCGGGGTCGCCGAAGCGGACATTGTATTCCAGAACCATCGGGCCTTTGTCGGTCATCATAAGGCCGGCGTAGAGCACTCCCTTGAAGGGTTGGCCAATGGCCGCCAGATGCTCGGTGATCGGCCGGATGGCCAGATCAGCCATGGTCTCGTACTTTTCCTGCGGCAGGATGGGGGCAGGGCTGTAGGCGCCCATGCCGCCGGTGTTGAGGCCCGTGTCGTTGTCGCCGATGCGTTTGTGGTCTTGCAATGACGGCATGGGAACGATGGTGCTCCCGTCACAAAAAGCCATGAAGGAGGCCTCTTCACCGATCAAGGCTTCTTCGACCACAACGGTGAGTCCGGCTTCGCCAAACACCTTGGTAATCATCATGTCTTTTAAGGCCTCTTCAGCTTCGCTCATGCTCTGGGCGATGACGACGCCTTTCCCCGCAGCCAGACCGTCCGCCTTGATGACCATGGGCAGCGAGTGCCCGCGCACATAGACCAGTGCCCGCTCATAACTGTCGAAGACCTGAAAGCGGGCTGTCGGCACCCCGGTTTCCCGCATCATGTTTTTGGCGAAGGCCTTGGAGCCTTCGAGCTGGGCGTCGAAGGTGCATGGGCCGAAGCAGGGGATATGCACCGCGGCCAATGCCTCCTGCAGTCCAAGAACAAGAGGCAGCTCAGGCCCTGCGACAACAAGACCGATGTCATTGTCGCGGGCAAAAGCGACAATGCCCTCAATGTCGTTGTCGTGCAGTGAAACGTTGGTGCCGAGAAGGGCCGTTCCACCATTACCCGGCGCAATGAACAATTTGTCCAGCAAGGGGCTTTGACTGATTTTCCATGCCAGGGCGTGTTCCCGTCCACCGGCTCCAACTATAAGAATGTTCAAATAATCCTCCTGTGGTCCAATTCTGCCAATTTCGATGGAAACGAGCGCTCTAAGAGCGACGTTTAAATAATTTTTCCAGATCGCCTACACCCCAACGCACTGCAACGGGGCGTCCATGCGGGCAATAATTTTTTTCCGACACATGTTGCCAGGAATCGACAAGCTCTAGCGCCTCGTTTGGAGTGAGGGTGTCGCCTGCCTTGATGGCGGCCTTGCAGGCCATGACCGCCCAGAGATCTTCCATTGAAGTGGCCTTTTCGGTCAGGATGTCCTGCAGAAATTCTTTGGCTTTGGAAGGGGTCAAGAGCGCTGGAATGGAGTGCAGCATGAGGCGGCCGGGGGTAAGTTCAAGAGAAAAACCCAGTTCGTCGAGCTTTGTCCAGATTTCCTGCGCCAGGGCCGCCTGTGCGGGATGCAGAGGAATTTCTAGGGGGAGAAGCAGCGGACGCCTTTCTCCCCGAGTGCCCTGGGCGCGCAGCATGTTGAACAAAACGCGCTCATGGGCGGCGTGCTGATCGATAAGCGTGATCTCGTCTTTGGCGGCAAGGATCAGGTATGTCTGAGCAAATTGCCCAAGATATTGAACCGCCGTCGGGGCGTGAGTCGTGGAAGCGTTTTGTCCGGCTGAAGGGAGTCGGAGAGCTTGAGTGTCCGCGGCAGGCGGGCCGGTTTTCGCGAGCGAACTGTCAGCCGATTCAAAGAGTTTTTGCGCAGCGGCGGAGGACGCGAATTTTTGCGGCCAATCCTGTTCATAAAGAAGCGCGTCCTGGCCTGACTCGATCTTGGCTTCCCCGGGTACGGGAAAACGCGGTTCCATCACAGGCAAAGACGCATGCACCTGGCTGACACTAAGCGGCTGGGCATGCTCAATTGCGTGGGTCTGGTGGACATTACGCTCCAAGGTCTGCAGGACAGCCCTGCGTATGATCCGGAAAATGGCGCCGTCGTCCTGGAAGCGGACTTCGGTTTTGGCCGGATGCACGTTGACATCAACCTCATCCGGGGGAATTTCCAGAAAAATGACCGCCTGGGGATACTCCTTGCCAAGAATTCTTCCCCGGTATGCTTCGCGGATGGCGCTCAGGATTGTCTTGTCCTGGACCGGGCGGGCGTTGACATAGACAAGGATGCGGTCCGGACGGCCCTGGGCCATGGCGGGGTCGCCGACAAGACCGTGTACGGACAGTTCTCCATCCTTGAAGTCGACGCCGTGCAAGGATTCGACAACTTCCTGGGGCCAGATGGCTGCCAGACGCTGCGTGAGATCCTGTGCTGCCAGAAATCGGTGCACAGTTCGATCCGCGTTTACGAGTTCAAAATCCACATGCGGATTGGCAAGTGCGATCCGGGCGACAAGTTCGGCGCATTTGCGGGTCTCGGTGCCCGGTTTTTTCAGAAATTTGAGACGGGCCGGTACGTTGGAGAACAGATCGTTGATTTCAACATCCGTTCCTTTGGGCATGGCTGTTTTGTCCTGACGCAGGATTCGCCCATGCAGCACCTCCAAAACCCCGCCGTCGCCATCGTGGCGGGCGGAGGCAATGCGGAAGCGGGAAACAGATGCTATGCTCGGCAGGGCTTCTCCACGGAATCCGAAGCTATTGATATGCTGCAAGTCGCTCAGATTCTGAAGCTTGCTGGTGGCGTGACGCGTAACGGCAAGTTCGAGTTGGTCTTCAAAGATACCGGAACCGTTGTCGCTGACCCTGATGCAGGATTGCCCGCCGTCGCGGATTTGAATCCGGATTCGGGTCGCGCCTGCATCCAGGGCGTTTTCGACAAGTTCCTTCAAAACGCTGGACGGTCGTTCGACGACCTCTCCCGCTGCAATCTGGTTCTGCAGTTCGGGAGGAAGGAGGCGGATTTGTTTCTCGGGGATCATGTCTTAACGGCCCAAGGATCCCAGTTGCGCGAGGATGACCCGAAATTCAAAACGGGAGTCCTCGTCGGTTTGACTCCATGAAGTTTCGGCGGAAAAACACTGATGATCGTAGCGCAAAGTCAGCCTTTTCTCGAGGTCTGTGCTGGCTTCCCAATCGACACGGTACAAAAAGGCGGTGCTCCACTGATTATTGATGGCAATCCCGCCACCAAAGGAGGCGATGCGCTGGCGTTCTTGCTCCTGCCGTAAGTATTCGTCGATTTCCTCCAGAAAATCCAGGCTGAACGTGGCGTATACAAGACTGTCGTAGTAGGCGGAGAGTGAATGCTCATGCTCTATGATCTGGCCTTCATATGGGGAGAACCACGTTTTGTTGTTCAGGTAAAGCCATGGACTAAGCCTGGTGGTCAGATCCGTCAGCACGTCGGAAAAGGGACGATTTGGATATTCGTCAGTGTCGTCGTTGCGCCTTTCTTCGCGGATGCTGTAGGACTGCTCGAAACGCAATCTCGCCATTTCAAAAAAATCCATTTGCAGACCAGGCTGACCTTGCTCTTCCAGAGCGGGCTGCCATCTTCCGGTCTTCATGGTGAAAATATTTGTAATGGAATATGTAAGCTCATTTTTTGCGTCAATTCGATCTGCTTCGTCAAAATAAGGATATTTTTCCTGTTCGGAGTAGGGGATATAGTCATATTCAAGACGAGGCTGAAGAGCGTGTTTCAATTTCAACCATGTCGCAGAAGCAGCGTCCTTATCGATGCTGCTTTCTTCATTTAAAGTAAATATTTTAGAAAATTCAGTGTACGCTGACGTAGAAAAATCCGGAAGAAATCGTGTTTGCGTGCTTCTATCTGTGTCTACATCACTGTCATCCCCTTCAAAACGCTGTATGAAATAGCTTGTACTCCGGACGCCAGCCTTAGGAATTATCGAGCCGTATTCAAAGTGCAATGGTAGTCCAATTATAGGGTGGATATCGAAACGAGATCCCGTTGTTCCGTATTCTCTCCAAAATGAAGCCAGTTGCGAACTTCCCTCAGCGGTCAGAGGAGTGCTGAGAAGTTGGGTCTGGTAAAGATGCAGATTGAGTTCCGGAAGCCTCTGGAGCGTAGGGTCGTCAGCCTTACTTTTATTCGTCAGGTTGTTGTTGCTGCCGTATTCAAGATTTTGCGTGTACTCCAGAAGCCCTTGGAATCCAAGGTCGCCCCAGTTGCGACTCAGGAGTGCTCGGTTGATTCGCAGATTACTGTCGCTGTCCTCAATGTCGCGTCCAAAATACTGTAAAAAATCACGGCGGCTTTTGTTAAAGCCGGAATAGCCGCGTGAAAATTCACGTAGATAATCCTGGTCCGAAACCATATCCAGGTCGAATTTGAGATTCCAGTCCGGTTCTCCAACGTAGCCGTCAAATTTGCCCCGCCCCCACCAGCGATTGCGGTTTTCGCGCGACATGCCCACGTTGTCGCTGTAGAGCGATTCGCCCTCGATCTGCTGATCGTAGAGATAGTCGAGTTTCCAGATGCCCTTGCTGTGAATGTCGGGCACCATGCGGTATTCGGCGCCGAGCATGAGACCTTTGTTCGACATGAGGTGCGAGTAGAGCGTGACGTCCTGCTCTTCATCGATGACCTGATAATATGGTTGATCATAGGTGATGCCGAGACGGTCGCTGGTGCCGATCTCGGGCAGGAGAAAGCCGCTTTGCCTTTTGGTCTTGACGGGGATGACCGCGTAGGGAGCGGCAAAGACGGGTTGATCGAGGATTTGAAAGCGAGGGGTCCAGAGGTGCGCATAGCCGTCTACCGTAATGTCGCCCCGTGACGTCTTGATCGACCAGGCAGGACGGTCGCCGTCGCATACTGTGATGGTGGCTTCACGAAATTCGTACGTATCCTGGCCGGTCTTTTTGAGAACGGCGCCCTCGAAATACATGTGCGGATCTTGCATGAAGATTTGGCCGTTTTTCAGCCACCCGGTATTCGTGTTGAGATCGAACTCCGCCTCTTCGGCCTTCAGAAAATCACCTTGGAATCTGGCTTCGACATTGCCTTTAAGGAAGACCCATTTTGTGGACTGGTAATATCTGGCATAATCGGCGCGGATGTAGTCGTTCCCTCTGTCCAGCACTACGTTTCCGAATGCTTCCAGGTATTGGTTGTCGTGACTTGCGGCAGTCTTGTCCGCGAGCAGGCGCCATGACTGGGGCTCGTCTTCCTGCGCGGTGGCTGGGTCAAAAGCGGACGAGGCCAGCACAGACATGACGCAAAGCAGAGAAATGAAAAGGATTCGCAGCTTCATGGGTTCGCCGTTGGATGGTCGAGAGTTGGTGTGGATGTGGCGGCACTGGTAGCATAAGCGACGCTGGATGCCTAGTCCGAAGTGTGCGGGCGGTCCGGCAGGGAGTTGACGAGGAGCTTGATTTGATGATTGAGAGCTGAGCGCAAAGAGGTTGATTAACATGTTGGATTCATGGCCAAGTTTGCGTCGCATCCTTGTTTCATTTTTCACAAACAGCTTGACCTTGGAAGTGAGGTGATTTAAGAACCCCGCAAATCTGTCCTGCTCTTCCAATGCGTTGCGCGGTCAATCAGAAAATCGTATAACATCATGCATTTTAAGGTATTTATGGAACTACAAAAATTTTTGACCGACAACCATCACGCCATTTGTGCCCAATGGGCAGAGGCGATTATCAAGACCTACCCTGAAGAGGGTGCCAAATTTTTTTCTGGTTCGTCCAATCAGTTCGCCAATCCTGTCGGTCATACTTTTCGCAACAATGTCGAGCGGATATATAAAATATTGCTCAGCCAGGCCGATGTTGCGGAATGTTCCACCGATCTGGACGGGATTTTACGCATCAGGGCCGTGCAAGGGTTCGCTCCTTCGGTCGCTCTGAGTTTTCTGCCTGCCCTCAAGGAGATAGTCCGGCGCCAGCTTGAAAAAGCTTACCCTGCTGAGCAACCAGATTCCATGCTGTATGATTGGAACACTCGCGTAGACAGGCTGACAATGCTTGGTTTTGACCTGTACATGAATTGCCGGGAGCTTCTTTGGAAGCAAAAAGCAAATCAGTTATATAGTAGAACTCATAAATTGCTTGAAAGGGCTAATTTATTGAAAGACGAGGAGGTAGCGGGGTAGTGTCCGTTAAGTATATTTTTTGTGTTAACCCTTTAGCGAGGTAAAAGGTACATGAAAGCTCTTTACTCCCTTTTCCTGGTCTTTGCCCTCGCGGCATTAGCCCTAGTGGGCGCCGGGGCGATGGGTATGGAAAAAGCCTTTGGGCTGTACATACCCTTCCTGGCAGTCGCGGTTTTTGTGGTGGGATTCTGTATGAGAGTTGTGGATTGGGGGAGATCGGCTGTGCCGTTTTGTATCCCCACAACATGTGGTCAGCAGGAATCCCTGCCTTGGATCAAGCAGAGCACCATCGAAAATCCTTCCACCACGGGCGGCGTCGTGATGAGGATGCTCTTGGAAGTGCTCTTGTTCAGGTCGCTTTTTCGCAATACCAAGGTTGATCTGCACGAAGGTACAAAAGTTACCTACAGTTCAAGCAAATGGTTGTGGCTTGGCGCTCTGGCATTCCACTATTCGTTTTTGACCATCGTTCTGCGGCATATGCGCTTTTTCACAGAGCCGGTGCCGGGCATTATCGCCGGTATTGAAGCCATGGACAGCATGCTGCAGATCGGCGCTCCGACGCTCTATCTTACCGATATCGTGTTTGTCGCCGCTGTAACCTATCTTTTTGTGCGACGCGTAGTGGTTCCCCAGATCCGTTACATTTCATTGGTGCAGGATTATTTTCCGCTGTTCCTGATTCTCGGAATCGCTTTTTCCGGAATTTTCATGCGGTATTTTGCCAAGGTTGACATCATCTCGGTCAAACAGCTGGCCATGGGCCTGGTGACATTTTCCTGGGTCGTGCCGGAAGGGATCGGAGTGATGTTTTACATCCACATGTTCCTTGTTTCCGTGCTTCTGGCCTATTTTCCGCTCAGCAAACTCATGCACATGGGCGGCGTGTTCCTTTCGCCCACGCGCAACATGAACTGTGCTTCCAGAAAGTTCAGGCACATTAACCCCTGGAAGTTCGAGAATGTTCATTATCACACATACGAAGAATACGAGGATGAATTCCGTGAGAAGATGGTCGAGAAGGATCTTCCCGTGGACAAGCCTCTAGCAGAAGGAGCCGAGTAATGTCTGATCTGCCACGCCCTGAAGCGCTTTTTGCGAATATCGATTACACGCCGCCCAAGGCGGATTGGATGGACGTGCCGGTGGAGATCAAACCCGGCCGGTACTGTTACGCAGCCAACCCCGACAGCGTGAATTACGTGGGCCTGCCGCATGCCCGGAAGTGGAATCCTCTCGACGACGATTGGAAGCTTCCGGAGAACTGGCAGGAAATCATCTTCAACGGTCTGCGCGAACGTCTGCAGAAGTTCCGCTCGTTCAAGATCTTCATGGACATCTGCGTGCGTTGCGGCGCTTGCGCGGATAAATGTCATTTCTTCATCGGCTCCGGTGATCCGAAGAACATGCCGGTGCTGCGCGCCGAATTGCTGCGTTCCGTCTACCGCGGGGAATTTACGACCTTCGGCAAGATTCTTGGACGTTTTGCAGGCGGACGCAAGCTGACTCCGGAAGTCCTGAAGGAGTGGTGGTATTATTTCTTTCAGTGTTCCGAATGCCGCCGCTGCTCTGTCTTCTGTCCCTACGGCATAGACACCGCCGAGGTGACCATCATCGGCCGTGAACTGCTGAACCTGCTCGGCCTCAACATCGACTGGATCGCGACCCCGGTGGCCAATTGTTATCGCACAGGCAACCACCTTGGCATCCAGCCGCACGCCTTCTTCGATATGATCGACTTTTTCTGCGACGACATCGAAGACATAACCGGCATCCGCCCAGAGCCTTCCTTCAACAAGAAAGGCGCCGACATTCTCTTCATCACGCCTTCCGGAGACGTTTTCGCCGATCCGGGTACCTATACCTGCATGGGCTACCTCATGCTGTTCGAGTACCTGAAGCGCGAATACGGTTTGGACGTGACCTGGTCGACATATGCCTCCGAGGGAGGAAACTTCGGTTTCTTCACTTCGCATGAGACCATGAAACGTCTCAACTCCAAGATGTACATGGAAGCCGACCGCTTGGGCGTGAAGTGGATTCTCGGCGGTGAATGCGGCCATATGTGGCGCGTCATCCATCAGTACATGGACACCCTGAACGGGCCTGATTTCCAGCATTCGCGCATGGAAGTCCCGTCCAACCCGATTACCGGAACGGTGTTCAAGAACGCGGCCAGCACCAAGATGGTCCACATCGCCGAATTCACGGCGGACCTGATCAAGCACGGCAAGCTCAATCTGAACAAGAAACGCAATGCCAACATCCACCTGACCTGGCACGACTCCTGTAATCCTGCCCGCGGGATGGGTCTTCTCGATGAGCCCCGTTTCGTGGCCAAGAGCGTCGTCGAGAAATTCACCGAAATGCCCGAAGGCACCACTCGCGAGCAGACTTTCTGCTGCGGTGGCGGCGCTGGTCTTAACGCCGGTGAGAATGACGAGCTGCGCATGATGGGCGGTCTGCCCCGCGCCAATGCCGTTAAATATGTTCATGAAAAATACGGCGTGAATATGCTCGGTTGTGTCTGCGCCATCGACCGGGCAGTGCTCCCCAATTCCATGAAATACTGGGTGCCGGAAGTCGACGTTTGTGGCTTGCATGAACTTGTTGCCAATGCCTTGGTCTTTCCTGGTGAAAAAGAACGCGAAACCGATCTGCGTGGTGAAGACCTGCCCGGGCTGGAGGATGAATAATGTACGACAAGAATAAAATTCTGATCGGTCTTGCCGTGTTCGTGGTCTTCATGACCTATCCTTTTTGGAACAACATCGGCAGCGCCGCTTATCAAAGACCCGAATTGGAAAAGCCCAAGAACGCCAAGGACTGTGTCGAAAGCGTCGAATTCATGCGCGCCGAGCACATGGCCATGCTCAACGACTGGCGAGACGAAGTCGTCCGCGGTAGTGAGCATGAGTATCATTCCACGGCCAACCATCAGGTTTTTCAGAAGAGCCTGAGCAAGACGTGTATGAAGTGTCATGAGAACAAGGATAAGTTCTGCGACAAATGCCATGCGACCGTTTCCGTGAACCCCTACTGCTGGGATTGTCATGTTGATCCGAAGGGGGAGAACAAATGAAAACTTTGCGTAGAGATTTTTTGAAGATCGCTGCGGTGGCGGCTTTGGGTTGGGGCGTTCGCCCCGCCTCCGAGTTGCTGGCTGCCGGAGGAGGGACGGCGAGAGAAGGATTGCTTTTCGCGTCCCGGCATTCTGTTCACTCCGGGCCCAATGCTCTTAAGGCCTCCCGGTGGGCCATGGTCATCGACACCGCCAAGTTGACTGAAGAGATTGTGGCGGATGTGACAAAGATTTGTCACACCACACATAACGTTCCGAATATTCCCGGTAATCAGAATATTAAGTGGATCTGGGAAACATCGATGGAACATCTCTTTCTGGACAACCATCACGAATATCAGCCTGAGGCCGGAGCCAAGTCGGCCCTGGCTTTGTGCAACCATTGCGACAACCCCCCCTGTGTGCGGGTCTGCCCGACCAAGGCCACATTCCAGCGTGAAGACGGCATCGTCATGATGGATTTTCACCGCTGTATCGGCTGTCGTTACTGCATGGCCGGATGTCCCTACGGTTCGAGAAGCTTCAACTTCAAGGACCCGCGTCCGTTCATTGAAAAGGTTGATCTTGATTACCCCACCCGTACCAAGGGCGTGGTCGAGAAGTGTGAATTCTGTGCCGAGCGCCTGGCTGAAGGGAAAATGCCTTCGTGCGTTGAAGTCTCCGCAGGGGCCATTACTTTCGGGGATTTGGAAGACCCTGAATCCGATGTGCGCAAGTTGCTTGCTGAGCGCTTTTCCATCAGGCGCAGCCCGTACCTTGGAACCAAACCTTGTGTTTACTATCTCGTGTAAGGGGTGAGTCATGCTTGAAAAAGCCATAAATGGATCAAAAATTTATTGGGGTTGGATCGCCTTTTTGCTCCTGCTGATGAGCATCGGCGCGGCGTGTTACTGGCAACAGCTCTCACACGGTCTGACGATCACGGGTATGAGCCGTGATGTTTCCTGGGGATTCTACATTGCGCAGTTCACCTTTCTGGTTGGCGTCGCTGCATCGGCCGTCATGCTGGTTATCCCGAAATACCTTCATAACTACCAGAAGTTCGGCAAGATTCTTATTCTCGGTGAATTTAACGCCGTGGCCATGGTTATTTTGTGCCTGCTCTTCATCGTCGCCGACTTGGGCTCGCCGCAGCGTTTGATGAACGTTCTCCTTCATCCCACGCCCAACTCTGTGCTGTTTTGGGATATGGTGGTTTTGAACGGTTATCTGCTGATCAACATCCTTGTCGGTTGGGTCACGCTGGAAGCCGAGCGCAAGCAGGTTGCTCCTCCCAAGTGGATCAAGTTCTTTATTTACCTGTCCATTCCGTGGGCTGTGTCCATTCATACGGTCACCGCTTTTCTTTACTGCGGCCTGCCTGGTCGCGGTTACTGGCTGACCGCAGTCCTTGCCGCCCGCTTTCTGGCTTCAGCCTTTGCCGCGGGTCCTGCGTTCCTGATCCTGGTGACCTATATCGCCAAGATCTTTACCGGATTTGATCCTGGCAAGGGTGTATTGGCCACGCTTGGAAAGACGGTAGTCTACGCCATGTGCATTAACCTCTTTTTGCTGCTGTGCGAAGTGTTCACGGTTTTCTACAGCCAGATCCCCTCACATATGGCTCACCTTCAGTACCTGTTCGTTGGCTACCACGGACACGGAGTGCTGGTGCCCTGGATGTGGTCGGCCATGATCATGGCCGTTGTCGGCATTCTTATCCTGATTGTTCCCAAGAACAGAGAGCAGGACAACCTCCTGATCATCGGCTGTCTGCTCATTTTCATAGGTGCCTGGATCGACAAGGGCCTCGGGATGATCGGTGGCGGATTTGTACCAAACCCGCTGCATGAGATCACGGAATATGTGCCCACCCAGCTTGAGCTTGGCGTGTCTCTGGGGATTTACGCCACGGGCTTCCTGGTTTTGACCATTCTCTACAAGGTCGCAATCGGCGTGAAGCAGGAAATTGAATAACACGTACAAATGCGGGCGTATTTTGGACGCCCGCATTTTTTTACTACCTGAAATTAAAGGGTTAATTTCCGTTATCGCTAGGCTCGCTATTTAGGTTTACAGCCTTTTTGAAGGTGTGTAAGGGTCCCTTATTCAACCCGCATAAGCGGGAATTAAAAAGAATTTTGGAGGTTGATCATGGGTTATTCGGTTATCGTCGACAGCGACAAATGCATCGGTTGTGGCGAGTGTGTGGATGTTTGCCCCGTTGAAGTGTATGAGCTTCAGAATGGCAAGGCCGTCCCTGTGAACGAAGAGGAATGTCTGGGTTGTGAATCCTGCATCGAAGTTTGTGAGCAGAACGCCATCACCATCGAAGAAAACTAGGTCTTTTTCTATGGCAGGCCCTGCCGGGGCCTGCCAGTTACCTCCGGCAATTTCAAATTTCGAGCTTCGAGCTGTACCAAGCCTGAAGTTTTGTATCCTAAGTCCCATTTTTCCATTTAATCGCCATTTCTGCGGGATTGTACGTATCCCGGCGAGGGAATTTCTCCATGAATCTGGATTTATCGCAATTTTTCACGGAATATGAATCGCTTGTGGCTCAGGTCGATGCCGTCTTTCACAAGGTTTCGGGCAATTTTGTCTCCGAAGTCCGTTGCAAAGAAGGATGTAGCGACTGCTGCCACGCTCTTTTCGATGTGACCCTTATCGAGGCGATGTATCTCAATTCCAAATTTTCCGAACTCGACGAAATCCGCAGGAATGAAATTTTAATCGAAGCCGACAAGGCCGACCGGAAGGCGTATCTTCTCAAGAAAAAGGTTTCAAAAGAAGCCAGTGAAGTTGATCATTCCGAAATTTTGCTGCGCACAGCCAAAGAGCGACTCCGTTGTCCGTTGCTTGATTCTGCAGACAAATGCGCGCTTTACGCGTATCGTCCCATCACGTGTCGCATCTACGGCATTCCTTTGGATATTGGCGGCAAATCCCATACGTGCGGCCTGTCGGGTTTCGTGACTGGCCATCCCTATCCTGCGGTCAAACTTGAGCGTATTCAGGATATGCTTCTGTCGCTCAGCAATCGGGTGCTGGATGCCGTCGGCTCAAAGTATGCCGATTTCCGATTGATGCACGTGCCTGTTTCCACGGCGCTCATGACGGTGTATTCTGATGAATTTTTCGGTAGCGCCGGCTCCCTGGGTGACGCACCCGCTGAAGCCGGGGCTGCCGAGTCCGGAGGCGAAGATGCATAGGCCCATGAAAATGACCGATGAGCACGAAGCGCAGAAAAAGGCCATCTATGAGAAGATGGCTCCCAGGAGACGCAAGTTTGTGGATCGGATTGGATACGATCGGTGGAACCCTTTTGCCGAACCGAAAGAGCCAATCGAATGGCGAACCGACGGTACAAAACGTACGACTCAGCAGCTTGTGCGTGAGTACTTGCAGAATCATGCCCCAGAAAAGTACAGCAATGCTTACGGGCAGGGCGTCCTTGAAATGTGTCTTGGCATGGTAAACGGTGACGAGCGATATATAGGGATGTATGAATTTTCCAGATGGTATGCTGCAGAACTTGAGAAGCATAATATCGATATTAACGACTATATGCCATAGGTAGGTATTTATGAAAAATAGAGCTGATTATGGACCTAAAAGTGTCGATGCATTAAAAGCTGCTTTGCAAGATAATCCAGATTCTGCGGCGCTTTTGTATAATCTAGGTGTTTCTTTGGTCGCTGATCGCAACCTGGCAGAAGCAAAAAAAGCATTTGAAGAGGTAGTGGCGCTGGAGCCGAACATTGCAGAAGCGTATGTTCAGCTTGGTGGCTTGGCGATGCATGAAGGGAATCTCGACGAATGTCTCAAGATGAACCAAAAGGCTGCTGATGTACGGCCGCGTTTTGCTGTTCCGTGGGGCAATATCGGGTTTGTACACATGCAGCAGCAAAATCCAGACAAGGCCGTCAAGGCGCTCAAGAAAGCTTTGAGCTTCGATCCGCAATTCATTCAGGCACACACTACGCTTGGCAGTGCTTACCTTGCGCTCGGAGATCCGGATGGATGCATTATGCAGTGTTCAAAAGCGCTCGAAATTGAACCGATGTTTGGTCCTGCATACAACAATATCGGCCTTGCCTATCTTGAGAAGGGCGAGCCCAAGAAAGCGATCATGTATTTCGACAAGGCTGCAGAGACCGGTTTTGAAGTGGAAGCTCAGGTCCTTGAAGAAATCAAGCAGTACCGTTAAGCTAGGCACTGACTGTGTTGAGCGAAATTCCGGTTGACAAATCTTCGGCATTGTACGAAGATTCACGAGCATTAATTTTTCAGAACTTGCTGAAATTGTTAAGAGGTTGAGGGTCGCGCAGTAGTTCAATACCAGCGCGATGACTGTGCACGGTCTAATCTTTTTAAGGAGGATGTGTAATGGCTAAACATGCGACCCCGTTGCTGGATCAGCTTCAGAGCGGTCCGTGGCCGAGTTTTGTGGCGGACATCAAGGAGGAAGCCGAGAGACGTCATAAAAACGTGGATAACGTGGAATACCAGATTCCTGTTGACGTTTGTGATGACCTTCTCGGAATCCTGGAACTGTCCTATAAGGATGGCACCACACACTGGAAGCACGGCGGCATCGTCGGCGTTTTCGGTTATGGCGGCGGCGTTATCGGCCGTTACTGTGACCAGCCCCAGATGTTCCCCGGTGTTGCTCATTTCCACACCGTTCGTGTCGCTCAGCCTGCGGGCATGTACTACACGACTGATTTTCTGAAGCAGCTCTGCGACCTGTGGGATATGCGCGGCTCCGGTTTGACCAACATGCATGGCGCCACCGGCGACATCGTGCTTCTGGGAACAACCACTCCTCAGCTGGAAGAATTCTACTTTGAGCTGACCCACAAGATGAACAACGACTTGGGCGGTTCCGGTTCCAACCTGCGTACCCCCGCCTCCTGTCTTGGTGACTCTCGCTGTGAATGGGCTTGTTACGACGCTCAGGAGCTCTGCTACCAGATGACCCAGGAATACCAGGATGAGCTGCATCGTCCTGCGTTCCCCTACAAGTTCAAATTCAAGTTTGATGGTTGCCCGAATGGTTGTGTGGCTTCCATTGCCCGTTCCGACATGTCCTTCATCGGCACATGGCGCGACGACATCCGCATCGATCAGGAAGCTGTCGCCGCCTATGTCGGCGGTGAAATCCAGCCCAACGGCGGCGCTCATGCCGGCAAGGATTGGGGCGCTTTCGACATCGAGAAGGAAGTCATCGACCTGTGTCCCACCGAATGCATGTGGATGGAAGATGGCAAGCTGATGATCAACAACCGTGAATGTACCCGTTGCATGCACTGTCTGAACGTCATGCCCCGCGCTCTGCGCATCGGTAATGATCGTGGTCTGTCCATCCTGGTTGGTGCCAAGGCTCCGATCCTGGACGGCGCACAGATGGGCTCCTTGCTCGTACCCTTCATGAAGGTCGAAGATCCTTATGACGAGATCAAGGAAATCATCGAAGGCATTTGGGAATGGTGGATGGAAGAAGGCAAGAACCGTGAGCGTCTTGGTGAACTCATCAAGCGTCAGGGTCTGGCCAAGGCTATCGCCGCCGTCGGTCTTACCCCAGTGCCCCAGCATGTTATGGAACCCCGTCACAATCCGTACATCTTCTGGAAGGAAGAGGACGTTGAAGGCGGCTGGGATCGCGACATCGCGGATTACCGTAAACACCATCAGAGATAAGAAGGGGGTTGAAAATGGCTTTTGTTTCTTCCGGATACAATCCCGAAAAACCAATGGAAAACAGGATTTCGGACATCGGCCCCCGCCATGCTTCCGACTTCTTTCCTCCGGTCATTGCCAAGAACAAAGGGCAGTGGCTGTGGCATGAAATCTGTGAGCCCGGCATTCTGATGCACAAGGCCGAGAGCGGCGACGAAGTCTACACTGTTCGTTGCGGCGGCGCCCGCCTCATGTCTGTTGGCCACATTCGTGAAATCTGCGCGATCGCCGACAAGTTCTGCGGTGGTCACCTGCGTTTCACCACTCGTAACAACATTGAGTTCATGGTCACCACTCTTGATGAAGCCAAGAAACTCAAAGAATACCTGAACGCCCAGAAGTTCGACGGCGGCAGCTACAAGTTCCCCGTTGGCGGAACCGGCGCCGGCATCACCAACATCGTTCACACCCAGGGTTGGGTTCACTGCCACACCCCGGCCACTGACGCCTCCGGTACGGTCAAGGTCGTTCTGGACGAACTCTTTGAAGAGTTCGGTCAGATGCGCATGCCCGCTCAGGTCCGCATCTCCATGGCTTGCTGTCTGAACATGTGCGGCGCCGTACACTGCTCCGACATCGCCATCCTTGGCTATCACCGCAAGCCTCCCGTAATCGACCACGAGTGGCTGGACAACCTGTGCGAAATCCCGTTGGCCGTTGCCGCCTGCCCCGTAGGCGCAATCCGTCCGACCAAGAAGGAAATCGTCACGGAAAAGGGCGAGACCAAGACCGTGAACACCGTTGCCATCAAGAACGAGCGCTGCATGTTCTGCGGTAACTGCTACACCATGTGTCCGTCCCTGCCCCTGTCCGACCAGACTGGCGACGGCCTGGTCATCATGGCTGGCGGCAAGGTTTCCAACCGCATCAGCAATCCCAAGTTCTCCAAGGTCGTCGTGGCCTTCATTCCCAATGAACCGCCCCGTTGGCCCAGACTGGCCAAGGTCATCCGTCAGATCGTCGAAGCTTACGCTGCAGATGCCCGTAAGTACGAGCGTGTTGGTGATTGGGCAGAACGCATTGGTTGGGAGCGTTTCTTCGAGAAGTGCGAACTTGATTTCTCCGAGCACATGATCGATGACTTCCGTGATCCGGCGTACTACACATGGCGCCAGACCACGAACTTCAAGTTCTAATCTACCGCTGATTTGATAATCATAGGGCCGACGCAAGTCGGCCCTAAACCATAAGAGAGGCGAGCATGGCAGATCCTAAAGAGATCGTGTTGGAGTTCATCCAGTCCAAGTCCAAGCAGAAATCAAAGTTTTACTTCAATGACTTGGCCGCTCTTTTTCCCGATATGAAAATGCGCGAAGCCAAGAAAGTAATCAACCAGCTTGTGTCCGAAGGCGTGCTTGAATACTGGTCCAGCGGCAGCACCACCATGTATGGTGTTCCCGGCGCTGGAAAGCAGGCGGCCACAGAAGGCGAAGATTAAGATTTTCTGATGCCTGCCTCTTTACTGACGTGTCCTCGGATACTAGTTGCCGGCCTTGGCGGCGGCTCCGGCAAGACTATCGTCAGCTTGGGGTTGGCACGCGCTTTCACCGAACAAGGTCTGACTGTTCAGGCCTTCAAGAAGGGTCCAGATTATATTGATGCCAAATGGCTTGGCCTGGCCAGTCGGAGCATCACAAGCAATCTGGATCCTTTTTTATTGTCTTCTGAGGTGCTGCGGAATCTTTTCTGGTCAAGGGCGCAGGGAGTTGATCTGGCTCTGCTGGAAGGCAATCGCGGACTCTACGACGGGAAAGACGTGCTCGGGACCTGTTCCTCTGCCGACCTTGCGAAATCGCTGCAGTGCCCCGTCATTATCGTGGCCGACTGCACCAAGGTCACGCGGACCATGGCCGCCATTCTTCTCGGGTTGACCACATTCGATCCTGAAGTGGACATCCGGGGGGTCATCCTCAATCGTACCGCCGGTGGCAGACATCAGAAGATTCTGCGCCAATCCATCGAAAAATATACGGATGTGCAGGTTCTTGGCGTTTTGCCGAAGCTGCCGGAAAATCCCATTCCTGAACGGCATATGGGCCTGATTTCCGATGCGGAGTTCAGCCACGACCCCTTTTCAGAACTCGCCAATTTTTTACGCACGCATGCGGACCTGGATGCCTGCCTGAATATCGCACGCCAGGTGCCTGCCGTTACGCTGGATTTGGCTCCGTTGTATCCATGCTCCGGAAAATCTGTCCCGGTGCGCATCGGTGTCGCTCGCGATGCCGCGTTGTGGTTTTATTACCAGGAAAATTTCGAGGCTCTGCAACATGCCGGCGCTGAATTGGTTGAATTCAGTCTGTTGGCCGATCCTGAACTGCCCGACGTTGATGCCGTATACATGGGCGGTGGGTTTCCCGAGACATTGGCCGATGGTCTGACCACTAATGCTGCCATGCGCCAATCGGTCAAGGAGCGTGTCCTTGGCGGCATGCCGCTGTACGCCGAATGCGGCGGGCTCATGTATTTGAGCCGGGAACTTCACTACGAAGGC
The DNA here is from genome assembly GCF_000023225.1 of Desulfomicrobium baculatum DSM 4028. Taxonomy (NCBI): domain Bacteria; kingdom Pseudomonadati; phylum Thermodesulfobacteriota; class Desulfovibrionia; order Desulfovibrionales; family Desulfomicrobiaceae; genus Desulfomicrobium; species Desulfomicrobium baculatum. Next base: position 334,997 of record NC_013173.1, read on the forward strand.
GCCACGTACCCCATGGCCGATGTTTTCCCGCTGGAGACCAAGGTTTTCAAAAAGCCGCAGGGCCATGGCTACATGAGCGCGCTTGTCGCTTCCCCAAACCCGTTCTATCCGCTGAAGAATCGTTTGACCGGACATGAGTTTCATTACTCCCGCTGCGTCGACACCAGCGGTATCGAGTCCTTTGTCTTTGACGTTGAGCTTGGCCAGGGCATGGCCAAGGGACACGACGGCGTCTTGTACCGCAATTGTCTGGCAGGCTATACACATATGCATGCTCTGGGGAATTCGCTCTGGGCCCGGAATTTCGTCTCGGCCGCCCGAATTTATAAGGAGTGCCGCGACGCCGGACGGCCCTGTCCCGATATCAGATTGGAATAGTCTACTTGACGTTTATAGTAATTGTTATTAATAATTCATTTCAAGAGAAACGGAGGTGAATTATGGGACAGTTACGAGCATTCAAGGATCTGATAATCGATTGGGAAATGACTCCGGAAGATGCGGTTGCCATTTACCTGGAATGGGGCAACAACGGTTATCGCGGTGGCTATCAGTATGCAGTCAAGGGAAAGGAAGACCATTCTCATTACTTTGTCGTCAACACCTGGAATGAAAAGCCGATAGTGACTCTTTTGTACCGCAATTCGGACGGGGCCGATGAACTGGCCGTGCTGCCGCTTCCGGAAAAACTGGCCGACACGTTCATGAAGGGCGTCTACAATCACAAAGGCATCTATCCTGTGAATGATGACGTGAAACAGTGGCTTGAGACAGAGCTCTACAATTAGTCACTGAAATTATTTCGCAAATCTCCTCGAAAAGCCGGCACGACCGGCTTTTCGTTTTTTCTGGGCATTGACTGTTGCGGGCATGGCGCTAACCTGTCTGGATGGCGAGGTCGGCAAGTGGAGCAGCGCGTGCCGGTAAACGAGTGATGGATCGTTCTTACGTATCTGGAGAGAAAATGACCTTTCGTGAATGTCAGCGGTGCGGAACGTGTTGTGAAAAGGGCGGGCCGGCTCTACATGAGGCGGATCTGGGATTGCTTGAGCATATTCCCATGAGTGATGTTGTCTGTCTGCGCCGCGGCGAGATGGCCTTTGATCCACGAACGCAGTCCCTGCAGCCTTTGTCTGCGGAGTTGATGAAAATTCGCGGGAAAGACAGGGGCTGGGAATGCATTTATTTCTTGTCTCAAGCAAAAACCTGTTCGATATATAGCCATCGTCCTCTGGAATGCCGGTCACTATTTTGTGCCGACACCGCTGCGGTTCTTGAGGCCATGGCTGTTCCGACCCTGTCTCGGCAAGACATGGTTCCCCAGGAATCAGCACTTTGGGACTGCATCACGGATCATGAAAACAATTTTCCGGTCGGGCAGGCCCTGCGACTGGCAAAGGCGGAAACTGATTTCGCGGGATCGATCTGTTCCGAACTGGACGATCTGATCCGACGCGAAATTCATTTCCGACAGGTTCTTGCAGACCGGGTGCAGGCTGCGGATAGGGATTTGTGGGCGTATTTGGGACGCCCTTTGTGGCTCGTACTGTTGCCGCTGAACCCGATTTTTTCGCGTTACGAGCACGCCTGAAATTTTGTGTCAAAATGTTGACTTGGTGAGTTCGAGTATTATCTTTTCGCGTACATCACGAGCATAAGGAGTGGTACTGCTTTGGAATATAAAGATTATTACAATCTGCTCGGAGTGGCGAAGGGTGCGAGTAAGGAGGAAGTCGGCAAGGCTTTCAAAAAGCTTGCTCGCAAATATCATCCTGACTTGAATCCGAACGACCCTGCGGCCGAAGGCAAATTCAAGGAAATCAACGAAGCCTACGAGGTCTTGAAAGATCCCGAAAAGCGCAAGCTGTACGATTCCCTCGGTCCCAACTGGAAGGAGGGGCAGAATTTTCAGCCGCCTCCGGGGTACGAGAATTTTCAGTTCCGATCAGGCGGCTTTGGCGGAGAGGGTTTTAGTGACTTCTTTGAAACGATTTTCGGCCAGACCGGTGGATTTGGTCAGGCCGGAGGTTTCGGCGGCAGTCGCTTTGGCGGCGATCCTTTCGGGCGGCCCTCGCGCAGCCGGGGCCGCGACGCGGAAGTTCGCCTGACCCTGAACATGGAGGAAGCCTATCGCGGCGGGCTCAAGACCATCACCCTGCAGGAGCAGGTGCGCGGCGCCGACGGCATGCCACGCATGCAATCGAAGACGCTGGAGGTCAACATCCCGGCCGGCGTGAAGGATGGAGCCAAGATCCGCCTCTCGGGGCAGGGCTCTCCGGGTTCCGGCGGCGGTCCGGCGGGTGATCTGCTTTTGCAGGTGGCCATTGCCGAGCATCCGTTGTTTCGTCTTGAAGGCGTGAACGTGGTCTATGATCTGCGGCTGGCCCCTTGGGAGGCCGTGCTGGGTTGCTCGGTGCGCATCCCGACCCTGGACGGCCCCGTGGACATGAACATTCCGGCCGGTCTGAGCAGCGGACAGAAGTTACGTCTGGCCGGCAAGGGCCTCGGCAAGGGCGAAAGTCAGGGGGATCAGTTCGTACGCATCGCCATCCGTTCGCCCAAGACCTTGACGGACCGGGAACGCGAACTCTGGGAAGAGTTGTCCGCGATCGCAACATTTCAGGCCAGGTAGGAGCAGGATATGACACTTGTGCAGATTCATGAACATGGTCTTCCGGCGACTTCCGAACGCATCGGCACCAGGGAGTTTCTGGAACTGACAGGTCTCACCGAAGACATTCTTTTGGAACTTGTCCGTATGGAATGGATCATTCCATCCACAACGGCCCAGCAGGAATTTTTGTTTGTGCGCATGGATGTGCTCCGTGGACGAAAGTACAGACGGCTGTGCGCCGACTTTGAATTGAGCCCGGTGGCAGGCGTCATTATTGTCGATCTGCTGGAACGCATCGATCATTTGGAAGAGCGACTGCGTAATCTGTCGAATCGGATTTGACGGAGCAGACAAAGGGAGGATTCTTATGGATCTCAGCAAATTTACGAAAAAATCACAGGAGGCTGTGGCCGAAGCCCAAGCCGTGGCCATTCGCCTCGGGCACCAGCAGGTTGACGTGGATCATTTGTTCCGCGCCCTGGTTGGGCAGGAGCAGGGCCTTGTGCCCCGTCTGTTGGAACGGTCCGGATGTGATGTCCGCGCCCTGGCGTCGGCCCTGGACAGCGAACTCGGCAAGATGCCGCGCGTCAGCGGACCCGGCGCCCAGCCCGGACAGATATACGTCACCCAGCGCATGAACGAGGTCATGCTCGCCGCCCAGGATCTGGCCAAGAAGATGCAGGACGAATACGTCAGCGTGGAGCACGTCTTGCTGGCCATTCTGGACAAGCCCGGCACGGGGCCCAGCGCCGTCGTGCTGCGCCAGTTCGGGCTGACCAAGGACAAGATTCTCTCCGTGTTGGCCGAGGTGCGCGGAAACCAGCGGGTCACCTCGGACAACCCCGAGGAAACCTACGATGCTTTGAACAAATACGGACGCGACCTGGTCGAGGACGCGCGCAAGGGCAAACTCGATCCGGTCATCGGCCGCGACTCCGAGATCCGGCGCTGCATCCGTATCCTGTCGCGGCGCACCAAGAACAACCCGGTCATGATCGGCGAGGCGGGCGTGGGCAAGACGGCCATCGTCGAGGGCCTGGCCCAGCGCATCCTGAACAAGGATGTGCCCGAGGGGCTTAAGGACAAGACTGTCTTCGCTCTCGACATGGGCGCGCTCATCGCCGGGGCCAAGTACCGCGGCGAATTCGAGGAACGCCTGAAAGCCGTGCTGAAGGAAGTGCAGAAGTCCGAAGGGCGTGTCATTCTCTTCATCGACGAGCTGCATACCATTGTCGGCGCAGGCAAGACCGAAGGCGCCATGGATGCGGGCAATCTGTTAAAGCCCATGCTGGCCCGGGGCGAGCTGCACTGCATCGGCGCGACCACCCTGGACGAGTATCGCAAATATATTGAAAAGGACCCGGCCCTGGAGCGCCGTTTCCAGCCCGTGCTCGTGGAGGAACCCAGCGTCGAGGACGCCATCTCCATTCTGCGCGGCCTGAAAGAGCGTTTCGAGGTCCATCACGGCGTGCGCATTTCGGATTCGGCCCTGGTCACGGCCGTGACCCTGTCCAGCCGCTACATCTCGGACCGCCAGCTGCCCGACAAGGCCATCGACCTCATCGACGAGGCGGCGGCCATGATCCGCACGGAGATCGACTCCCTGCCCACGGAGCTTGACGAGATCAACCGCAAGGCCATGCAGCTGGAGATCGAGCGCGAGGCTTTGCGGCGCGAGAGCGATGCCGCCTCCCGCGAGCGTCTGGAGAAGCTTGAAAAGGAACTGGCCGAGCTCAAGGAGACCCAGACCGGTCTTCGCGCCCAATGGGAACGGGAGAAGAGCGGCATCGACGAAATCAGCCAGCTCAAGAAGGAGCTGGAGGCGACCAAGGAGGCCATTGCCAAGGCCGAGCGCGAATACGACCTGAACAAGGCCGCCGAGCTCAAATACAGTCGCCTGATCGAACTCGAGCGCAAGCTTGAGACGCTCTCAAGCGGGGATGACGGCGAGCAGCGGCTCCTGCGCGAAGAGGTCGGGCCCGACGACATCGCGTCCATCATCTCCAAGTGGACCGGCATCCCCGTGGTCAAGCTGGTCGAAGGGGAGCGCGAGAAGCTTTTGAAGCTCGGCGACATTCTGCATGAGCGGGTCATTGGCCAGGACGAGGCCGTGCAGGCCGTGGCCGACGCGGTGCTCAGGGCTCGGGCGGGCCTCAAGAACCCGCAGCGGCCCATCGGCTCCTTCATGTTCCTCGGACCCACGGGCGTGGGCAAGACCGAGCTGTGCAAGACCCTGGCGAAAAGCCTTTTCGACACCGTGGAGAACATGGTCCGCCTGGACATGAGCGAGTACATGGAAAAGCACACCGTGGCCCGGCTCATCGGCGCCCCTCCCGGCTACATCGGTTATGACGAGGGCGGCCAGCTGACCGAGGCAGTGCGGCGAAAACCCTACAGCGTGGTCCTCTTCGACGAGATCGAAAAGGCCCACCCCGACGTCTTCAACGTGCTTCTGCAGATCCTCGACGACGGCCGTCTGACCGATAGCCATGGCCGGACCGTGGACTTCAAGAACACGATCATCATCATGACCTCCAACATTGGTTCGCATCTACTCCTTGAGGGCATCACCGAGCAGGGCGAGCTGCGCGACGGCGTGCGTGAAGCGGTGATGGGCGTGCTGCGCGGACATTTCAGGCCCGAGTTTCTGAACCGCGTGGACGAGATCGTGCTCTTTAAGCCGCTCCTTATCGAGCAGATCACGCGAATTATCGATCTGCTCCTGGCCAACCTGCAGGCGCGTCTGGATGAACGCAAGATCACCCTTGTGCTTACCGACCGGGCCAAGGAATTCATCGCCCGCGAGGCCTATGATCCGGTTTACGGAGCAAGGCCGCTCCTGCGTTACTTGCAGCACCATCTGGAAACGCCTCTGGCGCGGGAGATCATCGCCGGTCGCCTGCATGACGGGCAGGAACTTGTGGTGGATGAGATGGACGGCTCCTTGGGCTTTCAGATATGAAAATTGCAGTGGATTAAAATCGCCCGGCTCCGGCAGACAATGCCGGGGCCGGTTTTTTGTGTCTTTCCTGCGAGCGGATAAACGATCAAGCAAGATACGTTCTCCTTTCTGGCCAAGGGCCTGAAACAGATTACCTCTGCATGCTTTGGTCCGAGGGCGGGGGGCAGAGGCCTAAGACAAAGCCGGATTCATTTTTTCAAGGAGCATTTTCATGACAGTCAAAACCTGTCTCATTCTCGATATCGGCAGCGGCACCCAGGACGTGCTGCTCTATCAGGAGGGCCTGGAGCTGGAGAATTGCCCCAAGTTCATCCTGCCTTCACCGGCCAGGGGCATCGCTGCCCGCATCCGCGAGCTCACGGCGGCGGGGCGAAACGTGTACCTCTACGGGCAGAACATGGGCGGCGGGTTCTGGCGGGCGGTCAAAGCCCATCAGGACGCGGGGCTCAAGGTCTTCGCCCATCCCGCCGCGGCCCTGGCCCTGGGGGATGATCTGGATCAGGTGCGCGGGCACGGCATCGAGATCACCTCCATCCCGCCCCTTTCGGCCTCGCAGGTGCTGCTGACGGACTTCGATCCCGGCTTCTGGCGTGGCCTGCTGCAGCACGCGGGCCTGCCCCAGCCGGACCTGGTCCTGGCCTGCGTGCAGGATCACGGCTTCCACCCCGGCAAGAGCAACCGCATTTCGCGCTTCGCCTACTGGGAGCGGTTCATGAACGAGGACGGCGGCGACATTTCGCGCCTGCTCTACGCCGATCCGCCGGAGGAGATGACCCGCCTGCAGTGCCTTCGCCGTTCCATCGGGGTGGGCATGGTGGCTGACACAGGCTCTGCCGCCCTGCTGGGAGCCCTCTTTGATCCGAGCGTGGAGCGCACGGCGGCCACGGACGGGGTACTGGTGGTCAACGTCGGCAACAGCCACACCATCGCCTTCCTGGTGCTTGGCCGTCAGGTCATGGGCGTTTACGAGCACCACACCGGGCACCTGGACGAGACGAAACTTCTGGATCATCTGGCAAGGTTTCGGCGCGGGGAACTCGAAAATACGGAAGTCTTTGACGACGGCGGGCACGGATGCGTGACAGTGCCGGACCTGCCGGATGGCTTCAAGCGCATCGTTGTCCTCGGTCCCAGGCGGGCCCTGCTGGCCGACGCCAAGGTGGAGTTCCTCGCGCCAGGCGGCGACATGATGCTGGCCGGTTGCTTTGGGCTTTTGAAGGGGTGGAAGGAGCTGGGCGGCGCGGCATAGATGCCGTGCCGGCTTCGGGCGGACCCAGACAGACGCCTGGTCCGCCGGCATTGTTATCCTGCCCGCTTGCCCGTCATTTCCAGAATCCCGATCTTCCAGACCTCGACTTTTTCGGCCTTGTCCGCCGGAACTCGCTCGCCGTTTGTGGAGTATTTGTCCGTGATGACCTGCAGGGCCGCGAGCTTTTCGGCAGGGTCCGTGATCCGGGCTGCTTCGCCATGGACGATGACCGTGGCGTAGGCGAAGCCCCAGGCACAGGGGCTCTCGCCATTGGGATCGAAAGCCAGGCCGTGCTCGAAGAGGCAGCAGACGCGTGGGTTGCGGCGCAGGATGTCGATTTTGAGCCCTTCAGCCGCGCAGTGGAAATAGAGTGCGCTGCCGTCGTAGCCGAAGGACATGGGCACGACATAGGGCTCGTTCTCCAGGCAGAGGGCCAGGCGCATGACCTGGCTGGCGCGGATGACGCCCTGCATTTCCTGGCGGTCGGTGACTTCGTTCTTCTTGCGGCGCATGGAGTGGTTCAGCATGAATGTGTCCTTGAGATGAATATCCGGTTACGGGAAGATCCGCAGCGAGGCTGCCACCACGGGTGAAACGGTGACCGCCATGAGGACCAAGGGCCAGATGTCGCCGTTCTCGAAACGGTAGGCCCGCAGGAGCTCCTGCCAGGATTTTTTGGCGACGACCCGGCCGAAGAAGAATTCGAAGGCGACGGTCAGCGTCAGCCAGAGGAGGCCGACGCCTGCGTACTGCATGAGGCCGTGGAGCGGAACCCAGGGGATGGCCAGGATGGTCCAGGCCAGGATGAGCGCGCTCAGGCTCAGGCCGCTGACAGTCCGCGCCCGACTCTGTCCGAGCGACCTGACGAGGACGGCGTCGCGGAGTATTCCGTTGGCGATGGCCATGGGAATGATGGCCGCCCAGAGGAGCAGTATTCTGATCGTCATGAACCGATCTCCTCAAAGATGAACGCGCCCGGACCGCTTCGGCGTCTTGGGCCCCTGGGATGGGGTGCGTTTGTTTGTGCGCATCGTCTGAAGCATGTACGGTATTGATCTCCCGCCCCGCAAGAACTACGTCCTCCCTTCGATCACAACTTCAAGGAGTTCCCATGCCGGAATCGGATATTTTCAAACGCGTAAGCAAGGCCGCGGCCATCCCCGAGACCCAGGTCAGGAGCGTGGCCGAACTGCTGGACGAGGGCGGGACGGTGCCGTTCATTGCCCGCTATCGCAAGGAGCGCACCGGGGGGCTTGACGAGGTGGCCATCCAGAACGTCCGCGACGCGCTGGAAGCTGGGCGCGAGCTGGACAAGCGCCGCGAGTCCATCCTCGGCAGCCTGCGCGAGCGCGATCTGCTGAGCGCGGACCTGGAGCAGGCCGTGCTGCGCACTGCGACCCTGGCCGAGCTGGAGGATGTCTACCTTCCGTATCGGCCCAAAAAACGCACCCGCGCGACCATGGCCAGGGAGAGGGGACTTGAGCCTCTGGCCTTGGCGATTCTGGCCGCAAAGGTTGACCCGCTGGCCGAAGCTGCCGGGTTCGTGAACGCGGAGCTGGACGTGCCCGACGTTCAGGCCGCTCTGGCCGGGGCGCGGGATATCATCGCCGAGCAGGTCAGCGAGGATCGCCGTTGCCGCGAGGGCATGCGCAGGCTTTTCGCGGCGAAGGGCGTCATTGCCTCGTCCGTGCGCAAGGGCAAGGACGAGGCAGGGGAAAAGTACCGTGATTATTTCGACTGGCGCGAGACCGCCCGCACGGCGGCGGGACACCGCATCCTGGCCATGCTGCGCGGGGAGCGGGAAAAGATCCTCTCCTTGTCCCTGCGTCCTGACCAGGACGAGGCCCTGGCAGGCCTGGGTCGACTTTTCCCCATTCCCACGGGACCGTGCGGGGCGATCGTGCAGGAAGCCGTGGCCGACGGATATTCCCGTTTGCTGGCCCCGTCCCTGGAGACGGAACTGTGGGGCGAGCTGAAGGTCAAGGCCGATGCCGAGGCCATCGGCGTGTTCGCCGCCAATCTGCGCGAGCTGCTTTTGGCCCCGCCGCTGGGGCCACGGCGGATTCTGGCTCTCGATCCGGGTCTGCGCACCGGAGCCAAGCTTGTCTGTCTGGACGAGCAGGGGAACCTGTTGCACTGGCAGACGATTTTTCCGGTTGGCGGCAAAGGGCAGGCCGAGGAAGCGGGGCGGGTCATCACCTCGTTGGTCAAGACCCACTCCGTGCAGGCGGTTGCCGTTGGCAACGGCACGGGTGGCCGTGAAACCGAAACCTTTGTGCGGGGCCTGAATCTGCCGGCCCAGGTGGACATCATTCTGGTCAACGAGTCCGGGGCCTCGGTTTATTCGGCCTCTGAAATCGCGCGGAGGGAGTTTCCGGACCTGGATCTGACCTACCGGGGCGCGGTGTCCATCGGCCGCAGGCTGATGGATCCGCTGGCCGAGTTGGTCAAGATCGATCCCAAGTCCATCGGCGTGGGCCAGTATCAGCATGACGTCGATCAGACGGCCCTGAAAAAAAGCCTCGATGACGTGGTTGTGTCCTGCGTCAATCAGGTCGGCGTGGATGTGAACACGGCCAGCCCCGAGCTTCTGGCCCATGTTTCGGGTCTTGGCCCGGTTTTGGCGGCCAACATGGTCGAGCATCGCCGGGAAAACGGGCCTTTCGTGGATCGCAAGGGACTTCTCAAAGTCAAGCGTCTGGGGCCCAAGGCCTTTGAACAGTGCGCGGGATTTTTGCGCATCCGGGATGGAAAGAACCCCCTCGACGGCAGCGCCATCCATCCCGAGCGCTACGCGCTGGTGGGGCGCATGGCCAAGGACGCGGGCTGCGGGGTGGCGGATTTGCTGCGGGACGTGAGCGTGCGCAAGGGCATCGAGCTTGGCAGGTATGTGGACGCCGAGGTGGGCTTGCCGACCTTGCGCGACATCATGGCCGAGCTGGAAAAGCCCGGCCGCGATCCGCGGCCCGCTTTTCAGGTCTTTCGCTTCGCCGACGTGCACGACATGGCGGACCTGCATCCGGGCATGACCGTGCCGGGCATCGTCACCAACGTGACGCGCTTCGGCGCTTTTGTGGATGTGGGAGTGCACCAGGACGGGCTGGTGCACATCAGCAACCTGGCCGACCGCTATGTCAGCGACCCCGGCGAGGTGGTCCGGGCCGGACAGCAGGTGCAGGTCACGGTGCTGGAGGTGGACGCGAAGCGCAGGCGCATAGGGCTGTCCATGCGCGGCACAGCCTGATCGAGTCAACTCTCCGAAACAATACCATCCCCCAAACGCGGGTGCAGGGGGCGCGCCCCCTGCCCGCCGGAGGCATCTTTCTTTCTTCTTTCTCCCCTTACGACGCGCTTGGCCGATTGGCCAGGTACACGCCGGAGATGACCATGGCGCCGCCCGTGAGCAGGGCGGAGGTTACGGGTTCGTCCAGGATGACGTAGCCCATGGCGATGGCGAAGACCGGTACGAGGTTGATGAAGATGCCGGCGCGGGCCGCGCCGATGGCGCGGATGCCCGCGTAGTACCAGGTGAAGGCCACTCCCGTGGCGACCACGCCCAGGAAGAGGATGTTGCCCCAGTCCACGAGGCTGGCGCGGGCAATGTCGCCCACCAGACCGTGGGTCAGGGCGGGGACGATGAGCATGAGGGTGCCCAGGATGCAGGACCAGGTCACGGCCATGAGCGGGTTGACCCGTTTCATGACCCGGCTCCCGGCCACGGAGTAGGCGGTCCAGGCCGCCACGCAGCCCAGGATCATGAGATCTCCGTGGGACAGGCCGCCCTGGAAGAGGCTCAAGGGGTTGCCGCCGGAGAGGACAATGGACGCGCCGGTCAAAGACAGCAGGGTGCCGGCGATCTTGCCCCGGGTCAGGCGCTCGCCGAGCATCAGGGCCGAGATGATGCTGATGATGACGGGCACGGAAGCGATGATCAGGGCCGCGCGTCCGGCGGGAACGGTTTTGAGGCCCGTGAAGAAGAAGGCGTTGTAGAGGAATATGCCGGTCAGGCCCAAAAAAGCCACGGGCAGGATGTCTTTTTTCGGCAAGGCCGGAAAGGAGCCGTTGGCGCGCCACGCCCAGAACAGCAGGAAGGCCGAGGCGGTGACAAAGCGTAGCAGCGCGGCGGAGAAGGGGCCCATGTCCTGGGCCAGGATGCGCCCGGAGATCCAGGTCGCGCCCCAGAAGAAGACCGAGCCGACGAGTTTGGCGTAGACGAGCATGAACGGTCCTTTTTGCGTTTGGCGTGAAGCGTGAAGCGATATGCGTTGGAAAGATTGGTTGCTTACTCCTGAAGTGGCGGGCCTTCAAGGGGGCGATGGGCTGGAATCGGTTTTGAAATGACTTGCCCCTCGCCCTGGGTATTTGGTAGACAAAGTTTGCACCTTTTGTTGAATCAATGAACCTCAAATATTTCAGGAGAAAACCATGACTGAAAGACTTTCCAAGGAAGAACGCAGGGGGCGCGTCATCGACGTGCTGAATCAGGCCCGGGCCATGGAGCTTTTCGCCATCACCCAGTACATGAACCAGCATTACGGCCTGGATAGCATGGACTACGGCGAACTGGCCGCCAAGATGAAGCTCATCGCCATCGACGAGATGCGTCACGCCGAAATGTTTGCCGAGCGCGTCAAGGAGTTGGGTGGTGAGCCCGCCACCTCGTATGAGGGTGATCTGAAAAAGGCCCAGGATGTGCGTTCCATCTATCCCTATGATGCCACTCTTGAAGACGACACAATCGACATTTACAGCCAGTTCTTGCTGACCTGCCGCGACAACGGCGATGCCATCAGCGCCAAGCTCTTCGAGACCATCATCGAAGAGGAGCAGGCCCACATGAATTATTTCGAGAATGTGGGCACGCATATCGAGACCCTGGGAGACACCTATCTCTCCAAGATCGCAGGAACTTCCGCCTCCACCGGCCCCTCCACCAAGGGCTTTCTGATCAGCGGCGGAAACTGATTTTCGTCAGTCGAAGCGTCGCCAGGCGTACGAGCGTGATGCCCGTACGCCTTTTTTTGTTTTTATGGGTCCAAAGGTTTCGGCCAAAAGTGCCGGACAGCGTTTGCCTCGTGCGCCGTGCCAAGCCGGTGCTTGACCGAGAAGGGTTTACAGGCCAATTTACCGGGCGATCCTGCACGCTCGCAAGGCCCGTGTTCCGCGAACATGAAATTCTTTGTCCCTTCTACAGACGGGAGTGTTGATGTCCAAATTGCCGGATTTTACTTCGGTCCGTGAATTGCGTTACGGGCTGGATCCTTATCTCGACGCCTGGCTGCTGCATTTCATGACCGAGAACAACATCGAGCCTACGGTCAACCCGGCGGAGAACGCCCAGCAGGAGCAGTTGCGCTTCATGGTCGACGTGGACGACGATCAGGTCTTTGTGCCCTGTTCAGACGAGATGTTCGAGAATCTTTTGCACACGCGCCTTTCCCCGGCCCTGCGGCGAGAGTACCGCGAGAAATGGCGTCTTTTGGTGCATCTGGCGCGCATCAACATCAAGGACCGCTACACGCGGCGCAAGATTTTCGCCTTGTCCCGGCACAAGGTCCGGCAGGTGCTCCATGCGCCGTTCCTGATCCCCTCACGGTTCTTGAAGCAGCTCATGACCATATTCATGGCCATGAGCGGGGTTCACGATCCGCAGCGCAAGGAAAAACGCGAGGCCAACAAGCGCGCGCTCGATTTCATGAACGGCCCGGACATGAGTCGAAGCCTCTACGCCTGCCCCGATTCCAATCTGGGATGTTCTTCCATCATGCACCTGCGCTGGGAACTGGAATTGCTTGAGATGGCCCGGCTGTGCCGTCTGTCGTTGCGTCCGCAGATTTGGGAACATCCGGCCACGGTCCGGAACGACGCGTCCTTTTTCGAAGAGGTTTGCGCCCCCTGGCCTGAGTTCAACGAAACTATGACCAGGATCATGGGGCCGGACAGCAAGCAGAAAAAGCTCAAGATCCTGTATCTTCCGGGCAGCAGCGGCGGCATCATCTTTGACCTGCGTCTCATTCGCGTGCTGGTCCGTCTGGGACACAAGGTCATCCTGGCCCTGAAGGAAGGGTATTGTCTGGACAGTCCGGTCATCTGGGATGTGGAGCACGACAGCGCCCTGCAGGACGCTCTGGGCGAGGCTCTTTTTGTGGAAAACAGCCGCATGAGCAAGAACGAGCTCCTGCGCGCCCAGCGCGAGAGCCCACTCCTGGTCATCTCCGACGGCACTCGGGAGCGGCTCAACCTGTGGCGCACCAGCGTGACCTTCGCCCGCTCCTGGAAAGAAGCGGATCTGATCATCGCCAAGGATTTTCCCCATCATCGCAGGCTGATCAAGAATTCGCATCGCTTCACTCGCGACATCCTTTGCCTGTACCGGGACCGCGACGGGCTGGACCAGATCCGCTTCAAGGAAAAATCGCCGCGGGTGACCAAGATCACCGAATCCCAGATCGTGGCCCAGGCCGACTCCATCATCGCGCAGATGCGCAGCGCCCGGGGAATGGCCCGTCAGGTCATGTTCTACAGCGCCATCATCGGCAGCATCCCGGGGCAGACCAAGGTCGCCCTTGGCGTCGTGAACACCTTTGTCTCCTATTTGCGGTCACGTCACGCCAACCTGCTGATCATCAACCCGGCCGAGCATTTCGTGGAAGGGATGGACGGGGACGACCTCATGTACATGTGGGAGCGGGTCCAGCGCAGCGGGTTCATTGACGTCTGGCGCTTTCAGACCGTTTCCGACATCGAGACCAGCTTTGAACTGATGGGCGAGGCCGTCCCCGCGGAATGGCACGGCAAGGATTCGACGTTCTCCACGGGCTGCACCAAGGAGATGCACATCGCCCTCGACATGCAGGACAAGCACCCAGAAATGCAGATCATCGGCCCCGAACCCAAGCGTTTTTTCAGACGGATGGAGTACGGGGTGGGCAAGTATTTCGATGCGCGCATTACGGACAAGGGACGCGGTTTGTGAGGTTGCTCGTCGCCGCCCTGTGCCTGACGCTACTGTGCGCCTGCGCCGTCGCATCCAGGCAGCCCCGGCTTGTGGAGCAGGGGCCCGACCGGGCAGTTGCGGCCCGGGTGGCGGCTACGGTGGTGAATGACCCGGCCGCGCTGACCAGCGCCATCGAGCACTCCCTGGCCTACGTGCGCACCCGCCCTGCGGCTGAAAAGCCCTTTGGCGACGGCGGCCCGGAGTGCACATGGGGGCAGCTTGTCTCCTCTCTGGAGCACCTGCATGCGCTTATCCCCGCGCTCGCGGAAGACCCGGACCTCCTGGCCCGGGAGTTCCGCTGGATTGAAGTCCGTCCCGACCCGCTCGTGACCGGCTATTACGAGCCCGAGATGGAGGGCAGCCTTGAGCCGGATCCGCGTTTTCCGGTGCCCCTGTACGGCCTCCCGGCCGATTTGCACAGCGTCGATCTGGGCCGGTTTCACCCCCGCTGGAAGGGACAGCGGCTGACCTATCGCCAGGATGAAAAGGGGATCGCGCCCTATTATTCGCGTGAGGAAATCGACGTCCTGGGCGCTCTGGCCTTGACGGAAAGGCCCCTCGCCTGGACCCGGGACCCGGTTGACGTCTTCTTTTTGCAGATCCAGGGCTCGGGCCGTCTGCGTCTGCCTGATGGATCGGTGCGCCATGTCCTTTACGCAGGCAAGAACGGACATGAGTACGTTTCCCTGGGTAAGGTCATGATCGAGCGCGGGCTGATCCCTGCGGATGAGATGTCCATGCAGCGCATCCGGGCCTATCTGCGCGAGCACCCGCATGAGGCGCAGGAACTTTTGAACACCAACCCAAGTTACGTCTTTTTCCGGCTGGCGCAGGACGGACCGCTTGGGGCCATGGGGCGAACATTGACGCCGATGGTCAGCATGGCTACTGATTCTGCCTTTCTGCCGCTTGGCAGCATTCTGGCCGTGGATACCGTGTTGCCGGATACCGGCGGCATCGATGCGCGCACGGCGTTCCTGGGACTGGCCCAGGACCGGGGCGGGGCCATCAAGGGGAGCCGCCTGGATCTTTTCTGCGGCGCGGGTCCGAGGGCCGAATTTTTGGCCGGGCACCTGCAAGCGTCAAGTCGCGTTTATTTTCTGCTCAAAAAAGAGGAATGATCATGCAGCCCATCGACCCGCAGACCCTCAAGGACCTTTTGCGTCAGGCCTGGACCGCGCAGCTCGAAAGCGTCGCCCTGTGGCATGAAGAGGACGCCCCGGCGGACCTCCCGGAGCGGCCCGGTGACGGGCTGGTGGAGCTTGTCCTGCGCCAGCATTTGAAGAATTTTCTGCTCTGGCACGTCGAGGACAGGGCCCGGCGCAAGGATGTGGACGACAGCGTCATCACCGGCTGCAAGCGCGAGATCGACGGCCTCAATCAGCAGCGCAACGATCTCATGGAACAGGTCGATGCTTGGCTGGTGCGAGCCATCGAGGCTTTTCCCGTCCAGCAGCGCATCCCTGAGGGGTCTCGGCGCTTCAACACCGAGACACTGGGCGCGGCCCTGGACCGGCTCTCCATCCTGAGCCTCAAGCTTTTTCACATGCGCGAACAGACCGGGCGCTCCGATGTGGATTCGGCGCATCTGGCCCGTTGCCGGGAAAAGTTGAGCCTGCTCGAAGCCCAGCACGGCGACTTGTCCCGCTCCATTCTGGAGCTTGTCGATGAGTACGCCATGGGCGTCAAAAGCCCGAGGGTCTATTTTCAGTGCAAAATGTATAACGATCCGGCCCTCAATCCGGAATTGTATGCCGCAAAGCCTGTCGGCTGACGCGGGAAGGAGCCAGTATGCGCGATTATGAAGTGGTCATCGGCCTTGAAGTCCATGCCCAGCTTAAGACCAAAAGCAAGATATTCTGTTCGTGTTCGACCCAGTTCGGGGCCGGTCCCAACGAGAACACCTGCCCGGTCTGCACGGGCATGCCGGGCATGCTGCCGGTTTTGAATGCCCGGGCCGTGGAATACGCCGTCAAAATGGCCATGGCCGTGGATTGCACCGTCAACCGCCGTTCCCTTTTCGCGCGCAAGAACTATTTTTATCCCGACCTGCCCATGGGCTACCAGATATCGCAGTTTGAGCTGCCCGTGGCCGAGCACGGTCATATCGTCATTCATACGGAAAAGGGTGAGAAGCGCATCGGCATCACCCGCATTCACATGGAGAACGACGCGGGCAAGAATATCCACTCCGCCACGGACAACGCCTCCTACGTGGACCTGAATCGGGCCGGGGTGCCGCTCATCGAGATCGTCAGCGAGCCGGACATGCGCTCGGCCGAGGAGGCCGTGGCCTACCTGAAGAGCCTGCGCGCCATCCTGGTCTACCTCGGCATTTGCGACGGCAACCTCGAAGAGGGCAGCTTTCGCTGCGACGCCAACGTCTCCATCCGCCCGCGCGGTCAGGAGGAGTTCGGCACCCGCGCGGAACTCAAGAACATGAACTCCTTTCGTAACATCCAGCGTGCCATCGAGTACGAGGTGGAGCGCCAGATCGATCTGGTCGAGGACGGGGAGCAGGTCGTACAGGAGACCCGCCTCTTCGATACGGCCAAGGGCGTGACCCGTTCCATGCGCGGCAAGGAGGAGGCTCATGACTATCGCTACTTTCCGGACCCGGACCTCTTGCCCCTGATCATCAAGGAAGAGCAGATGGTGAAGTGGCGGGGCGAGTTGCCGGAGCTGCCCGAGGCCCGCTGTCGCCGTTTTCAGGAGGAGCTCGGGCTGCCTGGATACGACTCCCTGGTGTTGACTGCGGAGAAAGAAGTGGCCGACTATTTCGAGACCGCGCTTGCGACCTACACTGAGCCCAAGAAGATTTCGAACTGGGTCATGGGCGAGGTCATGCGCGAACTGAACGATCGCGGCGCGACGCTGGCCGAGTGCAAGCTCCGCGCCCAGGATCTGGCCCGGCTGGTCAAGCTGGTCGATGACGGGCTTGTCAGCGGCACCATCGCCAAGAACGTGTTCAAGGAACTGTTCGAGACCGGCGGCGACCCCGAGGCCTACGTCAAGGCCAAGGGCCTGGTGCAGATTTCGGACACTTCGGCCATCGAGGGCCTGGTCGACGAGGTCCTGGCCGAGAATCCGTCCGAAGTGGAGCGTTACAAGGGCGGAGACAAGAAACTGACCGGCTTTTTCGTCGGCCAGGTCATGAAGAAATCCAAAGGCAAGGCCAACCCGGGGCTGGTCAACCAGCTGCTGGCCAAAAAACTCGGTTAGGCTGAAGCGCCATATCTCGCAAAAACAAAACGGGCGGCCCAAGGGTCGCCCGTTTGCGTGTGAATCCGTCTTTCTGCATCCGGTCGCACGAATGATACCTTCCAGCGCATCAAGGCCCACTGTCGGCGGGGCCGAGGGCCATGCCGGCAGTGGGCCGCAGGCCGCATCGGGACTTCCCGGACTCCTACCGCTGCATCAGGGCCGCCGTGAGTTGCACTGCTTTTACCATGTCGTCGACGCGGATGAATTCATCCGTGGTGTGCACCCGGCTCATGCCGATGCCCAGGTTGATGCAGGACAGGCCCTGGCCGGAGAAGATGTTGGCGTCGCTGCCGCCGCCCGTGCCCTTGACCGCCGCGGTCAGGTTCAGGTCGTTACAGGCGTGCAGGGCACGGTGCAGCAGTTTGCTATCGGCGGGAACGTCCATGGCCGGGTAGGAGATTTCGTGGCTGAAATCAAAATTTCCGCCCAATTCCTGGGCCGCTTCGACGCAACACAGGCGCATGTGCTCGATCTGGGCCATGAGCCTGGCGTTGCTGTGCGATCTGGCCTCTCCGGTCAGGGTCACGCAGTCCGCAACGATGTTGGTTTGTCCTCCGCCCTCGATGCGTCCAAGATTGGCGACCGTCTCCTCGTCGATGCGCAGAAGCTTCATGCGGCTGACCGCGTTGGCCGCCATCTGGATGGCGCTGATCCCTTTTTCCGGTTCGATGCCGGCATGGGCCGCGCGGCCGTGAAAGGTAATGGTCATGCCGGCCTTGGATGGCGCGCGGACAATAATGGTGCCAACCTCCCCGCTTGAATCAAGGACGATGACGTCCCTGGCTTTGATCCGCGAAAAGTCCAGGTGCTTGGCTCCGAACATCCCGGCCTCTTCACAAACCGTGAAGAGCAGGAAAAGTTCGGGATGGGGGATGCCGTCTTCCTCAAGGTGGAAAAGGGCTTCCAGAATGGCGCTGATACCGGCCTTGTCGTCGCCGCCGAGGACCGTGTTCGTGGCGGAGCGGATGACGCCGTCGGTCAGGACGGGCTCAACGCCTATGCAGGGATCGACGCAGTCCATGTGCGCGGAAAAAGCCATGGCGTCGCCGGGGCCGGTGGCGGGAACGCGGACGATGACGTTGCCCGAGTTGCCGCCGAAAAAAGAGCCGGCGTTATCAACGTGAACATCATAGCCCCGGGCGCTGAGCAGGGCGCACAGGTGGTCGGCCACGGGTTTTTCCTGGCCGGAGGGGCTGTCGAGGCGGACCAGGTCGAGAAATGTGTTTGTCAGTCGCTCTTTATGTATCATGGGAATGAGATTCCTTGTGGATGGGAGTTGCCGATATCATTGCTTTTTGATTAGAAAAGGTCAACAAGCCAGAAATGAATCGGCAATGTCCGGGCTCAAGTCAATCTCTATAAACTCGGAGCATTCAACAGGATATTCAATAAAACAGGGAGATCTTTATGCGTGGAGAGAACACGGTAGAAACACACAGCACGTTCATGGGCTATCTGCTCTGGGTTTTCGGATTTACGGGAGCGCATCGCTTTTATTATGGTCGGCCCATTTCCGGGACGATCTATTTTTTCACCCTGGGCCTTCTTCTCATCGGCTGGATTGTCGACCTTTTTCTCATCCCGTCCATGGAACGCACGGCTGCGCTGCGATTTCGGGCCGGGCGCATCGATTATTCCCTGGCCTGGATTCTGCTCACATTTTTGGGCGTTCTGGGCGTACACCGCATGTATATGGGCAAGTGGATCACGGGAATCCTCTACATGCTGACCGGAGGTTTTTTTCTGATCGGCTATATCTATGATTTCTGGACATTGAACGATCAGATCACGGTCCTGAACGCTACCAACGGCTGACAGGCGGTATTCTATTCCTGCCTTTGGCGGTGCCTGAGAACCATTTGCGGGCCAGGGCGCTCAGTTCTCCCTCGGACTGCATTTCCAGGAGCGCCTCGTTTATCCTCTTGAGCAGCTCAGGTTGCCCTTTGCGCAGTGCGATGGCCACTTCGGAGCCCGGGTCCGGATTCATGAGCATCCGGATTTTGAGGCCGCGCTGCCTGGTCAGATATTTGCCGACTTCCAGTGGCATGATGGCCGCCGCGGTTTCTCCACGCGCCAGAAGGTCCATGGATTCTTCTTTGGTCTTGGCCTGCATGATGCGGATTTTGTGATGGATGCCTTCCTTTTTCCACAGCAGTTCCACAAAGGAGTGCCTGTCCCCGGTTATGACCAGGCCGAAAAGGTCTTCAACGCTGGTGGCGGTGCTGTTTGCGGCGACAAAGACCACGTCATGGCGTTTGGCGTAGGGCGCTGAGAATTCGAAATATTCGTGGCGGAATGCGTTGATTTCCATGCCCACGATCAAGTCTATCCGGCCGAAGAGCAGCATGTTCACGACATTGTCCCAATCTCCCTGCTCGAAACGGGCCGGCGTATCAAGCCGGGCGCAGACGGCCTTTGCCACATCGACGTCGAACCCGGCGGGCTCTCCATCAATGGCAAATTGATATGGCGGAAAGCCCGTCGCGACCCCGCAGGTCAAATGCTCCTGAGCCAGGCCAAGGCCGGTGCTTAGAAAGAGGGTCAGGAGAAGAAGGGGCAAAATCCGTATCATGGATGCTCCGCATGAAAAGAAGGATACGATTACAACCCCTTTATCTGAGTTGCGGTGTTTGAACAAGATCGGAACTCAAGATTGTTCGTTCTGCTCCGTGCCGCCCCCTGAAAAAGAAAAACCCGGCCGGGCCGGGTTTGCGTCTTAGTCCTGGTCGGGATTGAGTATCTTCTTGTCGAGCACGAAGACCGCTCCAATGAGCAGAAGAACGAACACGATGAAGGAGAAAAAGCCGAACCCTCCGGAGGAAGGGGCTTCCGCCGCTTCGGCATGCCCTTCGGCCGCGGCCTTTTCCACGGTCGGGTCCGCATGGGCGGCGTCCGCCTGTTCGGCTGGCGCCTGCTCGGCCGGAGCGTGGGCATCCTTTGCCGGTTCTGCGTGCATGGCGGGTTCGGCGTGGACCGGGGGCGTCACTCCGCCCAGGAGCTCGGTCTGGTTGGGATGAGCGCCCAGAATGTTCACCTTGCCGGTGAGGATGTCGTACACGGCTCCAATCACGATAACCCGGCCGTCCTTGGCCCGGTCGGCGATAGCGTGGCTGGTGTCGAGCAGGTCTTCGATGGCCTGCCAGACATTGGTCTCGATGGCCTGGACGATGAGTTCGGGAGTTTCGGCATCCGGGTGATCATGGCGAGCCTTATCCACCGCAGGCACGATGTTGTCGACCAGGGCGGGAATGCTGCCATGGACCTCGGCCCCCGTGGTCACGGCCGTGACGGCGCCGCAGTAGGAGTGTCCGAGCACCATGAGCACCGGCGTGCCGAGATGGTCCACGCCATATTCGGCGGACCCGATTTCGTCCGTGTCGGCCACGTTGCCGGCGACCTTGATCACAAACAAGTCTCCAATCCCTTGATCGAAAAGGATTTCAACCGGGACTCTCGAATCGGAGCAGGCGATGACCGTAGCGAAGGGGGCCTGTCCTTCCGTGGTGGTTAGCAGACGCCTGGAAAAACTGGTGTTGGGGTGGGTCGATTGGCCCAGGGCGAACCGCAGGTTTCCTTCGGTGAGCATCTTCAATCCATTTTCGGGACTTACGGGATGAGCGCCAGGAGATGACGCCATGACCGAAAGCGGAGCAAAGACAAGCAGAAAGACCAGGACAAGACGTTTGATGAACATGGTGAACCCCTGATTGAAGGTTTGAGGTGAGCAGCCGTGGCTGCGATCTTGCGAATATAGTATACTTGGGAAAATATTCTCAAATTTAGCGTAGCTTCAAGCATATTTCAAGAAGTGTTGTAATCGAAAGTTTCTTTTTGTCAGAGGACCTTGCGTGCCGATAAAAAAACGGCGCGCGGCCGAAGCCGTGCGCCGTGTGAGAGCGATGTGCATCCTGTTGCGATCAGCCTTTGAGCACAGTCTTGTCCATGAACACAATCACTCCGATAAGGGCGGCGATGAATACAAGGACAAGCATGAAGCCGGAGCCTCCGGATTCCTGCGCGGTCTGGGCGTCGCCTGCGGCTGCGCCGTGGTCTGTTTCGGCGGGAGCTGCGTGGTCTTCTGCCTGGGCGGCGTCTTCCTTGACGACGGCTTCATGGGATTCGGCGTCCTGACTTTCTTCCACCGCAGGAGCCGAAGTCGTCTGCGTCTCGGCCACGGCTTCGGTTTCGGGCGCGATTTCTGCCGCTGTTTCAGCCGCCACTTCGGTCTCCCCGGAAGGCAGCGTGAGTAGGTACTGTCCGACCAGAATCTGCAGTTCGGGGTGTGTGCCAAGAATCGTGACGGCTCCGCTCTGCGCGTCGACCACTGCGCCCACGACGGAAATCTGGCCCTTCAATACCGCATGGATCAGGTCTGGAGAGGCCACCAGCGTGTTGGCGTAGACCGCCCACACCGCTTCTTCTTCCAGCCCAAGAACGACAATCAGGGGGACGTTTATGTCCGTGCCCTGCACCGCAAGGCCGGTCTTGGGCCCAAAACCGCCTTCGGGCTTGACTACGGCGAGCTTTGGCTCGACCAGACCGAAAAGGTCGGTCACCGGTGCGGAGATGGCCGGATCGGCGATGACGATGGCCACGGGCGCCGGTTCCAGGCTTTGCTCCAGAACGAACTTTTCATTGCCCAGGGCCAGCGCCTTGAGGGCGGCTTCGGGAGCGGCGGCCAGAGCGGACGCGGCAACGGCACAAAAGAGTACCGTCAGGGAGAGGATTCTTTTCATGTACGGTTTCCTTATAGAATGAAGTTTGTGGTCTCAGGGAGTGTCCGGGCCCGTATCATCCCCGGAGCATAATCCTTGTTTGTACGCTTCGATGGCGTCCTTGTGCGCGCTGGCCAAGACGTCGCTCCCGCAGTACCTGCAGGAGATGCGCGCCACGGCTCACCTGCCCCTGATCTGCGCCGGTTTGCCGCAGATCGGGCAGGGAATGTCGAGGTTTTCGCGGGACTGGTCCGAACGCATTATTTTTCCAATTGCTGAATGCCTTCCACGACCCAGTGCTTGGCGCCGCCGGTTTCGTAGCGGCTGAAATGCCACGCTTCGCGGACCTGTTCCGCCGGAGCCGAAGTCGAATCCTCGCGCAGCATGGTATCGAAGAGAACCGTGGCGATGGTCTGGTTGCCGACGGCTTTAACTTCAAGCAAGGATGCTTCAAGAAACAGGATCTCCGTCTTGCCGGGATTGGGGTCCGCTTCGGCCTGGGACTGGATTTCAGCGAAAACCTCCGTGGAGGTGAACTGGCGCAGATCATCAAGGTCGCGGGCATCCCATGCGGCCTGCAAGCGGGTGTAAGCGGCCTTGGCGCCGTCCAGAAATTCCCGGGCGTCAAATCCCGCAGGATACTCCGGGGTCGAAGTCGATGTATGGTTCTGTGCGGTGCGCAGGTTGTCCCATGCTCCGCGATTCATGTCATGCGTCTGGGAAGGTCCTCCGGCAGTCTGAGCGGCGGGTTGCCTGCTACGCAGAAAACGCATCAGCAAGAAGAGGCCGCCGCCGATGAGCAGAATATCCATAAAGCCAATGCCGGAAAACGCTCCGCCAAAAAAGAGGGAACCAAGCAGTCCGCCCATGAGCATTCCGCCGAGCATTCCGCCGAACATCCCGCGTCCGCCCATGGGGGCAGCGCCGGGAGCTGCCTGCTGTGAGGGGGTGGAGGTTGGAGCCGCGGGCTTTTGGTAACTTTTGGAATAGGATGGCTTGCTCCCGAAGGAGCCGCCGCCGCCCATGCGTCTTGCGTCGGCCAGATCGGGCATGGTCAACAGAATAAGGCCCAGGCTGAGAATGATGGCTCCCAGGAATGAGAATTTTGTCACAAGTCCTCCTTGATGAGTTTGATCCCGTAACCGATATGGGGACGGGAAGGAAACTGGAAACATGAATGCGCGTTATCTGTAAATATAATGGCCCGATGCGAATAGGAAAGGGCTGCGCGCGTGGAAGAAGGGCCAAATATAAAAAAAAAGGCAGGAGCGAAAAAATTCGCACCTGCCAGGGAAGCCGGGTACCCGAAAACAACTGTTACCGCTGCTTCCTTTCGGACCTGACGGGGTTGGCAGCGTTTCCGCCACCCGGCTTCCCTTTCATTTTTCAATATGGCGGAGAGGAGAGGATTCGAACCTCCGGTACCCGTTGAGGTACACACACTTTCCAGGCGTGCGCCTTAAACCAGACTCGGCCACCTCTCCGCGTTCGGGAAAAACGTTCCTATGTCAGTGCACTTGGTTTGGCAAGGGAAAAATTGGCGGAAATTGCAAATTCAAATTCTTCAAGGCCACGAGGCGAGATTATGTTCCGGTATTGACAGTTTTCAGATTGAAAGCATATTTTGAATGTACAATGATGGCATAAAATGGAGGCACCATGAAGACCTTGAGTATCCGCGGCGTGGATGAGGATTTAGGTAAACTCATCAAGATTGCAGCAAAAAAAGAAGAAAAAAGCGTCAATAATTTCGTGTTGGATGTCCTGCGCAAACAGGTCGGAACAGGCAAGGAGAAGCGATTTTCGCGGGAGTGGCATGACCTGGACAGCCTTTTCGGCTCGTGGAGCGCCGAGGAATATGCCGACATCCAGGGCAGGATCGATGCGCAGAGACAGGTCGACGATGAGCTTTGGAAATGAACAGAATACTGATCGACACCAATATTTATTCCGGAGCGTTGCGCGGCGATCAGGAGCTTATCCGGGTTTTGCGGGGAGCCGAACACATTGGCCTGAGCGCCATATCCCTGGGCGAGCTTTTTTCGGGGTTCAAAGGGGGAAACAGGGAGGAGGAGAACAAAAGGGAACTCGGCATATTTCTCGATTCTCCACGGGTGGCGCTGTATCCGGTGGACGAGTACACCGCCGAGCATTATTGCTCCATTCTCGATCAACTGCGCCGTAGCGGCACGCCCATACCCACCAATGACATCTGGATAGCGGCTATAGCCTTTCAACACGGATTTGCGCTGTTCACGCAGGACCGGCAATTTTCAAAAATTGAAGGCCTGCTGCTCCGCTAGGCCTACACAACATTTTCACCTGCTTTGTCACGAGATGCATCCCGGAGAGATTTCTCCGGTGCGTGCAACGCGCTGTTTCGACGAAACCATTCACAGTTGCTGCCTTACCCACGCCTGGATTTGACCTGCGGGCATGGCTCCGGCCGTGCGTGCGGTCTCTTTGCCATGTCGGAAGAGGACCAGACTTGGCACGGACTGGATGTTGAAACGTGAGGGGACGGCGCGCTGGGCTTCGGTGTCCATCTTGGCCAGGATCACCTGCCCTTGAAGGGCCGCCGCAGCCTCGGTAAAGGCTGGCGCCATCATCTTGCACGGCCCGCACCAGGGCGCCCAGAAATCTACCAGCACAGGCAGAGCGGAACGGGAGACGAACCGCTCGAAAGTCTGGTCCGTAAGTTCGATCGGATGGGCGGGCAGAAGGGGGGTCGCGCATTTCGCGCAGACCGGGTTCTGGCGGATGCGTTCGGTCAGGACGGCGTTGATGGTCCGGCAGTTTGGGCAGACGGCATGTATTTTTTCCATGAGGTTGGCCTCCGGTTTGTGGTGGGTTAGAACGTATTGAGAATAAACATTATTAGGCGCAGGGCAAGGTGATGAAAGAAGATGGGGATGAGTTACGGCACGCGAGCCGTTGTCAGCGTGGCCCTCAGCACCGTTCCAACTCCCCTCCTGCCAAGGAGGGGTGCCCGAAGGGCGGGGTGGTTGCCTCTTGCTCAGTGGGCGACTCGAAGAGAGACGAGGCGCCCAACAATAAAAAACCCTCCAATCGGAGGGTTTTTTATTGTTGGGCGTGGTCATGGGCTTTAGATGCCCATGATGTTGTATCCCGAGTCCACGTAGATGACCTCGCCGGTGATGGCGCGGGACAGGTCCGAGGCCAGGAAGAGGCCGGTCTTGCCTACGTCTTCCTGGATGATGTTGCGGCGAAGCGGGGCGCGTTCCTCGATGGTGGCCAGGATGGTCTTGAAGCCGGAGATGCCGGACGAGGCCAGGGTCTTGAGCGGCCCTGCGCTGATGGCGTTGACGCGGATGCCGCGCTCGCCCAGGTCCATGGCCAGGTAGCGCACGCTGCACTCCAGCGCGGCCTTGGCCACTCCCATGATGTTGTAATTGGTGATGACCTTTTCCGCTCCGTAGTAGGTCATGGCCATGACCGAGCCATTGTCGTTCAGCAGAGGGTCAAACGCCTTGCACAAGGCCACCAGCGAGTAGGCGGAGATGTCCATGGCCAGATGGAACCCTTCGCGGGAGGTGTCCACATAGCGGCCTTTCAGATCGTCGCGATTGGCGAAGGCCACGGAATGAACGAGGATGTCGAAATTGCCCCATTTCTCCTTCACGATCTCGGCGGACTCGGCGATGGCCGCGTCGTCGGCCACGTCGCACTGAAACATGAATTCACTGCCGAGTTCCTCATGAATAGGCTCGACTCGTTTCTTGAGCGCCTCTCCTGCGTAGCTCAGCGCGATGGACGCGCCGTTGTCCTTGAGCTCCTTGGCAATGGCGTAGGCGATGCTCTTGTCGTTGGCCACGCCGAAAATCAGGGCTTTCTTCCCTTGAACGAGCATGGATTTTCTCCGGTAATGTTTGCGCCTTACGGCAATTGCAAAGGGGAACCCGTCAGCAGTTCAAAGGCTTCCAGGTATTTCTTCTGTGTTTCGGCGATGACTTCGGCGGGCAGCGCCGGGGGCGGAGGGGTCTTGTCCCATTCCGTGCTGCTCAGCCAGTCGCGCAGATACTGCTTGTCGAAACTTGGTTGTGACTGGCCCGGGACGTACCTGTCCGCAGGCCAGAAACGGGAGGAATCCGGGGTCATGACCTCGTCGATGAGCAGGATGTCCTTTTCGTTCAGTCCGAACTCGAACTTGGTGTCGGCGATGATGATGCCGCGCTGCGCAGCCAGATCGCGTCCGCGTGAATAAATGGCCAGGGACAGTTCCTGGATCTTTTTGAGCAGCCCTTCACCGATGCGGGATTTGGCGTCGGCCAGGGTGATGTTTTCATCGTGCGCGCCGAGGTCCGCCTTGGTGGACGGGGTGAAGAGCGGAGTTTCCAGTTTGGCGGAATCGACCAGCCCGGTGGGAAGCTTGTATCCGCAGACCGATCCGGTGGCCTTGTAGTCTTTGAAGCCCGAGCCGGTCAGATAGCCGCGCACAATGCACTCGATGGGCAGGGGCTTGGCCTTGCGGACCACCACGGCCCGGCCTTCCAGTTCATCCGCGTATGGGGCCAGGGCGGCGGGAAAGTCACGCACGTCCGTGGCCAGAAGGTGGTTGGCGGCCAGGTCCTTGAAGGCGTCCATCCAGAAGAGGGTGATCTGATTGAGGACCACGCCCTTGTAAGGGATAGGTTCGTTCATGATCACGTCAAAGGCGGACATGCGGTCCGTGGTCACGATAAGCAGGGTTTGCGGGTCGATCTCGTAGATATCGCGGACTTTTCCGCGAGAGAGGAGCG
This sequence comes from Desulfomicrobium baculatum DSM 4028, assembly GCF_000023225.1. NCBI lineage: Bacteria > Pseudomonadati > Thermodesulfobacteriota > Desulfovibrionia > Desulfovibrionales > Desulfomicrobiaceae > Desulfomicrobium > Desulfomicrobium baculatum. Next base: position 361,558 of record NC_013173.1, read on the forward strand.
GAAATTCACGGATTTTTGTTTTGGTAACGATTTTCATGGGTTCTCCAAACGTTGTTCGACGCTACGGGCATGAGCTTCAAGCCCTTCCAGGCGGGCCAGACGGGCCACCTTGGAACCGTGACTGTTCATGTAGGCCTGGTCAGTGCAGATCAGGCTTGTTTTTTTGCAAAAAGTGTCCACCGACAGGGCCGATGAAAAGCGCGCTGTGGAAAGAGTGGGCAGCACGTGGTTTGGTCCCGCAAAATAATCGCCTACGGGTTCGGGCGTGCTGTGGCCCATGAAAACGGCCCCGGCGTTGCGCACCGCGCCGACGAGCGCCCAGGGGTCGGCCACGCTCAGTTCAAAATGCTCGGGAGCGAGGCGGTTGATGAGATCCATGCCCATTTCAAGATCGGGCACATGAATGAGCGCGCTCCACTCGGACAGGGATTTGGATGCGATTTCCTGACGCGGCAGCGCGGGAAGCTGCCGGGCAAGTTCCTTTTTGACTTCTTCCAGGAGTTGCTGGTCTGCGGAAATGAGGATGCTTGAGGCCAGCGGGTCGTGCTCGGCCTGGGAGAGCATGTCCGCGGCCAGCCATTTCGGGTTGGCGGTGGAGTCGGCCAGGATGGCAATTTCGCTCGGCCCCGCGATCATGTCGATGCCGACCTGTCCGACCAGCAGCCGCTTGGCTGTGGTCACGAAGATGTTGCCGGGACCTGCGATGACATCGACCCTTGGGATGGATGCAGTGCCGTAGGCCAGGGCCGCTATGGCCCATGCCGAACCGCACATGAAAATGGTGTCGATGCCGAGAATGGCGGCGGTGGCCAGAATATAGGGGTTCAGCGTTCCATCCTTGCGCGGCGGACTGACCACGCAGATGGCCCCCACCCCTGCGACCTGGGCCGGAATGGCGTTCATGAGCAGGCTCGAAATGAGCGGAGTTTCCCCGCCCTGACCGCCGGGCACGTAGAGCCCAGCGCGGTCCACTGGCAGCACGAGTTGGCCCAGTGTGGTGCCGGGAGCAGGAGTGGTGATCCAGGAGTTCTGCTTCTGGCGCAGGTGGAAATCGCGGATATTGGCTGCGGCTTCGCGGATGATGGCCGCGTCTTCTGCGGGTATCAGTTCCAGGGCGCGGCCGATATCGGCCTTGGGCACCGGCAGCCCCGCCGCGCTCAGCGACGGGCAGTCAAAGCGCCGGGTGTATTCGGCCACGGCCTCGTCGCCGCGCTCACGAACCTGGGCCAGAATGTCCCGCACCAGCGGCTCGACATTGTCCTCGCCCGCATCACGGCGCGCCATCCAGGACGCGATGGCGGTCCAGTCATTGGGTGACGTATATTCAAGAAATCTCAAAGGCATGAATGCTCTCGCATGGGTTCTGAAGTATGGTGATGGGTGGACAAAGTCATGGATTCCCGTTTTCACGGGAATGACAGAGGCGAGCACACCGTCCTTTGTCATTCCCGCGAAGGCGGGCCATGTCGGGCAACGGCGCGAAATCCATGCATCCATTCTCCCTGGGAGTCGCTTTACCAACAAAATTTGTATGCCCCGAACCCCCCAAAAGTCAATTCCTACATCAGGAGTGAAGTGTCGTCCGCGCGCTTCACCACTCATGAAGGCCGCTCGCAAATAAAAAAGGGCCGGAGTTTTGCGTCTCCGGCCCCAAAGGCGTCAGGTGTGAAAACCCGAATTAGAACTTGTACTGGAAGCCGACGGTGGCGAAGTAGGAAGAATCCAGATCGTCGCCAGTGGCATCTTCGTAAACTTCGCTGGAAGCCTGGAAGTAGCCCAGTTCGTTGATAGCAGCCAGGTTTTCATAGATCATGTACTTGTTGACCAACCAGAGTTCCCACAGGTCGTCTTCTTCGGTGAATTTAACAGCGGCACCGCTGGGCTTGGTAGCGTCTTCGTCAGAAGTACCCTGAGCGTAGGCGATAACGAGCTTGTGGGACAGTTTGTCAACAAAGGAGATGTCGTCGAGCACGAGGCCCAGAACCCACAGGCCTGTGCCATCGTTGCCGACACCAAGGGCGTCGGTGCCGAAGGAGTCGTTAGCAGCGATGAAGGCGCGGTCGCCGCCAACATAGGGGGTCAGGCCCCAGCCTTCTGCCAGAGTCGGCAGTTTGTCGTCTTCGTCTGTGTCTTCGTCATAGCCGGTGGCGTAGGTGGTGAACAGGGTGGCGGTCAGCATGTCCATCTTGTAGGAAGCGGCCAGAGCGGCGTACCAGCCCTTGGTCTCGTAGGCATCGCTATCGCCTTCACCATAGATCAGGTCGGCAGCGAAGGTCAGCGGGTCGAACATGGTCAGAGCGGCGTTGGCACCTACGACCCACACGGTGGAGTCATCGTTGGCGTCAAAAGACTTTGTGGAGTTCTGGCCAAGCCAAGCGTATCCGAAGTAAGGAGTAACTGAGACGCCGTCCAGAGTGACGGGAGTAGCGATGAAAGCCATATCTACGTCGTCTTTGTCGTAGCCTTCGCTGACGAGCAATTCGTCGCTGAAGCTGTTGCTCATATCGGTGCCGCGGGTATAGCCGACGGTCACGCCGAACATGTCGTTGATGGGAGCGGCTACGGTGATGGCAGCGGCGTCGTCATCGAAAACGGGGTTGCCGAAAATACTGGGCAGAGCGATGTACTGCAGGCCGGCCTGTACTTCGATCTGGGTGTCGGGGAAGATAAAGTCGAGGTAGGCGTGCTTGACTTCAAGGGTTTCCTTTCCGTCGGTGCCCCAGTTTGCTTCTTCGCCAGCGCCCCATACGTTGTCAAATTCAAAACCCAGGACAGCCTTCAGGTTTTCGTTGGCCACGTAATCAAAGTAGGTGCGCATGCGCTGTACGGTGGTGTAGTTGTCGCCGTCGGCTACGTCGGAATCATGGTCGTTCAGGTTGGAGGACCACATGCCGTAGACATCGAAGTTGCCGCGAACTTTCAGTTCGGTGGCGGAAGCGCTGGTGACCATGCTGAACAGCAGGGCGGCAACCAGGGCTACGAGAGTAAAACGTTTCATGTTCTTTCTCCTTTTGCTGTGAAAAAATCTAATCATCTGACGCCTGAAAAGCTTTTAGTTCAGGTTCGGTCCAAAAAGCAAGCCTTTTTTGGCTGCAAACGGGGTAAAAGTAAAAAAATTTTTACCGTCCAGTTTTTTGAATCCGCTTATTGCTTGGTTACGTCCAGGGGGTAAGCCACGACCATGGTGCGTTTTTTGGCCGTCCCGGCCATTCCGGTGTGGGAGTTGATACTGACCACCAGGTCGAGCGCGCCGTCATTGTCCATGTCGGCCAGGGCATAGTCCGTGACCGTGCCCTTGATGCGCGCCGTCTTCCATTGCAGGCTCATGCCGACACCGTCCCAGTACATGGAGTGGATCTCGCCCTGGGGGTAGTCCCGGTAGTTGGAGAAGAACTGGGCCGAGACGGAGATGTTGCGGCTGATGATCAGTTCGTGGCGGCTATCCTTGTCCAGGTTTGACGGAATGGCCCGCAGAGGAATGAAAACCTTGTTCGCCGGCATATTCTGCTCCGTGGGCGGCTGCAGGCCCATGGGGGCTGAGTGGTATTCGATGCCCAGATTGGACCCGGCATACGTTTCGTCGGTAGTCGTCAAAAGAGTGCCCGTGGCGCTGTAAATTCTCATGTGGTCATAGTCGTCGATAATGATGATCTGGTGGTTTTCTTCAAATGGCAGGAAGGTCACGTTGAAGACCGTGCCGCCAAGGGGGAGGTCTATGGCCGGGCCGATGTCGTAAGTGTCGCCACGTTTGATCATCTGGTGGATCTTGCTGTCCAGATATTTGGAGCGTCCCGTGCCCTGGCCCACAAGTGTAGGCATGAAGGACGGAGGCATGTTGAGGACTCCAAGAAAGTACGGAATCGATTCGGCCTTTACGGAGAACTTGCCGTCGAATTCAACGATGAGGGACTTAGGGTCCTTGTCCAGGGCCGCAGCGATGACCAGTTCGTGGCGGCCGTCGCGGTTGATGTCGATGCTGTTCAGGCGCACGTAGTTGCGGTTTTTCGGCAGATCCAACTCGGCGATCTGTTTCATTTCCCCGTCAGAGACTCTGTATGCGATCAGAGTGCTGTCCGTCATCAGGAACACCTCATTCTGCCCATCCCCGTCCCCATCACACACCACCATGCCGCGCGAGGTGAAAGGGAGGGTCTGGCTGCGCCAGCGGCCCATGGTGGAGTCGGCGTCTTCATACTTGAGGGAGGGGTTGGCGTAGGCCGTGGCCCCTTTGGTTTCATTGACGATGAGGGCTTCATTCATGGGCGTGACCGCGGGCTGGGCCTTGGCCACGGCCGACTCGGGCTTGCCGAATACCTGGGAGTTGATGTCTTTCGCCACGGTTTCCAGGCTCGGGATGACCTGACTTAAGGTCGACTGCGTCGGGCGGGGAATGTTCTGGCCTTGCGGGTCCAGGGTGTTGACGTCCAGGCTGCATTCCTGGCCCATGACGGTCAGCGATCCCCAGACCAGATAATCCACGCCCAGCGTCTGGCGGATCTTTTCGGCTGAAGCGGCGTCCGCAGGCAGCGTTGCCGCGGCCTTCCTGATTGCGGCCGCATCAAGAGGAGTGAAATTTTCGGGCCAGGTCAGACGCGTGGTCAGCATGCTTTGAATGCCCTGGCTCAAATATTGATACTCCTGCGGTCCATGCACCCCAAAGGGCAGCACCGCAAAGGTCTTGGCCTCCTGGGCCAGGGCCGGAGCGGCGCAAAGAAGCAGGACGGCGAGGTTGATGAGAAGTCTCTTGAACATTGTCTCCTCCGGGAATACAGATTTCGGACTTTGTCGGTTGAATGGCGAACAATAAAGTGGTTCTTCATGGTAAGGAATCCGGGGAATGTCAACAACTGCCGTGGATGCGGCGGGTTGGGCGCGGCATATTTTCATCGCACCCTAACAATAATAAGAGGACCCATGATCTCAAGACGCGACCTTCTTTTCGGCATGGCCCGCCGCCTGCGCGAGTCGGGTGGGGACAAGCCTGTTTCCGGCATCGGCGTCGATATCGGCGCCGCCGATGCGGCCTATGTGCGCAAGGACTATGGCGCCGCCCGCGACCTTTATAAGGAAGTGCTCAAGGAGAACCGCGCCCACAAGGAGGCCCGGATCAGGCAGGGGATGTGCCACTATCATCTGGGCGAATACGTGCAGGCCAAGGACCAGCTGCTGATGGCCTTCAAGCAGCATCCCGGCGATTATCTGGCCTGCCTTTATCTGGGCCTGGCCTATGCCCGGCGTGAGCAGCTTGAGAAGTGCATGGAGGTCTGGAAGGGTTTTGTGGATCGCGATCACATCGCGGTCATGCGCGAGATCAACGTGCATCGCGCTCTTTTCGAAACCGGCGAGCCCCTGACCGGAGCGGAGGTGGCCGAAGCCGTGGAAAAGGCGCTGACGCAAGCGTAGTGCGCTCATCCCGCCGCTGCCCCCGGTCCTGCTTTTTCATTAGCCCGTCAGGATTTTTGCGGCTGGCGGATGCTTTTTCGCGTGCCCGTTGTTTCCGCGATTCGTGAACGGGGCAAAACGCCCCGCTCGTTTCTCCCTGCCGATATTTCATCCATGATTTCAAGTGATTTGGCTGCCGGATTCCCGTTTTGGGGCGAAATGTCCCCGCGGGGCGAAACGCCCCGTTTTTTGGCTTGAAATTACGTTACGGTCTCTCCCCCCGCTCTTCAGTGGCGAACCCGTTCGTCGTGCTTTTTTTGTAGCCTTTCATAAAATCAGCCGGTTGCAATACCCGTTTAGGTCCGGCCTTGTTTGTTCATGTGCAAAAGCGGGCGCGCGTTGGCATGTGCGTTGCTTTATGTGTTTGAACCAGAAGAAGGCTTGCTTGCGGATCAAGCGGGCAGGCTCGCCAAGGAGGACTGAGTGACCGACGCCAATATCTTGCTTGTCGACGACGATGCGCAGTTCATCGAAATCATGAAGAAACGCCTGACCATGCGGAGCATGGAGGTGTTTCACGCAGGCAGCGGCGAAGAGGCCTTGCAGAAGCTTGCGCTGCATGGCGAAATCGAGGTTGTCATCCTTGACGTGAAGCTGCCCGGACGCAGCGGCATCGAGATGCTGCAGCTCATCAAGCAGCAATTTCCTCTGGTGGAAGTGATCATGCTGACCGGACACGCCACCGTGGAATCGGCCATCGACGGCATGCGGCTGGGGGCTTCGGATTATCTGATGAAGCCATGCAGCATCGATGTGCTGGTCGAAAAGGTCAAGGAAGCGGTGGAGAAAAAGCGCAGGCATGAAGAGAAGATCGTCGACGCACGGGTTCGGGAGATCGCCAGTCGCCGAACGTAGCGGCGACCAAAATGGAGCGCTCATGGCTGACAGCATCCTTCTTATCGACGACGAGACGCAGTTCCTGGCCACCATGGCCAAACGCCTGCGCAAAAGGGGCTTTCTCGTCCGGGAGGCCGGCAGCGGCCTGGAGGGGTTGCGAGAGCTTGAGGTGGAACCCGCCGATGTGGTAGTCCTTGATGTCGGAATGCCCGGCATGGACGGCATTCAGGTCTTGCGGGAGATAAAGCTACGTTTTCCGCAGGTGCAGGTGCTCATGCTGACCGGGCACGCCGACATGGAAGTCGCCATTTCGGGCATGGCCATGGGCGCGTTCGACTATCTGATGAAGCCGGTGGAGCTTGATGTCCTGGTCGGCAAAATCCGGGAGGCCTGTTCCCGGAGCAGGAAAGCGGGTGAGAGGCGCGGGTTGGAGTAAGCCACCTGCATAGGGAACATGGTCCTGAATACACAAGATTACGAGGAGGCGGTAACGCGTATGGGATTCTTTAAAGATTGGGGAGCATTCATGGTGGAGGGCTCGCGGTCCTTTGCCCGGTGGGAAGTGGAAAACGCCCGAATCATCATGGGCGACAAGAAACGGATCTGGCTGCTGTGCCTCATGCTCATTCCCGCCTTGCTTGGCGGATGGGCCTATGCCGATGAAATCGGCCAGGTTCTGCCGACCGTGATTGGCGGCAAGGAAGCCTACAGTCCTTCCTTTTACAGCCTGTATATTTTCTTTGTGTCGATTTTCGTCGGTGTTGGCGCGGGGCTCATTTCGGGCTGCATCGGCGCGGGCGGCGGCTTCATCATCGCCCCGGCGCTCATGAGCGCGGGCGTCAAGGGCATCCTGGCCGTCGGCACGGACCTCTTTCACATTTTCGCCAAGGCCATCATGGGCAGCGTCCTGCATCGCAAGATGGGCAACGTGTCCGTGCCCCTGGCCTTCGTCTTCCTTATCGGCGCCATCATCGGCACGACAGTGGGCGCAGGCATCAACCGTGCGCTTTACAATATCAATCCGGTTTTGAGCGACGCCTTCATCACCACCGTGTACACGGTCATGCTCGGCTTCCTGGGTTTTTACGGCATGTACGACTACTGGAGCGCCAAGAAGGCCGGTCATTCAGGCGGCGCGCATGATACCAGCGAAGGCACCGGCATGACGGGCATCGCCAAGAAACTGCAGTCCGTCAATTTGCCGCCCATGGTCTCTTTCGACCAGGGCCTCATTCCCGGCGGGCGCAAGATCTCCTGGATATTCCTGGTCCTGTCCGGCATCCTGGTGGGCATGGCCGCCGGTATCATGGGCGTTGGCGGCGGCTTCCTGACCTTCCCCATCTTTGTTTACATCCTGGGCGTCTCTTCGCTCACCACCGTCGGCACGGACATCTTCCAGATCGTGTTCACGGCCGGTTACGGCGCCATCACCCAGTACGCCATCTACGGCTTCATCTTCTACACCCTGGCCATGGGCATGCTGCTCGGTTCCCTGATCGGCATCCAGGTCGGCGCGCTGGTGACCAAGGTCGTTCCCGGCATCACCATTCGCGGCTTCTTCGCCCTTTCGGTCATGGCCGGTTTCGTCAACCGGTTCTTCGCCCTGCCCAAGAAGATGGTCGCCATGGGCTATCTGCCCGAATCCATGGCCGGTTTTACCAAGGTCATGGACACGGTGGGCATGTACCTGTTCTTCATCGTCATTGCCCTGTTCGGCGTCTGGGTATTCGGGGCTTTCTTCAAGAACATCAAGACACTGAAGTACGAGGACTGATCTTATGATTCACAATAAAAAGGAATTCACCGGGGGACTTGTCCTGATCGTGGCCTTCTTCATAGTCCTTATCGCCATGTTCCAGCCCCTTTTCGACGGGCACAACGCCATGGGCTATCTGGACAACCTGTACAACTCCATCTCCAAGGGTTCGGCCTACTATGTCGACAACCTGAAGGAAGAGGCCAAGACCGTGTCCGGCTACCAGGTCAACGTGACCATGAAGATGGAAAGCGAGACGCAGGCCGCCGACAGCGTTGCGCTGATCACCACCGCCGGGGCCACGGCTTCCGCCCAGGGCAAGGAGCTGACCGTGAGCGGCGACTACCTCGCCATTCTGAGCGCCAGCCTTGAGGACGCGGACAAGATGTATCATAATGACGGCGCTGCCTTGAAGGCCAAGTACCCCATCTATGAATCCAAGGATGACCGCCAGGCTCTCTACAATTGGAACAAGATCCTGTCCGGTTTAGACAAGGGGTTGACGGAGCAGGAAGCTTTCGCGGAAGCCAAGGTTGCCTTCAACATCAACGCCAAGGTCGTTGAGACCGCCTACAATTACTACAGCATCGTGCCTGAGCAGATCAGAGACAAGGCCGGAATAGTTATCTTTTCCCTGGTTTTCTATGTCTTCTACACCATGTGGTACGGCTTCGGCATCCTCTTCATGTTCGAAGGATGGGGGCTGAAGATCAGCGGTCATTAATGTGCAATGCCTGCAGGGGCTTGCCCTGCACGTGATTCATCATTTTCGGCGTGGCCTCTTAGGGGCCGCGCCGAATTTTTTTGGGCCGGGCGAATGTCCTTTGCCAGGTGAGCCGGCTCAAGGTACGGGAGCGGTTATGAATCTTTCCGAGTATTACAATACGGTCATGGAGCTCAGCCACGGTATCGTCATCACCCTGGACGAAAAGGGGCTGATCATCCATGGAAATTCGCGCTTCGAGGCGCTTTCCGGTTACGAGATAGGTTCCATCGCAGGCAAAGACTGGTTTGAGCTTTGCGTGGATGCCAAGCGCGCGGACACGTCCAGGGAGATTTTCGCCGCGATCGTCGAGGCGGGGACGCTGGCGTTCATGAAAGGCTCACTCATGGCCAGGGATGGGCGCAAGATTTATATAGATTGGAACATGAAGCCTCTGTTCGATTCCCATCACAGTCTGGTCAGCGTGCTTTGCGTCGGCCAGGACGTCACGGCCCATGTGCTGCGCCAGCATGAACTGCTGCACGAACACGGCCGGCTGGTGGCCCTCAACAAGGAATTGTCCTGCCTGCACGCCATGAATCGCATCGTCTCGAACATGGACAGCGAGCTGCCGGACATCCTGCGCGAGATACTGGCCATCATCCCCCCTTCGTTCCAGCATCCCGAGTCCACGGGCGTGCGTCTGCAGCTTGACGGCCAGGTGATCATCAGCGGAAAGTTCACGCCCGATGCCTCGTGCCGCCTGGAGCAGGAGGTGGTGGTGCAGAGGGTGAAGCGCGGGCATCTCAGCGTCAGCCTGTCGGGCAGCGCCGAGGATGGAACGGCCTATGCCTTTTTGCCTACCGAATCCGAACTTCTTGGCGCCCTGGCCAAGCATGTGGGCTGGATCATCGCCAAGCGCGAAGCCCTGTCGACCAAGAGGAACCTCGAACGCCAATTGCAGCATGCCGACCGGCTGGCCAAGATCGGCCAGTTCGCGGCCGGAGTGGCCCATGAATTGAACGAGCCCCTGGCCAACATCCTCGGGTTCGCGCAGCTGGCCGAACAGACCCCGGGCCTTCCGGCGCAGGCCATGAAGGATCTGGACAGCATCATCAAGGCGGCCCTGCACAGCCGCGAGGTGATCAAGAAGCTGATGATCTTCGGTCGTCAGGTGCCGCTGCGAAAAACGCTCATCGATTTGAATCAGGTCATCCGTGATTCCCTGTACTTCATCGAGATGAGCGCATCCCGGGGCAAGGTCGAGGTGCGCATGAACCTGGCCGAAGGTCTGCCGACGATCATGGCCGACCCGCAGCATCTGAAGCAGGTCATCGTCAATCTGGTGGTCAACGGCATCCACGCCATGCCCGGGGGCGGGGTCTTGACCATAGAAACCCTGTCCTTCAAGGATGACGTCTACCTCCTGGTCAGCGACAGCGGAGTGGGCATGACCCCGGACGTTTTACGGCAGATTTTCAATCCGTTCTTCACGACCAAGGACGTGGATCAAGGCACGGGCCTTGGCCTTGCGGTGGTGCACGGGATCGTCCATGCACACGGCGGGGTCATCGAAGTGGAGAGCGAACCGGGCCGCGGCACGCGCTTCGAGATCACTTTTCCCTGCGGCGGGAGCGGGCGTGAAATGAATCCGGCCATGGACGACAAATAAGGACGAAAAAGCATGCAGGACAAGGCTACGACAATTTTGGCCGTGGACGACAGCCCCGCCACCCTTGAAGTCATCTCGCGCAACCTGACCGGGGCGGGATATGTGGTCCATACCTGCGGCAGCGTCGAGGAGGCCGGAGCCTTTCTGGACGAGACGCCCGTGGACCTGATCATCACCGATTACAAGATGCCTCGGGCAAACGGTCTGGAGCTCATCAAATATGTGCGGGACAATTTCAAGGATACCGAGATCATGATGATCACGGGCTATCCGACGATCAGCGGGGCCGTGGAGGCCATGCGCGACGGAGCCGGAGAGTACCTGGCCAAGCCTTTCACCGGCGAGGAGCTCTTGGCCGTGGTCCGGCGGATTCTTGAAAAACAGGTCAGGAGGCGCGCCGCCCATGCAGGCGGCCAGGAACTCAGCGCTTTCGGGATCATCGGCAACTGTCCGGAGATGCAGGCCGTTTACGGGCTTATCCGCAAGGCCGCGCAGACCAGCGCCAATGTATTCATTTCCGGGGAATCGGGCACCGGCAAGGAAGTGGTGGCCCGCGCCGTGCACTATAACAGCGACCGCAGGGCTTCGGCCTTTGTGCCGGTCAATTGCTCGGCCATTCCCGACACCCTGCTTGAGAGCGAACTCTTCGGCCATGTCAAGGGCGCCTTCACCGGCGCCAAGGACAGCCGGGCCGGTTTTTTCGAGATCGCCAACGGCGGGACCATCTTTCTGGACGAAATCGGAGACGCCAGCCCGAGCTTGCAGGCCAAGCTGCTCCGGGTCATGCAGAGCAAGGAATTTTGCATGGTCGGGTCGTCACGCACCCGCACCGTAGACACCCGCATCATCGCAGCCACGCACAAGGATTTGAAACGGCTGGTGGCGCAGGGCCTTTTTCGGGAGGACCTCTTTTACCGCATTCACGTCGTGGAGATCCGCCTGCCGTCCCTGGCCGAACGCGGGGACGACATCCTCATGCTGGCCAATCATTTCCTGCGCAAATTCTCCGCGGACATGAATCGCGAGACCCCGCGCATGACCGACGAGGCTCTGGACGCCATGGCCCAGTACGCCTGGCCCGGCAATGTCCGGGAATTGGAGAACCTGTTGCAGCGTCTGGTCATCGTCGGTGACGGGCCGGTCATCGACATCACCGACCTGCCCGAGTCCATGCGCTTTTCCATCACCCGTGGCCGGCACGGAGACAAGACCCTGGCCGAGGTGGAAGCGGACCACATCCGCGCGGTCCTGGCCCGCACCGGCGACAACAAAACCCGCGCCGCCGAGATCCTGGGCATCGACCGCAAGACATTGCGGGAGAAGTTGAAGCGTCTGGGGTTGGGGTGATTTTTTTTCCGACCCAACCCGGCCCGCTCGTGCGGGCAGGTCAGTCAACGGGGAAATACCCCCTCCCCCTGCGGGTACTCCCCCTTGGCAGGGGGAGAATGAGATAGCGCTTTGAGCTCCAACTCCCCTCCTGCCAAGGAGGGGTGCCCGCAGGGCGGGGTGGTCGCCTCCTGTTTCATGTCTTTAATTCTTTAAGGCGGTGCCGCTCGGCAATATCCGCCAGTAGCCGCTCCGACTCCCCTCCTGCCAAGGAGGGGTGCCCGAAGGGCGGGGTGGTTGCCTCTTAATCCATGTCTTCCTACAAGAACTTCTTGAACACCGCCTGCAAACTTTCCGCCGTGAAGGGCTTGCGCAGGATGTCGTTGACCCCGGCTTCCAGGGCGGCCTTGTTGTCGTTGGCTTCGTCCTGGGTGGTGACCATGACCACAGGCAGGTCCTTCTTGGAGAAGGATTTGCGGATCGCCCGGGTCAGGTCGATGCCGGTGATGTCCGGCATGTTCAGGTCCGTAAGCACCATCTCCGGGGTGTTCGATTGCAGCCATTCCAGGGCGCTGGCCGGGAATTCGAAGAGCACGGGCTCGAAGCCCAGTTCGTGCAGGGTCGATTTGTAGATGCTCAAAATCATGCGCGAGTCGTCCACGGCGCAGATGCGTTTGCGGGCCGCCGTCTTTTTTTCTTCCGGGGCCAGGAGTTTCAATGCCAGCCCAGAGTAGCCGTGCTCTTTCAGAATGGCGTAAAAGAAGTCGCGGATGTCCTGATGGGCCCGGCCAAGGTGGCTTAACGCCATGGGCTGGAAGCTTTCCTCTTCCATGAGACTTAAGAATATCTCTTTGGCCTGGGCGTTGATGGCTGTCTTTATGATGCGGTGGGCATCCTCGTCCCTTTCGCTGGCCAGGTTCTTGATTCCGGCGGCCATGATCTCGTTGAAATTGCGGTCGATGGCCTTGGCCGCGGCGATGCAGACATGGTCCACCGGATCGCTGAGACCCTGAGTCAGCACGTACGCCCCCCGGTCCAGCGGCAAGAGGCCCAGGGCTTCGTAGGCGGCGAAACGCACGTTGGCGTTGGCGGGGTGGGTGTGCAGCAGTTTGCGGATAGGCGAGATGGCGGCCGGGTCGCCGATGTCGCCCAGCACATTTAATGTATGGATGCGCAGGTCGGCGTCGTCGAAGAGCAGATTCTCGGTCAGGATGGGCACGGCCTTTGGGCCGATACCGACCAGGGTCTTTTTGGCGTAGGTGCGCAGATGGGCGTAGTGGGAGCGCATGGCCTCATTGAGTTTGTCCAGGGAGATGGAGTCCTGAACCTTGGCGAAAATGTCGAGGATCAAGAGATCGAGCTGGTTGTCCGTGCCCATGCGTTCGGCCAGCCGCAGCATGGCGGTGGGCGTGGCCAGCTTGCCCAGAGCTTTGGTGGCGCTGATGATAAGAATCCTGTTGCCGGAATAGAGGAACTCGCTGACGGCGTTGGTGGCCTGCGGGTCGCCGATTTCTCCCAGGGTGTCGAGGATCTGGTTGATCTCGCTCACGTCAGAGGCCGCGAGCAGGGCTTCGATCAGATTGTCGACCACTTCTTCCAGACGCAGCTCTCCGGCCATGGCAATGTACATGCTGCGGCAAGGGGTTTGCGGGTCGCTTATGGCCTTGGCAAGCAGCTCCGGCTGGGCGAGAATCTTGACGGCCAGGATTTCCCGGACCAGCGGCAGGCCCGCGACCATGTCCCGGTGTTCGGCAATGAACCTGCACAGGACCGGCACGGCAAACTCGGGCGCAGCCTCCCGGAAAGCGCCAAGCACCTGCTCACGGATTTTTTTATCCATGTTCTCCAGGTATCCCAGTACCAGGCGTGCCTTGATGGGGTCTTTTTGGTGGATGTTGTCCTTGATCTCGGCGAGCAAATGGGCGTGATCAGCCATGGCGGCCTCCCAGGTTGGGGATGAGGGCGGACAGGAGCGAACCCAGGGCGTCGGCGGATGCATTGGCCTGACTTAGGATTTCCGCATGCGATGTTTCGGCCATGCAATCCGGCAGGTTTTTGTTGGTCAGGCAGGAAATTCCCAGCACCTTCAGGCCCATGTGATGGGCGGTGATGGCTTCGGGCGCCGTGGACATGCCGATGGCGTCGGCTCCCATGATGCGATACATACGAGTCTCGGCCGGAGTTTCAAGGCTCGGGCCGGCTACCGCCACGTACACGCCCTGCTCCAGGCGCTGTCCGCAGGCCAGCCCGGCCTGCATGGCCTGCTCCCGCAACGTGGGGCAATACACCTGGGACATATCGGGGAAGCGCGGTCCCCAGGCGTCGACATTGGGGCCGGTCAGCGGGTTGTGCCCGGTCATGTTGATGTGGTCGGTCAGCAGCATGAGCCCGCCGGTGGCAAAGAGGGGATTGAGTGCCCCGGCGGCATTGGTCAGAATCAGGTTGCCGGCCCCGAGCAGGGCCAGGCAGACAATGGGCAGAGTCACTTCCTGCGGACGATAGCCTTCATAGAGGTGAAAGCGGCCGGAAAAGATGAAGACCGGCGTGCCCTTGATCTCGGCCACAAGCAGCGCCCCCGCGTGTCCTTCAACGGTGGAGACCGGGAAGCCGGGGATGTCAGAGTAGGGGATGCTTTTTTGAATCCACGCGGGCTTGATCCATTTCCCCAGGCCGCTGCCGAGCACAAGGCCGGTTTTGGGTGCGGACGGGCAGTTGTTTTTGATCCACTCGGTGGCGGTCAGGGCTCTGGTCTGTATATCGGTCATTGTCGTTATCCTTGTATTTTTAGTCTGGAAGCTCGTCGGCCCGTGAATCTGGACAGTTCTCCAAAGGCTGTTATAGGGTTTCCAGAAGCTGGTTTTTTTGAAATTTTGCAGCGTGTTTCGGGGCTGCCGCGATTTAAAGAAATCATACTCATTTTGTATCTTTCTTGCGGATTGTTTCTGTTTTGGCAAGGATTCCGAAGAGTTTATTTCCATTTTCAGCGAGGATGGCCCCGCCGGCCGGACTTGCCCCGATGCGATTATGGATATAAGCGGGTCCGGCTTTATGAAGGAGTTTCGTCTTTTTTCAACGCCCAACAGTTCATACAAGGAAAGGCTCTTTTAAACATGAAGAACCCTATCGAATTCAAAAAACATAAAGTTCTCATTGCCAACCGGGGTGAGATCGCCATTCGCATCATGCAGGCCTGCCGCAAGCTGGGTCTGGCATTTGTGGCGCTTTTCACCGAGCCGGACAAGGACAGCGAGCACTGCGTCCTGGCGCGCAAGCTCGGCGGGGAAGAGTCCCTGTACCGGGTCAGTTCATATCTCGACGCCAACGAACTCTTTGCCGTGGCGGATGAGGCCAAGGCCACGGCCATTCATCCCGGATACGGCTTCTTTGCCGAAGATTACCGTTTCGCCCGCCGCGTGGCCCAGCGTGAGCATAAGCTCATTTTCATCGGGCCTTCCTGGCAGGTCATCCGCGAGCTTGGCGACAAGATCAACACCAAACGCCTGGCCCGCAAGCTCGGCGTGCCCACGGTGCCAGGATCGGACAAGCCCGTGACCGACGATCTCGAAGCCGAGCACATCGCCAAGTCCCTGTTCGATTTTCAGAAGGAACAGGGGGTGGCCAAGCCCGTCATCCTGGTCAAGGCTTCGGCCGGAGGCGGCGGCATGGGCATCGAGGAAGTGGAGGATCTGGACAAGTTCCGCAGCGTCCTGCGCCGCATCAAGAGCTACTCCAAGCGCCAGTTCCGTGATGAAGGCGTGCTCATCGAGCAGCGCATCTTCGACTTCAACCATCTGGAAGTGCAGGTCGTGTCCGACCGCACGGGCCAGAATCCAGTCCATTTCGGCACCCGCAACTGCTCGGTGCAGTCCCCCGGGCACCAGAAGCGCATCGAGGTCGCGCCCGGATTCGACCCGTCCTCCCTGCGCTACGCCTTCGACGCCAAAAAGGTGCTCGAAGACATCACCGAATACTCCCTGCGCATGGCCCGCGAAGCCGGCTACGACAACGTCGGGACCTGGGAATGGATCGTCAGCCCCACGGGCCAGCCGTTCCTGATGGAGGTCAACACCCGCATCCAGGTCGAGAACGGGGTTTCGGCCCGCATCGCCGCCATCAAGGGCAAGGGCGACGTGGACCTCATCGCCGAGCAGATCCGGGTGGGTTTGGGCGCGCCGCTCGGGTACACCCAGAAGGACATCACCCTGAACGGCGTCGGCATCGAATACCGCATCATCGCCGAGGACACGGACAACAAGTTCTCTCCCTGGGTCGGCCGCATCACCTCCTTTGGCTGGCCGGGGCAGGATTGGCTCAAGCTGCACAGTCAGGTCCCCACGGATCGGGAATACGAGATCCCGACGGATTTCGACCCCAACCTGGCCCTGGCCATCATCTGGGGCAAGGACCTGGCCGAGGCCAAGGCTCGTGGCGTGGAATTTTTGAATTCTCTGAACCTGCAGGGCGTGAACGCTTCCGGCGAGGCCTTGAAGTCCAATGTCGAATTCCTGAAGCGCAAGACAGAGGGCATCCTGGCTTTCTAGAATTTGAGCCGGCTTCGGGATCAATTCCGCGCCGGGTATTGATTAAGCGCTCAAGCTACGCCGGTTCGTCCGGTATGATAGTGAATAATTACCAATGTTCAGGCTGTTCAAAAATGGTGAAATGCGAGAAACAAAGAAAATCCAGGACCGAAGCGTACGTGTGCCCGCAAGGGTATTTTACAGACGCGAGGGTCCGGGTTTTCTGCAGTGACGAAGCAGATCTCCGTTTCGGGGCAGCCTGATAACCCAAGCCTGCGAGGCAATCGCGAACTCTTATGGATATCGAAAAACGCATACAAGAACTTCGGGACCGTCTGAAATATATTCTGGACATCTTCGGGCCCGATGAAAATACCAATGTCATCATGCTGGAGGCCAAGCTCGGCGAGTACGTCGCCCGCGAGCCCGGCCTGCCCAAGCAGGAAGCCGTCCGGCAACTGGAAACCCTGGAAGAGCTGTTCCGTTTTCTGGAGAAGAAGCTCGAACGCGAACTGACCCCCATGAACAAGGTGCGCATCGTCCGGCATCCGCAGCGTATCTGTCTCAAGGATATTCTTGAGAACGTGTACGACAACTACACCGAGATCGGCGGCCAGGACGACTACAGCATCGACCCGAGCATGCTCATTGCGCGGGCGTACATCACCCGCAGACGGGGCAACAAGGTCCACAACCAGGCGGTTATGGTCATCGGCCAGGAAAAGGGCCACGGCCAGGAGTTCCGCAACGGCGGCTCGGTCAAGCCCTGGGGCAACGCCAAGGCCTTGCACTATATGAAGGTCGCGGAGACGGAAAACATCCCCATCCATACATATATCTTCACCCCCGGCTCCTACCCCATCGAGGATTATCCCGGAGCGGCCCAACAGATCGCCAAGAATCTCTATGAGATGGCCGGTCTCAAGGTGCCCATCGTGGCCGTCATCTCCGAAGGCGGCTCCGGCGGAGCCGAGGCCATCGGCCTCGCCGACACGCGCATCATGATGTCGCACGGCTACTACTCGGTCATTTCCCCTGAGGGCGCGGCCGCCATCGAAGGCCGCCTGCGCGGCGGGCAACGGGCCGAACCCAAACTCATCGAGCACTGCGCCAAGCAGCTCAAGATGACCGCTGACGACAACCGCGCCATGGGTTTCGTGGACTGGAAGATCAACGAACCCGAGCTTGGCGCCAGACCCGAGCATTACGATTTCTTCCGCAAGCTGCGCAAATCCGTGATTTCGTCCACCGACGAGATTGTATTGAACGTCCGGGGCATGCGTCTTTTCCGGTCGTTCGCATTGCGGCGACACAAGGGCGCGGACGTGTACGTGCGCTGGAGTCTCGACAGCCGGGCCAAGGAGCGCCTGCTCTGGACCCGCTACATGAAATTCCGCCGCATGGCCCAGGACGCCTACCTGGACAAGCGCCACTGGTTCAGCCGGGGCAGCGAGTGGACCAGCGAGTTCTTTTCCTCCCTGTACTCCTATTTCCGCTACGACCTCTTCGGCAAACAGCACAAGAAGGTCACGGAGCTGGCCGAGGACGTGCACGCGGAGATGCAGGTCGTGGTCGGCCGTTCGACGAGGTATTGGAAGAACGTCATGTCCAAGCTGTCGTTCGGCAAGGCCAAGAAGGACGTGGACAAGGCCGGGCTGACCTCCCTGTCCGCTTGGGACGACGGTGCGCAGAACAGCGGCAAGTGGCAGTACGTCAGCCCCCAGGCCAAGTCCGACCGGGCCGTGGTCTGCCCCAACACCGCCGTGCATGGCTGCCTGGACCAGTGGGCTCCGGATCTCTTCGGGGAATGGGCCGGGGTATGCAGCTTCTGCGGACACCATTTTTCCATGGAATATCAGTGGTATCTGCACAACATCTTTGATCCGGGTTCCATCTACGAGGTCTTTAGCGAGATCGAGTCCACCAACCCCCTCAAGTTCGACGGGTTCGACCTGAAACTCGACGAAGCCAAGCGCAAGACCGGCCACAAGTGCGGGTGCATGACCTTCGAAGCCCGCATCGAGGGCACGTCGGTCATGGTCGCCATGTTCATGGGCGCTTTTCGCGGCGGCAGCGTGGGCGCGGCCGAGGGCGAGAAGTTCATGCGTGCCATGGAGCGTGCGCGTAAAAAACAGCTGCCTTTCCTGTCCTATGTGCACGGCACCGCGGGCATCCGCATCCAGGAAGGCGTCAACGGCGTCATCCAGATGCCGCGTTGCACCATGGCCGTGCGCCGCTACACGGAAGCCGGCGGCCTGTACCTGGTGCTCTACGACACCAATTCCTACGCCGGTCCGGTGGCCAGTTTTCTGGGGTGCTCGCCGTACCAGTTCGCGGTGCGTTCGGCCAATATCGGTTTCGCCGGTCCCGGGGTCATCAAGGAGACCACGGGCATGGATATCCCGCCCAATTACCACAACGCCTATCAGGCGCTGTCTCGCGGGCATATCCAGGGCATCTGGGATCGCCGGGAAATCCGGGGCAACCTGGTCCAGTCCCTGCAGACCATGGGCGGCCGCAACCTTTATTACCGTTAGGAGTCACCAGTGATCGACGTTAAAGAATTGTTGCGGGAGCTGCGCGAGGAGCCTTACGAGAAAATCTCCATCCGGGCTCCCCATAGCGGAAAAGTGGAATTCGTGGCCAAAGAGCCGGGAGTGCGGGTCGTCGGCCCCAGCGGCACGTGGAAAGAGGTGCCCGGGACGCTGCTGGTCCGCATGGAACGCGAGAATGTGAAAAAACCCCTCTTTGCCCCGCAGAAGGGCGAGGTCATGTCTCTGGGCGAGGTTAAGGACGGCCAGTTCGTGCAGGCCGGTCAGGAGCTCATGACCATCCGGCATTATCTGACCCGCGAAGAGGTCATCGCCCGCATCCTGCGCCGCTCCCTGTCCCTGTTTTTGGCTCCGGAGAAGGGGAAGTATTATTTTTTTCCCGACGTGGACATCAAGGTGAAGACCAAGGGCAGCCAGAGCGTGCATATCGAGGACGGGATGGAGCTCTTTATCCTTTCGCGCATGAAGCGCGAGACCTCGATCCGTTACAGCGGTCCGGCCGGCATCATCTATGCCGTCTATTTCGAGACCAACGATTCCGTGGACCGGGACAGCCCGCTTATCGGCGTTTGTCCTGAAAATCAGCTTGGCCAGATTCAGGAAGTCGTCAGCCGCGTGCAGAGCGACTGGGAGGAGAGAGACTGATGGGCAAGGTCCTGCAAGTTCGAGTGTACGCCTACACCTACAACGAGGAAGATGTCCGCAAGACATGGCCACGGCTCTGGAGCCTGGCCTTCGAGGAGACCAAACCCGGATTTCCGTACGAGATGGCGGGGGTGCTCGAGCTTGTCAGGGCGCTTGATGACCTGTATCAGTTCGGAGTCATGCCTGAGGCCTTTCGCGCGGTTGTGGCCTCGGGACTTCCCAAGGTCGTGAAGGCGGTGGAGGACTTGCAGCGGCACCTTGCCGATTGGAATCCGCAGGCAGCCAACCAGGCCTCCGACCGGATCGAAGAGGGGCTTGGCGAGCTGGAAAGGCAGGTGGCCAATCCATGACCGAATCAACATACACGAGGAGACGACATGGCAGGTAGTCTGAACAAAGCAATCTTGATCGGCCGTTTGGGCCGTGATCCGGAGATGCGCTACACTCCGTCCGGGCAGCCGGTGGCCAATTTTTCCATCGCCACGGATGAGACATACACGGGCAAAGACGGCCAGAAGGTCGAGAAGACCGAATGGCACCGCATCGTTGTTTGGGGCAAGCAGGCGGAATTTTGCGGAAACTATCTCGCCAAGGGCCGACTGGTCTACATCGAGGGCAAGATCGAGACCCGCAAGTGGACCGACAAGGACGGCGTGGAAAAATACACCACCGAGATCAAGGCCGACCGCGTGCAGGGGCTTGATTCCCGTCCAAACGAAGGTGGCTACGCCGCAGCCCCGCAGTACCAGCAGCGGCCCCAGGCAGGACCCCAGAGCGGCAGCGCGAACGCAGGCTACGACGACGACATGGGCCCAGCCTTTCCCTCCGAGGCCAGCGGGATGGACGACGCGCCGTTCTGAGTTGGAACGGTTTTAACTGTGTTAATAATGAAGGCGAAGCCACTGAAATGGTTTCGCTTTTTTGTTATTGACACTTTTTTGTAGATGGGAGGCTCTTCTAGAGCTCTGAGTTAGAGCTTTTTAAAAAAAGTAACATACTAATATAAAACAGTTTTTCAATTTTGCACTTTCTGCACGAGAAATAGTATTATGACTGCTGTGTACCTAAAAATATGTCAACAAAGGTGATCCGATACATCATCTTTTACTTTACTGTGAAAGGACGGATTGGTTTGGCCCGATTCGTCCTTAATCGTTCATTTGGCCTAATCCGCCAGTGCAGGTCACATGTATAGCTGTTTCCTTGTGCGAAAATAATTCAGGCAATAAGTATTCTCAGAAATCCTCCGAGAGTTCAATATCATTCACGTTTCTTTTTCAAAGAAGATGTCATTGCAAAAAAGCGTCATCCGTTTCGCCCGGCTCGTAGAGAATGACGTTGGTGATAAGGGGGAGGGAAGGAATTGTTCCCGCACGCCACATCAATAATCCGATGCGGCGTGCGGTTCGTAAGAGCTGATTGAAATCAATGCGGCGCTGATGTTATTTGCGTATCTCGGATATCGTTTGTGCAATAGCCTCGCCCAGTTTTTCGACATTGAGCTGCTGGGCCGCGACCCACTGGGCCACGTCCGGCCCGGCCGAAACTTCGCGCAGGTCGATGCGACGGGTGCTGGACCCCTCTTTTCCGGCCTTGTTTATGATGTTCCAGCGGGCGCTCAGTATTGCCTCTCCGCCTGGTTCGCCGCCCATGAAAAGCACGTCGACCAGCACCTGATACGTCGGCGTGAAGTCCTGGTCCCAGGGGAACACGGACACTCTCTGGGTTCCAAGCGCTTGGGCCAGATGCTCGGCCAAGGCCCGGGCCAGGTCCCGGTCCACATCCCCGCTCCAGCGGTGGTACTCGGTCAGGTCGTAGCTCCCGTCCGCTCCGCCCGTGGCAATGCGCGTCTGCTTGAGGATGTCCGGGATGATCACCGGGCCAACGCTCACGGAGATGTCGCCGTCCGTCATGGAGGCCTCCGCGCCGTGAAGCGTCGGTGCGTAGAGGCTGTAGTAGACTGTCGGCGTCTTTGAACCGGCGCATCCCGCCAAAAGCGTCGCGCATGCCAAGGCGAGCAATGCCGTGAATCGGAACCGGCTATTTTTTCGTGTCATCTTTGTCATCTCCTTTTCCGAACAAGAAGGATTGCGGATGCCGATCGATGGCTCCGCTCAGTTCGCGCATGGCCCGCAAGGTCAGGGTCAATTCCTCAAGCGTCTTCTTGGCGTTGTAATTGAGCGCGGAATCCTGCCCAAGGGTTTTCTGCAGCTCTTCCAGGGTCTTTTGCAAGGCGATCAGGTTGGACTGCAAGAGGGGCGACGTCTCGCTGGTGAGGCTGCGGGCAAATCCTCCGGCCTCCTTGACCGCGACGGTGATTTCCCTGATCGCGCCGGTAGTCTCCTTGAGCAGCGAATCAAGATTGTTCCCGATTTTCTCCAGCGGCACCTTTTCCAGGTTGCGAGTGATCTTGGCGATGCTGTCCTGGATCTGGTCAAGAGAACCGGGGACACTGGGGATGACCGCAAAGCCGTTTTCATATCCCATCACGGCTTTGGGCTCCTGGGGATAAAATCCCAAATCGACGAGCATCTGTCCGGTCAACAGATTGCCGGATTTGAGCTGTGCCTTCATGTTGCGCTCTTCCACGAACCATTTGAGCACCGGCTCCCCTTTCATCGATTCAAGGTTGGGAACGGCAGTGAGAATGTTGGCGATTCGTTCCGGTTCGATGGACACGATCACCGGAACACGCATTTCCTTGCGAGTCGTGTCATAGATCAGATCGATCTTGGCCACCTCGCCGATCTTGATCCCGTAGACTTCCACTGGTGCTCCAATGCTGAGCCCCCGGACCGACTGGTCGAAATAGATCAGCCAGTTCTTGCGCACGGTATAGAGCTGTTCATGAATACTGTCGAAGTCCTGATACAGCGAGAAGACGTGATCCTCGTCGACATCGCCGCCTGGCTCCGCACCTTCCGGAACATCAAAGGCCAGAGCCCCGGAAACGATGGAGATCAGCGACTGGGTGTCGACTTTGAGTCCCTCGGCGGACAGGGAGACATCTACCCCGCTGGCGTTCCAGAACCGGGTGTTTTGGGTGACCTTGGCATGGTGCGGGGCCTCGATGAAGATCTGGACGTCGATGGCCTGCCCGTCCGGGGCAAAACCGAAGCTGACCACCTGTCCGACCTGAATCTGGCGGTAGTAGACCGGCATGCCGATGCTTAGAGAGCCGCGCTGCATGGAGCGCAGCCAGAAGTGGCGTCCCGGCAGACCCGTGGTCACGACCGGAGGAACCTCAAGACCGGTAAAATCCTTCGTTTGCGCTCCGCCGAGGGCGGGATCGACGCCGATGAAGGCACCCGAGAGCAGGGTGTCAAGGCCCGAGGCCGTGCCGCCCCGTATCTGCGCCCGCGTGATCCAGAAGCGGGTCTTGTCGTTCAAAAAGCGCTCGAAATCCTTGGACAGATCCGCTGTGACCACCACGTGCTGGAGATCGTCGCCAAGGCGGATCTCGGTGACCTGACCCACGATCACATCCTTGAACTTGATCTTGGTCTTCCCGGCCTCCAGGCCGTCGGCCGAGGGGAAGGAGATGCTGATCACCGGCCCCTTCTCGCTGTAGGCCTTGAAAACCAGCCACCCGCCGATGACCAGGGCCACGAGAGGGACGATCCATACCAGGGGGATGCCGCTTTTTTTTCTGATCTGTGCCGGGGCCGCATACTGCTCGGCCTGATTGATATCGGTCATGAATCCTCCTCGATGACATCCCAGATGATGCGCGGGTCGAAACTCTCTGCCGCGAGCATGGTCAGCACCACCACGCAGGCGAAATATACCGCGGCCGGTCCGGCCTCGATGCTGGCCACAGCGCCCAGCTTGACCAGGGCCACCAGGATGGTGACCACGTAAACATCGACCATGGACCAGCGTCCAGCCAGTTCCGTGATGCGGTACAGCACGGTGCGGTCCCTGGGTCGCCAGTGGGAGCGCAGCTGCACGCTCACCAGCAGGAAAATCAGAATGGCAAGCTTGGCTATGGGCACGAAAATGCTGGCAATGAAGATGACGGCCGCGATTTCCCACGATCCGCTGTGCATGAAATAGATGACCCCGCTCATGATGGTGTCGGCCTGTACGGAGCCGAGAGCCGAGGTGATGGTCATGGGCAGGACGTTGGCCGGAATGTACAAAATGGCCGCCGCCAGCAGCAGGGCCCAGGCCCGGGCGATGCTGCCGGGCTTGCGCGGGTGCAGGCTCGCGCCGCACCTCGGGCAACGGGCAGCGCCCGGGGCCGGCGGGTCTCCCTTAACAAGCAGATGGCAGTCGTGGCAGCTGACCAGACCAACGCTTTTCGCCGATGTCAGGCGGGCGGTCATCGGCGCGGGTCCAGCCGCTCCCACATGAGGGGCGGGTCGAGGGTGGTCATGGCGGCGGTCATGACAATGGTCAGAAGACCCAGCGCCACGACCGCGATTCCGGGGATGATGGTCGCCATCTTGGCGAGTTTGACCAGCGCCACCAGAATGCCGATGAGAAAAACCTCCATCATGGCCCACGAATCAAGATGGCGGATGACGCGGAAGATGAGTATGGAACCGGGCGCGCAAAGCTGCAATCGCAACGGAACGAGAATATACATGAGCCCCACCAGCTGGGCCAGCGGAATGGCCACACAGGTCAGCAGCACCAGACCGCCAAGACCGTAGAGGTGCTGCTTCCAGAGTTCGAGGATGCCGGTCAGCAGCGTGCTCTCCTGCACGAACCCGCCGCTCTTCATGGCCAGGAAGGGGTTGGTCAGGGCGATGGCAAAGAGCACCACCCCGCACAGGGCGAAGGCCAAGGGCCGGTCGATGCAGTTTCTTTTCCGCCGGTACAGTACGGCCCCGCAGCGCGGACACAGCGAGGTCGATCCGGGCGGACCCGAGACCTCGGTCAGGAGGTCGCAATTGTGGCAGGCCAGCACGCGTTTCGGTGCTTCACACAGCGCCTCGGCATGCGTCACGTTGCCGTGGTCTTCTGTTTCTCCCCGCAGAGGATTTCCGTTTTCAAGGGTCATTTGTCATCCTTGTTGCCAGCCATGCGTCAGTCGATGATTTCGGCGTCCCGGATGACCCCGTCCGGAAGGACATCCGGTTGCGGAGTGACCTGGATGTACTTGATGCTCGAAACAGGCATGACGATCAGGCTGCCTGCCGTCTCGACGACGATCTTGTCCTGCTCCAACGCCTTCTTGACCTTGGTGGCCAGGGTGGCGGTGTCCGTGACCTTCGGGTACCTGAAGGCGATTTTCGACCCGTCCGTGAAATGAACGTTCATAGTTGCCATTTGAGTCATGATGCTTTTCCTCCGGTGGAACGTTCACATCCCCGGCCTGACGGAATACGCCGGCAGGCCGGGGATGAAAAGTCAGGGTTTCTCGACGCTGAGGGTCGGCCTACCGGCCGGCGTTGTATCCGATCTGAGGCGGCTTCCTTACTCCACATCGGCTGCTGCGCATAGAGCTGTACTCCAGCCTCCACAAATTGCATACCATGCCGAACAGGCTAACGCCAATGTCCGCGCTGTGCCGCATCGTCCCCTTTTTCGACGACACTGGACCCATGAAACCCGGCGCACGTTTGACCCCGGGACGAAATATCGTCTCGGATTACGCACTGGAGTTCCGGGGAAACGTTTGCCACATTCGATCATGCGTCGACCTGTCATGGGTCATGGTGCCGGTGTATGGGGTTGAATGTGAGAATTTTTCACTTTGCCAATAGTCGAAGCCACCGTGTTGATTCAGCTCCGCTTTCAAACGTATTGAAGTGAGATGTCGCGGACGTCTCCACGGACATGGTGATCCGGCTCGGCCACTTGTCCTGTTTCATTCAGTTCGGTGGCAAGGGCGACGGTCAGTCTTCTGGCGCTTTTGCCTTGTCGGCAGCAGCGGCCGCGATACGGGCCTTCTCCTCTTCGTCCAGGAGCACGGCGGCAGCGGCGCCGCTGATGGCGGATCCGGCAGCGTTCTTTGGGCCGTCACTCATGGCCAGGATAGACTGGACTTCAGGCGGTAGATATACGGTCACGTTGCGGTGCGCGAACTCGATCCCGTTCTTGTGGAAAGCTTCCTGGATGCGACGATAGACTTCCTTGCGCGTCACGAACTGGCGTCCGGGAACGGTCTTGAACTTGACTCGCAAGATCATGGCCGAGTCTTCCATGCCACGCACGCCGTTGGACTTGATGTCGCTCAGCATCCCGCCTTTCAGTTCCTCGTTGGCCTGGATTTCCTTGTTCACGCGTTTGATGACCTTGCGTATTTTTTCGATATCGGCGTCATAGCGGATTCGGAAGTCGAGTTTGGTGATGATGTAGTCCCGGCTGAAGTTCTGCAGGATTTTGAGCCCACCGAAGGGCACCGTGTAGATCATGCCCCTGGGGTGTCGAAGTCTCATGGAACGCAACGAGATGCGCTCCACGGTTCCCTTGGCCGAACCGGTCTCAACGTAGTCTCCAACACGGAAGGCGTCGTCGATGAGAAAGAAGATTCCGGAGAGGATGTCTTTGACCAGGGTCTGGGCCCCGAAACCGATGGCCAGCCCAATCACTCCTGCACCGGCGATAAGGGGTGCGATGTCGACTCCCAGCGCGGAAAGGGCCATGAGCGTGCCCATGATCACCAGGACGGCCATGAGGAATTTGCGCAAGAGTACGAGTAGCGTCGCTTTGCGCGACCCCCCGGCGCCTCCGCCTTCGTCCATTTCCTCGAGATTGGCGCCCGACAGGGCCAACTCCTCCTGCAAGTGACGGTCGATCCTGATGCTGATGATTTCCCAGATGAGAAGGCAGGCCACGCCCACAAACAGTATGCCAAGCAGATCGCGCGCGAAAAGCCAGCCCATGGGGATGTTGACCCCCCATATCTTGAACATGAAAAAGACTGGGAAGACGATTAAAACCACCCGCAACATCTTGTGGACGACCGGATAGTATTCCTTGATGCCCTGCTTTTTCGGCAAGGGTTGAAATGCGGTCCGGGACAGCGCCGCGCCTGCATCGTCAGCGTCGCCGTTCAGGGAAAACGACACGCGTTCGTCCCGGGAGGCCATTTCGAGCAGTTTGCGGCCCCAGAGATCCAGGCCGATGCACACGGGGATCAGAAAAATTCCGAGGACCAGACGCACAAGGGATTCCTTGACCGTCAACGCTCGGATGCTCCAGAACACTCCTAAAAACAGGGCATACGCCAAGGCCGGATAGTGCCAATGACGGACCAGCAGCGACTGTAACGAATGGGTGGAGGCAATTGTCGGCATGGCTTCCACAACGCGCCGCCTGTTGAAGAGGATCATGGCGCAGAGGAGAAGGCTTATCGTGATTCCGGCCGAAGCGTGCAGGATCGTACCCAGGGCTGCCGCTCCTCCGACATGCTCCAGGATCATGCTGAATACGCCGAGAACGGCCGCCAGCCAGGTCATCGCCATCAGCCAGCGGTACAGGCTTGATGCAGCGGCATCGGTCAAGGGAACCGGGCGCACCTCAGGCGAATCGGGGGCGAGAAGGATCTTGGCAAAAATTTGCAGGATGAGAGCGTATGTGAGTCCGATGAAGAAAATACTTCCCATGATCCGCTCTGGACCGGATCCTGGAAACGCAACAAGCAGAAGAATGAAGAAAATCCCGAAATAAACTCCAAGGGAGAACACGTTGAGAATGATTCTCAAAATGAAGACGTTGATTACTCCAAACCCTTGCACAGGATTTGAGCACATTTTCAGTTTCATTTTCTTATCAAAAAAAAGTCTAAGAATCAGAAGAATGAAAAGCGAAAATATTGTAATTCCCATTAAAGTGAACGTGACGCTAAATAAATGCTCACGTCCTTGATTATTGCATAGGCGATTTTCGATTTCGCGCGAATTCGAAATTTCACGCAATGCTTCTGTTTTGAGGGACTCTATACTCGATATGAAACCAAGGCTTTTATTTTCCATGGAGGAAAGCAGCATCTGGAGAGCATTGTTTTGAGCGGGAATGCGCTTGAGGCCTTGGAGCGTTTGCTCCGTTACGGGCAAGGACGAGGATGGGTTGGGATTAACACCCGTGAGCGTGCCGGCACGTCCTGCCGCATGGCTTTCCTGCACCACTGCGGCCTCTTCCGCTCCGTAACCGCATGAAAGGGACAGCAGCAGAAGAAAGACCGGCAGGAACCATCTGAAGCATAGGGACGGCATGTCGACTCCATTATTGTTTGAGGTAACGGGACCTCTCCTGATCACGACGTCACGCCGGGTCTATCATACTTCCCCCGCTCCAGTGCTCACTGCGTGGGAACATACCCGTAAAAATCGGGCATCCAGAGAGGTTCGTGACCAGGACAAACCGCCAAGGGGGACCGCAGGGCGATCTTGTCTACACGGGAATTAATGACTTCGAACGCGGTCATGGGGAACGTGGCGAGCCGCTGTTCATACTGCGAACTGTTTTCCAGCAGGTGCACAAGTTTGTCGCGCATATCCTCGGCCGTGACCGTCTCCTGCGGAATGTATTCGAGAAGACCCTGCGCCGCGAAAATCTGCGCCCGCATGAGCTGCTCCCTGCGAGGGATGCTGCGGGGGATGATAAGCATGGGGCGCGCCGCGCAGATGAGTTCGCACATGGTGTTGTATCCGCCCATGGAGACCACGCAGTCGGACGCGAGCATGATCTTCTCGATTTTGCGGTGGAACTTGACGATGCGTATTTTGAGTCTGCGGGCCCGGGAAGCCAGCTCATCGTAAAGGTTCGCTTTCAGCATCGGGCCGGTGACGATCATGGATTTGAAACCGCAGTCCGGCCTAGCCTCCAGCATGGACAGATACGTATCGATGACCTTGAAACCGTCGCCTCCACCGCCCGCCGTGACGAGGACGAATTTTTCCCCGTTGCAGAGCCCGAGTTCACGGCGGATGCCCGGACGGTTTCTCAATCGTGGAATCTGCCTCGGGATGTATCCCGTGAAATGGGTTTTCGATTCGATGTTCTCCGGCATGGCGTATTGTCGGACGGCGTCGAAGATATGCTGGCTCCCATATACCCATATTTCGGAGTAAAGTTGCTCAAAGACTGCGTACATCTTGCGCTCCTTCCACTCCTGGATGGTGCTTTCCGGAGTGTCCATGATGTCGCGCAAACCCAGTACGACCTTGGTTTTCGGAGAGTTTTCACGCAACCAGATCAGCGTGGCCGTGATCTCAAGCTTGAGGCCGAGGGGCGCCTTGTCGACCAGAAACAGGTCCGGTCTGAATGTCTGGGCTGTAGCCAGGATGATGTTTTGACGGATGGCCAGGATCAGTTGCGGGGCTATCTCCATGGAATGCGGAACGTAGACCTCGTTGCTCTGCTTGATCATGCCCGGGATTCGCACGAAATCGATGCCCTTGGGGATGTCGAACCGCCCCACAATGGGCGAACCGGTCAGGATGAGAACCTGATGACCTTTGGCCAGCAGAGTCTGGGCCAACGTCATGGTTCGCCGGATGTGGCCCAAGCCATAGGTATCGTGTGAGTACATGAGTATTTTCATACGTATCTTGGATCAGGTATCATTAATAGCAACCGCTAGAAACAACAAACCGAGCAGCATGATACGGACAAATCAAATCCCACACCAAAAATGCGCACAAAGCGATGATGTCAAAATATACTGAAGTTATTATTTTTTTCTATCTAGTCCCCTCTTGGAATGACTAGTCCCAACAAAATGTGGGTGAAATATAAAATCCGGGTCGCAATATCGACCATTTCCTGTTCTTTTCACCGCTCAAAGTAACCTCATCCGAAACATTGACCACCAGATTGATCCGCTTGGTCTCCTGAAACGAACACATCGCCACGGAGCAAAATGCGGCATAAGCAAGAACATCCTGAAAGCCCGAGAAACGGCGGCATTTTTTTGGGCTTTGATTTTTTCAGCTCCGTGAGTGAAGAGAACAGGTATGTGATCGAGTGAAGGCGGGACAAGGACGTGATATATCCAGCAGATGCGCGTAGCGTCTTGTGCAATCAATACATTGGGAAGCAAAGGTGAGAGAAAATGGAGAAAGCAAAGGTTTATTTTACCGATTTCCGCACTGTGGCTTTCGGAGACGGGCTGCCCACCAAGCTCAAGAAGATGATCAGGAAGGCCGGGATCGGGGAGATCGACATGGATGGGAAGTTCGTGGCCATCAAGCTGCATTTCGGCGAGTTGGGCAACGTCAGCTATCTTCGTCCCAATTACGCGAGGGCCGTGGCAGACCTGGTCAAGGAGCTGGGCGGCAAGCCCTTCCTGACCGACTGCAACACCATGTATCCGGGCAAGCGCAAGAACGCCCTGGAGCACCTGGAGTGCGCCTGGGAAAACGGGTTCTCGCCGCTGTCGGTCGGGTGCCCCATCCTGATCGGGGATGGGCTGAAGGGGACCGATGATATCGCGGTGCCTGTCGTGGGCGGGGAATATGTGAAGGAAGCCAAGATCGGGCGGGCCGTCATGGATGCGGACGTGTTCATCAGTCTGACCCATTTCAAGGGGCACGAGATGACCGGTTTCGGCGGGACCATCAAGAATATCGGCATGGGCTGCGGCTCCCGTGCCGGCAAGACGGAGCAGCACAGCGGCGGCAAGGCCTCCATCGACGAGGCCAAATGCCGGGGCTGCATGGCCTGCCTGAAGGAATGCGCCAACGAGGGGCTCTTCTTCGATGAGGAAGCGGGGAAAATGCGCGTCAACGTCGACAATTGCGTCGGTTGTGGCCGTTGCCTCGGGGCCTGTAATTTCGACGCCATCGCGTTCAAAAACTTTGCGGCCAATGAGCTCCTGAACAAGCGCATGGCGGAATACACCAAAGCGGTTGTGGACGGTCGACCACACTTCCACATCTCGCTTATCGTCGATGTCTCTCCCAACTGCGACTGCCACGGGGAAAACGACGCGCCCATTCTGCCCGATCTGGGCATGTTCGCCTCCTTCGACCCGCTGGCCCTGGACCAAGCCTGCGTGGACGCCTGCATGAAGGCGAGTCCCCTTCCGGGTAGCCAGCTCTTCGAAAACCTGTCGAAGCCGGATTTCCTTGACCAGCACGACCACTTCAAGAACTCCACGCCCCAGTCGGAATGGCGTTCCTGCCTCGATCATGCGGAGAAAATCGGCTTGGGCACCCGGGACTATGAGCTGATTTTCGTCAAATAAGCCATGCGCATGAAGCGCAGGCACCTGTCGACAGCTGACCGCATAGCCGAAAAGATTTTTTTTCGGCTATGTTTTTTTTACCCCGCCCCGAAACACGGCGCGAAATGCTCGAAGGTGCGCATCCGATGCCTCGGCCTGTTGGCCACGGC
This sequence comes from Desulfomicrobium baculatum DSM 4028, assembly GCF_000023225.1. NCBI lineage: Bacteria > Pseudomonadati > Thermodesulfobacteriota > Desulfovibrionia > Desulfovibrionales > Desulfomicrobiaceae > Desulfomicrobium > Desulfomicrobium baculatum. The sequence goes on from NC_013173.1 coordinate 392,303, forward strand.
ATGTTCCGGGCCCGACACGTGCGGTCATTATTCCGGTTGGCGCGGGCTCTCTTGACAGTCCCCGGATGATGATGCCTAGTCCACTGCATGCTCGGAGCAGAGTGCTCCTGGATTGCCATGGGTTTGTAATGTGTGCTGCTGTGCTTGAGCTTCGCTTTAAAAAAATGATGGAACCACCATGAACGAGCTGAAAATTTTAATTGTCGATGACGAAACCAACATTCGCAAAACCCTTTCCTATTGCCTGGCGGCGGAGGGCCATACGGTCATAGCCGTGAGCAATCCAGCCGATGCCATGGAGGAGAGTCGTTTGCGTGTCTTTGACATGGCCTTCGTCGATCTCAAATTGGGCGAAGAAGACGGAATGGATCTCATCCCTGCCTTGCTCGCGGATTCTCCGTGGATCAAGGTTGTCGTCATCACGGCTCATGCCTCAATCGAAAGCGTTGTCGATGCCATGCGGCGAGGGGCCGCTGATTATCTGGCCAAGCCGTTCACGCCGAGCCAGGTCAAGTTTCTCACGGGCCGGATTGCCAAGGTTCGCGAATTGGAAACGCAGATCGTTGCCCTCAAGGAGAACATGCAGCGTCTTGGGCCGGAAGATAGGCTCCAGAGCAACAATGTCGGCATGCAGCGGGTCATGGAACTGGCCAGGAAGGCGGCGCCTTCGGAGGCGACCGTTTTGCTTCAGGGCGAAAGCGGGACCGGCAAAACCGTCTTTGCCAGAGCCATTCACAACTGGAGCGCCAGGGCCTTGAAACCGATGGCGGTTGTGCCGTGTCCGGCCATTCCGTCGGAGCTGCTTGAAAGTGAACTCTTCGGACATGCAAAGGGGGCTTTTACCGGAGCCGTTCGGGATAACCCCGGACGGATTGCCGCCTGTGAGAGAGGGACTCTCTTCCTGGATGAAATCGGAGATATGCCTCCAGCCGTTCAGGCCAAGTTGCTGCGCTTCATTCAGGACAAGGAATATGAGAGGCTGGGAGAATCGGTTTCCAGAAAGGCGGATGTGCGCATCATAGCGGCAACCAACGCCGAGTTGAAAGACCGGGTCGCGGATGGACGATTTCGGGAAGACCTTTTCTATAGACTGAACGTGATCAGCCTGACCGTTCCTCCGTTGCGAGAGCGTCCAGAGGACATCCTCGCTCTTTCGCTGGATTTTCTTTCCTACTTCAGTCGCGTCAATCGCAAAACGATCCTCGGATTCACGGACGAGGCCACGCACGCGCTCACGCAATATGTCTGGCCCGGAAACGTTCGCGAATTGCGCAATGCCATCGAACGCGCCGTAATACTGGGCAGCGGCGACAAGCTCGATAAAAATGATCTGCCCGAAAGCATCATCCCCGCCACCAGCACGCTGAAAATCGGTGACGCGGTATCACTCGCCACGATCGAGGAGCTGCATATTCGTAGAGTCCTGGCCACGTCATCGTCGCTACAGGTCGCTGCCGATATCCTGGGTATCGACCAGGCAACGCTGTGGCGCCGAAGAAAGACCTACGGAATCTGATTAGAGTTCCATCGCGCCTCTTGCATTTTGCAAGGCGGCAGTTCCGCCCTCCTTTCAGTTTTCAAGCCTCGCATGTGTCGCTCCTTTGTAATATCCTGAAATATATATACATATAAATGGTCCAGCACTTGCTGTCCTGCTTGTGTGTGCACACCGCGTGGAGAGGTTCGCGATTATGACTTTGAAAAAGAAAATCCTGATCGGCTATGGGCTGTCGTTTGCTTTCATGGGCCTTGTCGTGGCTTTGGCCGTGATCAATCTGGTTGCCCTGGGCAAGGCGACAGATGCCATTCTCAGCGAGAACTACAGAAGCATTCTCGCAGCGGAAAACATGGTCGATGCGCTTGAGCGTCAGGATAGCGGCACTCTTCTTGTTCTCATGGGAGAAGTGGAAGAGGGCACGGCTCTTTTCCAAAAAAACGAAGCGATTTTTCTCGAATGGCTGGGCCGCGCCAAAGACAACATCACCATCAGCGGGGAAGCTGACCTGCTGTCTGCCATAGAGGTGGACTATGCATCCTATCAGCAGGTCGCCGCAAGTCTGGCCGCGCTGCAGGCAGATTCCGGCGGGTTGACCTACAGACGGATGATATTCCCGATGTTCATGCAGGTACGCGAGGCCTGCATCAGCCTGCGCAATATCAATGAAGAGACGATGTATGCGGCCAGTGTGGATGCGAAGAAAGTTGCCCATAACGCCATCGGGTCCACTGTGCTGGTTGCATCCTTGGCATTGGTGGTCGCCTTGATTTTCAGCATGATCCTGGCGGAACGGATAGTTCACCCGATCCGTCGCTTCATGGAGGCTTCGCGCCACATTTCCGCAGGCGACTATGATGTTCAGGTCCCAGTGGGAGGGTCCGACGAGTTGAGCCGTCTTGCAAGCGAGTTCAACCAGATGGCCACTCAGGTCGGTCGATACAACGCCATGAACATCGAAAAGGTCATTGCCGAAAAGAACAAGAGCGAAGCGGTGCTTGAAAGCATCGAGGACGGCCTGGTGATCTTCGATCTCGAACTCAAGGTCGCAGGCATCAATCCAGCGGCATGGAGGATTTTCGATCTGCCGCCGGTTGAAGATCCCGGTTTGCGTTGCGGCGACATAATTCCCGACTCCAGACTGTGCGACTTGATTCGAGACACCGTCGAGACGGGCTGGCCTCCGACCATGCCGGACGAACAGCGCGTTATCAGTTTTCAGCACGCTGAGGGCGCGGCACACTACCTGTTCTCGATCACGGTCATACGCGGGATTGAGCGCGACCTGTCAGGTGTTGTGTTGCTCCTGAAGGATATTACCCGCTTGAAGCAGGTCGAGCAGCTCAAGAGCGACTTCGTCATGGCGGCATCTCACGAATTGCGCACTCCGCTGACGAGTCTGGGGATGAGTGTGGACCTGCTGCTCGAACATGCCTCCCACAATCTTGCCGAGAAGGATCGCGAGCTGTTGCTGGCAGCGCACGAGGAAGTGCATCGGATGAAGTCCCTGGTCAGTGATCTGCTTGATCTTTCCAAAATCGAAGCCGGCAGGATCGAGATGGAATTCGAGGACGTCCCGGTGGCAACCTTTTTTGAACACATGCAGTCAGTTTTCAAAAGCCAGATGGAATTGAAGGAGGTCGCGTTTGTATCGGGAATCCAGGGGGATTTGCCGCTTGTCCGAGCGGACGCCAACAAGATCGCCTGGGTACTCAGCAATCTGGTTTCCAATGCGTTGCGCTACGTGAACAGGGGCGGTTGCGTGGCGCTTATGGCGCAGCAGTTCGGGGCGCATGTCCATTTGTCGGTCAAGGATGATGGTTTGGGCATCCCGGAGGAATATCAGGCCAGGATTTTTCATAAATTCGTGCAGGTAAAAGGGCAGGAAGCAGGCGGTTCGGGTCTGGGCCTTGCGATTTGCAAGGAAATCGTCCGCGCCCACGGCGGAACGATTTGGGTCGAATCAGTTCCCGGTCGGGGGAGCACCTTCACGTTCACACTGCCTGTGGTAGGCGCGGGGAATTTAATGACATGACAGTTCAAATACGAAACGACGCAGGGTCGAGCACTGCACAAAAGGGTCGATGTCTGCTTTTGGATCCAAGTGGCGGGGCGGGGCGGAAATGTCAGAACGAGGAACGTGTGCTGACTCCCGCCCGCTGTCTGGAACGAGTGGGCGAGGGTGATGTGCGCGCCGTCGCGATAGTGTTCGGCAGCGGTTCCGATACGCGACGAGCGATCTTGCTGGAGTTCGTCTCCATCTTGAAAAATAACGCCAAGACCGGCGATTTGACTGTTGTGGCCGTGGTACCCGCGCGTCATCGCCTTCTGCTTGAGGCACTCAAGCGTGAAGGAGCTGATTTTGTTTTTATTTTTTCTGAGAGCACAGCTAATTCATTTTGTGTTGACGATATGCTGGGCGGGTTGACGGCCAAAAATCGTCCGGAACATATTCTGAAAGAAATTTGTCCGCATCTCAATTACAGCGCGATTGATTCCCGTCGTGAAATTTCACTTTGCGGCGCGTACAGAAACAGAATGGTGCTGGGAGGATCACGGTTGCATAATATATGTGAAACAAATGAGCATATCGGATGCGAATACTATCTCAATCCGAGGCCAAGTGCATGACGTTTCAGTCCAAGGTTCTAAAAATGCACCCTGCAACCCTCGTGCTTGCCAGTTTTCTATTGGTCATTTCTGCCGGGACAATACTGCTCATGCTTCCTGTGTCCACGCATGACGGGCACATACCCTTCATCGATGCACTCTTTACCGCTACATCCGCAGTTTGCGTGACAGGACTTGTTGTTGTGGACACGGGAAGTTATTACACATTGTTCGGGCAGTGTGTGATTCTTGCTCTCATTCAGATAGGCGGACTTGGTTTAATGACAATCTCTGTTGCCCTTTTTCAATGGCTTGGGCGCAGTGTTTCTTTTCGGCATCGAATGGCCATGCAAGATCTCTTTGCGCATACTCCGCGCGAAGACATTTTTGTTCTCGTCAAGAGTATAATTTTGTTTACACTTGCAGCTGAATCAGTAGGCGCGATTTTTTTAACTTTGCATTGGATGAATGAATATTCAATAAAAGAAGCATTATATATGGGGTTATTTCATTCTGTTTCAGCATTTTGCAATGCTGGTTTCGCATTGTTTTCTGACAGCATGGTTCGGTACAGTGATAGTATAATTTTGAATTCCACGATATGTTTCCTCATTGTGTTGGGAGGGATCGGATTTCCAGTGCTTTATGATATTCAAATTTGGAGTGCCGGACGCAAGGGAGCCAGAGGCCGCTTGTCGATACAGAGCAAAACAGTGCTGCTGACCACGGTAGTGCTGATATTGTTTGGTGCAATCATGTTCGCATTTCTCGAACAGAGTGGTGAAAATTTGCAAACCTCGCTTGTACACAGAATTCTATCTCCGTTATTTCAGTCGATCACGTGCAGGACGGCGGGGTTTAACACTGTGGATATAGGATCTCTCAAGGATGCCACGTTGACCATGATGATTTTTTTGATGTTCTTTGGTGCATCCCCTGGGTCGTGTGGAGGAGGAGTCAAAACCACGACTCTTGCACTATTGCTCGCTTTCACCATTGGTCGGATTAAAAAAAGACGGCGAGTGAACATGTTCAAAAAAAGTATCCCCAATGAAACTGTTACTCGCAGTGTCTCGCTTGTGCTTGTTTCTCTCGTAGTGATTGGCGTCGCGCTTTTTTTGCTCCTCATTGGTGATGCAGTGGGCGGGCATGAAACAGGTGGGTCGAATGGAGCGTTTTTGTCCTATTTGTTCGAAACTGTTTCCGCTTTCGGCACGGTGGGGCTATCCATGGGTATCACTGCGGACCTTACCACTTGGGGAAAAATTATCATTATACTCATGATGGTGGTTGGCCGCGTTGGAGTTCTGACGTTTTCGTACATAATTGTAGGGTCCGTGGCGACGAAAGGTTTTGAATATTCTGAAGAAAATCTCATGATCGGATAGATTTGCGGGGTGATTATATGAAGCGTTTCGCGGTAATAGGCTTGGGCAATTTTGGTTTTCATGCAGCCAAAGCCCTCTTTGAAGAGGGTAACGAAGTGCTCGCCATGGATACAGACAGGGTAAGGGTTCAAGCCATTGATCCGTATTCTACCGAAGCAATGGTGATCGATGCTACCGACAAGGAGGTTTTGAAATCATTATGCTTGGAAGAGATGGATGCAGTGATTGTTTCAACAGGAACGAAAATAAGCAACAGCATTCTCATTTGCCTTCATTTGCTGGAGTCTGGAGTGAAGAAAATATTGGCCAAGGCTCTTGATGATGACCATGCCAAGATTCTCAAACGAATGGGAGCCACCGAAATCATTCATCCGGAAAGGGATATGGCGATCAGGGTCTCCCGTAACCTTTCAAGACCGAATGTTCTGGATTTCATTCCGCTGGCTGAAGAGTTCGACATGATTCAAGTGGGCGCCCCCAGAGATTTCGTTGGGAAATCCTTGATCGATCTGAACTTACGGGCGCGGTATAATGTTCACGTCATTGCGATAAAAGAAGTGGTTCCGGAAAATTTCATCCTCGTCCCCCCGGCGGATTACGTTCTCAAAGATAGCGATATCCTGGTCATGCTTGGCAGATCTGCGGATATAAGGAAGATCAAGGAGCTAAAATGAGACTCGTCATGCCTTGCAATACGCCACCATTTTAGAAATAACTGGAAGCGCAGGGGCCGTATCTTGCCGGACGGCAATGGGCCGCTGTGCGCGAAGACAATCCCGCCGAGGGCGAGATCTGGACATTCTTTCCAACAACCATGCAGGCAGCCGGGAAAAGGTTTCCAGCGGGTTATTTGGCCAGCAACGGCAGCAAAAATCTGGCCTTTTCGGATACGCTCGATGCTGATAATCTGTTTGGCCGGGAGACGGTCAACACACGCGGCCGTTGGTCAGGTCAGGTTTTTTGAATCAAGGCATCGAGCAGGACGCCCCGGCGGTGATCAGCAATCTTCTCTACAGTATCGACGCCAGGCGGGCCAAACACGAAATCGAAAGCCGGAGGGCAGATGAGCAGCGATACATTGGCGGACATCGGAATGGTCGGACTGGCGGTCATGGGCGAAAATCTTGTGCTCAACATGGAGGGCAAGGGCTTCACCGTGGCCTGCTTCAATAGGACCGTGGCCAAGGTTGATGCGTTCATCGAGGGACGCGGCGCGAATAAAAACATCATCGGCTGCCATAGCCTGGAGGAGCTGGTCGGGACGCTCTCCAGACCGCGCAAGGTCATGTGCATGATCAAGGCCGGTGAGGCGGTGGACGCGCTGATGGCATCCCTTATGCCCCTGCTTGAACCCGGCGACATCATCATCGACGGGGGAAATTCGCATTATCTGGATACCAGCCGCCGCGTCCGGGAAGCGCGGGCCCACCAAATACTGTTCGTCGGGACCGGCATTTCAGGTGGAGAGGAAGGCGCCTTGATCGGCCCTTCGATCATGCCCGGAGGGGCCATCGAAGCCTGGGACAGCATCCGGCCCATTTTTCAGAGTATCTGCGCGGTGACCCCGGACGGGGCGCCCTGCTGCGAATGGGTCGGCCCGGACGGGGCCGGGCACTTCGTCAAGATGGTGCACAACGGCATCGAATACGCCGACATGCAGCTCATCTGCGAAGTCTATCAGATGATGAAGGAGGGATTAAAGCTCTCGAACGAGGAGATGCACGGGATCTTCTCCCGCTGGAATAAAGGCCGGCTTGATTCATATCTTATTGAAATCACTTCTGAAATTCTCGGATTTCGCGACGAGGACGGTTCGTACGTGCTCGACTTGATTCTTGACTCCGCGCAGCAGAAGGGGACGGGAAAATGGACTGTGAACGCCGCCCTGGAGGCAGGTCAGCCCCTGACCCTGATCGGCGAGGCGGTTTTTGCGCGCAGTCTGTCCGCGCTCAAGGATGAGCGCGTCCTGGCATCGCGGGTTCTGGAGGGGCCGGTTCAGCCCGCAGGCGAAGCTGGCGGCATGGTCGATGATCTTCAGGAGGCGCTCTATGCCTCGAAAATCGTTTCCTACGCGCAGGGTTTCCAGATCCTTAGCGCCGTGAGCCATGAAGAGGGCTGGGACCTGGATCATGGTGGCATCGCCAGGATGTGGAGAAACGGGTGCATCATCCGCTCCGTGTTTCTCGGCGACATCGAGAAGGCTTTCATCCGCGATCCAAAGCTTGCCAGCCTTCTGCTGGACCAGTTCTTCAAGGATGCGGTTCATCATGCCCAGGCGGGCTGGCGGCGGGTCGTCGCGGCGGGTGCGCTGCGGGGCATTCCCATGCCGACGCTTTCCGCAGGCCTGGCCTATTTCGACGGCTATCGCTCGGCCAGGCTGCCTGCCAATCTGCTGCAGGCGCAGCGGGATTATTTCGGCGCGCATACCTACGAGAGAATCGACCGGCCCCGAGGCCGGCATTTTCATACCAACTGGACTGGCCACGGAGGCTCCACGTCTTCCACCGCCTACGAGGTTTAGGCAAGGAACCGACACGTTTCACATTTCATTACACGCGTTGCGCCACAGGCGCCTGCCGGAAAAAATTTCATCGCAAGGAGCTTCAACGTGTCCGAAAAATCAGGTCATTCCACCACGATCGAGCCGTGGGATGTGCACAACAAGACCCTCGTGTCCCATGTCCGCCCGTCGCAGTGGCCCAACCCCAGGCCGCAGCCCCGCTACAACCTGGTGGTCATCGGCGCGGGTACGGCCGGGCTTGTCTGCGCGGCCGGGGCTGCCGGGCTGGGGGCCAAGGTGGCCCTCATCGAACGGGATTTTCTCGGGGGCGACTGCCTGAACTTCGGGTGCGTCCCCTCCAAGGCGCTGCTGCGGGCAGGACGCGCCGCGGCGGCGGTGCGTGATGCCGGGGAGTTCGGCGTGCACGTGCCGGACGGGACCCGCGTCGACTTCGGGCAGGTCATGGAGCGCATGCGCAGGCTGCGGGCCTCCATCGCGCCCAACGATTCTGCGCAGCGCTTCCGGGACCTCGGGGTGGACGTGTTTTTGGGCGCGGGCCGTTTTGTGGATGCGCATACCGTGGAGGTCGGCGGTGAACGCCTGAATTTCGTCAAGGCGGTCATCGCGACCGGCGCGCGCGCCGCCGCGCCGCCCATGGAGGGGCTAGAGCAGGTCCGCTATCTGACCAACGAGACGGTCTTCTCCCTGACCGAACTGCCCCGGCGCCTGGCCGTCGTCGGGACGGGGCCCATCGGTTGCGAGATGGCCCAGGCTTTCGCCCGTTTCGGGTCCGAGGTGCTGCTGATCGAGTCCTCGCGTGGCCTCTTGCCCAAGGAGGACCGGGACGCCGCGGAGTTCGTCCGGCAGGCGCTGCTCAAGGATGGCGTGAAATTCCTGTGCTGCGGCAAGGAGGTCAAGGTCTCGGCTGCCGAAGGTGGCAGGATACGCCTTGTCGCAGGGTCCAAGGCCGGAAGCTACGACGAGGTCGTCGACGAACTGCTCATCGCCGTCGGCCGCAAGCCCAACGTCGAGGGGCTGGGGCTGGAGGAGGCCGGGGTGACGTACTCGGCCAAAGGGGTGCAGGTCGACGACAACCTGCGCACCACAAATCCCGATGTTTTTGCCGCCGGGGACATCTGTTCCCCTTTCCAGTTCACGCACGCGGCGGACTTCATGGCCCGCACGGTCCTGCGCAACGCCCTGTTCAAGGGGCGGGCCAAGGCCAGCGCCCTGACCATCCCCTGGTGCACCTACACGGAGCCGGAGATCGCCCACGTCGGCCTCACCGAGAAGGACGCGGTGGAGAAGGGGATCGCCGTGGACACCTTCACCCGTGAATTGCGCGAGGTCGACCGGGCCATCCTCGAAGGCCACACCGACGGCTTGGTGCGCGTGCATGTGCGCAAGGGCACCGACACGATCGTGGGCGCGACGGTCGTCGCGGGCAACGCCGGCGACATGATTTCGGAAATCTCCCTGGCCATGACCAGCGGCCTCGGCCTCGGCAAGATCGCAAGCACCATCCACCCCTATCCGACCCAGGGCGAGGCCATCCGGCAGGTCGCCGACGCCTACAACAGGAGCCGGCTGACCCCGCTGGTGAAGACCTTGTTTAAATACTGGCTTTCCTGGCAGCGCCGGGGGAAGTGAAGCCAAGGCAAGGGGCATGCCCTGTCCGAATTTTTCATTTTTTAAAATCCGGTAACAGTAATCTTTTACGCCTCTGTTCAGAAATTCCGTGGCATTTTGAGGAAAATATGGCTTTATGAAGCATGCATTGGCCCGCACGGACGTGCGGGTCCGTGCGGGCGCTGCAGGTTCGGAAAGCATGAAAAGGGGGGCGGGATCAATGAAACGAACGCAGATGGAGAGCGGTGGAAAATCGTCCGAAAACGTTCCGGTGCCGCGATGAAGTGGAGCCTGATCGGCGTGTTGCCGCTCATGGTTCTTTTTTTCGGGTGCGCCGCGCACGGGGAGCCGCTCAGGCTGGGCACGCTCGAATGGCCTCCTTTTGTTGGCCTGGAGCTTCCAGACCAGGGAACGGTCAGCGCCCGTGTGCGCAGCATCTGCGCCGCCGCAGGAATGGACCTTGACGTGTCCTTTCTGCCCTGGAAGCGGGTGCTCATGGAGGCACGCACCGGGATCGTCCAGGGCTACTTTCCCGAATATCGATCGGCGGAGAGGGAAAAGGAATTTTACTTCTCGCAGGCGGTCGGATGCAGTGTGGTGGGGTTGGTGCATCGGCGTGATATGACGCTGGACTGGACCCGTCTTGAGGATCTGGCCTCCTACCGGATCGGCGTCGTGGACGGGTACGTGAATACCGAGGAATTCGACCGCCTGGTGGATATGGGCGTCCTGTATCCCGTCAAGTGCAACTCCGATGAACTGGCCTTGCGTATGATCGAAGCAGGGCGGATCGACGCGGCCGTCATGGACCGGGCCGTGTTCAGGCATCTTTCAGGCAGGGCGGCATCGTCGCAAACGTCATCCGGGCTGGTCTTCGGCGCAAACATCCTCGCCGTGCATTCGCTGCATGTCTGTTTTCCCCGGACTCCCGCCGGAAAGGCGCTGGTGGAACGCTTCAATCGCGCAATCGTGTCCGGTGGTCTTGCGCTGCTATGCGCCTCCGAGTTTGAGGCGGCTCCCTGAATTCCTGCCGCGCATCCTGCCCTGTACATGGTTTTTTCCGGATCGATGTAACGCGGAATTCGGCGGCTGTGTCAGCGCAGCCCCAGGATGCCGCGTTGTCCGAGTTGGCGGATGAACATGGCCACGGCTTGCTGCGCCTCTGCCGGAAGGCAGGAGTAGTGCTCCGCGACCTGATGCGCCAGATCGTCCACCGTGGCCGTGCCGTCGATGTTGTTCCAGACGAAGGTGCCCATGGCGTCAAGCTCCAGGGTGCGCAGGGGCAGCGCGACCGAGGCGGGCAAGAGGCGGGCCAGCCAGGGCTTCAAGGTGGCCGGATGGCTGATGCGGACCAGCCCCTGGTCCGAGACGGTGGCCCGTATGCCGGGCATGGGCACGGGCACGGCGCAGAGGGCGTCAGCCTTGGATTGCGGTTGTTGCATACGCCGAAAATGTCCTTTCAAAGTCCGGTGCCGGGATGAGGCGGCCGCGTTCGGTGAGAATCAGGATCCTGTTCCCGGCTTCGTCATGCCGGACGCCGCCCCGGACCTGCCCCGGGTTGAAGGGGAGCCTGGCCAGGATGCGCCGCCATGGCGAGACCGGGTCGGCAAAGCGCGCCTCCGTGGATCCGCTTGAGGTGATGCCAAGCTCGCGGCCGTGACCACGCAGGACATTTTTTTCAAGCCACGCTTCAAGCTTTGTTTCGGCCAGGAGCACGCTGGCCGGTGCCAGACGTTCAAAGACAAGAGTTGTGTGGCCGAGGCTGAACTCCAGCTTGAATGCCCCCGGCCGAAATGAAGCCTTGCCCAGGACCGCATGTGGCGGAGTTTCAAAACGCAGGTCGTAGCAGCGCCAGCTTCGCCATGAGTCGGGGGGCATCCAGTCCAGTGACGTTACGATCGTGCGGAGCAGCGTTGCCGGCGGCGGAGCGGAAAAGAGTGCGGCGAAAACCGCCTTTTTTTCCGTCGAACGGAGCACGAAAAGCCTGGCTTCGGCTGATGGGGCGGCCCAGATGTCGTCTCCCAGCCTGCCGGTCCAGGGAGCGCGAAAGGGAACCAGTCTGGCACCGCCGATCCCCGAGGCCTTGAGCAGCCGCGGTCCGTCCTTGTCCGGAGTGAAGGGCGCCTTTTCCGGTCCGAAGCGCAGATCAAGGACCGGGAGGTCCGGTCCGGCAATCCTCACAAAACCCCGATCCAGGATCATCGGCTCCATGTTGGCCGGGATATCCACCCGCAGTCCATCCCAACCGAGCGATTCGGTCATTGCGGGACGAGCAGGCGGTAGTCGAGCTTGTTCGCGGGAGTCGGAGCGCGATCGTTTTGAGCTCCGGAATCATTCTTGGCGTCCTGACAGGCGTCTTCGCGCAGCCACAGGGAGCGCAGGGTGATCTTCACGAAATTGCCGGTCTTGTAGTCTTCGTCCCTGCTGTGGGTCAGTTCTAGATTGACCTGCTCGCCTTCGGGGTTGAGGAAGCTCCATTTCCAGGACATGACCGTCTGAAAGGGATCGCCGCGCCATTCGAGAGGCTTGCCGAACCGCGCCCGGTAACGTTGCAGCAGTTCGTCGAAGAACTCTTTGGTATTGTTGTCGAATTTGAGCTTGATGCGCACGATCCGCCCGATCTGGTCGCAGTTGGCGTAGGCCACGGTGCCGCTTTTGATGCCGGGGGCGTGATGGGGGATGAGTTGGACCTCCAGCAGATGACGCTCCTGGGAGAGAGGAATTTCCGTGTGCATGCGGCATATGTTGTGGATGCTCGAAATGTCTTCGCCCAGGGTGATGCCTCCAAGGGAGGTCGGAAAAACTTGGGCCTGGACAGAGGAGGCCATGAAAAGCCAAAGAAGAAACATGCAGTATTTCATCTGGACATACTATTCCACCCGCAAGCCGATTGTCCAGTTTTACCGCCACGCGCAAGGAGTCTGAAATGACTCGAATCCTGCTTTACTATTTTTTCATGCTGGTGGTGCTGACCTTTTACGGGGGCGAGGTCTGACCTCTGATCGCCACGCTTCCGGTCTGGAAGTTTTTCTTGGTGCTCGGCGCACATCTGGTCGGGGCCCTTTTTTTGCGGCACGTCCTTGTGCGCCTCTTCGTCCGCCCTTTGCCTGTCCAGCGTCAAGCCACGCGTCTGCTGTTCCTTGATTTCATCGTCTTTGTGGGCACGGGCCTCGGCGTTGGAGTGTATCACAATCTGGTTTGGGGCTTTCCGGTTTCAAGCGGTCTGGAGGTCGTCATCGGTTTTGCCACCATCGGCCTTTTTGCCGCCCTGGATCTGAGCCTCGAATGGGAATATCGGATCATCAAACAGGCGCATTTTCTGGAACAAAGCCTTCCGGACTCGAAGGCGTTCTTCCCGCAGACCCGCAGGTTTGCGCTGCTGGCTTCCGGGATCATCATCTTTGTGACCATTGTCCTGCTTCTGCTTCTGGTGCGCGACATCTCCTGGCTCAAGGCGCAGGATCAGGCCGCTGCCCTGGGTTTGTCCTTTCTGCTGCGGTCCGTGGTGCTGGAGGTTCTGTTTGTCATGGGCGTCCTCTTGGTGCTGACCATGCTGCTCGTTTTTTCCTACGCCAGAAACCTGGACATCCTCTTCGAGAATCAGACCAAGGTTCTGGAGCGGGTCAGTCAGGGGCGCCTGGACAGCAAGGTTCCGGTGGTCACCAATGACGAGTTCGCGGTCATCGCCGGGCACACCAACTTCATGATCGATCGCCTCGTGGAGCGAGAGCAGATGGCGCAGGGACTTGAATTGGCCAGGCAGATTCAGACCAGCCTGCTGCCGACGTTCACCCCCTTTCTGCCCGGGGCGCGGATTTTCGGGACCAGCCTTTTCTGCGACGAGACCGGGGGGGATTTTTACGACTACATGGTGCGCGACGGCGAACATGGCCCGCAGCTTGTGATCATGATCGGGGATGTCACCGGGCATGGAGTGGGATCGGCCCTGCTCATGGCTTCAGTCAGGGCGTACATGAAAGCTCATTTGTTGCAGACGAGCGATCTGGCCGAGGTCATGAACCGGACAAACACGCTCATTTCCAGGGATGTCGCAGGCAGCGGTCATTTCGTAACGGTCTTCCTGCTGTCTTTCTGCCCGATCGGCCGCAGGGTCGAGTGGGTGGGCGCGGGGCATGACCCGGCGATCTTTCAGCCTTTTGACGGCGGCGAAGTCCGCAGCCTTGCGGGTCGGGATATACCGCTCGGCGTGGACCCGACCTGGCGGTATGGGGTAACCGAGGACCGGCTTGGCGAGGGCGTCCTGCTGATGGGAACGGACGGAATCTGGGAGGCGGTCGACGCGCGGAAGACCATGTTCGGCAAGGAGCGCATGCTCAAAGTGCTGCGTGAAAACGTCATGGCTTCGCCGCAGGAGATCGCGGAGCGGATCTTGACGGCGGTGGATTCGTTCACGGGCAATGCCCGTGTCGAGGATGACCGGACCGTCGTTATTGCCCGTTTGACGGAGAGTTGATGGACTCCAGCGCCTGCGCCGCATCGTGGCACATGATGAAAATGCGGTTGTAGCCGGAGATTTCAAAAATTTCGGCAATGTAGTCCCGGACTCCGCAGACCATGACCTGGCCGCCTCGGGAGTGCAGGCGCTGGTAGCTCATGACCAGGATGCGCAGTCCGGCGCTGTTGATGTATTCGAGTTCCGAAAAATCCATGATCAGGTGCGTAACCCCTCGATCCAGTCTGAGCAGGACCTTTTGCTCCAGTTCTGTGGTGGAGGTGGCATCGAGACGTCCCTTGATGCGGAAAACGGTGGCCGTGGGGTGGTCTATTTCCTGGAGTTGCATTCCGGCTCCTGTGAGGCTTTGGCGAGGGTGATGCGGAGATGGTTGGACGACTGTCCGCGTGTGTAGACAAAGTCGGCAGCCAGATTGCGCACCAGGCACAGGCCCATTCCGCCGATGGCGGCGGGTCCTTTTTCGGGGCATCTGGAGATTGGATGCGTGCTTGGATCGAACCGTGGCCCGGTATCGATGATCTCGATCACGACTTTGTCTTCAAGGTCGGTGATGAAGACCCGGATGGTCGTATCCAGACCTGGAACGGTGCCGTGGGCTATGCAGTTGGAGATCAGTTCGTCCACCACCAGCCCCAGCCGGTAGCGCAGCGGCGGCAACAGCTTTCTCTTCTCGCCGAATCGTTCGAGGGCGGCAAGCAGCGCAGCCTGCTCTTCGGCCGGACGGGCTAGGGTAAAATCGAATGAAGCTGTCATGGCGTCCTTTTCTCTTTTCATAGAGTAGGGTAGGCGGGAGGTCAAACTGCGACAGGTGGGAAAGGATCAGTTCATGGTGACCAGGCGGACCCTCTATTCATGGGTTTTGAAAAAAAACGTGCGCTGGCAGCTCCTTCTCGTGCTGCTGGTCGTGGTCACCGTGGGCATCCGCGTCGCTCCGCTGGAGTTGCAGAAGCGCATCGTCAACCAGGCCATCGGCCTCGGCGACATGGATCTGCTGGTTTTCTACTGCCTGCTCTTTCTCGCTTCCGTGCTTACGGCCAGCACCCTCAAGTTCTGCATCAACCTTCTCCAGGCCTACATCGGGCAGCGCACCCTCAAGCGCATGCGCACCAGTCTTTACGAGCACATCCTGAGCCTTCCGCTGTCCTTTTTTCGTACCATCCAGCCCGGCCAGGTCATCAACTCCCTCATCAATGAGCTGGCGTCCATTTCGGGCTTCGTCGGCAGCGCGGTGTCCGTCCCGCTCATCAACGTCTGTACTCTTTTGGCCATGGGCGGATACCTCTTCTACCTCAATCCCCTTCTGGCGGGCCTGAGTTTCGTCATCTACCCTTTGCAGATCGTCGTCGTGCCGCGTCTCCAGAAGCGCGCCAACGAGGCCAACCGGCATCGGGTCAATGTCAGCCGCGCCATCTCCGGCAGCATCGGCGAGGTCATCACCGGTGTGCACGAGGTGCACGGGCACGCCGGTTTCGGCCTGGAAAACGAGAAGTTCTCCGGCCAGGCCGGGCAATTGCTGCAGGCCAACGTGCGCATGAACGCCTACCGCTACGGCATCAAGTTTGCCAACAACTTCTTCGAGCACCTTGGCCCCTTCATTCTCTTCCTGGTCGGCGGCAGCATGACCATTCGCGGCCTCTTCGACCTCGGCGCCCTGGTGGCCTTTCTGTCGGCCTATTCGAGCCTGAGCGAACCCTGGCGGGAGATGATGGATTTCTACCAGCTCAAGGAGGACAGCCAGGTCCGCTACAAAAACGTCATGGCGGCCTTCGATCTGGCCCCGGAGCATCGCCTCGTACCCGTGGACCGTGACCTCTACCGCTTTCGCGGAGAAATCGAGCTGCGGAACGTGTCTTTCCGCACCCCCGAAGGCGCGAGGCTGATCGAGGACATTAACCTGCACGTCAGGCCGGGGGAAATGGTCGCCCTGGTCGGCTATTCGGGCAGCGGCAAATCGACTCTGGCCAAGGTCGTGGCCCAGCTCATGCCGTACACCGAGGGGCAGGCGCAGCTCGACGGTCACGATATCCGCGACCTGACCAAGCTCGACGTGGCCGAGAACCTGGGCATGGTTCCCCAGCACCCCTTCATCTTCAGCGGCACGGTCCACGACAATCTCTTGTATGCGAGCCATTCCAGCGTAATGAACCGCGTCCCGGGCTTCACGCCGCCTGACCTGGACCGCGTCATTGAGGTCGTGCAGCAGGTGGGGCTTTTCGCGGACATCCTCAAGTTCGGAAGCCAGGCCGTGATCTCGCCCGCCGAAAGGCCGGAACTGGCCGAACGCTTCCTGGCCATGCGTCGCCTGTTCCGTGAGCGTTTCGAGGCCGGCTTCGAGGGCGACATCGAGTTTTTCGATCCCAAACGTTACCTGGATTTCGGATCCATTGCCCAGAACATCGTCTTCGGGGATTTCACGGACCGCCTGGCCAGATTCGAGGATGCCTTTCGCAACAAGCGCTTTCTGGCCTTTCTGAACCAAACGGGCCTGGACCGGATCCTGGTCGATTTCGGGGCGGTTGTCGCCGCCGCCACGATTCCCATCCTGCGCTATGCGGCGCAGACGCCGGAACTCTACGCCGATAGCCCCATCGCCCGAGAGGACATGGATGCGTACACGCAGGTCGTGGCCGAAATGACAACCCGCAGTGAGACGGAATTTAAAGCCGCGTCCCGGAGCCTGCTTCTGCGCCTGGCCCTGAAATTCGTCCCCGGCCGTCACAAGACCGTGCGCATGCCGGAGCAGCTCAAGGAGAGAATCCTTTTGGCCCGGGCGGAATTTCCCGAGCATCTTGCGCGTTCGGGGCCGTCGACGCTGCAGTTCTACAAAGAAGACCGCTACATCGAGTCGCGCAGCATCCGCGACAACATCCTTTTCGGTCAGCCCCGGCCGGGCCGCGGCGGAGCGCTGGAGCGCATCAGCCAGCAGTTGATTCAACTGCTCATCGAGGAGGGGGTGCTGGAGAGCATCGTCGAGCTTGGCCTTGGCTTCCAGGTCGGGAGCATGGGCGAGTATCTCTCGGGCGGCCAGCGTCAGAAGATCGCCCTGGCCCGTGTCTTTCTCAAGCAGCCCGCCATATATGTCCTCGACGAAGCCACGTCCGCCCTGGACAACGCCTCCCAGGCCCGGGTCCAGAATTTCCTGAGGACCGTGCGCGGCAAGCACACGGTCATCTCCGTGGTCCATCGACTGGACACGGTGTCACACTACGACCGCATCGTGGTCATGAAAGCCGGTAAGATCGTGGAGAGCGGTCCGTACGACGAACTCATGGCCGCCAAGGGGGTGCTCCATGATCTCGTCGGAACAGTCTGAAAACCACGAATGCGAACTGGATTGCAATCTGCGCGTGCTGCGGGACCTGCCGTTTTTCTCCGGTCTGCCTCAGGAGCTGCTGCGGGTCATGGCCTACCTGTGCGAACGGGAGACATTTGCCACGGGGCAGGCCGTATTCGAGGAAGGCCAACTGGCCGAAGGGGCGGTGGCCGTCATCGGCGGGTCCATGGCCATCGAGCGCGAGGGGCGCAAAGTGGGCGCCGTGACCACGGGGATGTGCGCGGGCGGCCTTGCGCTTCTCGGCCATTACCGCTGGCTCTATACCCTGCGGGCCGAAAGCGAGACCGATTGCCTGTTCTTGCACCGGCGCAGACTCCTGCCCCAGCTCGTGGCACAGCCCGCGTCTTTGTCTGCCGTGGCCCGGGAGCTTGTGGAGAGCGTCGTCTTCTGGGATTTGCAACGCCTTGAACGTGGCCTCGACGGGAACGTGCATGGACCCGGGGTGTTGTGAGGACACGAGCTAGTACGGCAGCCTGTTCAAAGACTTGAGTATCAGCGTGCATCCCATGGCGAACATTCCTGCCAATCCCATGCCGCAGGAAAATCCCGCCAGCAGGACCGGGGCGTACTGACGCCACTTGGTCCCGAATTTTTTCAGGAAATAGTACCGCCCCAAGAGGGCTCCCGCCAGTTCCAGGATCAGCCCGTGGGGCGTCGACTGTCCCAATCCCCGTACCACTCCGTAGATGAGGAGCACCGGCAGCCCGGCAACGCTGAGCAGGCCGTAGATCACCACGCCGAAAAACACCCCGCACGACACGTACAGCGAATTCAGGGCCTGAAAGAAGAGGGAATTGCCTTCCAGGGTGGCCGTCTGCATGAGCAGCGAGTTGAGCGCCTGCAGATGCCAGAGTTCCTGGGCATAGGGGTAGCTGGCCGAGGGGATGGGCGCGAGCTGCCACAGGAACTGCGAAAAGAGCAGGGAGGCGATGAGCACGATGGGCAGGGTCACGAACTCGGCCTTGATGATGCCGCGCAGGCTGGTGCCGGTCAGCTCGATCTGGCGGAAGCTGACCGTGGCCTCTCCGTAGTTGTGGATGGGGATGGGGGCGTACCAGATTTCGATGCCGTGGTAGCCGAAGTATTTGGCCCCGGCGATGAAGCTGGCCTCGCGCACCAGGGGCAGGCTGACGTACTGTCCGGCGATGCCCTCCATGCGGGCCGTGATGTAGGACAGGATCGGCGTGTAGATGAATCCGTAGATCAGGAAGAATATCCACGGAAAGCTGGGCACCAGCCACGCGCAAAACGCCACGTAGGACAGGGTGGAGAACACGTAGATGCCGAGCGACAGCCAGATGGAGATGTCTCCCCGGCCAGGCGGCGGGTTGAAGAGGACGCTGAAGTCCAGGCGATGGCCGGTTTGTTTGCGGAAGGATTGCCCAACGTGCCAGAAGCCGATCAGCCCGATGGCTAGGCCCAGGCCGATGCCGAAGCTCATGTAGAAGTCGAAGCTGTTGGAAAAGACCGTGTCCACCGTGCCCATGCCCGGATGCCAGCGGTGCAGGATGCCGTTCTCGTACAGGATGGGGTTGGCCACGATGGTGATCAGAAGCCCGACGAAGCCGCCGATGACGGCCCAGAAGGGCAGAACCATGCCGATGAAGATGAGCCCCAGATCAAGCTGGATGCCCGTGGCCACGGCGGGCAGAAAGCTCTCCGTGTTGCGGGTCAGGTCGAGCCAGGGAATGGGGATGAGGCGGATGGATTCGGTGAAGAAGAGGCCGGACAGCGCCGGCAGCAGGACGTACACAAAGCCGAAGGCCAACCCGATCATGGCCCCGATGGAGAAGACCCGCCATTTCCAGCTTTCCTTTTTGTCCTCGGTGGATTCGGCCAGGGCCATGGTCCCGAGCGCGGCGACGGGGGCCATGGGGAAGGGCAGCTTCTCCACGTCCGAGGTCAGGCGGTACAGGGCGTATCCCAGCCCGAACTGGTCGATGCGCTGGATGATCATGGCCCCGCACATGAGCAGGATGGGGATGAGCCAGTCCCGGTGCAGGAAGGTGCGCTCGACATAGGACGCGGAATCCAGTGCCGGGGCCACCCAGGAGGGTATGAGCTCGGTCAGTCCGAGCATCTGCGCCGCGTCGGACTGGATCAGGTACTGGCTCCAGAGCAATCCCTGAAAGGGCGAGGCCAGAGCCGCTCCGGCCATGTAATAGAGCAGGAATATCTCCTGCTGCTTGAGTTCGGTGTACGAGCGTTTGGCGATCTCCGCGAAGAGGATGATGGTCACCCATCGCGCGGCAGGGCCGATGCCCGTGCCCAGCACGAGTTGCAGGTACATGGACCCCGGCATCATCAGGAAGCCTATGAATATGGCTCCGACAACGGTTTTCCAGTCAAAGCCTTCCTCGAATTTGGCCGGGGGCTTCAGGAGGTCCCGATATTCTTTGAGTTCGCGATCGTCGTACATGGCTTTCTCAGGATGGCAGAACCAGGTAGCTGATTCCTGTTTTAAGGCTGACCAGCGCCCAGAAGGCACCCATGCAGAAGTCTCCGATGATCAGCCCGATGAAGATGAGGCGAACGCGACGGTACAAAAAGGTGCCTCCGTAACGCAGACAGACGGCGTTGCAGGCCCATCCCACCAGAAAACTGAACCACAGCACGCGCATGGAGGCGCTGTAGGCCAGCAGATACCCGATGGGATGGATCGGCCACCAGGGAAAAAGATAGTAACACATGACCAGCATGAGCATGACCGCGGCGCCTGCCAGAACAAAGAAGAGAACCCAGTTGTCGGGAGTCTGTACCGTTTCGAGCAGGCGCTGGGAATTTGCGTAGACGGTCTGGGTCGTGCGCGTGGCCCAGTCCATGTCAAGCTCCTGGATGCCGTAGCGGTAGCACAGGTAGAGCATGCTCAGAAACGATACGGCCACGGCCAGGACCAGGCTTGCCCCGATGGTCAGGGCCATGAGTTTGCGTGCGCGCATGCGCTCCGTGATTTTTCCGGCATGCAGCAGCGACGGCAGCAGGGCTTCGCGCACATCGACAAAGAGCATCTTCTGTAGGCTCATGCCCAGCACCAGCCCGATGCTGCCGAAGGGCTTTGATCCGAAGAGGCTTAAAGCCGCGTCGGAGGGTGCCGCGTTCAGGGACGCAAAGGGAATTCCGCCCTGGCAGATCAGCTTGGCCACGACCAGCATGGCCGCAAAGAAACAGGCGTAGAGCAGAACCGCGGTGCCGAGCCCCATGCCCCAGAAGGTGGACCAGGCGCACAGGGCCGCAAGGCCGAAGATGGCTCCCAGCATGGAGGCGCGGGCCGATATCCAGCCGGCTTCCTGAAAGTTCGGGTCGGGGCTCAGGCACTGCCGGGCGACACCAACGATGTATTCACGGGCCAGCCAGATCATGAATCCGAAAAAGACCAGACTCGCTCCGATGCTCTGGGTTTCCTCGGGCCGGGAAATGACCGGGCCGAAGAGCGTGCCGAGGGCCGAGTCGGGAATCTGCAGTCCCGATGTCTGCAGCACTCCGGCCAGCAGTCCGGCCAGCAGGAAAAAAAGCCAGAAGCTTAAAGACACCTGCCGGGTGGTGATGAAGGCAAAGCCGATGAAGGCAGGATACAGGAAGATTTTGAGCTTCTGGAAGCCGGACAGAAAGCCCGTGGACGGAAAGTAGGAGCCGGCCAGGATTTCTGTCGGCAGGGCCGGGATGGACGGGATGTGCGCGGAGAGTCCGCCCAGCAGATGGAGCACCACGGGGATGCACAGGCCGCAAAGCAGGAAGGGGTCCGCCAGAAAGGAGAAGAGCCTCTGTTCGTCATAGGCCTCGGCCAGGAGCTTCGGCATCTGCAACAGGGGGAAATTGATGCGTTCGTTGACCACCCATTGGGCGGTGAAGAGATTGGCCAGACAGAAAAGCGTCGCATACGTCAGCAGGATGAAGACGCTCCATGCTCCGAGCACTGGCAGCCAGAAGGACCACGGGATGAGTTCCCAGGCCTGTACGAAGGACAGTCCGGATTTTCCGGACAGCCCGTTGTAGAGCGCTTCCAGGATCGCCGGGTCGCGCGGGTACAGGGCCTCGGGCAGGAGCGGCAGCAGGCTGTCCGCCCAGCCGTTGGTGCTGTCCGCGAACTGGGCCGGGGCCGTGATGTTGATGAAGAAGGTCCGCACCAATCCGGTGAAGCTGATCCCGGAGACCACGATCATGAGCGCCCAGGCCGTGAGCAGCTCCATGCCGCTCAAAAGCGGCGCTCGCCGGGAAACCCTGGCCACCAGGGTCAGCACCACGGCCGATGCGAAAAAGACGAAAAAGGCCGCCAGGGGGAAATGCCCTCCGGCCAGGGGCGTGGTCTTCAGGTAGCTGTTGGCGAAAGGGGTCACGGCGCAGATGGCCAGGCCGGACAGCATGCCGCTCAGAAGCGCCCTGGGGCGTATGGAATGCATCATGTCCGGGCTCCCTGTTTGGCGCTAAGCCGCGTCTGCATGCTGGTGGCGAAGAGTTCCTTGTCCGTGGAGTCGAGGGATCGCCAGATGAGCAGCTGCTTGCGCAGGTCGTTCAGGAAGGACCGGCACAGCCGCTGCCACGCGTTCTTTTCTCCGGCTTCCCGGGTCAGGGTGATGCGCATCTCCAGAAATTTGGGATAGTCCGGCGACGGGCACGACATGATGTGCACCCGCTGGCGGATGCCGAAGTCAAAGGGCGCGAGCCAGGCCCGAAAGGAAATGTTGAAGCAATCCGGATGCTCCTTGCTTGGCGCGTCCAGCGGGCAGGCATATTCCACGTCAAGCTCGTCGGTGGAGAAGAGTCCGTGGGAGATGTCCGCGTGGGCCTGGTAATACTCGGCCAGAAAGCCTCCGGCGCAGTCCTGTTCGTGAAACTTGATCAGGAAGGGCAGGGTCACGACCATGGTCGCGCCGTCGGTTTTGGGCAGATTCCAGGTCCGGGTCACGTCGGGGATGGCGATGCGGGAGGCCACCCGTGAGGGGTAGATGACCGACAGAAGCACCACGACCATGACCATGAGCATGGCCCCGACTCCGGCCAGGGAGGAATAGTTGGCGGTCATCCCGGCCCACAGCGCCGTCCCTGCCAGGAAATGCGAGGCGATCTGGGCTGCAAGATAGCCGGTCACGGCGCTGATGACTCCAAAGGCCAGGGCTTCGGCGATGAAAAGGGAGGACACGTGCGGCGGGGCCAGTCCGACCGAGGTGTAGACCGCGATCTCGCGTTTGCGCTCGACCACGCTGCCGACCATGGTGTTCAGGACGATGAGGATGGCGATGACCGACGGGATGAGCACGTTGCCCATGCCGCTGTAGGACAGGGCGCTGGACGAATAGTGCAGCCATGTACTGTTGCCGCTGCCGTGGAAGAGAAGCAGCTGGTAGCGGTCGGCGAGCTGGGCCGAGATATTGCCGTGATGCAGTTCCGTGCCGGGGACCAGGGCCAGGCTTTTCAGGCTCCCGCCCATCTGCAGGAGGGTCTGGGCCGGGATGACGAGGGTCTGGTCTCCGCCGACATGCTGGTAGCGGCTCGACATGCTTGCGATGTCCTGACCCGATTCCGCGGCTTCGGCTTCGGCTTCGCTGAGTTCCGAGGACGTCTCGTTGGGGTAGACCACGGGCGTAAGCGGTTCTCCGTCCAGGTCCAGGGACTGGTCATGCGCATTGCCCCGAAATATTCCCTGCACCCTGAAGGGGATGCCCCAGATGAGCACGCGCGGGGACTCGTCCAGGGTCCGTATGCCCAATTCGGCGGCAGTCTTTTCCGATAGCAGGACCTGATGGGCCTCGGCGCCGTCCAGCCAGGCCCCTGCCAAAAGCTCGGTCCCGTGCGCTGCGAGCCGTATCTCTTCGGCATCCAGGCCGATCATGCCCGAAGCCACGGCGAGCTTGTTTTCGAAGGTGACGGTTATGGCCGGGGGGCGCGTGCGGTCCTGGGTTTCCCACCACACGCGGCGGGTCAGCAGTCGGCTGTCTGGATGGGTGGTGAGGATCTCCGTGCCGAGCCCCACGGGCAGGGATTTCCATTCCAGGGCCTTGAGCATGACGCCCTGATAAGGGGCGTGGGACGTGTAGCGGGTCGCTCCCTGGTCCAGGGAGTGCCGGACCGATGTGAAATTGAGCAGGGTGTAGGTCAGGATGACCAGCGTGGTGCAGGTCAGGGCCGTGCGCACCTTGCGTCGCCGCAGGTTGGTCACGCCGATGGAAAAGGCGGCCACAAAGGCGCCCCAGAGGGAGATGGACTGATCGCGGGTGATACGGGCGCGACGCTGCAGGTTCTTCATTTCCTGCTCGAAGCGCGTGAACAGAATGAGCGAGACCAGCACGGACAGGCCGAGGATGAAGAAGGCCAGGACCACGACCATGGGGCTGTAGGTCAGCTCGAAGGCCGGATGCACGTTGTAGATGATGCCGATGACCACGGCCAGGAGGCCGAGAAAGGCCGCGATGCGCTTGTGGATGGAGACGTAGGCGAAAAAAAGCCGCTCCAGGCAGTAGGCAAAGGGCACAAACAGGGCGATGTAGAAAAGCACTCCGCCGAGCACGTCCTTCTGGGTGCGTTCGACGTCGTTGTAGACCCGGGCGATGACGGACAGACTGGCCCTGGCGTGCTGGTCCGCCACGCTGTGGTTCAACGCGTCGCGGGCTTCAAGGGACTGGCGCAGATGGTCCTGGCCCTGTTGCAGCAGGACCCGGATGCGCTGGTTGATGATGGAGTGTTCTTCGAGGTTTTCCACGCGCGGCACGACTAGGTGCATCATGTCCTGCGCCGCCTGGATGGACGTGTTCAGTATGGCCGGCGTGGCCGAGGCCAGATATCCCTGCCCGAGCATGTCGTCTTCGCTGTTGCCGAGCAGAAGCAGTTTTCTTTGCAGAACGGTGTCGGACAGGGTCACCTTGACCGGCGTCTCCGGCTCCAGAAAGAGGCTGCACAGGGTCGATTCCCTGGTGTCGATACGGCTGTACCAATAGCGTAGCGGATCGGTCTCGGTTCGCGCGTCGATGAGGCTGATGCGGGTCAGGTGATTGAGGCTGCGCGCGTCCCGCAACTGAAACAGGGTGGTCTGGGTGCATCCGAACATGATCAGATCCGTTTCCGCCGTGTCCCGGTTGAGCTTGACCCGGTAGCGGTCCTTGCCCGTAGCGGGTTTGTCGATGGCCCAGCTGGCGCTGTTGGCGCCGGGTTCGAAACGGTAGCCTTCGATGATGGCCTTGCCGAAGGAGTTTTTCTTGTTGGCCAGGCCCGGCAGGCGGAACTCGCCCAGGCTGTCCACCCAGGTCAGGGAGAATTGCTGGTCCTGATAAACCTGCAGCAGGGCGTTTTCGGCTTTTTGCTCCGGAAACAGCTCTCCCTGTCGCAAAAAATTGGCCCGTCCGGACAGGGTGGAGAAGCCGCTGACGGCCTTGTAGGGCGCGTTTGGCAACTCGGCGCGGTCCAGGGCGCGAAGCATGGTCGTGACCAGATCGGCCTGAACCCGGACCCGTTCCATGTCGACCCTGTCCAGGGTGTCGTAGGGGGTGCCCCAGGCGGAACGCATGTCGTTCAAGGTCGCGAGGGTGAACCCGGGCATCGCGGCCAGAGCCGTCAGCTCTCCGCCCATGGCCGGTTGATCCGGAAAATGGTTGAACCATTGCTGCCGCCCAGTGCCGCCGAGCAGGTCGTCGTAGGGCAGGCTGTGGCCCCTGGCCGCCGCATTCAGGACAGGGCGGATGTGCGTGTATAGCTTGGCTCGGTTCAAGGTCGGGATGAGCTTGAACATCCAGCCGTCACCCACGCTGCCCACGGCATTGCCATGGGAGGAGAGGTGCAGGGAGACGGCGGCGGCCATGCGCCTGCCCTCTGCCAGCGCGTTCACGTGCAGGGCTGATTCGAGACTTTCCACCCGCTCCGCGATGTCCGCCTCGATCCGTTTGGCCCGGGTCAGGGCCAGGGGCACAACCCGTTTCACGGCCTCCAGGGCATCCGCGTCCAGGGCGTCGTAAGCGGGTTCCCAGCCCACGCGCCGCAACAAGAGCTTCTTTTGCGCCAGTTCCTTGATGCTCGAGGCATTGGCTTTGGCGTCCTTGCGGGCCAGACGCAGGGCGGTGTTTATGGTCTCGATTTCATTGCGCAGTTCGGTCTGTATGGCCTGCAGGATGAGCTTGTCGTGCTCCGGATTCTGCGTGGCGAGGTCGCCTTTGTTCAGCAGTTCCAACGTCATTCGGGCAGCCTGACCCCGTTCGCGCATGTCGCCAAGTTCCTCGGTCAGATCCTTTTTTTTGCTACTGAGCGCCCAGACGGCTTCGCGCATTCCCGCCAGGTTATTGCCTCGGCCGGTGCTGGCCAGAAGCAGGATGGAACGCTCCGGAGGCGCTGTCGCGAAGCCTTGCGCCAGATGCAGCAGTGTCGCCAGGGATGTGCCTTCATCGGCACCGGGGGCATGTTGCGGCACATAGCGGCTGGTATCCAGAAAGGCCTCCACCAGGAGCAATTCGTCGGCACGCTTCGGGTTTTGCCCGGGAATGAAGCAGTAGACATTGCTGGCCACATGCTTGGCCCATTCCGTCCGTCCTTCCAGACGCGCGGCGCGGCCCTGGATTTCTTCAACCGGCGCGATGCGGGACTCGAATTTGTCAAGGGGGACCCAATATCTGGGGAAGTCGACGGGGGTGAGCTCTTCCTTGTCCCGGAAGCGCAGCCTGGGCGCGGCCGTGTCGCCCCGGTCAAGATAGACGAGGGCCCGTGCGCCGAGATTGGCCGCGTTTTGCCAGCCTCGGCCGGAGTCCAGGTTCATGAGTACGATGTTTCCGGCGATGCGCTTGCCGTCGAAGTCTTCGAGCCGTCCTTCGCCAACATAGATCAGTTCGCCGCTCAGCCCTTCGGGCGGGACGGTTTCAGGAGAGAGTGCGTTGGCATAGAATGGATGAAGGGGGGTTTCGCGCCCGTCCATGGTCAGGGACGCGGAGGTGAATTTCCGGACCGGCGTGGTGAACTGCTGGCGTCCGGTCACGGCGTGCAGTTCCTCCGGCAGGGCTGCAAAGACCGACTGGACATAGTCGGCCGTGAGCGTTTCTCCGGCAGCGCCCAGAGCCCTGTCGGCAGTGCTGCCGATGGTCTGCATATGCTCCTCGATTCCTGCCTGGGCGGCGCTGCAGGTCAGTACCAGACAGAGCAGCAGCGCGGAGCGCAGAAGCTTATGAATGCGCGGACTCATGACGCTCCTGGATGGTGCCGATGGAGATGCTGAGTTCGTCACGGTGTTCGATCTTGTCGATGCGTCCGTCCCGGATCCAGACCACCCGGTCGGATACGTTGAGCATCTTGAAGTCGTGGGTGGCGGAGATGACCGTGACCTGCCGCTGCTGACTCATTTTCTGAAGCAGGGCGATGATCTCCCCGCCCGTGGAGGAATCGAGATTGCCTGTTGGTTCGTCGGCCAGGATGATGGCCGGGTCGTTGGCCAGGGCGCGGGCAATGGCCACCCGCTGCTGCTGGCCGCCGGAGAGCTCCGAAGGCTTATGCTGAAACCGCTCTCCAAGCCCGACCAAGTCTAAAAGCCCTCGCCCCTTTTCCACCGCGTCATCGCCGGACATGCCGGCGAAAATCATCGGCAGGGTGACGTTTTCCAGCGCGCTCATGACCGGGATGAGATTGAAGGTCTGAAAAATATAGCCGATCTTGCGGTTCCTGAGCCAGGCCAGTTCGTAGGCGTCAAGCTGGGAGATATCGACCTCGTCGATGAACACGCGGCCGCTGGTGGGCTTGTCCAGTCCGCCGATCATGTTGAAGAGGGTGCTTTTTCCAGAACCGGAAGGGCCCATGATGGACAGGTATTCCCCGGCCTCGACCTCAAGGTCCACCCCTTTTAAAACCTGCACCGGCATCTTGCCCAGAGAGAAGGTCTTGGTCACTGCGACCACGCGGACGATATGGTGGATATCCATCAATATTCTTCCTTCATGACAATGATCGGTTGCAGCTTCGCAGCCAGGATAGCCGGATACAACACGCCCAGGATCGAGAGCCCGATGCCCGTTCCCCAAGCCTTGGCCGCCTCGGCAAGCAAAGGCAAGATATTCATCTGGCCGTAGTCCAGTGCCCCGAAATGCAGAAAAGAGCTGGCCCAGGCCACGACCAGGCCGAGCACGGCGCCTGCCCCGGCGCCGAACAGGCCCAGAGCCAGGGCTTCAAGCAGAAAGAGACGCAGGATCATGCGATCCAGGGCGCCAAGGCATTTCATGATCCCGATTTCACGGAAACGCTCGGTCACGGACATGAGCTGGGCGTTGACGATGCCGACAGTGCAGACCAGCAGCGAGAGGACCATGAGCCACAGCTCCTTGGGACCGGCCGTGATGCCGGTGCCGGTGGAATCAAGGGAATAGCCGGCTTCGATCAAAAGGGGCATGGCCGCGTCACCGTGGATGCGGAAAAGTTCCCGGGCGATGGCCGAGCCGGTCAGGGTGTATCCGAGAAAGGCGATGGCCAGCACCAGACTGAAGGTGGTGATGAGTGAACGGAAGAATCGAATGCGCAGGCTGTTCATGGCCATGCTCAGGGATTTGCTCCAGGGCAGTACGATCTGCCGCGAGATTGCCAACCCTTTGGAGCGGCCTGCCGGTTCAGTCATGGGACTCCTGCGCATGGCGCGGGGATGAGGACGCAGTTGATAATAATTCTTGTCTACAGATCCGTCCTAGCTTCATACGGCCTGAAAAATCAAGGAAGAACAGGGTGCGTCATCTCCGCGACACGAATTTTCCGATCCGGAGGCAGGCGCTTCGCTCAGGGCCGCGCGGCGGCAAGGCGGCGGATGATGTCCGCGCTCTCATTGTCGCCCTGCAGGCGCAGACGTCCGAGCGGCCCGCGTTGCTCTCGAAGGGCCTGTTCCATGACGTCGGCCAACCGGGACGGCTCCAGGTCGCGGTCCTCCAGCAGGCCGATATGGCCGAGGGTCTCCAGGGCCTCCAGGCGCATGCGTTGTTCGCGGTCGTGGCCGTAGGGGTGCATGAGTCCTCTGGCTCCGCAGGCCAGCAGGTTCATGGTCGTGTTGTAGCCTCCCCGGCTGACGGACAGGTCGCAGGCCAGGACGTGGTCGGGGAAACGCGGGGTGAACTCCTGGACCGTGGCGTCGGGATGGGCCCGGCTGCGGTCCTCCAGGCGTCGCCGCTCCTCAAGGGGGGCATTGGGGCCCGTGAACATGATGAGCTTGTGGGGCAGACGGTCGCCAAGGAGGATGGCGGCCTCCATGATGGGGTCCAGGAGGTCGCGGATGATGGTCCCGCTGCCCGCGCTGGCCAGGATGATGGTCCCGTCGGGGGGCAGTCCCAGTGCTTCCCGCGCTGCGGCCCTGTCCGGCAGGGTCGGCCCCTCGGCCACATAGCCCGTGTACCAGACGGGGCACGCGATGTCGGCCACGCGCGAGAACGTCAGGTCCAGCCGGATGAGGTCCGGGTCGGAGTGGACCAGGACTCCGTCGAACCAGGGGTTGAGCCAGCCCAGGACGCGCTTTTCGAATTTGGCCTGGTCCTTCTTCTCCACGAGGATGTCGCGAACGCTGCACAGGACCGCGGCCGGGCGCGGACGGCGGCGGTTGCATTCAAGCAGCGGCAAAAGTTCCCGGGCGAAGACCCGGCGGCCGAAGGGGAACATCTCGATGAGCAGCACGTCGGGTTCCAGATCGCGGAAGAGGTCCAGGAGCATGGCCTCCCGTTCCCGCCACGTGTTTTCGAGTTCGCCGTCCACGGCCAGGACGCTGCCGTAGTTTTCGTCCATGCGGATGGCCGGCATGGCATGATGGCGCACGTTGTCCGGCATGGGGATGGGCACGTCCGCGCCGCCCGTGACCAGGTCCACGGTCAGGGGGGCCAGGGCACGGTCGATGGCCATGCTGCGGAAGAGGTGACCGATACCGAAAACGTATTGCGTATAGTGCAGGATTTTCACGAAAGCCTCACATTGGTGCAATGGACGCGCAGGCCCACGCCGTCCAGGATCAGCAGGTGCAGCGCCCGCTTGGCCACGTCGGCCGAAGCGCCCGGCAGGAAGGGGGAGCCCTCAAGATGGTTCAGCAGAATTTTGATGACGCCCAGGTGGGTGATCATGAGGATGCGCTCGCCGTCGCGGCCGCGGACCGTCTCATCGATTGTGGCCAGGGCCCTTTTCAGGACCAGGCGGCGGCTTTCACCGCCTGGAGGCGTGAAATCCCAGCCCAGGGCCTCCTGGGCTTCGATCAGGCCTGGGTGGTCCCGGCGCAGGCCCGCCACCGTGAGTCCCGTCCATGCGCCCCAGTCCTGCTCGCGCAGGCCCGGGGCGATTTTGGGGGTGTGCTCGGAAAAGAGCAGCCGAGCCGTTTCCCGCGCCCGCAGCAGAGGGCTGGTCACGACACGGTCCCACGGGCCGTGGGCGGCCAGGGCGTCATGCCAGCTGCGCGGGTCGAAGTCCGGGTCCAGGGGTGTGTCGCTCACTCCCTGGATGCGCTTCTCCCGGTTCCAGGCCGTGGGGCCGTGGCGCAGCAGGCCGATGACGTTCATGGCCGCCTCCCGGCGCAGACCTTTTCCATGACGGCGAGCATCTCCCGGTAATTGGCGGCGATGTCGTGAACGCGCAGCACGCGTTCGCGGGCCTGCCTGCCCAGCCGCCTGCGCCGGTCCGCGTCGCGCAGCAGTTCGCTCACTGCCGAGACGAAGGCCTCGGGGGAAAAGGGCGGGACGATGATCCCGGCCTCTCCGTCGGCCACGACCTCGGGGGCGCCGTCATGGCTGGTGGCCACCACGGGCAGGCCGCAGCACTGCGCCTCCAGATAGACCATGCCCAGGGCCTCGCCGATGCCGGGGAAGGCAAAGAGGTCGCCGGCCTGGTACCAGGCGTGCATGTCCTGCGGCGCGATGCGGCCGGCGAAGGTGTGCGCCTCCGGCAGGGCCCGTAGCGCCCGATCTTCGAGGCGGGCGCGCCCGGCGCCATCGCCAAGGATCAGCAGGTGCAGTTCCGGGAACTCCGGCTTCAGAGCCGCGCAGGCGTCGATGACGAAGGCGACGCCGTCCTCCTTCAGGCCGGGCCGCATCATCGCCGCCGTGACAATGATCAGTTTTCCTTCCAGCCCCAGGCGCGCACGGGTGGCGGCAGCCAGGTCCGAGTTCAGGGGGAAATTCTCCGTGCGAATGCCGGGGCGGATGTAGACAATGCGCTCCGGCGGCAGCAGCCGTCCGAGGTTCTCCACGTCGCGCAGCTTGTTGACGAAGACCACGTCGGCCCGCTCCAGGGCCATGCGGTTCAGGTGGAACCCGGCCCAGGTTTTCAGGCGCTTGCGGTACTTAGTGGCGTAGGAGCCCGCCAGGATGAAATAGGGCAGGCGGTGGCGGGCGGCGATGAACGGCCCGAAGGGGTCCGGGCCGCGATAGTAGGTGTGGTAGGTGAACCAGCAGTCCGGGCGGGCGCGTCGCACGGCCCTGTCGGCCTTCCAGACTTCAGCGAAGGCCCCGGGCCACTCTTGCGGGCGCAGGAAGATCCATTCCGTTGTCCGGCTCAAGGGCACCATGACCTCGTGTCCCTCGGCCTCCATGGCCGCGACAACGTCCCGGGCGATGGACACCAGGCCCGACGACCGGGGGTGGTCCAGGGCACGGAATGTAGGGTAATAGGCGATGCGCATAACGCCTACAGGTTCGTCAGATTGCGGTACAGGGCGACGAGTTCGACAATGAGCTTTTGGTTGTCGAAGACCTCGGTCACTTTCCGCCTGGCCGCCGGGATGATTTTCGCGCGCAGCGCCTGGTCCGTGACAATTCGTTTAAGGGCTGCGGCCATTTCTTCGGGCCGCGTGGCGTCGACCAGGAGCCCCGTCTCCTCGTGCTCGACCAGTTCGGGAATGCCCGAAACCCGCGTGCCGATGACCGGTACGCCCAGCGCCATGCTCTCGGCCAGGACGTTGGGGATGCCGTCGCGGTCGCCGCTTTTGGCGATGCGGCAGCCGAGCACGAAGCAGTCGGCGGCCTGGAAGCGCTCCAGGACCTGTTCGTGGGCCATGGTGCCCGGCATCTCCACATGCCCTTCCAGCCCCAGTTCGCGCACGCGCGCCTTGACGGCATCCTTTTCGTCGCCGCTGCCGATGAGCACGTAGCGGAAGGGGAAATCCTCCCTGGCCAGCAGCGCCAGGGCTTCGAGGATGTCGGGGATGCCCTTCTTCTCGACGATGCGGGCGATGGTCAGGAAGGTGTAGGGCGGCTCGGGCGTGCGCGTCACCGCGTGGGCGAAAAAGAGCTCAAGGTCGATGCCGTGGTATACGCAGTGCACTTCGCGACGCCCCTGCACGAGATTTTCCAGGAAGGCCTTGTTGAATTTCGTGCAGGTCACCACGAAGCGGGCCTTGTCTATCTTCTCGGCCAGCTGCGTGGCGTCGGAGGTGTAGATGTCCTTGGCGTGGGCCGTGAAGCTGAAGGGCACGCCGCAGATCTCCGAGGCGAACATGGCCACGGAGGTCGGGCTGTGGGCGAAGTGGGCGTGCAGGTGGGCCAGGTTCAGGCCACTGGCGTGGTGCACCAGATAGCCGGCCTGGAAAAAGTGCTTGAAGGTCATGAAGTTGCGGTTGTGCAGGAATCGCTTGCACGCCAGCCGGAAACTTTTCGCGTACCCTGCGGGGTGGGACAGCAGGGTGCGCAGGTTCGGCCACACGAAGCGGTGCAGACTGATCCAGAACTCGGACGGCAGGTAGGTCACGCGGGCCCGTATGGCCTCCACGGACTTGTGGGTGAAGCTCTCGCGGGGCTGGCGCATGGAGAATATGTGCACCGTGAGGCCCTGCTCTTCGAGGAGGCGGATCTCGTTGGAGATGAAGGTCTCTGAAATGCGGGGATAGCCCTTGAGGACCATGCCCATGACGGGTGTGTTCATGCCTGTGCTCCGAAGCTCTGGATTCGCTGGTTGATGATCTCAAAGGCGGTCATGGGGAAGTCGGCCAGGGCCGCTTCGTAGGGGCCCGGCTCGTGCAGGAGTTTTACGATGCGTTCGAGCATGGGGGCCGGTTCGACGGTCTCCCATGGGATGTATTCCAGCAGCCCCCTGGCGGCGAAGAGCCTGGCCCGGATGAGCTGCTCCTCGCGCGGGACGCTGCGCGGGATGATGAGCGACGGGCGGGCCGCGCAGACGATTTCGCACATGGTGTTGTAGCCGCCCATGGATACGACGCAATCGGCGGCCAGGATGGCCTTTTCCATCTTGCGATAGAATTTGCAAATGCGCACCTTGAGCTTGCGAGCCCTGGCCGCAAGTTGATCATAAAGGTTTTCCGCCAGCATCGGGCCGGTCACGATCATGGATTTGAACGGCGGGTGGGGCAGGGTCTCAAGCATGGTCAGGTAGGTGTCCACGACCTTGTATCCGTCTCCCCCTCCGCCGGCAGTGACCAGCACGAGTTTTTCACCCGGCGCTATGTTCATGCCGTGGCGGAGGCGCGGACGATGCTGGAAGCGCGGGATCTGCCGGGGGATGTATCCGGTGAAATGCATTTTTGGGGCGATGTGGGCAGGAATGTCGTATTCCCGGACAGGATCGTATATGTCCCGGCTCCCGTAGACCCAGATCTCTGAATAGAGGGTGTCCAGGGCTTCGTAGATATTTTTTTTGCGCCACTCCGTGATGGTGCTCTCGGGACTGTCCATGATGTCGCGCAGGCCGAGCACGACGTGAGTTTGCGGACAGTGTTCGCGCAGCCAGCGCAGCGTCGGGACCACCTCGCGCTTGAGACCCAGCGGTGCCTTGTCGACCAGAAAGAGGGATGGCTTGAAGGCCTTGGCCGTGGCCAGGATGATGTTCTGACGAATGGCCAGGGCCATTTCGGGAGCGACCTTTATCGAATGGGGGACGTAGAGGTCGTTATTCTGTTTGATCATGCCCGGAATGCGCACGAAATCGATGCCGTGAGGAAAATCGAAACGACCGACAATGGGTGAACCCGTCAGGATGAGGATGTTGTGTTCCTCGGCCAGGATGTTCTGCGCCAGCGCCATGCTCCGGCGGATATGTCCCAGGCCGTAGGTGTCGTGGGAGTACATGAGAATGTTCACGGGAGGTCCTGCTGGGGATGACGCGTTTTAAGAGGGCTGCCCCGAAAAAAGGTGGAGTGGAAAAGGACTGGCATTATGCGCAAAAGATTTCCTTGTTGATCATAAATCCTAATTGATGCAGCCAGAGTGTGCAATTCAAATAGTGGGCTTTCGAAAGGATCTGCATGAGAACTCCTGAAGTATGTCCGGTTCCGCCTGAATTGACAAACATGACTCCATTGGTTTTGATGCGCCCGCCTGCGCAGGAGTAAACGTCGGATGCGCGGATGGCTTTGCCAAACGGTCCCGTGGCGCGGGACAAACATGGGTGGTGCGGGATATGATTATCGGAGTGGGTGTCGACATTGCGGAGCTGGAGAGAATCGCGCGATCGTATTCGCGGTTCGGCGATAAATTCAGCTCACGAATTCTGACTCCGGCGGAGATGGCCCTTGTCCCGGCCAATGCGGTCCCTTTTCTGGCCTCCCGCTTCGCGGCCAAGGAGGCGGCGGTCAAGGCCCTAGGTACGGGCTTCAGCGGGGGAATCACGTTCCAGGATATCGAGATTCGTTCCGATGCGCTCGGCAAGCCGCTGATCTTTTTTCACAACCAGGCCCAGCTCAGATGCCGGGACCTGAAGGTTCGGACCGCGCACATCACCCTGTCCCACAGCCGTGAAAACGCCGTGGCCATGGTCATCCTCGAAGGATGAGATTCAAGCCGAGGCCCATCCCGTTCACGACCGCGCCGATGCATGCGGGTCTGCCGTTTGAGGGCGCCCCGCAAGGTTGCTACTGCTGAATTTCAACCGTCGCCTCGTGCGCGCCGGACAGGGCCTGGGGCCCGCTTTTGCCCAGAAAGATGCGGCCGGCATCCACTCCGAGCTCCTGCACAAGGTGATTCTTCACAAACTCCGCCCGGGTGGCGGCCAGCCGCACGAGATCGTCGTCGGTGATGCGGATGAGCTCCCTGAGCTTGGCTTCCTGCACTTCCCGGGGGACTTCCTTGTGCATGCCGAAGGCGCCTTTTTCCTTTTCCACCGGTTCTTCCTTGTAGGCGTCCCAGAGCAGTTCCGGGTATTCCTCGTCCGTGATTTCGAGCTCTTCAAGGTTTGTTTTTTCCCGTTCCCTGCGTGGCAGGTCATCAAATTTGATGACCTGCAGCTTACGCATGAACTGTCTCTCGGCCAGGGCCTGCCGGTCGGCGGCAGTATCGGAGTGTCCATGGATGGATATCTTGATCCCCGGGCGCTGGGCCAGAATGTCGGCCAGGGCCTGCATGTTCGGCATGGTCTCGGGCGCGGGCACGGCTAGGCCGGGCGGGAAGGGGAGCTTGTTCAAGTCTTCGCCGCCCCCGTCAGGGACCAGGCTTGCCAGCAGCGAGAAGGGGGAGGCGATGGCCTTGACGATGAGGCCCAGGAAGGCCTGCATGACAATGCCGCCGATGCTGAATTTCGGATCGGTCAAATCGCCCTTGACCGGAAGGTTGATGGTGATGTTGCCGGACATGTCCCGTAAGAGGGCCAGGCCCAGCTTGATCGGGACGTCGGCTGCGTCCGGGGACTCGACCTTGTCGCCCAGTTCGAGCTGGCGGGCTTTTATGGCGTTGCCCATGGACAGTTTGTTTTCCGAGGTGTCCACGCTTATTTCCCAGTCCAGCTGACCGCTCGCGACAGGGTAGGCGATGAATTTCGAGGAGTACGACGACAGCGCGACCAGATCCAGATTGCGCAGGGTCACGATGCTGCTGGCCTCCACAGGGCTCTTGAGCGGCGAGACCCATCCTTTGGCGGTGATGGGCGCGGAGCCGTCGATGATGGCGGTCAGGTCCAGCTCCGTGCGTTTTGCCGGGTCCAGGGAGAATCCGGTCACGGTCAGATCCAGCGGGAATACGATTGACTCGAACTGCGGCGAAAGTGATTTGTCCGCAAAGGAGAATCGGCCTTTTTTGAGGTTCACCGCGCCTATTTCAAGGGCTGTGAGCCCCTCGGATTTTGCGGATGTTTTTGTCGGAGTCTTTTTCTTGGCGGTCGGAGCAATGCGTTCCAGACTGGTTTTGCCCTGCCCGTCGATGACGAAATTGCCTCGCGGTTCGTCCAGGTCGACCTGCGCGATTTTCAAGGCAAGGGGGGAGAGTTGCAGCGCAAGCCTGTTTACGTCCAGGGTTTTGAAGCCGAACAGTTCGGTTCGTGACCTGCCTTCCGTGACCCGCAATCCGTCAACCTGCAGGGAGCCGGAGATCTGGTCCGGGGTTTTGCCGCCCATCCTCCAGTCCAGCTTGCCGCCGAGCCTGCCTGCGGGAATGTCGATGAGGGCAACGTCCGCGGCATAGGCCGAGGCGACGGCCAGGGGTATCCTGGACAGCGTGAGGCTACCCTTGCTGCTCATGGTGGCCGGAACGATATCACCGGAGGCTTTCACTGTCCCCGTTTCCTCCACGCGGCAGGACAGGGTCAGGGGGACGGCCTTGCCGAGGTCAGAGGACAGGCTCTTGGCTGTGAGGGTGATCTGGTCCAGGTCCAGGCGCACGGGTTTTGCCAGAGTCTGGTCTGTGATCGAGACACTGGTTCCGGCCAGGGAAAACTGCTCCACGGCCACCGTCCAGGCTGGCGCCGTAGCTTTGGCCGGGGCTGCCGTCTTGGCAGGCGCTGTCTGTCCGGGCGCAAACAGTTTGGCCAGGTTCAGGTCGCCGTTTGCTTGCCTGACCAGATCAACGGCCAGGTTCAGTTCCACAGGGCCGACCTGTACGGATTGTGCTTTTGTGTCCGCCGTCACCGGTCCCACCTGCAGAGAGGAGATTCTGATCGGAGTCGGAGCGGCCTTGTCCCCGGTCGCCAGGTCAACGCCTTTGAGCGACGCCCCTGCCATGGCGATATTCCAGGCGGCGGGATCGGATTTCGTCTGGCCGGACGAGTCGCTTTTTTTCTTGGCGGGAGCGCCCATGGCGTCCAGCAGTCTTGCCCTGCCCGCCTTGTCGAGGGCGGTGGAGAAGGTCGCTCCGTCCAGGGTCAGCATGCCCGTGCGCATGCTGTTGTCGGCCAGGTTCAGGAAAATATTGTCCAGAGCCGCGCGGCCGAGCTTGATTTCCCCGGCCCCGTCCGCCGCCTTCAGACTCAGGTCGCGAATTTCAAGGGACGAATCTTCAAGGCGCAAAGCCCTGTCCTCGCCATCGATGGCAAAGCGGATACCGGCGTCGGCCTTGGCCGTGGCCAGGGTCAGGGGCAGCGCATCCTTGAAATAGGATGCATAGGAAGGAATATCCAGGTCCCGGACTTCGATCAGGGCCAGCACACGGAAGGGTGAAACGGAAAAAGTCGCGTTGGTGTCGATGGCCTCTCCGTCAGCAGTGCGCATCTGCAGTCCGGCCACAGAGGTTGCATTGAGCGAGGTGTCCAGATCTGTGATGGTCAGGTCCAGCGACTCGATCTCCTTGGTGAAAGAGGTGGTTTCGTCCCTGAAGTGGACGCGGCCGTCCACGAGGCGGATTGTGGGTACCTGCAACAGCAGGGTCCTGGCAGTGTCGCGTCTGGCGGCCGTGGCGTTGTCGATCTCCAGGGCTTCGTTCATGGATGCGTTGCCGGTCACGGCGGCAACTGTCGTGTTGGCGTTAGCGGCGCTGGCATTAGCCGCGTTGGGATCGCCCCCTGCGATGTTGCCGTCCTCCACAGTGATTGGGGCGGACGCGTTTTGCGCTATCGGCGTGCTTGGGGCCGTGGCGTTGGCTGGTGAATCCACCGGGGCATCCGGGGGCACGAAGTAGTGCATCCAGTTCAGGCTCCCGTCCTTGTGGCGCACGACGCGCAGATACGGTTGCTCCAGGACCACGGAGCTCAGCCCGAGCCGCAGATTCAGGATGGAGATGTCGTCCATGACGGCCTCGGTCCTGGCGGCGGTGAGCACGGGTTCCCCGTCGTCGACCAATTCGATGTCGCGTCCCGTGATGGTGCCCTGCAGGGAAAAGGTGGGCAGCGCGTCTTCGAACTGTTCAAAAGCCAGTTTGCTCTCCAGGTTGAGAAAGCCTTTGGAAAGCTGGAGATTTTCTCTGGCCATGGCATAGGCCCAGTATTGGGGCAGCGCGAGGTCGATGACGTTCAAGTCAAATTCGGTTTTGAGAGAGTTGGAAAAGGGGGTGGTCCGCCCTTCGAGGTTGAACGGCGCGCCGTTGGCCCTGAAGGACAGGGTCGGCGTCATGAAGGTTTCCCAGTCTTTTTTGCGTGAGGAAAAGCGGGGCAGGTTGAACTGGATCTGATCCACGACATGGCTCACCCCCCTGGCCTGGTCTTCGAAGGTCAGGGTGCCGTTGCCGATGGTGAAGGGTTCAACGATAAGGGGCAGGAGCATGGGTTCGCCCGTTCTTTCGGGCCCCGGTTCTGCGGATCCGACGGTCAGGTCGGAAAAATTGGTTTGCCCGTCCTGGCCGAGGCGGATATGAATGCGCGGACCATCCACCCGCGCCTCGCGCACGACCAGGGCCAGACGCGGGATGGAACTGAGTTCCAGGTTGGCGTGCAACCTGTCAAAAGCGACAAATTCGCCGGATTCGTCAGGTTCGCGGATGACAAAATCGCTGACATCCGCGGTCATGGCAAAAGGATTGACGCGAATCTCCCCGACGCTGATCTGACGGCTCAAAGCCGGAGCCACTTTCTCGACAAGAACATAGCTGGCGATGCGCGGCAGAAGGAGAAATCCGATGGCGGCATAAAGGGCGACGCAGCATGTTGTTATGGCGAGGGTTTTTTGCCACCAGATTAGATTTTTCCAGGATTCGCGTATGATTTTCATATCGTTCTCCTTTTTGCTATGTCGATACATTTTTATCTAGGCTTTTGGCAAGGACAGGTCGATATAGTAGTAAAGTATGTCTAGATAACCCGGCGCAGAGAAATATTGGAAGTAACAATAAACGAGTAATTTTTAGGTATTCTGTATTATGTTTAGAAATATGCCATTTTTGTATTTGAAAAGAAAAGAGTTTCAAGTGATGTTAAAGGCTCATTTCCTCGCATACGTGCACGATGTGAACACGATTGATAAATTAGATATTAAAAGATATAAAACTTCAGATACAATATTTATTTTAGGATCAGGAAGTTCTATAAATAATATTTCTGATAAGCAGTGGGATTTAATTTCTAAGAATGATAGTTTGGGGTTAAATTTTTGGATTATTCATGATTTTATTTCAACATTTTATTGTTATGAAGAACCGAATAGTTCCGGTGATCGGAAAAATATTTTTTACGATATCTTAAATAAAAAAAAGGATTTGTTGTCTGAAAGGCCATTTATCATCAAAGATTTACTGCCATCTAAAATTTCTTTTGACCGCATTCCTGAAGAATTGAAAAAAAATATTTATTTATCTTTTGATTTTGATATTCCAGCTAAAGGTGATGATGCAGTCATGATGAAATATTTATGGGTTTTGAAAAGTTTGGGGCGACTTCGATACACAGGGAAGATTCGTTGTATTTATAGTATAACTGCATCTCTTTCCTATGCAGTATTTTTTTCTTTATTTATGGGATATAAGAAAGTCGTTTTTTGTGGGATTGATCTTTCTGACTCTTTGTATTTTTATGAAGAAAAAGAAGATTACTATAAAAATAAGGGGATAATTGTTCCGAAAAGCATGCAAAATCCAGGTGTTCATTCGACGGAGGCTAGGAGCCATAAAAAAATTCCGATTTCACATGTTCTTAAGGCTATATACGATTTAGTATCCAAGGAAAATGATATTGAATTGTACGTTGCACAAAATGTTGGGAAACTTTCCAAATATTTTAAAGTTTTTTTTTAATGTGGTGTATAGATATATTTTTTAAACGTGATTATTGGTATCTGATTAGGTTTAGAGGTCTTACAAAATTGCGGTGTGGCAGCCAAAGAATGGGCTAATGCTGGCTCCGATATGGGGTAGCTTGAACAATTTAGCGATTTTTAATCGCAGTTGATGTTAAAAAAAATTCCGCTAACATCCAATCATTCTCCGTATCAATATCCAGGGCCTCATATATCGACTCCATGACGAAGGGTACTGTGCGTTCGGGCAAAAAGCTGTGTCCACTTCTCAACATTTGCGGTGATATCAGGTAAATGGCTCCGTTAAGGGCGTACGCCGCTTCAAGGTCTTGAGATCGCCTTTCGATGCCTTCCCGGCCGAGATAGGGTTCCATACCGGACTTCTTGAGTCGAAAGCACCACGCTGGGTGGACAGGCGCTTTACTGACGCTGACCACCGCGTTGTGCCCCTTCGTCATTTCGTAAAGGGTGACGGCTTTCTTTATGCTTTCGGCAGTACGAAAGGGAGACGTGGGTTGTAGAAGCAGCAATCCGTCCACAGCTCCATATGCCTCTTCATGTCTGTCCAGTTCGTAGAGCGCGACGTCCACGCTGGTTGCTACATCTGTAGCCAGTTGTGGGGGCCGCAAGCCGGGAACGGTTGCTCCGAATTTTTCAGCAGTTGCTGCTATGTTCACATCATCCGTTGAGACGACAATATGAGAACATGCGTTGCTGACGAGTGCCGCACGAATAGTCCAGGCAATGAGGGGTAAGCTGCCAAGAAGCTTTACATTTTTTCCATGGATTCGCTTGGATCCGCCGCGGGCCGGAATGAGTCCCAGAATTTTCATGACAGTGTAAGAAAGCTCCATAGTAGAATTTTCATCATCGTCGGGTGAGTGAACAGCTTCAGGTCGTCTGCCACGGCTTAGTCCTCTTTATCGTGTTTTATTCGCCGGATTCAGGACGCATCTCATTGCGCACTTTTTTGAGATCATCCGGGCGGCCTACGTCCGTCCAGATTTCATGCATAGGATAGGCAATAATCCGCTCGTCGCGGAGTCGGAGCAACTCGAAGATGTCCGGCATGTCGCTGGGTTTTCCGGACGGCACGAGTCGCAGTGCTTCCGCACCAAGAACATAGATGCCTGCATTGACATGAGTTCTGAATACGGGTTTTTCCTCGAAGCCAACAATACTCACGCCATTGGTCTGCACCACTCCAAAAGGGTGCTGCCATTCATGCATGCGAACGGCCATGGTGGCCGCAGCCTGATGGTATATGTGGAAATCGACGATTTCTCCGTAGCGTACATCGGTCAGTACATCTCCGTTGGTGACAACGACGGGTTCCATGGGTTTGGGGTCGAGCAAACCCAAAGCGCCTGCTGTGCCGAGAGGCGTATCCTCGTGCAGGTAGCTTATGCGCACGTCCCATTTTGCCCCATCGCCAAAATAGTCTTCGACCACATGCGCCAGATAGCGGACTGCGAGGACGAAATGCCTGAAACCTTCGTTTTTGGCCCGCTCGATGATGTGTTCGAGCATGGGCTTGCCGGCCACGGGAAGCATTGGCTTAGGGCAGTCTTCCGTGTAGGGAAGCAGTCGGGTACCCATGCCTCCGGCCATGATTACCATGAGGTTTTTCCGCTCCGGTTGCGCGATGATATCGTTCCAGAGGTGCAGCCCCACCACTTTGTGCTGACCGTCGACAACAGGCATTTGTAGCAGTCGGTTCACCCGCATCAGGTGCAGGATCATTTCCCGGCTCATTTCCGGAGGGGCTACCAGCGGGTTGGTGAAGAGAATTTGTTCGATCCCGGTGCGCAGGTCCAGGCCGCGTAGCAGGCCTCGCCGGATGTCGCCGTCGGTGACGGTTCCAAGCAATTTTCCGTGTTCGTCAACAACCATAACTATTTGCAGGGTTGATGCATTCAGGCTCTGGATGGCGTCCTGGATGGTGGAATTTATTGAGAGCAGGGCACTGGACCATGCATGTTTATCCGGATTGGGCATAGGCAGGTCACTTCCTGTCGGGGTGTCGGGTGTTTTTGCGGATCGGGGCGGCCATGACGCATTCGTTGGCGGCCAAGTTTCGTACCAAGGCTGTGCAGGCAGCGACCACAGAGCGTCTGCCTATGCGGATGTTTTGAATGACGGTCGCGCCGCTGCCGACAAAGGCCTGGTCTTCGATGACCACTCCCCCGCATACGGTTGCTCCAGGCGCGATATGCACATGGGCTCCCAGATTGCAGTCATGGTCTACGCTGGCGTTGGTGTTGATCACTGTATTTTCGCCAACGCGGCAGCCTGGTTGTATGACTGCGCCCGCCATGACCTGTACGCCTTCAGAGAGGGTGACGCTTTCGTCGACCCAGGCTCGTGGATGGACCAGCGCTGGGAAACGATAGCCTCTCCGGCGAAGCGACATATGCAGCTGCAAGCGGATTTCGTCATCAAGGCTTGGCCCCACTCCGTTCAGAAGCAGACAACCCTCAGGGCTCCAGTGGCGCAGGATTTCGTCTCCTCCCAGCACGTTCAGCCCGTGCCTCGTCCTGATCTTTTGTTCCGCCAAAACGGGGTCACACAGGCCATGGACCATCAGGCCCAGGGCCCTGGCCAGGGACAGCACGACCTTGGCATGGCCACCAGCCCCAAGCAGGATGTGGGGCCTAAGTTTACTCATGAGCGAGCGCCTCCCCTGCTGTAAAGTGTCTTTTAGCCCGAGTTCCGACGAGACTCCAGAGCTCGTTGGCCTCAATTCCGTGTCCACATCGTGCCGTGGCCAGATCTTCGCGGGTGATGATGGATTCTGCGGGAATGTCCCTGGCTGCGATGACTTGTTGCCTGGCGGCGCGCCGGGTGTCCCACTCGCCAGGTTGAGGAGTCTTGCGGCCACTGCCCATGGCGAGTTCAAGGGCCCGGATGTTCGAAATCATTTGCGTGAGCTCGCTAGGCTCTAGCGAAGCCTTGTGGTCCGGCCCGGGCAAGGTCCGATCAAGAGTGAAGTGTTTCTCGATGATGCACGCTCCCCGGGCCACCGCCGCGACGGGGATGAGCCAGCCTTCGGTATGGTCCGAGTAGCCCACTGGCAGGCCGAAAGAGGTTGCAAGGGTGTCCATCGCCCGCAGATTAACCTCTTCAGGTGGAGTGGGGTATTGAGATGTGCAGTGCAAAAGGCGGATGTGTCCTTCAAGCACCTGTCTGCTCTCCGGTCTACTCCAGTTTTGCCAGATTTCTTCCAGGCTGGATGGCTCCGTCGCATGCATCAGCCCGTGCGCTATGATGGCCAGCGCCCCTTCCACCTCGGCCAGAGTGCCCATGCCTGTGGAAACGACAAGTGGTTTGCCGGTGCGGGCGAAGCGCCAGAGCAGGGGCCCGTTGGTGAGTTCGCCTGAAGGGATCTTGTACAGAGGCAGATCCAGGGTGGTAAGAAAATCGAGGCTTCCGGCATCAAAGGCCGTGGAGAGGAATTGAATGCCTCTGCTCTTGGCATGTGCGTGCAATTCCACGTGCCACTCGCAGGGCAACTCGAGCTTCTTCAGCATCTCGACCTGGGTTTCCGTGGTTCCGGTATTCGCCTTCTGGTAGCCAGCCTTGGGCGCAGAGGACGAAGCCAATTTTTCGGCCTTGAAGGTCTGAAATTTAACGGCATCAGCCCCGGCATCGGCAGCGGCATCGACCAGGGCAAGGGCAAAGTCGCGTCTGCCGTTATGGTTAACTCCGGCTTCCGCAATGATGTATACGTGTTCAGTATGCATGTTCAAGATTGAAAAAGGCTTTCGGTTTAAAGAGGTCTGCGCGTTTGAGCACCTGGGCAATTTGCCGGGCCGTGCGGCCTTGTCCGTAGGGGT
Source organism: Desulfomicrobium baculatum DSM 4028 (assembly GCF_000023225.1). NCBI lineage: Bacteria > Pseudomonadati > Thermodesulfobacteriota > Desulfovibrionia > Desulfovibrionales > Desulfomicrobiaceae > Desulfomicrobium > Desulfomicrobium baculatum. The sequence continues at coordinate 435,350 of NC_013173.1, forward strand.
TGGACTTTTTGGCGGAAAGCGAGATGTGTTCGGCGGAAAGCGCCTGACTGATGCAAGCGGTGATGGATTGAGCCTGCGGTGCGCAGTGCAGCACCGAGTTTGCCGCCAGCCTGCCCTGCTGCCGTGTTCCGATGTTGACTGTAGGCACGCCAAACGAAGGCGCTTCAATGATGCCGCTGGATGAATTTCCGATAACCGCTGCGGACTCCGCCAATGCGGAAAGGTAGCGCTTGGAGCCCATGGATTGGATGGCCACAACTCTTTCGGGATTGTTGCGGGCATACTCGTTGAGCATGGGGATGAGTGCGCGCCCACCGTTGTCGGCGTTGGGGTATGTCAGAATCGCCTGATGCTCCGGGAAGTGATTGAGGGCGGCCAGGATTTCACCCATGCTCTGCCGAGGGTCCTCATCCAGCAGCGTGACCGGATGGTAGGTGACCATAAAGAAAGGCTTGAGCAGCGGGAAGGAGAGTTCCCGCGCCAGTTCGTCCAGGGAAAGGCGGGGGGTGCGCAGCACGTGCTCAAGTCCCAGCGCACCGACATTGAATACGGTGGAGGGTGCTTCGCCCATCTGAATCACGCGCTTGCGGTATGGCTCCGCAGCCACGAAGTGCAGACTGGACATTTTTGTGATGGCATGGCGAATGGTGTCGTCATAAGCGCCTTCCGTGATCTCACCCCCGTGCAGATGAGCGATGGGGATGCCCAGAATCATCGCGGCTTGCGCTGCGGCCAGCGCTTCAAAACGGTCTCCGAGTATGACCAGAATGTCCGGATTGAGGTTTTGCAGCGAGTCGGCAAGGCCGATGGTGCCGAGTCCCACTGACTTGGCGGTGCCCACCGGGGTGTCCGATGACAGGAGCATTTCCACCTTCGAGTCGATGGAAAAGCCGTCGGCCTCAATATGCCGCCATGTGTCCCCGAATTCTTTGGAAAGATGCATTCCACTGACAATAAGCTGAAGCGTGACAGCCCGGCATCCTTTGAGCTCTTTCAAGAGCCAGTAGAGCAGGCCGTATTCGGCTCTGGAACCGGTGAAAACGGCGATGGTGCGTTTCATGGTATTCTATCCAGTGGCGCGCTGCTCGGCAGGTTGACGATTCTGGCCGAGAGCCATTGCGTCATAGTCAGGTCGTCACGGGGACATTCCTTGAACATGGGTAGCAGGTGCATCGGTTGCCAGACGGGCCGCGTCATGACCCCGGCTGCGGCAGTGGCGTCAAGCAGTGAGTTCCGCTCTTTCTCATCCTCGCAGACAACAGCATTGAGCCAGTAATTCGATCTACAGCCTTCTGGTTCGGTGACAAAGATCAGGCCACTGTTGCTGCTTAGATATGCTGCGTACCGACCAGCCAGTGCCCGTTTGGCGTCCACGAATTGTTCCAGTTGTTCAAGTTGGGCGCAGCCAAGGGCGGCATTGATGTTGGGCAGGCGATAGTTGAACCCTACCTCGTCGTGGAAGAACGCAACGGGGTGGGGCAGCTTGGCTGTTGTGGTCAGATGCTTGGCTCTGGCACCCAACCCCGTTCCGGCCAGAATCATTCCGCCACCGCCTGTGGTGATGATTTTGTTGCCGTTGAAACTCAATGTCCCCAGCAGGCCAAAGGTGCCGGTATGACGCTCATGGTAAAGGCTGCCCAGCGATTCCGCAGCGTCTTCCACGAGGGCAAGACCCCATTGCGCGCAGATGGAGCTCAATCCGTCCAGATCGCACGGATGCCCGAAGGTATGCATGGGCACGCAGGCCCGGATGACGCGCTGCCCGTGTTTTGTTCTGCAGACGCCGTCGCTGTCGAGTCTGGCGTGTTCATCCAGCCAGTTCCCCAAAGCCTTGGGGGAGAGCCCCAAGGTATGTCGATCCACGTCCACAAAGACCGGCTGAGCTCCGCAGTAGCTGATGGCGTTGCAGGTCGCGACAAAAGTAAGCGCCTGCGTGACAACAAGATCGCCCTCAAGGACCCCGGCCAGAATCAGGGCGGCGTGCAGGGCCGCCGTGCCGTTGACCGTGGCCACGGCTTTAGGGCTCCCGGTGTACGAGGCGATATCGTCTTCGAACCGGTTCACAAAAGCGCCGACACTGGAGACAAAGGTCGATTCGATGGTCTCGCTGACGTACTCCTTCTCACGGCCATGAAAAATGGGCGCGTGCAAGGGGATGAAGTCTTTGGATCGATACTGATCGCGGATGAATGTGATGAGTCCGCGAAAAGCCAGGCTGTCAGACATTGTAGATGTTCGCCTTGTATTTCGCCAGGTTTCCGGTTTTTTCAAACCAGTTGATGGTTTCCTGCAGGCCTTCGCGCAGGGAATGCCGGGGCGTGAAGCCGGTCAGTTCCCTGATTCGGGAGTTGTCGCAACAAAGGCGGAAAACCTCGGATTTCTCCGGTCGGATGCGTTTGCCGTCCGTGATGAACTCCACGTCGCTACGCATCAGTTCCTTGATCAGATTGAGGGTTTCCTCAACGGACACTTCAGTGCCGGACCCGATGTTCACGGTTTGCCCAATGGTTTTTTCGCTCCGGGCCAGCGCAAGAAAACCCAGGCACGTGTCTGTCACAAAATTGAAATCGCGCGTCGGGGTCACGTCACCCAGCTTGATTTTTTGAACGCCGTTCGCGATCTGCGTGATGATGGTGGGAATGACGGCCCGGGCCGATTGTCTGGGCCCATAAGTGTTGAACGGGCGCGCAATGGTCACTGGGAGGCTGAAGGCGTTGAAAAAACTCATGGCCATGGCGTCTGCCGCGATTTTGGTCGCGCTGTAGGGGGATTGCGCCTGCAAGGGATGATTTTCGTCGATGGGGACATACTGGGCAGTACCGTATACCTCGCTGGTCGATGTGTGCACCACTCTGCCAACGCTGTTTTCCAGCGCGGCCTGGCAAATATTGAGAGTCCCCTTGATGTTGGTATCGACGTAGCTGTCCGGAGCGACATAGGAATAGGGGATGGCAATCAGCGCGGCCAGATGGAAAACCGTATCGACGCCTTGGGTTATTTTTTTGCAAAAGTGGGGATCGCGGACATCTCCGCTCAATACTTCGATGTCGTTGCGGCAGGCGACATCTTCAAGCCAGCCCCAGTAATTGAAGGAGTTGTATTGCGAGAGGGCTTTGACCTTGTAGCCTTCATGGACAAGCAACTCCACAAGGTGAGAACCTATGAAGCCGTCAGCACCGGTGACAAGAATGGTGTTCATGATAATTCGCTTAAAAAGAAGTTTACGTATGGCAGGTGGCAAAAAGCAACCGCCTGCCCAATTTTGTTGGAAACATTGTTTTTCTTATTGCCTGCGAAGTCAACACGTTCGTTTGCTTCATGTCCTTTTTTGGTTTGAGGGATGGCTTCAGGTACTTGTCAGCATCTCCCCTAGCCCCGAATCGCGGCGGGCCGGGCTCTCTATGGCATCCTTGACCTGCTCAGCCGTGCCCAACAGCGTGAAGCGTTTCTTGGCGCGGGTCAGGGCCGTGTACAGAAGTTCGCGACCCAGGACCGGGCAGGGTTCTTCCGGCAGGATCAGCACGGTGTGTCCGAACTCCGAGCCCTGGCTCTTGTGCACGGTCATGGCGTAACATGTCTCGTGCCTGGGCAGTCGGGCCGGGGAATGGGACTCCAGTCCTTCGGTTCCGGCGAAAAACACCCGCAGGGTCCCCTCCACATGCAAGGCGATGCCCACATCTCCGTTGAACAGTCCCAGATTGTAGTCGTTCTCCAGGATCATGACGGGTCGGCCTGGATACCAGTAGTTGCTGGCCGATTCGTGCAGGGCTTCGCGGGCCAGGCGGTTGAGGGCTTCGGTGCCGCGCGGTCCTTTGCGGACCGGCGAGAGCAGGCGCAGGGTCCCGAAAATCTCGAACGCCCGCGTGGGGTCGGTTGTCCCTCCGAGGCCCCTGAATGCTTCACGCAGAAGCGGCGTCAGCGTGGCCGTCAGGTTCGCTTGCCCAGTGCAGGGCAACATCTCCAGATCAGTCCGTCCTTCAACCAGCAGTTCGCCGGCCATCTGGGCCTGACCGTCGCGAATGAGCGTGCTCAAGGCTGCGATGCCGCTGTGCTGGCCGAAGCGCCAGCTTTTCTTCAGTTCCACTACATGGTCGGTCAACGGGACTGGAATCCCAGTCGCAGTCAGTCCCTGAGCGCCGGCTTTGGCGGCGTAAGCTGTAAAATCCGGCGAGAAGGCGTTTACGATGTCCTCCCGGCAGAGATTGGCCAGGACGGCTCCGGCCTCCACCGAGGCCAATTGGTTGCGGTCCCCTAGGAGCACCAGACTCGCCTCGTCTGGCAAGGCATCCATGAGCCGCGCGGCCAGTTCCAAGTCCAGCATGGAGGCTTCGTCCACGACAAGCATATCGAGCGGCAAGGGGTTGCCTTGGCAGTGGCGGAAGCCTCCGGAACTCCAGCCCAGCAAGCGGTGCACTGTCTGGGCGCCTTGTGCGAGGCACGCATTCAGTTCAGGCAGCTGGCTGCCCTCGGGAAAGGCTTCGGCCAGAGCTTCGGTCATGCGCGAGGCCGCCTTGCCCGTGGGCGCGGCCAGGCGGATGCGAAAATTCGCGCCAGTGTGCATGCGGGACGCCAAGGCCAGGATGCGGGCTACGGTTGTGGTTTTGCCCGTGCCGGGGCCGCCGGAGATGACGCAGAGGCGGCTGCGCAGGGCCGCAAAGCAGGCCACGTCCTGCCAGTCGGTTTCGTCGCCCTTGGTCTTGAAGATGTCGGGCAGCAGGTCTGCCGGGATGTCCCGGGGCGGCGCGCCAGCCAGACGCATGAAGGCGCGGGCCAGGGCCTCTTCGTCGCGGAAGAAGCGGGAGAAATACAGGCGCTCGCCGTCCAGAATGAGCGGCAGCCCGGAACCCGGCGCACCGACAACACCCGTCAACTGGCAGGCGTGCGTCCCGTCCAGGCCCAGGGCGGCCAGCCGTTCGCGGACGCCCTCGTCGCCGAGGTGCAGGCAGACGTGCCCCTCGCGCACGGCCAGGGAAACGAGGGCGGTCAAACCGGCCACGAGGTTGGCGTGTCCTTCCCGGGCCAGGGAGGCGGCAAAGCGGGCCTGGTAAAGGTCGGCCTCGGAAAAGAGGGTGCTGGCCGCAAGTCGGGGCAGGATGGCGGGGCTGGCGAACATCAGCGTTTCTCCGTGTCGATGAGGGCCTTGTCCAGCGCATCCAGAAAGCGCGGATCTGGACGGTTCGCGTGAACACCCTGGCCCGGCGTTTGCGGATCTATGCCGCGCAGGAAGACGTACCGCACGCCGCCGAATTCCTTTTCATAGTCGAACCCGGGCTTGCGCAGAGCGAGGTGGCGCTTCAGGGCCAGGCAGTAGAGGTGGTACTGCAGGAAGTAGTGACTGCCGGCCATGGCCGCGTGCAGGGCGTCCGGGGTGTAGTGGCCGGGAGTGGGGCCGAGCCAGTTGGATTTCCAGTCGAGGAGATAAAACTTCCGGCCGCTGCGCACGACCAGATCCATGAACCCGGTCATGAAACCACGGCGCGGCTCGAAGCGCAGATTGCCCATGCGTTCCGGCAGGTCCGGCGGCAGAAGTCCGGCCGAATCCCGGTACACGGCTGCCAGGGTCTCGCGGGTCACGGGGCGCAGGGGGAAGAGGAACTCCATCTCGACCAGCTTGTCCTTCTGTTCGATGCCTCCCAGCTGCAACCCTTCTCCCAGATCCGCGTGCAGGACCCGTTTGACCATGTCATGGACAGTTTGATGCCAGGCCGGGTCGAAGCCGTACGCGGCCAGCGCCTCGGTCACGGCGGCGGGGATGGTGATCTCGTCCGCGAAATCGATGCGCTCGAAAATCCTGTGCAGGCACGAGCCGGCGGCGGCGCCGCACGGAAAATTCGCCATGGACCATTCGTCCGCGGCCTGGCCGGACGCATCAACCTCGTCCAGGCCTGGCCGCGCCCCGTGCTCCATGCCGCGGGTCAGGCCGGTGAAGCTCGCCAGCCCGAAGCCGGAGCCCAGGACGCGATCCCAGTTGCGGCATCGCAGGTCAGGGGCATGGGTGAACTGCGGCGGTCCCTGCTTGGGTTCGGCGTCGGGCAGTTCCGCGACCTCGATGTCGTCGTTGGCCAGTACACGCAGGTCCGCGCAGACCATGTCCTCATCGACGGTTTCCCAGCTCAGGGTGCTATTTTCGTCGGCGCGATGCCCGTGGAACAACCATGCCGCGCCCGAGGTCTCGGCCTCGTTGATGCGTCCCCAGATCGCGTAGCAGCGGCACTTGGCGCGGGTCAGGGCCACGTACAGCAGCCGCACGCGCTCGGCCTGCGCCTCGGACAGGGCCTGGCCTATCCGCCTTGGCAGTTCCTCCGTGCCCAGGTCCAGGAGCAGTCCGTCTTCGTGGACCAGTGCCCGGTCCTCGGGGCATCTGGCCCGGCCAAAGATGAAGGGGCAGAAGACCACTGGGTATTGCAGCCCCTTGCTCTTGTGAATGGTCACTATCTGGACCGCGTCGCGGTCCGTGTCCAGTCGCAGCTGGGACTCCTCGGTGCCTTCGGTGCCAAGACGGCGGGCGAACCAGGTCAGCAGCGCGTGCATGGCCGCGCCCGACTCGCGTTCCCGGCTGTGGAGCAGCTCCAGACAGTGCAGGACGTTGGTCATGCGCCTCTCTCCGTCAGGCAGGGAGACAAGGCGTTTCCGCACATCTTGGCCTGCGAAGAGGCGGCGCACGGCGGCCATGACGCCCCGGCGGTCCCACAACTCCCGACAGGCGAGGAAGCGTTCGAACCACTCCTCGAGTTTTTCGCCGTCCTCGTCGATGAGCGCGAGATCCGGGGCCGTAAGGCCGATCATGGGCGCGGCCAGGGCCGTGCGCAGGGCCGCCGGGCGCTGGCATTCGGCCATGCCGCGCAGCACGGACAGAAGCTCCGACGCCTCGGGGCTGGCGAAGACCGACGAGGTGTGGGTCACAACGCTCGGGATGCGAAGCGCGCCAAGGGCCTGGTGGATGGCCTCGCCCTGGGCGTGGGTCTCGACCAGGACGGCGATGTCTCCGGGCAGGAGCGGCGCGTCGCCGATGCGGATGCGCCCCTCGGCCGCGCCCCGCAGCAGGCGGCTGATCTCGGCGGCCACGGCCCGGCAGATACGCGGCGCGAGCGCCCCTTTGGCCAGGGGCTTGTCCGCGCTTTTGACCTGCCAGAGGACCATGGGCGCGGGTGTTTGTCCGTCTTCACGGAAGCGGTCCCGCTCTTTGTCCGGGGCGCTCACAGGCTGATAGGCGATTTTCGGGTCCAGGAAGGGCCGTGGATTGTCAGGTCTGAAAAACAGGCGGTTCACGGCCGCGATGAGCTCCGGCGTGGAGCGGTAGTTGACGCCCAGCGTCATGCCTCGCTCGCAGCTGTCGGCCGCGGTAAGGTAAGTGTGCAGGTCCGCGCCCCGGAAGGAGTAGATGGCCTGCTTGGGGTCGCCGATGAGGAACAGGCTGTTCTCCCCGTCGCCGGTGGCGAAGAGGGTGCGGAATATGTCGTACTGCAGTCCGTCGGTGTCCTGGAACTCGTCGATGAGGGCCGCTCGGTACTGGGTCCGCGCCGCAGCGACCAGCTCGGGGCTGGCCAGGGCGGCGTGCATGTTCCGCAGCAGGTCGTCGAAACCCAGCACGTTGCGACGCCGCTTGAGCTCGTCCAGTCGCGCCGTCACGCCCGAGAGGAACGCATGGCGCAGATGGACCACGAAGGGTCCCAGCAGGTGCCGCAAGGCCTCGACTTGGTCCAGGATATTCTGGATCTCGTCGAACAGCCGGTGCTCCGGGGCGGTGAAGGCCTTCTTGGTCATGCCCTGCACGTAGGTCGAGGTCAGTTCGCCGAGGGCCTTGAGCTGCTCCTTGGCATCGAGCCTCGGGTCGTTAAGGAAATCGCGCGTTGCTTTCAGACGCTGATCCAGCTTCTGCGGCGAGAATTGGCGTGCGTTGAAGTTGTCCGCCCGGGCCAGCAGGAGCGTTCGGACTTCAGGTTCCATGACTGACCAGGACGCTTTGAGCCTTTCGCATGCCTCCCGCACTGCCCGGTCCAGGGGCGCGGGGTCCGGCGCGAGGGTGCCCGGCACAATGCGGATGCGCTGGCCCAGGAAGGGCAGGCCGGACATTTCCGTGAGATGGTCCGGGGTCAGCTGCTTGCGTACTTCCGTGCCGGTTAGACCGCCAAGGGGCAGGATGTGACTGCGCCAGAAATCCACGCAGACTTGGCGGCGCAGGTCCGAGAGGTCCGGCTCGAGCTGCGTGTCGAAGAGGGCCGAGCACTCGAAGCCGTTGCGTCCCAGCATGCGCTGGCAGAAGCCGTGGATGGTGAAGATCTGGGCCAGGTCGAAGTTGCGCAGGGCGAGTTCCAGGCGTCGGGCGGCATCAGTGCCGCCAAAACGGGCCAGGAGATCCCATTCCAGTTCTTCGTCGGCCTCCAGTTCACCGGCCAGCACCCCGGCCACGTCGGACAGCCGTTTGCGAATCCGCCCGCGCAGTTCCTCGGTGGCCGCGTCCGTGAAGGTAACCACCAGGATCTGGTCTACGGTCAGGTTCTTCTCCAGCAGTAGGCGCACGAAGAGGCCGGTCAGGGTGTAGGTCTTGCCGGTGCCGGCGCTGGCCTCGATGAGGGTCGTGCCGTCCAGGGGAGCGGTGCAGAGGTCCATGGGCTCCATCACTCGGCACCTCCCAGAATGGGGCCGTAAATTTCTTCGGCCACGTCCGCGAAACGCTCCCAGTCCGGTTCGGTGTCGCGGAAGAGGAAGGCCAGATGCGGGTCGTCGCGTTCGGGACTGACCATGTAGCCGCCTTCCCACTGGCGCATGGCCTGCATCAATGCCTCGGGGCGCTCCTTGGGCTTGCGGCCCGTAAAGCGGGCCTCGGCGAAGGCCAGGGAGGTCCGTGGGAAGAGATGGATGGGGGCGCGCATGCCCCGCGTGTAGAGTCGCAGTAACCCTTCGAGGAGGTTCCGGGCGTTCGGGGCCTCTGGTGCGGGGAAGCAGTCATCGGTGCCGATGTGCATGGACTGGACGGCATGGCCCGTGGCCGAGGCGGCCAGATGGCGGACCCACAGGCGGAGCATGTCCGAGCTTTTGGTCTTGGCCGGGCGGCAGGTCACGAAGCGGTCGCCGTGGAGGTCGATGCGGCCCGTCAGGGTGATGCGGCCCAAGGGCAGCTTCAGGTCGAGGCGCAAGGGTTTTTCGTCGCCGATGACGGCCCGTGCCTGATCGGCCAGGGCGCGGATTTGGGAGCAGAGCTTGCGGCTCGCGTCTGTCCCGGCCTGGCCCGGAGGCAGGAGCTGCCAGGCCAGGAGCAGCCCCTCCAGATTGGCGGCGGGCTCGTCCAGGGCCGTGCGCAGAAGGTCCTGCAGGGGACCGTAGGCTTCAAGGCCCGTGGGCGTGGCCAGGGGTTCCTCGTCCAGAAAATCGTCCTCGCCTCCGGTCGGGTCGATGCGCAGGGCGCGCAGCAGGTGGCGGCAGGGGTGGGTCAGGAAGCGCGTCAGCTCTTCGATGTCGATCTCGATCTCCTGCTCTGCATGTGCACCTTCAAGAGTACTGGCTTCGGGGAAGAATTGCCTGGACTGATGCTCGGCAAACAGCGCCTGCGCCGCGTCACGGTTTTGGGCCGAATAGGAAAAGATGGGCGACCCTGCGCTGAAATAGTCAGGATGGAAGGCCTGGAGCTTGTGCTTGAAAACAATGGCCTCCGACGGCGTTAGGCCATCAACCGTGCAGCCCCTGTCCAGGAAATCGAGCAGTTCCGAGACCAGGACCGAGGGTGGGGCCTCAAGGTTGTCGGACTGGGACAGGCCGGGGTAGGTCAGGATGAGGTTGTCCCGGGCCGAGATGATGCTCTCCAGGAACAGGTAGCGGTCGTCTTCGCGATGGCTGCGGTCGCCGGGACGGGGGCGGGCGGCCATGAGGTCGAAGCCCAGGGGTATGTCCTGGCGTGGGAAGGCCGTGCTGGTCAGGCCCGTCAGGCAGATGACCCGAAAGGGGATGGAGCGCATTGGTTTCAGGCCGCAGAAGGTCAGGCCCGAGGCCAGGAAGCCCGACTCGCCGCCGCTCTCGTCCAGGCGCTTGCGGATGAGGTAGAGCATGGTTCGTGCGTCGGCCTCGAAATCGCCCATGTCGCGGGTCAGGTCGGTCACGGCCTTGCGGATGGCCAGCAGGTGCTCGGCCTGGGCGGGGTCCTGGGGGAAGAAGGCATCCAGGATCCACAGCAGGCAGTCCTGCCAGTCGGCTGGCGTACGCGTGTCCCGCAGCCTGGACCACAGGGTGGCGAGTTCGTCGATCCAGGCTGTCACGCGGCCCAGCAGCTCCTGCTCGGCCGAGCCGCGCAGCGCCAGAGGGGCGATGCCGCCCAGCGGGTCCGCCGCGCCGGTCATGTACCCGAGGTACAGGCGGGACAGGCCGCTCTCCCAAGTGTTCTGACCGAAATCCCCCAGGCCCGCCTTCCTGCGGAAATCCAGGTCCAGCCCCCAGCGCACGCCCGATGCGCGCACCCATTCCAACACTCGCTGCGTATCGGACGCATCCAGGCCCAGTCGTTGCCGCACTGGCGGGGCTTCGAGCAGGGCGCAGACGCGCGATGCTTCGAAACGGTGCTGTCCGAACTCAAGCAACTCCAGAAAGAGGCGGATGGTTTCGGCGGCCTTGGTGGGTTTGCGGTCGGAGATGGAGAATGGGATGCCGTCCTCGCCGGCAGTCCCGAACACGGCCTGGATGACCGGAGCGTACCTCTCGATGTCCGGGTTCATGACAAGGATGTCCTGTGGCGAGAGGGACGTGTCTTTGGCCAGGAGGTCGAGGATCAGGTCTTTGAGGATCTCCATCTCGCGCAAGGGACTGTGGCAGCAGTGGACCTGGATGGAGGTGTCGGAGAAGTCCGTCTTTTCCTCGCGAACGTCCAGATCAAGAAGGTCGGCCTGGAGTTGTCCGAGCATGGTATCCCCGACTGGCTCCTCGTACAGCCCCGTTTCCAGCGCGTCCCGTTCCATCAGCAGTTCCAGAAATTCTTTTCCCACCGCGCCGAGACCTGCCAGCGGCATTGCGTCCTCGGGTCGTTCCGGGGAGGCGTGTTCTCCGGCACGGTAGGCGCGCCGACGTTCCCGATGAGTCAGAAGATCGCCCCAGTATTTTTGGCAAGGGCTGAGTAGGAAGACATGCACTTGGCTGTGCCTGGACAAGGCTTTCAGAAGATCCAGATAGACCGGCGGCAGGGTCGGTATTCCGAAGACGCAGACGCGCGACGGAAGATCGGGCAGGGAAGTGCCCTTTTCCAGACTGGCGATAGCCCGCCGCAGCAGCGCCGCGCGATGCTCTCCGCCCATGTCCCGGATCAGTTCCCTCCAAAGTCTGGCCTGCCAGGCTTCGCTGGCGACGTGACCGGGCAGGAGAAAATTCCCGCTCGGTTCATGGTTCTCCCAGCGTGCGGCCCATTCCGGGCGGAAGATGAGGTACTGGTCGAAATGATAGGCGATGCGCTCGGCCAACTGCACGGACCTGAGCTCCGAATCCTCCTGTACGTAACGCGCCAGCGGCGCGAACTCCGGCTCGTCCAGCAGCCCGCGCAGCAGGTGCGTGATGCGCCACAGCATGCGTTCCTGACTGAGCGGGTATTCACGTGGCAGGTCGGCCCGCAGTTCTCGGCAGAGCGCATAGGCGAAGCCAACGGGAAAGGGGAAGCGGGTATTGGCACAGACCCCGTGCCGGCGGGCCAGCTGCATGGAGACCCAGCGCTGCATGCCGCCGGACTGGACCAAAATGGTCTCAGGCTCCATGGGGTCCAGCGGAGTTTTCAGGACCTCGGCCAGCAGTTCGGCCAGGTTTTCCAGGCGGTTGGAGGCGTGGAGGAGAAAGCCTTCCATGAGGGTCAGGAAGCCGCCAGTCCCACTTCGCCTTCAATCCCCGTGATAGCCCCAATGGCCAGCGTCAGGAAATCTCCCAGTTCCAGGCCGATCTTTTCGCATTCCTTGATGGTTTCGCGGCAGACCGAGGCGGCAAAGGCCTTGTCCTTCATCTTTTTCTTGAGGCTCTTGGCTTCCATGCCCTGCATGCGCGTGGGGCGGACGAGAGCTGCGGTGTGGATCAGGCCGGTGACGGTTTCGCCGCAACGCAGGGCGAAGTCGAACTGGGTCTCGGGCAGGTTGCCGTTCATCTCGTTGTGGCGGGCGATGGCCTGGACGGCGTCTTCCGGCAGTTTTCTGGCCAGGGTCTCGGCGGTCAGGAGGCCGTGCTTTTCGGGAGTGTCCTTGGTCTGGGGATAGTCGAGGTCGTGCAGCAGACCGGCCAGGCCCCAGGTTTCGGGGTCCTGACCCAGACGGTCGGCCAGGGCGCGCATGACGGCTTCGGTTTCAAGGGCATGTACGAGAAGATGATCGGGAGCGCTCGCCTTGATCATGGCGAGTGCTTCGGTGCGGTCGAGCATGGTGTGGCCTCCTTGGTTTGGAAGGCAAAGAGATCAGCCATTTCGTCGCCGTGGTCAAGGACTCAGCAGCAGGACGTCCCGCGCTTGCCCGGCAGCCAGGTCTGGATGATGTACTGGGCGCAGCCCACGCCTGGAGTGACCGTGATGGCGGCGGTCGGACAGTTGAGGGCGCAGGCCCCGCACTCCATGCAGGCCTCACGGTCCAGCACGTGGGCCTTGCCGTTCCGCACGGCGAAGATGCGGTGCGGACAGACCGTGGCGCAGATGCCGCAGCCTACGCATTTGTCCTCTTCATAGGCCAGGGTGGCCACATTTTTGAGATGGCGGAAAATTTTCATGCGTTCCTCACAAGAAGTTGCCGGTCACGAACAGGATCGCCGCCAGAAGCGTGCCACCGGCCAGGACGGGGATGGCCTTGCGCATTTCCTTCTCTACTCCGGAGGGCGACGTGTACGGCGTGGACCCGGTGAAGTTGAGGGCCAGCCAGGATGCCAGCGACATGGTCCAAAGTCCGGCGCCTGTTACGGCGGCCCAGGAAAGCTGGGGGAAGATGGCCGGCAGCAGCACGGACAGGGCCAGGCCAAGCCCGGCTCCGCCCAGGGAAAAGAGGCGCGTGCGCAGCACGGGCAGGAGCAGGGGGAATAAAATCGCGCCTGCGGCCAAGCCAAAGCCTGTGGCGCACGCCGCCAGGATCCAGCGCTGCCGGATGGCCTGCACGGAAAAGTCCGGACCAATGAGGCTGAGCACGGCCGCCACCAAAAAGGAGGCGAGGATGATCTTCCAGCCCAGAACCAGTTCCACGGGAATGACCGCGGCCCGTTCCTTCAGGCTGAAGGTGACTTCGCGCATGGCTTCGTCCTCGCCCCGGTCCAGGTAGCGGGGCAGATCCTCGGCGCGAACGGGGCCGAAAACCGCCTCGAATCCGCAGGCTTTGCGCAGGTCACGGACCCGCACCCCGTTGGCCCCGAGCTGGGGCAGGATGAGGCGGCGGTGGGAGACAATGCGTTCAAGGCCGGTCTTGCGCACCTGCTCGGCAATCCCTGCGGCGTTGAAAGTGCCCTTGCCGCCCGCGCACCAGATGTTGATGCCGCGCGTGTCGGTTACCAGCAGCCAGAGGTCCCGCCCGGGCAGGGTGAAGCGGACCGTGTCGAAGGTCAGCTTGTAGTTGGCCGTGACGATGACAGGCGCCTCGGGGCCGGGCTGGCCGATGGCATAGAGGCCGGGGTTGACGGTGTAGTTGTTGCGGTCAAGCCCCAGTCGCGCGCGGCAGGTTCCGAGCCGGTCCCAGGCCGTGGGACTGGTCCGGACGCGCGGAATCCGCCCTGCGGCGGTGGGCAAAAACCCGTCCACGTAAGGCTCGATGCGATATCCGGCAAGGTCGTCCACCCCTGCACCAGGGGCGGGTGGGGGGCCTCAGCACGGGCCGGGAATCTCGCTGTTCGCGTCGGGCGCGGAGCAGGATGGGCCAGGGGCCATGGGAAAGGGCTGGAGTGGTTTCATGTCGCGCCTATAGGGAAGAGATGAGTATTTTGAGTTCGGCCAGTCGGTCCTTGTCCGCGCAGTAACAGATGCGTGGGCCTTCTATCTCGCCACGGATCAGGCCCGCTTCTTTTAGTTGTTTGAGATGCTGACTGACCGTGGACTGGGCCAGGGGCAGGATGCTTACGATCTCGCCGCAGATGCAGCTGTCCACCTGCAAGAGATGCTTGAGAATCGCCACCCGCGCGGGATGCCCGAGGGCCTTGCAGAGGGCGGCCAAGTTCTGGTCATGGGTCATGAAGTGCTCCCGTCGAACGTATCGTATATCGTAGAATTACGATAATGCTGAATTCGTGTCAATGTGTGGTCCGAGTTGAGTTTTCCCGGTTCCCGGTGCATGATGCCACGATACAAAGATTGAGGAGGTTCATAGTGCGCTGGAAACAATTCTTGACCCCGGTTCAGTCCATGGATGTCGATGAGGTCCGGGCCTATCTGTCCGGCAAGACCCTGCAGGAAGTGACCATTCTCGATGTGCGCCAGCCGGGGGAATACGAGGAAGGGCATATTCCCGGAGCCAGGCTGGTGCCTCTTGCTGCGCTGACCGACTCGCTGGACGAGATCGACCCGTCCAGACCGGTGGTTGTGTATTGCGCCATTGGCGGGCGCAGCCGCGTCGCTGCCCAAACCCTGGCCGGCAAAGGGTATGACCAGGTCATCAACATGAGCGGCGGCTACAAAGCCTGGAACGGTCAGGCTGCCTACGGGGCAGAAGAGGCTGGTGTGGACATTTTTTCCGAACTCGACAGCGCGGAGGCGATTCTGGCCTCTGCCTATTCCCTGGAAGAGGGGTTGCGCGATTTTTATCTGCGCATGCTGGAGCGGGTCAGCGATGAAAAGGTGAAGAGCGTGTTCCGCCTGCTGGCCGACATCGAGATCAAGCACAAGGATCGTCTTTTCGCCGAATACACACGCATCACCGGCAAGGATGATCGCGGGGATTTCGAGTGCAGGTTTGTCACTCCGCTCATGGAAGGCGGGATGACCACCGAGGAATACATGGACCGCTTCAAGCCTGACTTTGACAGCCCGGTGGACGTCATCTCCCTGGCCATGTCCATCGAAGCCCAGGCGCTGGATCTTTACATCCGTTCCGCCGTCTGGACTCAGAACGCCGAGAACCGGGCCATCCTTGAACAGATCGCCAGCGAGGAAAAGACGCATCTGGAACGATTGGGACAGCTGCTGGACGAGTTGGTCGGAAGCGGATCCGGAGCGACAAATTGATCTTTGATACGTACTGCTTGATTTGATAAACATGCTGATATTGTGGAGTTTTTTTGTCTTCAGTGTGGTTATTTTTCGGGAACGAGGAATTCTGAGCGTACGGAGATGAGTGGGTAGTGAGAGAAGTTTTGCGCACGGTGTACGGTCTTTGCGCTGGACGTTTTGGATCGAACTTCTTGCCTTATGGACGGGACTCAGAAAATTCCAAACATGATAACACGTTGCTCAAGGATAATCGCATGGGCACACCCTTTGCTCTATGGAAATACCAAGCGGTCGAAAACAGGGCCGATCATATCCAGAGAATTGGGGGGAATGTCATGAAGCAGTTATGTTACCTTTTCTGGCTTGCCGGGATGGCAACTCTTGTTGCTTATGGCTGGAGCGATACACTTTTGAACCAGGTTTCCGACGTCGTGCATTTCATGGGACAGCTCGTTGCCTTTGTGATCGCTTGAATTCGAACGGTTCCACTTTCGCGTATCCACGATGGGAGTCTGGCATCTTCCCATCGTGGTTTTTTTGTCTTGCGTACCGCTGCTTTGCTTTCGCCGGCTGAACGGCGGCCTGAATACCGCGATGCGCTCGCGCCTGGCCAAAAGTTGGTGGTTTTTTGCCCTGTTGCGTTGCGCCGGAGCGCAAGATAGGGCTTGGCCATGTCCGTCGCAGTCATATATTCCACAGAACATTCGGCCTGGGTACGCTACGAGCGTCCCCGGGCCATTTTTGTGGCCCACCGCCCCGATGAGGTGCCTCAGCTTATCGCCCATGCGGAAGCGGAAGTGGAAGGGCGCGGGCTCCATGCGGTAGGGTTTCTGGCCTATGAAGCGGGCAGCGCCTTTGATCCGGCCATGCCCGATTCGTCCTGTGGCGCATTTCCCCTGGCCTGGTTCGGGCTGTTCGACGCCCCCGCCTTCGTGACGCTGGATGCCGCGTATGCCCCTGCCCTGGACTGGATTTCGGAACTGGACGCCTGCGCCCATGGCCGCGCCCTGGAACGTATCCGCGAGTATCTGGGCCGGGGCGACACCTATCAGGTCAATTTCACGCATCGCCTGCGCGCCCGTTTTGGTGCGGCTCCCTGGGATTTCTTCCAGAGCCTCGTCCGCCGCCAGCCATCACCCCACGCAGCCTTTATCGAGACTGCCGATTTCGCCATCTGCAGCGCATCGCCGGAGATGTTTTTTGAACGGGAGGGAGAGGATGTCTGGTCCCGCCCCATGAAAGGCACGGCTCCGAGAGGGCGCTGGCCCGAAGAGGACGAGGCGCTGGCCCGGGCGCTGGAAGTCTCGGAAAAGGAGCGGGCCGAAAACGTGATGATCGTCGATATGGTCAGAAACGACCTCGGCCGGGTCTGTCTGCCCGGCAGCGTGAATGTGCCCGAACTTTTTCGCGTGGAGCGCTATCCGACGCTCTGGCAGCTCACCTCCCTGGTGCGCGGTCGCACGTTGGAGTCGACGGCGCGGGTCGTGTCGGCCCTGTTTCCGGCCGCGTCCATCACCGGCGCGCCCAAGGTCCGGACCATGCGGATCATTCAGGAACTCGAAGTTTCGCCGCGCCGCATCTATACCGGGAGCATCGGGGTGATGAGCCCTGGCCGCAAGGCGCGTTTCAACGTGGCCATCCGCACGGTGCTGGTCGACAAGCCCTCGGGCACGGCCGAGTACGGGGTGGGCGGCGGCATTGTCTGGGATTCGGACCCTGCGGCGGAGTTCCGCGAGACGCGGATCAAGGCCCGCGTGCTGGCCGCCCCGGAGCCGGAATTCCTGCTGCTTGAAACCATGCGCTGGGAAAAAAACAAGGGGATTTTTCTTCTCGCGGAGCATTTGCGGCGTTTGCAAGATAGCGCCGCATATTTCGATTTCAGGCTCGACCCCAAGGCCGTGCGGGACGCGCTTGAACAGGAAGTGCTGACGGCGGATGGTTTCGAAGGTATGCTGCGCCTGACCTTGGACAGTTCCGGGTCTTGGAACATCGAGCATCGCTCTCTGCCCGGACCGACGCCGTGCCGGGTGTCTTTGGCCCTGTCGGCGGTGGACGCGGCCGATCCGTTTCTTTTCCACAAGACCACGCGGCGAAAGGTTTACGATCGCGCCCGGAGGCAAGCGCCGGAGGTGGACGATGTGCTGCTCTGGAACGAGCGGGGGGAGGTCACGGAATCGACCATCGCCAATCTGGTCGTTGAAATCGCCGGCGAGCTGCTCACTCCGCCCCTTGCCTGCGGACTGCTACCGGGCACAATGCGTGCCCGGCTGCTGCATGAAGGACGGATCAGGGAAGAAGTGGTGCGGGTGGATGATCTGAGCCGTTGCACAAGGCTGTGGCTGATCAATTCCGTGCGCGGATGGCGTGAATGCGTTCTGGTCGATGCAGAGGGGCAGGCCCCCTAGTCGGCGTCGTTTCCGCGCCGGTAGAACCACGCCGCCGTCAGGCCCAGGGCCACGAAGATGACGTCGCGGACAATGTAGAAGACCATGTCGTCCGAGGCCGCAGGGGCGCTTGAGAAGCATCCGCAGTTCAGGTCGATGCCCCGGACGTAGGCGCTGACCACGGCTCCCAGAAAGACGACCAGCATGGCGTTGGCCAGGAACAGGGCCGGACCGGTCCAGGCCCGGCACACGAGCAGAATGGCCACGACGATTTCCAGCCAGGGCAGGGTCAGGGCCGTAAAGTTGACGAGCACGTCCGGCAGGATGAGGTAGCTGGCCACGCTGGCGGCGAATTCGGCCGGAGCCATGATTTTCTGCGGGGCGGCAGCCAGGAAGACGAGGGCCAGGGCCAGGCGCGAACCCCGGGCCAGAGACGCTGCGTTCATGATTTTTCTCCCAGGGTTTCGGGATCAAGAGAGGGGGAGGCCGGAGGCGCCGGTTTTGCGGAAGGTGTTTCAGCTTCCGGTTCAGGCGGCGCCGGATTCGGGGCCAGCGTTTCCTGCGGGTCGGGTTCCAGAGGCTGGCCAAGCGGAGCGGATTCGGGCGCAAAGGAGTCCGCAGGCGCTTCCTTCGGAGGCGCTGGCTGAAGCTGCTGATCCGAGGGGCCGGTCTGCGCAGGCGCCGGTTGATCGGATTCGGGTTCACTCGGCTCCGTTGCATGCGGTGTTTCCCCGGTGCTGGCGTTCACAGACGCTTCTTCAGCCTGCGGCGCCTGGGGCGGTTCCGTTGTCTGGCTGCCCGTGGCAGTAGGCAGGCCTTGGTCGCGCCACAGCGTCCAGCCGTTTTTCAGTACTCGAACATCCTGCAAGCCCATGCCCAGAAGCTGCTGGGCCAGTTCATGGCTCAGTTCGCAGAACTCTCCATCGCAATAGGTGACTATTGTTGTCGCCTCTTCCAAATGCTCCCGCAGCGCTGGAAATTCCTGTCCGAATAGGACGGGATCAAGAGAAAGCGCTCCCTCGATATGTCCAAGGGCGTATTCGCCCGCTTCCCGTGCATCGACAAAAACCGCCTTTCCGGATTCAAAAAGAAGGGCCGCCTCGTCGAGAGATATTTCCCCTCGCTGGGCCGCGGCCTGCGCAGCGCTGTCCGGATCATGGACCAGAGGCAGCCTATCCGGCCGCGTGGCGTTGAAGGCCAGTGCCAATCCGACGGAAATGGCCAGGATGATCGCGGTTTTTATTCCAAAAGAAATGGGTGGTTTCATGTAGTGCTCCTGGGTACGTGGCCGTGTTTCTACGATCTCACGCCCTGCAAGGCAAGAGCGGGGTTGACCTGCCGGGAAACTTCGGACCACTCAATTCTTGAGAGTTTCCCCACGGTTCAGGTTTTTCCCATACTGCCGACAGAAATGTTCTGGCGTCATGTTGTTCAGGCTTGAATGCGGACGAATGGAGTTGTAGTGCCGCCTCCATTCCTCGATCACAACCCGCGCCTCGGACCGACACCGGAACCATTCCATCGACAGACACTCATCGCGAAATTTGCCGTTAAAACTCTCGTTCAAACCGTTCTGCCATGGCTTCCCAGGCTCAATCAGCGCCAGATCCAGAGACTCCTGAGCCGCCCATCTGAGCAGCGCCTTCGACACGAACTCCGGTCCGTTGTCAGAACGCAGGCTCAGAGGGGCTCCACGTTCGCTGATCAGGCGGGACAGCACCTCGATCACCCGGCCCGATCTGATGCTGCCGGCAACGTCTATAGCCAGGCATTCCCGCGTGTATTCGTCTACCACAGTCAGGCATTTGATCTGCTGACCATTGGCGCAGGCGTCATAGACAAAGTCGTACGCCCACAGTTCGTTTGCTCCCATCGGCAGTTGCGGTCTCGGGCGGGACGCCGCCACTCGTTTCCGAGGCCGCTTCCTGGGCACCTGTAACCCGGCCTTGGACCACAGGCGGAACGCCTTGTCGGCGCCCATGACATGCCCCAGACGCTCCATGAACACGTTGATCCGGCGATATCCAAAGCGCGGATACGTCGCAGCCAGATCTGTCATAGCCGCCATCAGTGGCTTGTCCCGGGCCTCCAGCCGTGACTCGTAGTGGAGCGACGACCGGGAAGTGGATAACAGCGCACACGCCCTGCGTTGTGAAAGTCCGCGACTCCTGGCGTATGCCACCTGGAGGCGTCGGGCGGGTGCGCCTACCACTTTTTTGCGGCGATCTCCTTCATGACCTCGATTTCGAGGTCCCGTTCCGCAAGGATCTTCTTCAGTCGCGTGTTCTCTTGTTCCAGCAACCGCAGCCGCTTCACGTCATCGGCGGACATGCCGGCAAACCGCTGTCGCCACGTATAGATCGTCTGCTCGCTGATTCCATGCTTCTTGGCCACCTGGGCCACCGGACTGCGGTCAGCTTCGCGCAGGATGCCCACCATCTGCTCTTCGGAAAATCGTCCCTTTTTCATCAGTTCCCTCGTGGTTGAGGGGGAACCTATCTCAAGTTTCGACTGGTCTGAAAAGTGCCGGGCAGGTCAGGGTGACTCATGTATTCGTCATGGCGCCAAAGCGACGGGAGTATGGGCATGCTCTGAGGAGCATTTCTTGCGCGGCGCAAGTCGAGACGTAAGTTATTATTTGGAGGGAGGGTTCTTAAGTCTCCCGCCGACTTTTCAAGCAGAACGTGCTATCATCAGCAAGTTCATTCAGTTGACCCTTCCAATTAATGTAAATTCTCTTTACATTTTGTCGATTTTTTTTCCATGCGTAATCAAAAAATCTCTTCCTGCGCGGGTTGAAAAGCTTGAATGGTCATCCTGATGGGTGCCATCCCCCACGACCGTGTGCGACCTTCTGAAAAAGCTAGAAATCAATAATTGACCTTCAGGCTTTTTAGATACTTCGTGGCCAATCAACATTCTTTCAAGGTAGGGGAGACATCCTGCACTCTCCCCTGATTTATGCTGATATTGGACAGTTCGGGCTGCACGCGAGTTTGATTATTCCCCGTTGAACTTATTTTTGTGATTTAGTGCTGGCTCATGCCCTTAGTCAGACTTCACAATGACAGCAGTAATTCAGGAATTTTGTTGCGGTCGACAAAAACAGAACGGTTCACGTTCGAAAAACTTTACACTTTGTACCCTCTGGCTGCCATCGTAATCTTCGATTAATTGTTTTATATTAGGCGTCTGCGCCGTTGGATCACTTATTGCTTTTGATGAAACGGATTGTGTTGCGATGTTTGCTGACTATTTTTTGGTGGGGATGTGAAGGGATTGCAATATTTTACTGCGGAGGGTTTTATGAAAAAAAAATTGATATCCGTAGGTCTTGCACTGCTGGCGTCTGCCGGAATTGCCATGAATGCGCATGCGGGATCATTTTTGAGGGCAGCGTACCAGGATGCCGCTTTGGCAATCGACGGTTGGGGAAGTAGTTCTTTAGCGTCAGGATTCCTGCAGACAGGCAACCTCGCCGGTTCTTCCGTTTTGGCCGCCTGGCTCTACAGCGCGGATGTATGGGGGGGGGGAGTTGCTGGGGATGTTACTTTGGAAGAAACTTTTTTACCCAACGATGACGGCATCTTGTTGTCACGCCCTGCCAGCAACCCAGTGAACGTCCGTCTTTATGACGTAACAAGTATCGTAAAAAGCAAAATCGAGTCCGGTCAGACAGATTTTTCCATCACAGAACAGGGCGATTCAGATGGCGAGGTCTTGGTAGTGGCCTATAAAAATCCATCCACGTTAGGTGGGACTGCCATCATTCTTGATGGTGGTTTGGCCCAGGGTGGCGACACGACCCGCCTTGATTTCGCAGCCCCGTACACAGAGGGCGATGCATTTCTTTCCTTGGCGATTAGCTACAGTTACGGAGATTCTCAAAACACGAGGGTCACGGTCAAGACTTCCTCGAACGAGGACGGACGCCTTTTGACCTCTGCCGCTGGTGGAAACGATGATGGCAGTTTCGAAGCGGCAAACGGCGCGTTGATAACAGCAGGCGGTGTAGGCGACAGTCCGTTGAACCCGCCCAACCCCGATCAGATCGGCGCTGCCTATGATGACGAACTCTACAATCTTGCCTTGGGTAACGATGTCAGCGCTGATCCTTTCTTGCGAAATGGAGATACTTGGCTGGAATTGCTCACCAACAATCCCAGCGGCGATGATAACGTATTTGCCACGTTTTTCACGTCAACATTCAGGATTTCAAATGTGAATGACGACGACATCATCGACCCCGACGACCCCAACGTTGTCCCCGAGCCGTCCACAGTGTTACTGCTTGCTACCGGCGCTCTAGGACTGGCCTATCTGCGCAGAAAAAAATAGTTATTACAGACCGGTGCAATGCGGGAAAGATGCCTTCACTGGCATTCTTTCCCGCAGGTCTAAAGGCCTTCGCTCCGAGGTTAGCAATTGTAGAACTCCTATTGAAGCCTTGGATGTCAAACGGCATCGAAAAGTGACCCACAATCGGCTCCAATTTTGACCCCTCTTTGAGTGTGTTTGTACGCATCCTGCCCCGACTGTGCGTGGTGACCACGTCAGCGTTAATGGACGGGAGTCCTTTGCTTTAGTTTCCATCACTCGTTTCCTGTCTCAATGATCTCGCAGTGATGCGCGACGCGGTCCCGGCAAACCAAGAAAATATGCAGCAAAAAGCGCAGGGTCTTTGGGCTCTGGATAGAATAGTTTTTTGTCGCCGGAAAATTGGTGGAAAAGGGGGTGGGTGCTGGGAATAGTGCTGGGAGAGATAGTTTTGAAAAGAAAGAGGGGTTAGACTTTTATATCTAACCCCTTGTTTTCTTATGGTCGGGATGAGAGGATTTGAACCTCCGGTCTCTGCGTCCCGAACGCAGCGCTCTACCAGCCTGAGCCACATCCCGATTGAGGAAATGCTATCTAGCCAAGATGATTTTGGTTGGCAAGGATTATTTTTGTTTTTCCTCGTGTTGTCAGCGTTTCATTTTTTCACTAAAAAGGCGTGTACACAAATATTTACGAACTCTGGAAGATCCTTCGTATTTATGCCCTGCGATCTCTCCGGAGGGGTGAGAAAATGACGACAGCTTTTCATGTGCTTGTGGTGGATGATGAACCCGCGCTCAGGGAAATTTGCGAAGAGGCGCTTACGGGCGCCGGCCATGCCGTGACCCTGGCCTCCAATGGGCAGGACGCTCTCGGCAAGCTCGGGGCGCAGGGCTTTGATCTGGTCATCAGCGATTTGCGCATGCCCGACATGAATGGTCAGGACTTACTCAGTCAGATACGCAAGCGCCAGTTGGACGT
The DNA here is from genome assembly GCF_000023225.1 of Desulfomicrobium baculatum DSM 4028. Taxonomy (NCBI): domain Bacteria; kingdom Pseudomonadati; phylum Thermodesulfobacteriota; class Desulfovibrionia; order Desulfovibrionales; family Desulfomicrobiaceae; genus Desulfomicrobium; species Desulfomicrobium baculatum. The sequence goes on from NC_013173.1 coordinate 458,156, forward strand.
GGATTTTCTGGTCATGACCGGCTACGGGACCACGGAGACTGCCGTGGACATCATGAAGAACGGCGCGGCGGATTACATCGCCAAACCGTTCGACATCAAGCATTTGCTTTTGCGGGTGCGCTCCATCCTTGAACAGCGCAGAAGCCGCAAGGAGCAGGAAAAGCTGTCCGCCGTGGTGCGTATGCTGGGCCTGAGCAAGCGGCTCGGCACTCAGCTCAACCGTGTGGCCGTGGTGGACGAGTTTCTGATCCACCTGCGCGAGAATTTCTCTCCGGACGCGATCTGCCTGCTCCTGCCGGAAATGCTGGAGCGTGGGCCCAACCTCATGCAGGGTCGCCTGCTGGAAACCAACGAAGTCCTGCGCGTTTTTGTGATCAAGCTCTGCAACAGGATTCTGCAGCACGGCAAATCCTATCTTCTCGACCATTTCACCCTGCAACAATCATCCTTCAACGCAGCCCTGTTTCCGGGCGGTTTTCCCTACTCGGTCATGGCCGTGCCTCTGGACCTGCCGCAGAAGCGTATCGGGGTCATCACTCTGGTCCGCGACAAGGAGAATCCGTTCTATTGCGAGCAGGACCTGCAGTTGCTGGGTGTTTTCGCGTCCCATACCGCATCGGCCCTGCAGAACGCCCATCTCTACTCGCGTCTGCGGACCATGAACCAGGATGTGATTCGCTCTTTTGCCCAGGCCGTGGAGCTCAAGGATTACTATACCCGTGGTCACTCGGAGCGCGTGGCCGAGTATGCCTGCCGCCTGGGGCGCACGCTGGGGCTTGGGAGCAAGGAGCTTGATCGGTTGCATATAGCCGGAATGCTGCATGATATCGGAAAAATTGGCATCCCGGACCATATCCTGAACAAGCCCGGCGCCCTGACCGATGACGAATACGAAAACATGAAGCGTCACAGCTCCATGGGCCGGGAGATTTTGGGGCAGGTCGGAGCGATGAACGACGTGACGGAGATCATTTATCATCATCATGAGCGGATGGACGGTCAGGGTTATCCCGATGGCCTGGCGGGCGACGCCGTGCCCTTCATGGCCCGGATCATTTGTCTGGTCGACAGTTATGAGGCCATGACCTCCAACCGCGCCTACCGCCAGTCCCTGCCTCTGGGCAAGGTCATGTACGCCCTGGACCGGGGAGCCGGCACGCAGTGGGACAAGGAGCTGACGGCGACCTGGATGTCCATTGTCGAGCAGGAGCAGCCCGGCTTTTTCCCGCAGTGATGCCAGGGCGCGTCACTTCATTATCAAAAATCCAGGAGCCAAGGCCGATGCGTAAGCCTTCGGCGGGCGGCCTGACTCACCGGCACTTTCATGACTGATTCTTTTTTTTATCCTGAAGGCCTTCCGCCAATCCGGCTGGACAGAGTTTTGGCTCTGCAGCTGGGATTTGGCGTCAGACGCTGCCGGGCCTTGATCGAAGCCGGCCGGGTTCTGGTCGATGACCGGCCGTGCGCCAAGGGCGCCCTGATCCGGCCGGGCCAGCATATTCGCGTCTCGCTACCCGAAGATGCCGCTCCTGACTGCCACGATGTCCGCCTTGTCGACCGCAACGAGAGCTTCGCGGCGCTGGCCAAACCTGACGGGTTGCATACGGTGGCCGGACAGGAGGCGGCGTGTCTTGAATCCTGCCTGCCCGGGCTTGGGCTCGAAGGCTGGGAGCTGCTCAACCGCCTGGACTGCCTGACCAGCGGGCTGGTCCTGGCCGCGGCCGAAAAGCGGGATGCGGCGGCATATAAAGTTTGGCAGGACGCCGGCCAGGTCAGCAAATGGTATCTGGCTTTGGCCCGTGGCGAAGTGGCGACTCTGGAATGCCGGGGGCGGATTCTGGACGACAAGCGCAGCGTCGTGCGCGTGACCGCGGATGAGGACGAACCCCTGCGCTGGACCCGGGTCCGCGCGCTGCGCCAAATTGACGGCAATACGCTGCTGCTGGTGAAGATATTTAAAGGGCGCAGGCATCAGATTCGCGCCCACCTCGCGCATGCGGGCCATCCGCTGATCGGCGACCCGGTCTACGGCGTGTGCGAACCCGGCGGGCTGTATCTGCACCACTGGCGTCTTGACATGCCCGGCTTCACGGCCTCGCTTTTGCCGGATTGGCCGTGCGTCGATTCCGTGCAAGTGGAAGGCCTTTTGTCTGCCTTTGATTCCGATTGAGAACCGTGCAGAGCATGCATCACGCTCTGCGCGGATGCCCCAACCTGCGATACCATCAGGGAAAAAAACTATGAAAAAGTCGTGTCTGGCGATCCTGGTCTGTCTTGGCCTTGCCTCCTGCTCCGCAGCTGTCGGTCAAGGCCTTGAGAACGGCCGCCTGCGGCCATGTCCGTCATCACCCAACTGCGTCTCTTCGGAAGTCTCCGACACCGACCTTGCGCCGTTCGAACTGCCGGACAAAGATGGCTGGGAGCGCCTGCGGCTGGCCATAGTCTCCCTGGGCGGGAGCATCGAGCGCGAGGAGGCCGGGTATCTGCATGCGACCTTTCGCTCCCGGCTCTTCGGCTTTGTGGATGATCTGGAGTGCAGGCTGGACGGGCGCACCATCCAGGTCCGCTCGGCGTCTCGGCTCGGCTGGTGGGACATGGGGGCGAATCGGCGCAGGGTGGAGTTGCTGCGCAAGACCATGGCCGCAGAGACTCTGAAGTAGAGGCCTGCGGGCAGGAAGATCCTGCCCGCACAGGTTTAATCGAAAAGGGCGCTGGCGAATTCCTGGCCCGAGAAGGGGCGCAGGTCTTCCATTTTTTCGCCCAGACCCACAAAGCTGATGGGGATCTTGAATTCCAGGGCGATGGCCACGATGATTCCGCCTTTGGCTGTCCCGTCGAGTTTGGTCAGCACGATCTCGTCCACGGGCGATGCCTGGGAAAAGAGTTTGACCTGGGACAGGGCGTTCTGGCCGGTGGTCGAATCCAGCACCAGGATGGTCCGGTGCGGGGCGCCTTCGAGCTTCTTGCCCAGGACCCTGTTAATTTTTTTCAGCTCTTCCATAAGATTGTGCTTGGTCTGCAGGCGTCCGGCCGTGTCCACGAAGACCAGATCATAGCCCTCCTTCATGGCGTACTCCACGGCCTCGAAGGCCACCGCCGCCGGATCGCTGCCATGCGCCTTGGCGTAGAACCCGGCTCCGACCCGCTTGGACCAGACCTGCAACTGCTCGATGGCCGCCGCGCGGAACGTGTCTCCGGCCGCGACCAGGACCTTGCGGCCCTGCATCTGGGCGCGGTGGGCCAGCTTGGCGATGGTGGTGGTCTTGCCGGCGCCGTTGACGCCGATCATGAGCACCACTTCCGGGGGCTGGGACACTTTGGGAGTCTTGGGTTCGATGAAGACCGAAGCCAGCTCTTCCTTCATGAGGGTCTTGAAGGTTGCCGCGTCTCTTTCTCCGGCCTGACGCAGCTTGGGCCTCAGGCGTTTGGAAAGCTCCTGGGTGGCATTAACGCCCACGTCGGCCATGAGCAGGATTTCTTCCAATTCTTCCCAGAACGCGTCGTCGTAGTTGCCGGTCATGGCCAGGAGCTGGTCGATGCGCATGGTAAGCTGTTCACGGGTCTTGCCAAGCCCGGCTGAGAGCTTCAGGAAGAGCCTGTTGCGCTCGTCTTCCTCGTCTTCGAGTTCAAGAGCCAGCGCCATGCGGTATTGCAGCTCGGAGCGGAATTCATCGACATGGTCGTATTCCATGTCCAGGAGCCATTTGTCGAAACGGCGGATGAAGTCCTGCGCTTCCTCGGCCGGCACGTCGAGCTGGGCAAAGAGAAATCTGAGCCTCTCCCACAACACGTCGCCCCGTCTGCTCACTCCGTCCAGGATGTGGACCATCCAGGTCGAGAGTCTGGGCTCCGCTTCGCCCAGGGCCTGCTGCAGTGATTTCTGCCACGGGGCGGGTTCATCCTTGGCGACCGGTTTTTCCTGGAAAAGCATTTCGGCAGGAGGCGGTGATTGCGGCGCTTTCTGCGGCGTCTCTTCTGCCAGGGGCTGCGTTTCTTCGGTTTTACCGCCCAGTCCGAACAGCCTGCGCCATCCGCCTTCCTTGCGCGTTTCAGCCTCCTCGGCGGGCGCATCTGCCGCTGCGCGGGGCTCGGCCACAGCCTTTGACTCGGGCGGTGCGGGAGCAGGAATTTTTTCCTGGTTTTTCGGGGCTGCTTCGGCAGCTCTTTCGTCGATGTCAGGTGTATGTGCCGGCGTTTGTTGCGGCAACGTCGCGTCCTGAGGTTCGCCGTCCGCTCCCCAGAGTTTTTTTATGCGTGAGAAAAAGCCCATTTTCTGGTCCTTTGGTGGAGATGTTCGAAAAAAATCAGCCGTCAAGGTCGGTAAAGATATTTTCCCAGACGATCTTGCCCTGGTCCTTGCGCACCTGGCGCAGCAGCAGGTAGACCGCCCCGCTTCCGCCGTGCCTGGGCAGGGCGGTGGTGAAGGCCAGGACGATGCGCTTCAGCGGAGCCTGGGTCAGCCAGTTGGTCAGCTCCTGCCGCAGCACCCCCTGGCCAAGAGGGGAGTTGCGCCCCCGCCCCGGGATGAGCAGCACGCAGCGCTTGCCTTCCATGTAGCTGCGCCGCAAAAAGTCAATCACCGCGATCTTGGCCTGGTCCGTATTCATGCCATGCAGGTCGAGATGCCCCTGCACGCTGAATTCCCCGCTTTTGAGCTTGCGAAAGATCTTGGCATCCAGTCCGCGGATTTGGCCGGTGATGAATTCGTGGGTGTACTCCATTTCGAATTCGATATTTTCTTCCAGCAGCCGGGCAAAAGACGGCGGCGGCACCGGAACGACTTCCTTGGGCCTGGGCGCTCCGGCGATGTCGCGGCCGCCCTTGGTCAAAGGCTCCACGTCGGAGAAGGCATGCAAAAACAGCTCTGCCTCGGACTCGTGTTCCCGCTCGGTGGCGCCACGGTCCGCAGCTGCGGACGGCGCGGTTTTTCCGCGGCGGGCCTTTTTTTTCAGCCGGGATCGCAGAGACGGGTCTTTGTCAAGTGATTTGAATGGATTATGCATGCATGACTTCCGCAGTGGTCAGGGCTCAATACACAATAATGTGGGCAAGGGCAAAATCTTAAGCCAGGCCCTCCCGCCCGGTTTGTGGACAAGGAGCCCGCTCGTCTGCTACCCGGAAACCTTGTCAAATCCAGGCGCTTCTTCATTCACATCTGCCGGAATCAGAGAAAGCACGCATGAGTACACCCCCTCAGGAAAAAGATCGGTTTCGATTCCTGGTCGTCGAACCGGATGAGGATCTCGCACGGGAAATGATGATCGTGCTTGAGCGGCTTGATGTGCAAGTCGACCATGTGCGCGGACACCTGAGGGCCTTGGCCCTGAGCGAGGACACCGAGTACAATTGCCTGCTGGTGGCATCCCGCGGCATCGACATCTCGGGACTGGAGCTGTGCGCCCTGGTGCGTGCCCGGGAGGCCCGGCGCTCTCTGCCTCCCGTCTACATCATCCTGGTTGGTCCCGAAGAGGACCTGGTCACTGTTTTCACCAGCTCCGACGACATCGACGACTATATGCTCGGGACGTGGATGGATCTGGAGCTTGAGTGGAAGATCAAGCGCGGCCTGCGATCAATGTCGTTGCGCCGCGAGTTCGGGGCCTCCCGGCTCGTGGACGCGGAGACCGGCCTTTTGACCCCGGAAGGGTTGCGCACCTTCCTGCACGAGGAGGTCAACCGCATCGGCCGCCGTGAGGGCTGGCTTTCCATGAGCATCCTTTCCGTGCCCGGCCTTGGCGGCCTGCGAGTCAGCTACGGGGAAGCCTGGCTGGAATGGTTCAAGGGCGGGATATGGTCTTCGCTCAGGAGGCAGCTGCGCAATTATGACCGTCTGGCATCCATGAACAACGGTTTTCTATGCCTCATTTCTCCCGACCTCAATGAGGAGGGAACGCGTTTTTTGCTGGCGCGTCTGGCCTCGGTCATCAGCGAGTATCAATTTCAGGAAAATACGGAACCATCCACTCATGTCTCGCTTGCGGCGCGGTATCTGTGCGTGCGTGTGCGCGGGGACTACAGGCAGTTCGGACGAACCGGAGATGTGCTGTGGGGCTGGCTGTGCGAGAAAATGACGGAGCCCATGCCCCTTGGAATCATGGGCTATACCGGTACCGTGGACCTCAATCTTCAGGTCGCGCAGACTCTTTTTCCGAAGGATTGATCGTCAATCGAAGGCTTGGCTGACAAGCATCTCCACTTTCAGCGCCACTTCCTCGATCACTGGCTGGAAGTCGTTCTCCAGGAGAAAGACGGGGAGCGTCAGGCGTTTGAGCTCAGCTGAAAACATGGGATTGAAGTGATAGCCTGTATCCGTGGCCAGGTAGTCCGCCAGCTTGAGGAGCATGATGGCCGGCGGCGGGGAGTCGTCGGAAATGGCGCGGTGGTGGGCGTATACCGCAAGCTGGACATTTTTCGGGAATTTCCACAATTTAAGGGCCTTGGCGCTTAAGATCGGGTGGCTGACGCCGAAAAGCTCGTCCTCGATCTCAAGAGGCGAATTTCCGCCCGCTTCCCAAAGCCTGGTCATGGTCGTGAATTCTCCCGGCAGCAGCGAGGCCATGACCACATAGCCGATATCGTGGAGCAGGCCGGCCAGGTAGGTGCTGTCCTGTTCCTCCGGGGTCATGGGGAAGAGATGCGGGTAGAACTGTGCGAGTTTCTTGCACAGGAGCGCCGTGCTCAGGCTGTGAGTCCAGAATTTGCGCACAGAGAACGAGGGCGGGAAGGCGTTCTGGCGCACCGAGTCCGAGAGGGTCAAATAGTAGACGATTCCCTTGACCTCGTTTAAGCCCAGCCGGACCAGCGCCTTTTGTGGGCTGTTGATTTCTTCCAACCCCCGGTACAGGGGCGAGTTGGAGATGGCCATGATCCGGGCGCACAGCACAGGCTCCGCGCTCATGGCTTCGACAATTTCCTGCAGTCGGGTATTTTGGGCGTTCAGGAGCTGCCAAAGCCTTAAGACCATGGGTTTTAAAGGGGGCAGATCGCGGTCGCTGAGTTTGTCCAGGTTGATCATGATTTGGTCTTTGTGTGGAAAAGGGTTGTTTCACGGCCATGGGCCTTGATGCGTTCTTATCCGTGAGGGGCTAGCACAACCGGATGGAGCAGGGCAATGGGCTGATATTTTGGCTTGTGTTTATCTATCTGAAATACAGGGAGAAATTTATGAAGATAACTTTTCTTGGCGCGGCGCGCACCGTGACCGGTTCATGCTATGTGCTCGAATGCGAGCAGACCCGTTTCGCCATTGATTGCGGCATGCATCAAGGCAACAGGGACATTGATGGACGCAACTGGGACGAGAACGGCATGTATCGTCCCGAATCCCTGGATTTCATCCTGCTGACGCACGCGCATATCGACCACTCCGGCCTGCTCCCGCGCCTGGTGTCCCAGGGCTTCAAGGGTCCGGTCTACACCACGGCTCCGACCAAGGATCTGCTTGGGATCATGCTCGAGGACAGCGCCCGCATCCAGGAGACCGAAGCGCAGTGGCGCAGCACCAAGAAGCAGCGGGTCGGCGCTCCGCCTGTGGAGCCCCTCTACACGGTGGAGGATGCCCAGAAGGCGCTGACGCAGCTCAAGACTCAGGAATACAATCAGGTCTTTGAACCGAAACCGGGCGTGCGGGTGATTTTCAACAACGCCGGGCATATTTTGGGTTCGGCGTTCATCGAGCTGTGGGTCAAGGAAGGGGACGAAGAGACCAAGCTGGTTTTTTCCGGGGATCTCGGGCGCCCCAATCAGCTGCTGGTTCCCAACCCCCAGACCGTGGAAACGGCCGATTTTCTTTTTCTGGAGTCAACCTACGGTTCGCGCAACCACAAGAATGAGACCCAGAGCCGACAGGAACTGGCCGAGGCCATCGCCTACAGCTACAAGCGCGGAGAAAAGGTCATCATCCCGGCATTTGCCGTGGAGCGCACCCAGGAGCTGCTCTACACACTCCATCTCCTGCTTCAGGAAGGGCTGCTGCCGGCGGACATGCCCGTTTATTTGGACAGTCCGCTGGCCATCAAGGCTACGGAAATCTTCAGGCGCCATTGGGACTATTATGACCAGCAGACCAAGGAATTGGTCAAGAACGGCCAGAATCCCCTGGATTTGCCCAACCTGCGCTTTACGCTGACCCCCGACGAGTCGCGGGCCATCAACGTGTCCCAGGAGTCGGCCATCGTCATCGCGGGCAGCGGCATGGCCAATGCGGGGCGCATAAAGCACCATCTGCGGCACAATATCTGGAAAACCGGCGCATCCATTGTCTTTGTCGGCTTCCAGGCCGAAGGAACCCCTGGCCGCCGCATTGTCGACGGGGCCAAGAGCATCCGGATTCTGGGCGAGGAACTGTCGGTCAAGGCCAAGGTATTCACCATCGGCGGCTTTTCGGGCCACGCCGGTCAGACCCAGATTCTGGACTGGCTGTCCCATTTGCGCAATCCCGAGATGCAGGTCTATCTGATTCATGGCGAGCATTCGGGGCAAAAGGTCCTGGCCGATCTGATCCGGGAGAAGTTTAAACTGACCGTGCACATACCGGACTATCTGGATGAATGCCTGCTCGAAAAGGGCGGCCGTTTCGAGCTGACCGCCCGGCCGACGCTGGCCGCGCCGCGCATCGACTGGGACTACCTGCTGGAGGAGACCTCTGGAAAGCTGGTCCAGGTGCGGGAGCGGGTCGATTACCTGCAGCGCATGGGCCAGACCAATCAGGTCGAGATCCGCGGCAGCCTGCTGGCCATCAACTCGCGTTTGAGCTCCATCATGTCGGAGCTGATGTTTGAACAAAAGCAAAAGCCCAAGCAGGACTAGGCGTGCGCATCATCGCCGGGGAGTACAGGGGCAGACAGATCCGCACCACCGAGGGGCCGGGCTACCGGCCCGCCACGGGCAAGGTGCGGGAGTCCCTGTTCTCCATGCTTGAGTCCCTCGGCGTGGATTGGGGGGAGACCCGGGTGGCGGACATCTTCGCGGGCAGCGGCTCTCTGGGCATCGAGGCCCTCAGCCGGGGAGCCCGGGACGCCGTCTTTGTGGAGAAGGCCGCCCAGGCGGCAACCCTGATCCGTTCCAATCTGGAGGCTCTCGGCGTTGAGCGGCCACGCTGCAGCGTGGCCAAGACAGACGCCCTGCGCTGGCTCGGCACCAGCGGCTGCGGACCGTTCGAGCTGGTCTTTATCGATCCGCCCTATGGAAAGGACCTGCTGCTTCCGACCCTGGGGCTGCTGCTGGAACGCGGAGCGCTCGCGCCGGACGGCATTGTGTGCGCCGAAGTGGAAGCGGGGCTCAGGTTCGAGAACCCCCCGAGGCAGGACCTCTTTCTTCTTCGAGACAAACTTTACGGGCAAACGAGGATTTGCGTATGGCGCAGAAACTAGAGCGGGTGGCGGTCTATCCGGGCACCTTCGACCCTTTCACCAATGGGCATCTGAGTCTGGTGCGGCGGGGGCTGGAAGTCTTCGACAGGGTCATCGTGGCCGTGGCCAAGGATTCGGGCAAGAACCCTCTTTTCAACCTTGACGAGCGGGTGGAGATGATCCGCGAGGTTTTTCGCGGACAACTGCGTGTCGAGGTGGAGGGTTTTTCCGGACTTCTGGTCGAGTACGTGCCGAGCAAGGGGGCCAACACGATCCTGCGCGGCCTCCGGGCGGTCTCGGATTTCGAATACGAATTTCAGATGGCCCTCATGAATCGCAAACTCAAGCCCAGCATCCACACAGTCTTCATGATGACGGATTACCGCTGGCTCTACATCAGTTCGACCATCATCAAGGATGTGGCCAGACTCGGCGGAGTGGTCGAAGGGCTGGTGCCCGAAAGTATCCTGGCCCGCGTGGTCGCGCGCATGGATGAACAGCGGAGCGCCAAGGCCCTGTCCGCTTCCGGAGAGCCGCAGCAAACATGACGGACATCTCGCTTCTTTGTCTGGTCGGAGCCACGGGCACGGGCAAGACCGCGGCGGCGCTGGCTCTGGCCCAGGCGCTTCGCGGCGGAGTGGTCAATTTCGATTCCCGTCAGGTCTATGCCGGACTCGGGGTGGTCACGGCCCAGCCCACGGCAGAGGAGCGGGCCGTCTGTCCGCACGCCCTGTACGGATACCTGCCCATAAACACCCCTGTCCGGGCCGGGGCCTTTGCCGGCGAAATCATGGATCAGGCCGGAACCTATCAAACTCAGGGGCTGACACCCATCCTTGTCGGCGGGACCGGCCTTTATCTGAAAAGTCTTGTCGATGGACTGGCTCCCATTCCCGACATTGATCCGCAGATCCGGGAGGACGTGGTCCGCGAGTGCCGTGATCAGGGTTCGCAGGTTCTGCACGGCCGTTTGCAGCTCATCGATCCGGACTATGCCGCCAAAATCCATCCCAACGACCCCCAGCGCATCTGCCGCGCCCTGGAAGTGTTCACCGCCACGGGCCAGACCCTGACCTGGTGGCACGGCCGGACTTGCCGTCCCGCGGGCCTGCGGGTGCTCAAGATCGGGCTTTCCGCCGACCTGGCCTCGCTGACGCCGCGTCTGGCGCGGCGTATCGATCTGATGCTTGAGGCCGGAGCCCAGGACGAAGTGCGGCTGGCCTATGCAGGCTGTCCGGACCGCTTCGCGCCGGGGTTTTCCGGCATCGGCTGTCCGGAGCTTCTGGCCGTCATGCTCGACGGAGTGAGCCTTGACCAGGCCCGCCGTGACTGGCTGCGCAGCACCCGGGCCTACGCCAAGCGCCAGCTGACCTGGTTCAATAAGGATAGCGAGATTTTCTGGCACCATCCCGAAGACGTGGATGGTATCGTAACCCGGGCCAGGCAGTTCCTGGAGTCGGCTTCCGCCGGTTGAACCTGTTTGTGTCCAGGTTGCGGCCCGGCGGGGCTCGCGGTAGAATTTTTGTTAGAAGGAGAGACCAATGCTCAGATGCGTGTTGTGTTTGATGCTGGCGCTGTGCGGCGCTTTTACGGCCGCTGCGGACCAGCAGGTGCGCGTGCCCGTGGAGAGCGCCGAAGGCCAGGCTTCGTTCGTGGACCGGGCGTTCGATGCGGCTTTGACGCAGGAGATTGAGGCCGTTCTTGGGACGCAGCTCGCGCAGTCGCGGATGGAGACGCTTATGGGGATTCTGTCCAAGGAGCGCGATTCACTTATTCTGGGCTACAGCGAGGTCCAGGCCGCCGGCGACGCCGTCAATGCCACGGAAGCCTACCGCACGCTGACGGTACGTATTCACGGACCCGGCCTCAAAACCCGGCTGCAGGGCCTTGGGGTCATGTTCACGGCTCGGGACCAGTGGCCGTACGTGTTGCAGCTGTCCGGCGTGGAACCTTCGCGCACCAAGCGCCTTGGAGCGTTGCAGGAATTGTCCGGCCTGAGGCCGACCGTGACCCAGGCCCCGGACGTGCCGGTCCTTGCGCTGTCCCAGCTGGGAGCCTGGACCGGGGTGCTGACTCTTGGCGAATGGAGATCCACCCACACGGCCAAGACCCTGGACGAGGTCTGGCTCGCGGTGTGGAAAGACTATTTTTCCCGCTCCGGGCTTAACGTGCGGGGCGAGTCGGGTCTGCTGGTTCGTGTTTCGGGCTGGCTGTCCAGCATGGGACCCATGGAATTCGACCGGCTTATGGATTCCTGGAGCGAGGAAGTCCAGCGCAAGACGCTGATTGGCGTTGAGATGGACGGGTCCGGCATGGTCGGTGTCTGGCGGGTTCAGACCCGCTCCAGGGATGCATTGGCCAGACGCCTCGGGGACGCTGCCAAGACTCAGGGGCTGACCGTGGAGGTCCGTTAGCGCCCACAAAAAATCCCGGTCGGGCCGGGATTTTTTGTGGAAAAACAGGGGAGCTTATTCTTTTTTGTCGGATGCGTCCTTGGACTCGGACTTGGGTGTGACGTCGATTTCTTCAGGCTCGCCAGTGGCTTTCTTGAAGTTTTTTATGGCCCGGCCCATTCCTGAACCGATTTCAGGCAACTTGTTGGCCCCGAAAATGACCAGGACGATGACCAGTATTATTAGAAGCTCAGGGATACCAATGCCAAACATGTATGCCTCCTCGGAAATGATTGCGCCTCATATACACATAGCGCTTCGGGCAGGTCAACTCTTCCTTGTGGAAGAAAAACCTTGGTTTCCGAAGGGATGGAATGTATTTGTCAAATAGCCGTCTCCTGATTTTTCGTGCTGCGGCCTGCCGTTTTGCGGAGTTTTCGTGAACCCGCTGCTGCACATGCCCGGCGATGCTTGCCGTTTCTGGGTCGCCGGGAGTTGCCTGTATGAAGAATCGATGAACCCGGGGCTGCGCGCAGAATTTTCCTGCACCGTGCTGAGCGCTCTGGAAGGCCGTTTCGACGAATTTGTGGTGCGGGGTGAGATTTTGGGCTTGACCTCCGAGGAGGCCGGGCGAATTTGGGAGCATCGCATGGCGCAAGCCTTGAACATTGACTGGGACTGTGCAAATTTTACGGCCCTGCAGGATGATGCCGGGGAAATTCTGTGCCGTCATTTCATCGAAGGAGTCTGCGTGTTGCGTCTGCCCCCTTGCGCGGGCCGTTGTCGTCGCTTTGAGCTCTCTCATGACGAATGATTGCATCTAAGGAGATTGATAAATGACCGATATGATAGTGCATTTTCCATGGCTGCATCCGAATCTGGGCCACGGCCCCCTGCCGGACGGTGTTGTTTTTTTTGATCCGGGCGTGGACATGGCCACGGAACTGCCTCGATGGCGTCCGGCCGAGCTGCCGTGCCCTCCCGCGGAGGTCCGCAGCATGCTCAGAAGCTACATGGAATTCGGCGAGCGTTTTCCGAGGTCTTCGGACATGCAGGCCTACCAGGCCGCAGGGCTCGATAATTTTTACACCGACACGACAATGGACATTAAGTCGCAGCTGACCGGGAGGGATGCTCCCAAAGAGCCGACCCTCGGGGATCTGCGGCGCCAAGCCCAGCTTTTGCTGGCCATGGCCCTGTACCGCGAAGAGCAGTTCGTGGGCATCCGTGAGCAGGAAGGCCGCTTTGAAGCCGCGCGGGACGGCTTTGCCGCGGTGCTCGGCCTTGACGACGAGGAAAGTTTCACCCAGCCCGGCGTTTCGGATGAGGCCCTTTTCCCCAGGGCCTGCGTGGAGTTGCCGTGGAAGAGCCTTTTGCCTTCACTGCTTCTGTTTCTGCCTCTGGGCGCGCGGCTTTTTATTTCCGACGAAGACGTGGTGCGCGAGCTTGTGTCCATGGATCTGAGTTTTTCGCCTTGCGAAGGCAACCTAGCTGGGCTGGTCTGCTGCGTAGTGGACGCAGAAGCGGCGGAACGCGTCTGCGGCCGCAGGATCGACCTGCCCGAGCCCGTCATTTTAACGGCCCGTCCTCTGAACCTTTAACCAGCGAGAACGGTTTATGAGCAAAGAGCAACTCGGCAAGCGTGTCAAACGATTCCGGGAAATGAACGAGATCAGTCTTGAAGACCTGGCCCAGCGCACGGGACTTGAAGTTGCGTTTTTAAAATCTCTGGAAGACGATTCCGTCTATCCTTCCCTTGGGCCGCTGCTCAAGGTCGCGCGGGGGCTGGGTGTGCGCATGGGCACTTTTCTGGATGACGAGTTGGGTCAGGACCCGCTCATCGTGCGTCTGGGAGAACGGGAAGAGGGTCTGAGCATGCTCGGCGGCAAGGGCTGTTCCGTGGACATGAAGTTCTATTCTCTTGGCAAGGGCAAGACCGATCGGCACATGGAGCCTTTCTTTGTCGAACTCATGCCCGCAGCGTGCGGGGAGCCAAAGCTGTCCAGCCATGAAGGCGAGGAGTTCATTGTCGTGCACGAAGGTTCCATCGAGATCACGTACGGCAAGGACGTGCTGACCCTCGGCAAGGGGGATTCCATTTATCTCAATTCCATCGTTCCGCATCATGTGGCGGCTGGCGGGAATGCTCCGGCCTCCATTTATGCGGTGCTCTATTTTCCGGAATAGTCCGGTGTCATCCAAAGGGGGAGTCATGGACAAGCCTGCGTTGCGAGAAATTACCCTGGGGCAGATGCTTGATGAAGCCATCATGCAGCACCCGGACAATGAAGCCGTGGTCTACGTGGACCGGAATTTTCGGATGACCTACCGGGAATTCGGGGAACTGGTCGACAACCTGGCCAAGGGTCTCATGGCCATGGGCGTGCAGAAAGGCGAGAAGGTGGCCATCTGGGCGACCAACGTGCCGTACTGGGTCGCTTTTCAGTTCGCCACGGCCAAGATCGGGGCTGTTTTGCTGACGGTCAACACCTTCTATAAAACGGCCGAGCTGGAATACCTGCTCAAGCAGTCCGAGTGCGAGAACCTGCTGCTCATCGATTCCTTTCGGGACACCGATTACGTGCAGACCGTGTATGAACTGGTTCCGGAGCTCAAAACCCAGGAGCGGGGATATCTGCGCAGCGAAAAATTCCCGGATTTGAAGCGGGTGTTCTTTCTGGGGCAGGAGAAACATCGGGGCATGTACTCCATGCCCGAGCTGCTGGCGCTGAGCCGGGTCACCACCGAAGAGGATTACCGCGCCCGGCAGGCCTCCCTTGATCCGCACGACGTGGTCAACATGCAGTACACGTCGGGCACCACCGGCTTCCCCAAAGGCGTCATGCTGACCCACTACAACATCGGCAACAACGGGTTCTGGATCGGCGAAAACCAGAAATTCACCCATAATGACCGGGTCTGTCTGCCTGTGCCGCTCTTTCACTGCTTCGGCTGCGTGCTGGGAGTCCTGGCCGCGATCAGCCACGCCGCCACCCTGGTCATCCTCGAGGGGTTCAATCCGCTCATGGTCCTGGCCGCCGTCGAGGAGGAAAAGTGCACCGCTCTTTACGGCGTGCCCACCATGTTCATCAGCGTGCTCGAGCATCGCTCCTTTTCGCGTTATGATCTTTCATCGCTTCGTACGGGCATCATGGCTGGTTCACCGTGTCCGGCGCCGGTCATGGAAAAGGTCATGGACGTCATGAATATGAAGGAGATCACCATCTGCTACGGCCTGACCGAAACCTCCCCGGTCATGACCCAGACCCGGGTCAACGACTCCATCGAGCAGCGCACCACGTCCGTGGGCCGGGCCATGCCCGAGATCGAGGTACGCGTGGTCGACCCCGAAACGGGCGAGCCCGTCGCTCCCGGCGTGCAGGGTGAGGTCTGTTGCCGTGGGTACAACGTCATGAAGGGCTACTACAACAACCCCGACGCCACGGCCCAGGCCATCGACCCCGACGGCTGGATGCATTCCGGAGACCTCGGCACCATGGACGAGGACGGCTACCTGAGCATCACCGGCCGCCTGAAGGACATGATCATTCGCGGCGGCGAGAACGTGTATCCGCGCGAAATCGAGGAATTCCTGTACCGCATGGAAGGCATCAAGGACGTGCAGGTCGTCGGCGTCCCGAGCCGCAAGTACGGCGAGGAAGTGGGGGCGTTCGTCATCCTGAAGGAAGGCTTCGACTACGCCACCGAGGATATCCGCGACTTCTG
Organism: Desulfomicrobium baculatum DSM 4028; assembly: GCF_000023225.1. Lineage (NCBI taxonomy): Bacteria > Pseudomonadati > Thermodesulfobacteriota > Desulfovibrionia > Desulfovibrionales > Desulfomicrobiaceae > Desulfomicrobium > Desulfomicrobium baculatum. Next base: position 473,625 of record NC_013173.1, read on the forward strand.
CCGTGGTCAGATCTCGCGCTACAAGATTCCGAAATACGTGGTCTTCCTGGATGAATATCCCATGACCGCGAGCGGCAAGATTCAAAAATTCAAGCTCCGCGACCTGGCCGGGCAGTACTTTCCGGAGGCCATGGAGTAGACATGACAGCTGCTGCGGGCCAGTCCCGCCGTTTCGATTTGCGCCGGATTCGCGGCGTGGTCTTTGACTGTGACGGGGTGCTTTTCGATTCCAGGGATGTGAACCGTCATTATTACAACCACATCCTCCTGGCCCTGGGACTTGCGCCCATGAGCCGGGAAGATGAGGACTACGCCTTCATGCATACCGTGGACAAGGCCATGGCACGGATCATCCCGGCGGACCTCATGCCCAAGGCGGTAGAGGTGCAGGGACACATGACCTATGACGATTTCATCGACCGCATGGTGCCGGAGCCGGGGCTTTTTGAGCTGCTTCATACCCTGGAGAAGCTGGGAGTGCGCATGGCCGTCAACACCAATCGCAAGAATTCCATGGAAAAGGTGCTGGAGCGGTTCGATCTGACCCGCTTCTTCCATCCTGTCATGACCGCCGCCAAGGTGGCCCTGCCAAAACCCGACCCCGAGGGCCTGCGGCGCATCGTCGAAACCTGGGGCCTGCCAGCGCAGGAGATGTCCTATCTTGGGGATTCTTCCGTTGACCAGGAGACCACGAACCGGGCCGGGGTCCCGTTCTGGGCTTATCGGAACCCGGATTTGAGGGCCCAACTGCATGTGGACAGTTTTCATGAACTGCGGCAATGGTTTGAGACGGGTTTTTGCGAGATAATCGATTAGCCTGAAAACATGACGCCTGCGCATAGCGTCAGCGTCTTTTGAGAGGAATGTTACATGCCTGTTTTTTCGAGTCTTTTTGCGGCTGTTTACTATGTGGCCGACAGCGTGTTGTCTTTATATTTCTGGGTGGTCATCGCCTCCGTGGTCATGAGCTGGGTCAACCCCGATCCGTATAATCCCATCGTGCGCGGGATCAGGAGCCTGACCGAGCCTGTTTTCTACCGTATTCGCAAATGGTTGCCGTTCACGTATATCAGCGGAATTGATTTCTCGCCGTTTGTCGTGGTCCTGGGCATCAAATTCGTGCAGGTTTTTTTGGCTCGACTGATGTCGCAGATGATGTTTTAGTACTCATGTGTACGGACCACCCGGTTTTCGCCGGACCGGCCAAGAATGGAGGCTGGAGGCTTGGGATCTGGGTCCAGCCCGGGGCAAGGAAAACTGAAGTTGCGGGCCTGCATGGAGACTTTTTGAAGATCCGGGTGCAGGCCAGGGCCGTCGATAACAAGGCCAACAGCGCGTTGACCGTGTTTGTGTCCAAAATTTTGGGAATCAAGGCTTCGCAGGTGGTCATCGAGTCCGGGCATGCGTCCCGGCAAAAGAACCTGCTGCTGGATGTGGAGGAAGAGCCTGACTGGAAGGTATTTTCGGAAAAGGCATTGGGCAAACCATAACGCTAAGGAGACATCCTATGGAACAGCAAGACCTCGAACTGATTGCGGCGAACTTGGGTCACGACGAGGAACTCAAGAGTCTGTGGGAGGAACATGTGGGTTTTGAAAAACTTTTGGAGCGCTACTCGGGCAAAGCCGTGCTTTCCCCTGCTGAAGATCTGGAAGTGAAAGAATACAAAAAGAAAAAGCTGGCCGGCAAGACCCGGATCCAGGCTTTGCTTGAGAAATACAAACGTCAGGAGGGATAGGAAACCATGGTCCTCACCGGTGCCCAGATTCTAATGGAGTGTTTGAAGCGGGAAGGGGTTGATCTCATTTTCGGATTTCCCGGGGGTGCGGTCATCGACATTTATGACGAACTCCCCAAGCACCCGATCAAACATATTCTGGTCCGTCACGAGCAGGCCGCAGTCCACGCAGCCGACGGGTTCGCCAGGGCATCGGGCAAGGTGGGCGTGTGCCTGGTCACTTCCGGGCCCGGTGCGACCAACACCGTGACCGGAATCGCCACGGCCTACATGGATTCCATTCCCTTGGTTGTGATCACGGGGCAGGTGCCCACGCACCTGATCGGCAACGATGCCTTTCAGGAAGCCGACATCGTGGGCATCACCCGGCCCTGCACCAAGCACAACTATCTGGTCAAGAATGTCGCCGACTTGGCCACGACCATCAAGCAGGCTTTTTATATTGCGAGGACCGGCAGGCCGGGGCCTGTCCTCATTGACCTGCCCAAGGATGTAGTCAATTCCAAGACCAAATTTTCCTATCCCGAGACCATAAGCCTTCGCAGTTACAATCCCAACGTGAATCCGAACCGCAAACAATTGCGCAAGGCCGCGGAGCTTATCGCCCAGAGCAAGCAGCCCGTGATCTACGCCGGAGGCGGTGTCATCTCCTCCGACAGCGCCGAGGAGCTGACCCGGTTGGCGGAAACGTTCCATCTGCCGGTCACCACCACGCTCATGGGCCTTGGCGCGTTTCCCGGAGACCACCCTCAGTGGCTTGGGATGCTTGGCATGCACGGGACCTACACGGCCAACATGGCCATCAACAATTGCGACGTGCTCATTTCCGTGGGCGCGCGCTTTGACGACCGGGTCACGGGCCGGGTCAATTCCTTTGCCGCACGGGCCAAAATCATTCACATCGACATCGACCCCACCTCCATCAGCAAGAACGTGGTCGTGGATGTGCCCATTGTCGCGGACTGCAAGCAGGCCCTGGCCGGACTGATCGAAGAGGCGGCCAAGATCAAAGACGTGGACTGGCAGGCCAAGCACGAGACCTGGAACACCTCCCTGACCGAGATGCGCGCTTCCCATCCGCTGGGCTATGCAAAGAATGGCGGGTCCATCAAGCCGCAGTGGGTAGTGGAGAAAATTCATGAGCTCTCCAAAGGGGAGGCCATCATCGCCACCGAGGTGGGGCAGAACCAGATGTGGGCCGCGCAGTTCTATACCTACCGCAAACCGCGCACCCTCTTGACCTCCGGCGGCCTTGGAACCATGGGCTACGGCTTTCCGGCGGCCATCGGAGCCCAGTTCGCTTTTCCGGACAAGCTGGTGGTCGATATCGCCGGCGACGGCTCCATCCAGATGAATATCCAGGAACTGGCCACGGCGGTCAGCTACCAGGTGCCGGTCAAGATCGTCATCCTGAACAACGGGTATCTGGGCATGGTCCGGCAGTGGCAGGAACTTTTCTATAAGAAGAATTACTGCGCCACCTGCCTGCACACCAACCCCGATTTCGTGGCCCTGGCCAAGGCCTACGGGGCCGGAGGATTTCTGGTCGAAAGACCCGAGGATCTGGAGGCGACCCTGAAAGAGGCCTTCGCCTATCCGGGTCCGGTCATCGTCGATGTGCGCGTGGAGCCCGAGGAAAACGTCGCGCCCATGGTCCCGGCAGGCGCGGCCCTGTCGGAAATGTTGCTGGTTTAGGAGGCCGCCATGAGACATGTCTTATCCATACTTGTCGAGAACGAACCCGGAGTCCTGTCCCGCGTGGTCGGCCTGTTCAGCGGCCGGGGATTCAACATCGAATCCCTGAACGTCGGCCCGACCCTGGAAATGGGAGTTTCCCATATAACCATCTGCACCAGCGGCGACGAACAGATCATCGAGCAGATCATGAAGCAGCTGCACAAGCTCATCACCGTCATCAAGGTCGTCGATCTGACGCACCTGCAGGCTGTGGAGCGCGAGATCGTGCTCATGAAGGTCGGCGCGGAGGATGCCAAGCGCGCGGAAGTGCTGCGCATAGCGGATATTTTCAGGTGCAAGGTGGTCGACGTCAGCCCTGACGAGCTGACCCTTGAAATCACCGGTGATCAGGGCAAGATAAAGGCCGTGGTGGCCCTCTTGCAGCGTTTCGGCGTCAAGGAGTTCATCCGCGCCGGGACAGTGGCCATGCGCCGCAGCATGCAGCTTGCCGACTGAAGATCAATTGGCTGAGGACCCGTTTTTGCGGGTATTAATATTCACGAGAGAAGGAGATACTATGAAAGTTTATTATGACAAGGATGCTGATCTGAATATACTCAAAGACAAGGTCGTGGCCATCATCGGGTATGGCAGCCAGGGTCACGCCCATGCGCAGAATCTGCGCGACTCCGGCGTGCAGGTCATCATCGGCCAGCGTCCGGGCGGCCCCAACTGGCAGCTGGCCCGTGAGCACGGCTTCGAGCCGGTCAGCGCGGCCGAAGCGGCCAAGAAGGCCGACCTGATCCAGATTCTGGTTCAGGATCAGTACCAGCCCAAGGTCTACGAAGAAGAAATCCTGCCGAATCTGGCTCCGGGCAAGACCCTGGTCTTCGGTCACGGATTCAACATCCACTACAACCAGATCGTCCCGCCCAAGGATGTGGACGTGGTCATGATCGCGCCCAAGGGCCCGGGACATCTGGTGCGCCGCGAATTCGAGAAGGGCGGCGGAGTGCCGTGCCTGGTGGCTGTGTATCAGGACGCCACGGGTCAGGCCCTGGGCAAGGCCCTGGCCTATGCCGCCGGCGTCGGCGGAACGCGTTCCGGCGTGCTTGAAACCACATTCGCCGAAGAGACCGAGACCGATCTGTTCGGTGAGCAGGCAGTGCTCTGCGGTGGCGTGAGCGAGCTCATCCGCGCCGGGTTCGAAACCCTGACCAAGGCCGGTTACCAGCCTGAGATAGCCTTTTTCGAGTGCATGCACGAACTCAAGCTCATCGTGGACCTGCTCTACGAGGGTGGATTCAAGAAGATGCACCACTCCATCAGCGACACGGCCGAATACGGCGACTACGTGACCGGCCCGCGGGTCATCAACGAAGAGTCCCGCAAGGCCATGCAGAAGGTGCTCGAAGAGATTCAGGACGGCACCTTTGCCCGCAACTGGATTCTGGAAAACAAGGCCAACCTGCCTTTCTTCCTGGCCAGAAGGCGTCAGAGTCACGAGCATCAGGTGGAGAAGGTCGGAGACAGCCTGCGCGAAATGATGGCTTGGCTTCAGAAATAATCCTTTCGGGCGACCGGTTCCCGGTCGCCCGAATCCGGACCAACGCGTGAGCACGATGCATGGATAATCCGCAGAGTGAAGAGCAACTTCTCTCCCAGGCCTGGAACCTGTTTGCCAAGGATGACTATGCCGGAGTCCTGAGCATTTGCCGGAGCGGCTATTCCCATGGCGTGCGCAGCTACGACATGGTTCGGCTCATGCTCGACAGCCTGAACAAGCTCGGCAAGGTCCAGGAGCAGGCCGAGGTCACTCTCAAGATCCTGGGCGAAAACGATTATCCCCCCAAGGTCGCTGCCAAACTCTATTTCCGTGCCGGACTCATTTACCTGCATCAGGACGACCACAAGGAAGCGCGGTCCATTTTTGAAAAAGTGCGCATTCTCGATCCCGATTTTCCGGGCATCGAGCAGCGCATCAAGGCTTTGACCCCCCGCCCCGTTACATCGAGCAGCAGCCGGTATTCCCATCTTCTCGAAAAGAACCTCATCAGCGCCGACCAGCTCTCGACGGTCATGTCCATGGAAGGCAAGGATTCGGATGCCTTGCTGCTGAAGGAATACAAGATCGCCAAGAAGGATCTGGGCGAGAGCCTGTCCCGGTTTTACGGCACCGAGTTCGTGCCCTTCTCCGCGGGCAAAGAGCCGCCTTTTGAACTGTTCGAAAAGCGTCGCCTTGATCCGGATTTTCTCAAACGGTATGGCTGGCTTCCCTTTTCCCAGGAAGGCAACACCATCACCGTGCTCATGACCAATCCCTTCGACCTTGGGCGTCTGGACGAGATCCGTTTCATATACGGCACGTCCAACGTTGAGGCCAAGGTCACTCTGGCCGGGGATATCGAGCAGTACATCGAGCACTTCTACAAGCAGTTCAGCTCGGGCGAGGATCTGGCCGCGGCTTTTGACGAGGATGTCGAGTCCGCCGACATAGTCACGGCGGGAGATGAGACCGAGGCCGAGGTGAGCGACCAGGACAGCGAGGTTGTGCGCATGGTCAACGCCCTGCTGGTGGAGGCCTGGCGCAAGAACGTGTCCGATATCCACATCGAGCCCAACCCGCAGTCCCGCTACTGCATGTTCCGTTTCCGGCTGGACGGAACCTGCTATGAATTTCGCAAGGTTCGCCTGCCCCTGGCGCGACCCATCGTCTCGCGTCTGAAGATCATGGCCAGCCTGGACATCGCCGAGCGCCGCCTGCCCCAGGACGGCAAGATCAAGATCAAGCTGCCCGACCGCAACAAGATCGTGGAATACCGCATGGCGACCATCCCCACCCTGGAGGGCATGGAGGACGTGGTGCTGCGCGTGCTGGCCTCGGGCAAGCCCTTGCCGCTGGACAAGCTCGGCCTGCTGCCGCAGAACAAGGCGGCCTTCGAGAAGCTCATCTACAAGCCGTACGGGCTTATCCTCGTGGTCGGTCCCACGGGTTCGGGCAAGACCACGACCCTGCATTCGGCGGTGAGCTACATCAACACTCCCGAGCGCAAGATCTGGACTGCCGAGGATCCGGTGGAAATCACCCAGGAGGGGCTCAGGCAGGTTCAGGTCAACCCCAAGATCGGGCTGACCTTCGCCTCGGCCCTGCGCTCGTTCCTGCGAGCCGATCCGGACGTGATCATGATCGGTGAGATGCGCGACAAGGAAACAGCGCATATCGGCGTTGAATCGTCCCTGACCGGCCATCTGGTTTTTTCGACCCTGCACACCAACTCCGCCCCCGAAACAGTGACCCGCCTGCTGGACATGGATCTGGATCCGTTCAACTTCGCGGATTCGCTGCTCTGCGTTCTGGCCCAGAGGCTGGTCAAGACTCTGTGCCCGAGCTGCAAGAAAGCCTACACCCCTGATGCCAAGGAACTTGAGGAGATGGCCCTTGAGTTCGGGCAGGGCTGGGAGATCCATGCCAAGGAATTTCTGCAGGGCAAGCCGACCCTCTTCCGCAAGGTCGGGTGTGGGCAGTGCGTGGGCGGCTACAAGGGCCGGGTGGGCGTGCATGAGCTCATGGTCAATTCATCCGGCATCAAGAACCAGATCAAGCACCGCAAGCCCACGGAGGAGATCCGGGCCCAGGCTGTGACCGAAGGTATGCTGAGCCTCAAGCAGGACGGCATGATGAAGGTCATGATGGGCCTGACCGACATGGACCAGGTCCGGGCCGCGAGCGGTTAGCCATGATACTTTCCTCAAGCCAACTCAGGGCATTGAAAGAGCGCAACGACGAAGAATTGCGCAAGGGCAAGCATGGCAAGTACGGGTATCCCGCCCATACCATTCAAGACCTGCTTATGACCATTGAGGCCATGAAAAAGGAAAAGAAGAAGTGGAAACAGTTGGCTCAGGAGCGGGGCAAGGTCCTGCATGATGTGCTGACCCTGACCATCAAGGCCGCTCCCGCCGCTTCCGATCCCGACGACGAGCTTTAGTCAGCCCCGGCCGCCTTTTTTTTTGACCTTCGCCGGATTCAATAATCGTGTTTCCACATCACCCCTCCGCCCTGCCGGGAATCTGATCCCACTTCGGTCTCCACGCTGATTTTCGGAGTGATCTGCACTTCGACCTTGGTCCGATCCTGTCCTGAAACGCTACGTTGGGTGCGAATGTAATATTTGCCCCCGAAGTAACCTCCCACGCCGACGGCGGTGTTGTCCTCCTCGTCTTTGGTCACGTCCACTTCCTGTAGCCCGAGGCTTGATTTGATGGAGTCCAGAAAATCCGGACTCGCCCCAAAGCCGGTTATTTCCGCGGCAGCCTGGGCAAGGCGTACCGCTTGCAGCGGGGATATCTGTCGTAGCGAGCGGCCGAAAAGGATCAGGGCCAGCAGTTCGTCCTGGGGCAGGCTTGGAACGGAAGACAGGCTCACCCGAAAATCCCTGGCGGGACCGCTGATGCGCACCTGGACGAGATTTTCCAGGATCCGGGTTTCGCCGAGCACTTCCAGGAAGGGGTTGGGCGGGGTCTCGCCCCCGAGGGCCAGGGAGCCTTTATTCAAGGTGAAGGTGCGGTCGAGAAAATCGAACTTGCCGCGCAACAGGTTCATTTCGCCAGTGATCACGGGCTGGATCTGGTTGCCGCCGATGTGCAGGTTTCCGGACCATTCCGAGTCCAGGCCCCGGCCCTGGACGCTCAGACGGGCCGGGATGGCCACCCGCAGATCAAAGCCGAGCAGAAAATTTCCGGTTTTGCCTTCCGCTCGTGGCGAAGGATTTTCAACATTGATTTCCTGGACTTCAATATGCGCCAGATCGGCCTGGGTTTTCGCCGGAAGACGGACTGTGGTCGGGTCGAGGGTGATGTTTCCGCGCAGCTCGGTTCCGTCCGGATTTCCCTGCAGGCGCAGGCCGCCCTTTGCCGTGCTTTGCATCAGGTCCTGGCGCAGCAGTTGAAAGTTGCTGAAAAGCACATCGACAATGTGTTTGAGCGTCAAAAGGTCCACCTGGCCCGTGGCCTCGGCCGTGCCCGCTGCGCCGTCCGTGGCGGAGAGGGTTGCCGTCAGGACGGACCCGTCGGCCTTGGCGTCCATGTCCAGGTCCTGGATAATGGTCCCGCTGCGGTAATTCTCGTAGCGCGCATCGCGCACCTGGGCAGTGCCCGAGAGTTTCGGATCGGCCCAGGTGCCGCTGATGCGAAAATCGAGAGCGCAATCTCCTTCCAGGGTCTGATCATCAAGGCGCAGAAGGTGCGGCAGCAGCATGAGCCTGGTGTGGCCCGTGAGTTGTCCGGAAATGGGCGCTCCTAAGGGGAGAGCAGGCGCATAGAGGTCGATCTGCATTGGGCTTGAAAGGTTTGCGCTTATTTCGAGGGTGTCTTTTGAGGCCAGGGATGCCTGCGCTTCCAGCATATTTTGGCGCAGGCGCACCTCGGCCGTGGCGTCGAGATTGGGCAGACTCTCAAGGCCCGAAGATTTCAGGCTGATATCCCTGGCCTGCACCCAGAGCTGCGCGTCCGGTTCCGAAGGTGCGCCTTTGACGCCAAGCCGGGCATTGACGCTGGCGCTCGGCAGCTCAGGGAAAAGAGGCTGCAACAGCGCAGGGTCGAAGCCGGTCAGGTCGGCGGTGATATTCGTGATTTCGCCCGAAATGGTGCCCTGAGAGCGCAGCCGCGCCGGACCAAAACTCAAGCTGGTCTCCCGCCAGCTTGTCCCGGTGGGCGAGACGGTCATGCTGAAGGGGGACTCAAGCTTGAGCTCCTGGTGCAGCAGGATTCCGCGAAGATGTTCAAGGGCAAGGCCGCTTAGGTCCGAAGACAGTACCCCCTTGGCCGAAAGGTCGGTGCGGGAAGAAGCGTGGACGATCCCGATGTCGAATCCGTAGCCTGACTCCACTCCGCGCAGTCTCGCGTTTATCGTGTCGGCCTTGATATCGTTCAGGCTCGCCGATGTCAGCTTCAGCTCGATATCCGTTTCGCCCGGCAGTCCGGGATCGGCCAGCGTGCCGCTCAAGGACGCTCCGTCGATGCGGGCCCCGATGGCGGACAAGGATTTTCCCTGCCCCTGCAGGGTGACTTTTTGTTTTCCTTTGAGTGTATCGAGGCGGGCCTGCACGGAAAGTTCGCCTCCGATTTCCTTTTTCAGGATGCGGCCCAGAGAGCGTAAATCAGTGCTTTGAAAATCTGCATCGCCGATGAAAAAAAGCGGGTCCGGATGAATGTCGCCGTTGAAACGCAGGACTGTTTCCGGGAGATGCAGGGCGGATTCCGTGATACGCAGCAGGTTTTTGGCGGATTCGATTTTCAGCTCAAGGCTGACGGGCTCCTGTTCGGCCATGGCCGTCGCCTTCACGGTGGCGCTGGGCCGGGCAGGCAAGCCGAGCACTGTGGCTGTCGCGTTGGCAGAGGAAAGGGACAGCTCCTGCACGCCGATATTCTCTGTTGCGGCGGAAAGGTTCAGCCCAAAGGCGTCCGGGCTGCCCGAGGCCGAGGCGCGTAGGGTTGCCCCCTGCGCGATGCGCACGGCCGCATTGCTGATTTCCGGGAAGGCGGCGCTGAGCCTGGCCTGAAACGTGTTCTTTTCCAGGTCGTACGCGCCGCTGGCTTTTGCCGATGTCCGCGCCTGCAGCTGCGCTTCGTGCACGCTGAAGAGCTGCGGAGACAGGCTGAAGTTGGCCAGCACGCGACTGTTTGGTCCCAGCAGCTGTTCAAGCTCCGGGGGCAAGCCGTCGATCCGGACGGCCGTGGCTTCGAGGCTGGCATTCATACTCGAGGTCGCACGGTTCACCCGCCCTTCAAGCGTTGTGTCCAGAATTGCCGACAAGGGTTTTTGCGTGGACCCCGCAGGCGGCTCACGCAGATCAAGCCGTGCATGTATGTTCACGAGGGAGTCGAGGGTGCCGTTGGCCGACAGCCCCAGGCGGTCTGATTCCAGACGCAGCTCTTTGGCATAAAAGGATGACCCGTCGTCGCCGAGGGTGGCATTCATCGACCAGGCGCGCAGACCTTCGGGCAGGCTCGGGGTCTGTGCCTCAAGCTGCGTTACAACCTGCCAGCCTTCGGCGTCTGCGGGAATGCCCAGAGACAGGCGTGCTTCGGCGGCGGGAACGGCGTGTCCGGAGATTTCCAGTTCGCGCAGCAGAATTGTTCCCTGTGCGCGCATGCCCTTTGGGTCCGCATGCAGGGAAGCGGAAGCATTGATGGGGCCTGTCCTTATGTTTTCGGGCATGAGCCAGGACACGTTCACGTTGTGCGCGTTGGCCGTGGATGCAAGGGTCTGGTTCTCAAAATTCCAGGTGGCGTTGCCGCCAAGGCTGCCGGTCGGGCTTTGCAGCTCAAGGCGGGCAATGCGCAGGACGGGATCATGCCAGCTCCCTTCAGCCCTGAAGGTCATTGTTTCCTGCGGCAGGCCGGTGAAAAGGTTCCAGGCCGGACCGGGCGTGACCAGCGCCCGCAGTTCGACGTCCGGTTCTGGGTCCAGAGAAATGGTCGCGTTGCCGGCCAGTTGCGCGACATCGGAAATCACGGACTCAAAGCCCAGGTTCCACTCGCTCATGGGACCGCTGCCTGTGGCCTGCAGCGAAATGCCCTGTGTGCCGTTCATGCCCAGGGCGGAGTGCAGGAGCCCCTGTGGTTCTTCGTGCACGTCCAGACGCAGATCAAGGGTGTGTTTGCGAAGATCGAGGCGGGCATCAAGCTCCGCCAGGTCATCTGTTCTGTCCAGCCGGGTTACGCGCAAACGGGCGTGAGGCTCATTTGCGTCAAGGGCCAGCGCGCCATGCAGGGAGAGCAGGGCTTCGCGCCCCGCGACCTCCGGAGCGAGGCGAATATAATCGATATCCATGCCGGCGATGCTTAAAGAAGGTGGCCCCGAGAATTCCGAGGTCTCGGACGTTTCCTCGGACTCGGGCAGACGCTGTATTTCAAGGCGGTCGATACCCACGTGCTGCAGGGATATTTTGCCCCGCAACAGCTCGGTCAGGAGCGGGCGTACGCTCAGTTTTTCAGCGTTGAGCCAGGGGCCTTGGGCATCACTCACGGTCAGGCGGTCCAGGCTCCAGGTTTCGCCAAGCCGCAGGCCCTCCATTTCCAGGTGAAAGGCCTGCGTCTGGGTGAGACGGGTGATGGTGTCCAGCAATCCTTGCCGCCCTTTGTCCGTGCCCAGGATGAGGCCCGCGCATGTGGCGATGAGGACCACGCAGCCCAGGAGAATCAAGCCGGATTTTCGTAAGCGTTTGGATATGACGGGATGCATCAGAAAGCCTGCCCCAGGCTGATGTAAATTTGGAATGGATCGTCCACGCCGTCCCTGCGATCAAGGGGCACGGCCACATCCGCCCTGATCGGTCCGATGGGCGTGAAGTAGCGCAGCCCGGCGCCGGTTCCCCAAAAATAATCCTCCTTCTCCGAAGGGTTTCTGCCGGAAAAAGCGCCGCCCCCGTCTCCAAAAAGGACTACTCCGTATTCGCGGTTGATGCGGAAACGCAATTCCGCCGAAAAATCCACGGCGCTCACGCCGCCCAGGGGATCGTCGTCCTCGTCGAGTTCGCCCGCGTATTGATGGGCGTAACCGCGTATCGAGCCCCCGCCGCCGGCATACAGGAGCATGTCTTCGGGGATGCTGTCCCGGTTGGCCCCTGCCAGCAGGCTGTAGCGTCCACGCGTGGCCAGGACGATGGACTTGTTTTTGCTTAGAGGCAGGTAGTGCCTGCCAGAAAGGTTCCACAGCACAAAGGATGTTTCACTGTCCTGGATGTCGGTGAAGGGCTCCATGCGGGCGGCCAGAGTGATGCCGCTGGTGGGGTCCAGCACGTTGTTGGCATTGGAGAATTCGGCGATGAGAGGAACGGAGAAAAGGTTGAAGCGCCGCAATTCATCATTCTCCACCTCGGCCAGTCGGTAGGCCAGCCCGTAGCCCACCTGCAGTTCCGAAACAGGCCGGCGCATGAGGGCCGAGAGGGAAAGGTTGGTGGAATCGTAACTGTCCGTGAGTTCGTGCTCATACTGGGCCGAAAGCCCGAGGGTTTGGCGGGGATGCCACATGCGTGGCAGGATCAGATCGGATTTGGCCCGCTGCAGGTTTTCGGCGAGTTCGGCATCGAGGCGCAATTCCTGGCCTGCGCCAAAAATGTTGCGGTGCGTCCAGCCCACGTTGGTACCCAGCCCCAGATCGGAATAATACCACAGACCCGCACGCACGCTGCGCTGCGGGGCTTCAAGCAGAGTGATTCCCATCTCTACGATCCCAGAGCCTCCGGAGTGGTCCGCGCTGATGCGCACCGAACGGAAAAGTCCGGTGCGGATGAGTTGCTCGCGGGTCTTGTCCACTTTGCGCCGGTCATATGGGCTCCCTTCCTCCCAGGCCAATTCGTCGGTGACGACCTTGTCCGAGATATTTTCAAGCCCCAGGATTTGAGTGGATCCGAATTTCGCGGCGGGTCCTGTGTCGATGGTGAAGCTTACGCTGACCTTGTCCGTGGCGTGATCCGCGATCACTTTTTTTTCGCGGGCCACGGGCGAGGGGTATCCGTGTTCCTTCAAGCGTTCCAGCAGAGCCGTTTCAACGTCCAGAATCGTGCTGGACGAGTATTTTTCGCCCGCTTTGATCCTGCTTAGGGGGGCATACAGATGCTTGCGGGCAGAGTCCTCGGGTTGAAGCACGAGCCGGGGCTTTTCGAAAACAAAACGCGGTCCTGGTTCGATCGTGAACCGGACGGCCAGCGGGGTCACGTTGGTATCCACTTCTCCCGTTACTTCGGCCTTGAAATATCCTCTGGCCTGGAGCGCGCTGTTGAAGGATTCAACGTCGTTGGCCGCTCGCTTGCGCAGCAGGCCGGGAGTGGCGGGAGGATTGTCCTGCAGGTTCACGCAGTCGGAGACGGAGGAAAGCAGAGGGGTAAGGCCGTCCGGAAGAGCCGGAATGTCGACCGTGTATTCGGCGGATGCGCAGAGGCCTGGCGCCGGAAACAAAGCCAGGGTCAGGCACACAAAGAGAAGGAGACGGCCCTGCGAAACGGACATGTACGATTCCTGGGATCAGATTGAGGCATCATCCTGGGGCGTAATCCAGGACCTTACGAAACGGTCCACGTCGAATTTCCGGCGCGCCCCCGCAAGATTCATGAACCTTATCTTGCCGAAAATCGGCCGTTCGGTCCAGCCACGGTCATGCACCCCGCCGATGGACCAGGCAATGCCTGTGTATCCGTTGCTGTCCCGGCCATCGAGGCTGTAGCGGTCGTTGAGGCGGATGGCCGTGCGCAGCGCGTCGGCTGCGGACAAAGACCACTCCAGGATTTTTTTGGCCCAGTACATGCGCAGATAGCCGTGCATCTTGCCGCTGCGAAGCATCTGGGTCTGGGCGGCGTTCCAGAGCGGGTCGTGGGTCCTGGCCGCTTCCAGTTCCTCCGGAGAGTAGATGACGGGGCGGGGATCGCGCAGGTGTTTGTGCAGGCTCTCCTTGGCCCAGGCGGGGAAGCCCTCTTCGGTGTCGTAGCCAGGGGTATGGAGGCAGAAATTGTCCGAGAGTTCACGGCGGACAATGAGCTCGTCCAGGAAGGCGTCGACATTTTCTCCTGCCAGCCCGCATGCCTGTGTTTCAAGCGCCGCGCGTTGGGCGGAGAGCATGCCGAAGTGCAGGTGCGCGGAAAGGCTCGAACAGACATCCTGGTTGGGGTCGTTGCGGTTCGCGTAGACGGGCAGTTTGTTTTGCAGAAAATGACAGAGCAGGTCGCGGGCTGGTTGCTCGCCGGGTTCGACACGCAGAGCCTGGCGCCTGCCGTCATCGCGGATTTTGTGCCGCAGGGAGCTAAAGTCAGGCGCCGAGACCGCTGTCGGCCATGGATGCGGGTGCATGGGCAGAACGGGGAATTCATCCAGAAATTCACCGAGCAGACGCTTGATTTTGGGGCGCAGGGTCCGCGCCATGAATTCGCGCCGATCCGAGACCACCCGCGCGGGCACGATGTTGCGCGAATCGACTTCATGCACGGCTTGATTCCAGGCCGAAAGCAGGTCCTTGTGCCATTGCGCCTTGATGCGCAACGGGTCGAAATCGGTGACGACAAGGCTGGCCTTGAGCGTGCGGGCGAAATTCGCGACTTCAAGGCCAGGAATGCCGGACAGGGCGAAAAAGGGAATGTTCTGCCGCCTGAGCGTTTGGGCCGTTTTTGTCAGTCCATCGAGCAGAAAATTGAAATGAACCGCAGTGGCCTCCGCAAAGTCCGGAGCCAGGCAAAAGATCACGGCCACAGGCTGTCCGCTTTTGAGCGCCTGCAATCGGGCATAGGTCAATCCCCAGTTGTCGGCGGCCCGAAAATCCCGGTGCATCCAATACAGCACCGGACCCTGGCCTAACGGGGCGTTTCGCAACATGTTCACGCGACGTGGATTCATGGACGGTTTTCCTTTGCGGCCGGGCCTTGAAATTGTGCGCTTACAAACCCATCAGCCAGAGGAGGCCCCTTACGGGCATGTGGCGTTCGATTTATTGCGGGGCCGCCTCCGTGTACTGTGCGAGGCATTCACTTGCAATTCTTGTTCAGTTATAAAACGCTGTCAATCTTGGTTTTTGAGCTTTTTGTATGCGCGTTGCTTGGTGAGTCACGCTTGAAACGCGGTCCGTGCAGTCCATAAAGGGAAGGCGGTAATCTGATTATATGGATTGCATTGTTGGCTCGAATTTGTAATGATATTCTACAGATCTCAATGATTTTTTTGACTTTTACATTTTGTGTCGCACGCTTCGGATTTATGGCTGATTCAACGCGAGAGGCCCGGCTCCGTTTTTGGCGTTGCTCGGGATGATGCGACCAGCCGAGCTGCTGGCTGTGTTCGGGTTTGAAGCGCGGCGCATGGGTGATCCGAAATTTTTTCATGAGCCGAAATTTGATTCGGCGGCTGTTCAAAATGTGATTTTTAGCTTGAAACGAGCGGCAGTGCGTGTCATTTCGCACAAACAGTCCGGATTGCGACGTGACGCCTTTTTTATGTGATTTCTTCGTGGGCTGGGTCATGTAAATTTTGGTTTCCAAGGGTCTGTATTTTGCGGCATATTTTTGCAGTATCTTAATTTTAACAAAAAGAAAAAATATGAGCGACGACAAAATATCAGATGTTGAAGTTTTTGTGCACAATAAAATGGTTGTCTCTTTTGCCTGCCCCCAATGCAAGCTGGAGAAAGAAGTTGCAGTTGAGAGAATAAAAGACGTTTATCATTGGAACATAAACGCAGCATGTCGTCGATGTGCGCATAAATTCAAGGTTTCTTTCAATTTTAGGAAATATTATAGGAAAGAAACCTATATACATGGTCTTCTTTATGATTCTTTTGAGTCAATTGATCCTGCTGGAGATGTGATCGTGACAGACATTTCTCTGACAGGAGTTGGCTTTGAATGTAATAGCTGTGATTTTACTGTTGGATCTGTCTTGGTATTAAGATTTATTTTGGATGATTGTGAACGCTCGAAAATGGAAAAGAAGATATCGATAGAGTCTATACGCGGCTCAAAGGTTGGCGCTCTTTTTCTGGGCGAACATAGTTTTGACAAAGTTCTCGGAAAATACATTCTTCCCCAATAATTTCAAATCAACGTGATGGCGGAGAGGAGCGGTATATATGGCTGACAGGGACGGATCTGGATCGTCTGGAAAAATTGTGGGTTTTTTCCTGGCCTTGATGGCCATTGCTCTCATGGGGGCGGCTGTTACGTTTTTTCTCAGACCGGACCTGTTGACGCTCGGCTCGGTTCATCCGGTCGAACGCGTGTCCATTTTTCCGCAGGAAGCCGCCGTCGCAGGAGGGCAGTGGAGACTGCTCAGCCAATGGCACGGAGCCGGTGACTTTCACGCGGCGGGTAATCTTTATCGGGTCGAATTCAAGCCGATTCCCGGCTGGGAAACCCCTCCTCCCGTCGTGCTCAAAAAAGACGAAACCGGAGCCGAGGTCGAGGGCGTCTACAAGCCCGTCCAATACTCCACGCAGACCATCCTGACCCTGACGGGCGCGAGCACGCTGGCCAGTCGGCTTGTGCCGGAGCTGGCAGAATTGTATCTGCTGAACATCGGAGCCAATGAAGTTCGTAAAATTCCTGGGAAAAGCGCTGATGAAATGACAGTGGAAGGGATTTTTTACGCTGCCAGGGAGATTCGCACCATTGAGATAGCCGGTCAGGGAACGGCCTCCGGGTTCTCGGCGCTCAAGGCCGGAGCCAGCGACATCGCAATGGCCACCCACAGGATCTCTGCGGTGGACGCCAAGATTTTTGGCGAGGGCGTCATAACGGCGCAGAGTGAGCACAAGCTTGGCATGGACGCGGTGACGGTGCTGGTGCACAAGGACAATCCCGTGCCGGCCCTGACTGTCGAGCAGGTGGGAGGCATTTTTTCCGGCGAGATATCAAACTGGGAGCAGGTTGGAGGTCCGGCCGCTCCGATCAAGGTGTTTGTCTTGCAGGAAAATTTTGCAACCCGCCGTTTTGTGAAGGACTTTTTTTTGAGCGGGAAAGATTTCGTTTCCTCGGCCCGCGTTGTCGACACCCATGACCTGCTGCCCGAACTCGTCTCTCAAGACCCGTGGGCGGTCGGGTTCGGCAGTATCACGATGGCCGGCCAGTGCCGTGAAATGCCGCTCAAGCCGGGCGCGGACTCCGAGGCGGTGGCGCCCACGGCTGCGTCCATTCGCACTGTGACCTACCCGGCCGTGCGGAATATGTACCTCTATCACAAGGCCACGACGGACAATATTTACGCCCGTGACTTCGTTCGCGTCGCCCTGGGTGCCGTAGGTCAGGACATAGTCAAGAAATTCGGCTTCGTGAAAAACAGTGAGGTCGAAGGCGATGCCAGTGTCGCAGATCGGGACGCGCCGCTTGACGGCCCAGGGTCCTCTTTTGCGCAGACGCTTGGATCGGAGCCTGCTCCCGTTTTAAAAGCCCCTGCGCTGACCTCGCTTCCGCCCCTGGTCCAGTTTGACGGCGAGGCGGTGCCCGAGAACGTTCGCAGGGAGGTTCTGCAAGACTACCTCGACGGCGTGTACGGGGCGCAAAAGCTGCCGTTTGTGTTTAACTTCGAGACGGGAAACCTCAGTTTGGATGAACAGGGCGGCAGAGATCTGGCGCGAATCGTGGCCATGATGAAAGAACCGAAAAATTCGGGAAAGACGATCGTTCTGGTCGGCTATTCGGACTCCGTAGGCGCCTATGCGTCCAATCTGGCAGTTTCCCGCAAAAGGGCGGAAGCTGTCGCCGAGGCGTTCAGGAAGAGAGGGCTGCAGGATGTCGTTGTCCTGGCCGCGGGTGAAGAGGGCGCAATAGAGCGCAACGATATCCGCGCTGGAAGAGAAAAAAACCGACGTGTGGAGATATGGCTGAAATGACGCAACCTCATCCCCATAGCTCCGATTCCGGACAAAAGGCGGTCATGCAGAATATACTTGTCATCGATGACGATAAACTCATGTGTCTGGCCCTGGCCAAGATCCTGATTTCCGCCGGCTACAATGTCGTGCAGGCCTCGGATGGCGAGGAAGGGCTTAAATTGTACCGATCTCAGGATTTTGATCTGGTCATCACCGATCTCATCATGCCGGACAAGGAAGGAATTCAGATCATTCGCGAATTGCGCAAGGAAAACAGCTGCATTCGCATTATCGCCATGTCCGCGGGAGGCAGGGGCGGTGCCACGGACTATTTGAAATGGGCACGGCTCATGGGCGCAAAACAGTGTCTGAGCAAACCCATCAAGCGCGAAGACCTGCTTGATGCCGTGCAGACGGTGTTGGCCTTGCCCTGAGGCCTATTCTGGTGGACGAAATCTCATGAACCTTTGCCCTTGCCGTCGGCGGCTACAGCACGAGTAGGATATGGAAAGAAAAAAAGCATTTTTTAATCTGCTCCAGTTCAAGATACATCTTGGAATTCAATTCATTCTGGCGATATGCTTTTTTGCATTGGGGTATTTCATCTATGTCACGCAACTCGATTTCCTCATAAACGACATTCGCAGGCAGGGCCAGGAACAGGCGGAGATGGTCGCCCAGGCAAGCGTGCCCGCCATCCAGAGGGAAAGCCTCTACCTGCTGGAGGAATTGGCGATCAAGGCCGAGTATTCTCCGCTTGTCGCGTATTGTCAGATCGTCGACCCCTTGGGGAAATCCTTCCTCACAGGCGAGGTCCGGGTCGGGCTGACCAGGGACGATCTCATGAGCGCGTACAGTTCCCGGGACGTGAGCGTGGTCAGCCACGACATCCTGGCCGGAGGAAAAAGCATCGGCCAGGTCAAGCTGGGCATGTTCATCGACAAGGCGCGTCAGGAAGTGCAGGCGACCACCATCCGTCTCGTGGCCGCTTTTGCCGTGGTGCTCGGCGTGATTGCGCTTTTTCTGTACGTCTTTTTGAACCGCCTGCTCATTCTTCCGGTCGTCAATCTCTCCATTCTCACCCAGAGCCTGTCGCGAGGCGAGTTCGTGACCACCAATCTGGATCAGCGCCGGGATGAACTCGGGGTTCTGGCTCACGGATTCAACATCATGAGCCAAAGCTTGAAAGAGCTCTACAAGAGCCTGGAAGAGAAGGTCGACGCGCGCACAGAGGATTTGAACAACGCCTACCATGAACTGCAAGCCATTTTCGACAACTCGCTGGTCGGCATTTCGGTTTTAAGCTCCGACCATAAAGTGATCCGGGCGAATCGAAGATTTGCGACTATTTTCGGCTATTCGGTGGCGGAAATACCTCTGATCAGCCCCGAGAAGTTTCATGTCTCCGGCAGGAATTTTGATGAATTCAGCGAGAAATTCTTCAACCGGCTGGCCGAGCGGGAGATAGCCCAGCTGGAATACCAGTTCCGCAGGAAGGACGGCAGCGTCTTCTGGAGCCAGGTCTCCGCCAAGGCCATTGACCCGCAGGATTTGAGCCGGGGCGTCATATTCGTCATCGAGGACATCTCCGATCGCAAAAAGGCCAGCGAACTCTTGCGGCAGCACGCCGAAGACCTGCGCGTGGCCAAGGACCAGGCCGACAAGGCCACCCGTTCCAAGAGCGAATTTCTGGCCAGGATGAGCCACGAGATCCGCACCCCCATGAATGCGATTCTGGGCATGGCCGAGATGCTGCAGGAGACGAGCCTGAACGAGGACCAGCAGGAATACGTCAAGACCTTCAGTTCCGCAGGCGAGCTTCTGCTGGGCATCATCAACGACATCCTTGATTTTTCCAAGATAGAGGTCGGTCAGATCAAGCTCGAATCCATCCCGTTCAATCTGCGGGAGCTTGTGGACGACGTGAACAAGCTTTTTGTCTATCGGGCGGAGGAGAAGGCGCTTCGGCTCGAAAAGAAGGTCTCGGAAGGGCTCGCGCAACGCTACATCGGCGACCCGACCCGCATCCGGCAGATTATCATCAACCTTGTCGGCAACGCGCTCAAATTCACAAGTGTCGGCGGGGTGACCATGTCCGTGACGGAGTCCGTTATGGACGACGGTGCTCCGTGCTGCCTCTTTGCGGTCAAGGATACGGGCATCGGGATTCCAAAATCGAAGCTGGGCACCGTCTTTGAGAGTTTTGCGCAAGCCGACTCGTCCACGACCCGGGAGTTCGGAGGCACGGGTCTTGGTCTGGCCATTTCCAAGAAGCTTGTTGAGCTCATGGGTGGACAGATCTGGGTCGAAAGCGAACCAGGGCAGGGAACCACGTTTTTCTTCAAACTGCCCCTCGCCCCCGATCAAAAGGTTCAACTGCCGGAATTCCGCCTGAAGATTCCTGCGGACACGCACCTGCTTATCGTCGAGGACCAGCCGGAAGGCCGGGGAAGCATTTCTGCCCTGGTGCGCAGTTGGGGGCTTGTGCCCGTCTCCTGTTCGTCGGCGGCCAATGCGATCGACGCCCTGAACGCGCACAAGAAGGATTTCACCTTCCAGGCCATCCTCATCGATTCCATGGTCGACAGCGTGCCGGGAATCGAGATCGTGCATCTGCTCATTGGTCAGGGAATCCCCGTGGCCAACCTTGTCCTGGCGGTTGAGACCGCCGAGGGTCTTGCGCGGTTGCCAAAAGCGACGGATTTCGGGCCGTTGTCGTATATTCTCAAAAGCGAGCGGGACGCCGTCCTGCACGACAAGATCTACGAGGTGGTGTCCGAGTCGCAGCGCAGACGCATGACGGACTTCCATGACAAGGGCTGGAAAGTCCTCCTGGTCGACGATGTCGAGGCGAACAGACGGGTGGTGGAGCTCTTTTTGAAGAGCAGCAACGTCTCCATCGTTCACGCCGAGAACGGCAAGATCGCGCTCGAGAAATTCACCGAAGAGCCTTTTGATCTTGTGCTCATGGACATGGAGATGCCGGTCATGGACGGGCTGGAAGCCACGCGCCGCATCCGTGCCTGGGAACAGGAGAAGCGGGAATACAAGACGCCCATCATCGCCCTGACGGCCCACGCCTTCCAGGAGCACCGGCAGAAGACCATGGATGCGGGGTGTACGGAATTCCTGGCCAAGCCCATCAAGAAGCAGGCGCTCATCAACATTATCGATCTCTTTGCCGGGCAGCGCGAATCCCTGGTCGCGCAACCCGAACCGCTGCTGGTGACGGAGGTCACGCCCATTCTGGATGAGCAGGATTCTCCGGTTCAGATCGATCCCGAGCTTCAGGACCTGCGTCCGCTTTTCCTGCGCACCGTCCGTGATTTTCAGGCACAGCTCGCCGACGCCATCACCACGCAGGATTTCGGCACCATGCAGCGCTGCGGGCACAGCCTGAAGGGGCTGGGCAGCACCTACGCCGTGGATGAGATCAGCCAGTCCGGCAAGATCATCGAGAGCGCGGCCAAGAGCAGGCAGGCGTCCGTCGTCGTCGAAGCGGTCAACCATCTGGCTGTGTTCATGAACACGGGCGAGACGCCGAAGATTCAGACAGGCGAGGCCTCCGGGGAAACGATCGGGGATGATGATTTGCCCGCGCCGGTGGACGGGCGCTATGTGGTCCACGTCGCACCGGAAATGTCCGAGCTCATTCCATTCCTCATGGACGCCATGCAGAAGGATCTGGAACTTATGGGCAAGGCCCTGGCCCAGAAGGACTACCCGACCATGCGGCGCTTCGGGCATAGCCACAAAGGCTTCGGCAGCACGTATGGCTTTGAGTACATCAGCATCATCGGCAGGAAAATCCAGGCTGCCGCCGAAGCACGGAATGCCGAGCAGCTTGCGGATCTTCTGCTGGCGCTGGGCAATTATCTTGAGCGGGTGGATATCGTTTACGAGATAAAGGCCGACCTGGTCGAAGAAGAGATTGAGGAAGCATTACCCGGCAAAGAGGTGGCTGAAGAGATCCCTGAAGACGTGCAGGACTATACGGTCGAGGTCGATGCGGAACTCTATGAGCTTGTGCCCCTCTTTATGGACACCATGCATTCAAATGTCGCTGAAATGCAGGAAGCATTGGTGGAGAATAATTTTGATATCATTTGCCGTCATGGGCACAGTCAAAAGGGCCTGGGTAGCACGTATGGTTTTGATTATTTAAGCCACATCGGATACAAAATTGAAACGGCAGGCATGCAAAAAAACGCGGATGAAGTTCAGAAATTGCTTAAAATTATGGACAAGTATCTCGAAAATGTACATATCGTGGAGCGAAAAGGATGAGCATGTACAATCAAGACGTTGATGCCATCGTGGACGAATACGTGACCCGGATTCCGGTCTCGGTCCTGCTGATCGATGATGAGTTTCTGATAGGGGAGGCCATGCGTATCAAGCTCTCCTCGGAAACGGACATCACCTTCCACTACTGCAAGGAACCGGACAAGGCCCTGGAAACAGCCATTGGTGTTCAGCCTACCGTGATAATGCTTGATCTTGTCATGCCGGGCGTGAACGGCCTGACCATGGTCAAGTTTTTCAAGAGCAGCGAGGATTTTCGCGATGTGCCCCTCATTGTGTTGTCGGCCCGCGAGGAACCGGAACTCAAGAAGAAGGCCATTGCCTTGGGCGCCAACGACTACATGGTCAAACTGCCGGACAAGACCGACCTTGTGGCCCGCATCCGCTGCCATTCGGAGCGCTACATTTTCAAGCAGCAACGCGACGAGCTGATCATGAAAATAAGGGCGATGTCAGGCCAGAACAACAATGGCTTTTCTTCCCCGTATCTGGATTGATCTTTTGCCCATGAGTTGCCGTTTCACGGGACCGGATTCTCATTTCCCGGTCCCGTTTCTTGTTCACACCGTACCGACAGGCCGTGAAAGCGAGGTTGTATGCTCAAGTCCAAGCTGATCGACATCAAGAAAATTTTTCAGGCGGCCCAGGCCTTTGAGATGGCCTGGAATAAATGTCTGCCCGATTTGAAGGCTCTTTTTCAAGTCGAGCAGATACGTTTGTACAAGTGCGATGCGCAGCATTCGGAATTGTTCGCCCTCGTTCTGAAAGACGGCAGGCCGCGTGAAGTGCGTCTGCCCATTTCCACTTCGAGCCTTGTCGGTTACACGGCCCAATCGCAGATACCCTTTATCCTAAAGAGCATTGAAGCTGAGGAATTCGAGGCCATTCATCCGAGCCTGCGTTTTGACCGCCAGTACGATCAGTTGGTCGATTTTGAAACGCGCAACGTGATCTCCATGCCGATTCAGCACGAGAATGAGCTTTTGGGGGTGTTGCAGCTCCTGAACAAGCAAGGTGGGGATTTTTCCCGCGAGGACGAGGCCTTTTGTCGTTTGATAGTGAGCATCATGGGGCAGAAAATGTTCGAGGAACGCAGCCTGCCCAAGGGGCCGTACGAATATCTCGTTTTGCAGGGTGCTCTGACCCGCGAGCAGCTCGACGACGCCGTTTCGCGCTCGGCCAGGAAGGGCATTTCCACATCCCGCCTGCTGCAGCTGGATTTTGGCGTGAGCCCGGATGACATCGGCGCATCGCTGGAAATCTATTACCAGACGCCGTTTGTGCGCTACCAGGAAAATCCCGTCTCTGAGCATATGCTCAAAGGCATCAACCGCCAATACCTGCTCAACAACCTGTGGGTGCCCATCCATGCCAAGGGCGAGCGGGTCGTGATCCTCCTTCACAATCCGCACGATTCCGAAAAGATCGAGGAGATCAAACGAATCCTGAACGTGAAGGAATATGAATTCAAGGTGGGGTTGCCCGAGGAGATTCTAGCATTTCTTGGCGATCGCAGCCAGCTGCTGAAGTCCGCCGGCGGCTCGCAAGGAATGGCCGATGCCTATGAAGCCATGCGCGAGGATGAACATGAGGAGGAGTTCGACGAGTATGACGACGGGGACGACCTCTCCGAAGCCCTGGCCGATCTGGAAGGGGTCTCCGACGAGGGCCTTGAGCTCGCGCAGGTCGAAGAGGAGGACATTTCCCAGGAAAGCCGCCAGCTCGCCGTCCGCTTTGTGAACAAGATCATCATGCACGCGCACAAGACCGGAGCCTCGGACATTCACATCGAACCCTCAAGAACGGGGCGCCCTGGAGTGGTGCGCATGCGCATCGACGGCACCTGCATGCGGGTGCTGACCGTCCCGGAGAGCATCATCAAGCCGGTGGTTTCGCGCATCAAGATCCTCTCGAACCTGAATATTTCCGAGCGGAGGCTGCCGCAGGACGGCAAGGCCAGGGTCCGTTTCAAGGGGCGCGAGCTTGAGCTTCGCGTGGCCACGCTCCCCACCGTGCACGGCGAGAGCGCCGTGCTGCGCATGCTCACCTCCGGAAAGGCCCTGCCCTTCGAGAAGCTGAACTTAAGCGATGCGAACGCGGCTCAGATTGAGCGCCTGATGTTCAAGCCGCATGGAATTTTTCTGGTCGTCGGGCCGACAGGATCGGGCAAGACGACCACCCTGCACTCCATCCTGGCGCGCATCAACACCCCGGACAAGAAGATCTGGACCGTGGAGGACCCGGTCGAGATCACGCAGCCGGGACTGCAGCAGGTCCAGGTCGAGAGTGCCATCGGCCTTGATTTTCCCCGCATCATGCGCGCCTTTCTGCGTGCGGATCCGGACGTGATCCTCGTGGGCGAAATGCGTGATCTCCAGACCGCGCAGATCGGCGTGGAGGCTTCGCTCACGGGACACATGGTTTTTTCGACCCTGCACACCAATTCCGCGGCGGAAACAGTGACCCGCCTTCTGGACATGGGCATAGAATCGCTTAACTTCTCTGAAGCGCTGCACGGAATTCTGGCCCAGCGCCTGGTCAAGACCCTGTGCGCGCAATGCCGCGAGGCCTATGCTCCTTCCGACGAGGAGTGGGCGTATCTGCTGAGTCAATACGGGGCGGAGTTTTTTCCTGAGCTTGGGATCGAGCGTTCCACAGCCAGCATCTACCGGGCAAAGGGCTGCGGACGTTGCGGTCAGACCGGGTACCGAGGGCGGATCGGCATTCACGAGCTGCTCGTGGCGACCCCTGAAGTCCGCAAGGCCATAGCCCGCAAACAACCGTCGGAAGAGGTGGCGCGGATGGCCATCGAGCAAGGCATGCGGACTCTCTATCAGGACGGGATAGCAAAGATTTTCAAAGGGGATATAGATATCCTGCAACTGCAGAAAGTGACGACCTCCGAGTGATGAAAATGGAAAACAGCTCTGAAAAAAAAGAAGTCGCCGCGCTTGACGGCCCTGCCCAGGCCCCTGGCGTCCCGGAATCCGTCGATGACACCGATGCGCCCGGAACCCCACTGGCGGCCGAGCCCGTGGTCATGCCTGCGAGTCTCAAGCTGCGATTGGAAAAATGCCCCAAGTGTCAGTATGAAAGACAGGCCGGTGACGAAGATTTCGCGACTCCCTTCGAATGTCCCAAATGCGGCGTTGTCTACGCCCTGGCCATGGAGGAGGTGCGACGCAAGGGGCTGGGCCATGAGAAGCAGGCCGAAGCCGAGGCGGAGGAAATGCGTCGCCTTGCCCAGGCCCAGAGTGAAAACATCCAAAGTTCGCAAATTGGCAGCGCGATGTTCGTGGACGAGGAAAAGAGCAAAATCTGGATCGTGTTCGTAATTCTTGCGCTTCTGGTTTTGGGTGCATTGTTTTTCATTTGAACTCCTTCCGCGAACGTTGCGGACGGTTTGGTGGTTGCAAGCTTCAAACGACGTGAACAGTGGTGATTTATGGCAAAGCTTTTTCCCTGGAATTCCTGGCTTGAGATGGAAGATTTGAAAGAAGAGATGCAGCGTCTGGTCGAGGATTCTGCCTGTTCATCCCCTTTTGCCGAGAACGGACGCAGGCTGGCCAGATTCAGGCCCGTGGCCGATGTGATCGAGGTCGAGGATGCTTTTTTTGTCCTGGTGGAGTTGCCGGGGCTTGAGCGTGAAGACGTCCGGCTTGAGGTGCACGGCAACGAGCTGGCCGTTTACGGCGAACGCCGGCCGCCCCTGAATGTCGAGGGCGCGGCCTTTCAGGTCATGGAGCGGTCGTATGGCTGCTTTTCCCGTCGCTTCGAGCTGCCGGAAGACATCGATGATCAGGCCGTTGCGGCCAGCATGAAATCGGGCCTCTTGCAGGTGCGGGTCCCCAAGCTCGCTCGGCGCTCGGTGAACAGGAATATTCCCATTTCCATGGATGAATGAGTATAATGGCGAGCGACTAAAGAACTGGGGAAAGGCTTTTTTTCAGGGCTGTTCGCGTCTGCCGTCGGAGTTTTCAAGGAGATTTTGTCGTGAAAATTATCAAGTTGCTGGCCGTGATGCTTTGCTGGGCGCTCGTAAGCGCCCATTTTTCTTTTGCCGCCGACAAGGGCATCCGCATGACTCCGGTGGTGCGCACCGTGCAGAGCGTTGCTCCGGCGGTGGTCAACATCCACACCGCGCGCATCGTCGAGCAGGAGATCAATCCCTTTGGCTCCATGTTCGACGACAGCCTGTTCCGCCATTTCTTCGGTTCGCAGGATTTGACCCGGCGTTTCGAGCAACGCAGCCTCGGCTCGGGAGTGATCATTGACGCGGGCAAGAGTCTGGTGCTGACCAATGCGCATGTCATCGAGGGCGCCTCGACCATCAGGGTCCGCCTCCTGGACGGGCGGCAGTTCGACGGCGAGCTGGTCGGCTCCGATCCGGATTTCGATCTGGCCATTCTGCATTTGAAAGACGCCCAAAATCTGCCGCAGGCGTCCATGGGCGATTCTTCGGACATGATGATCGGCGAGACGGTCATCGCCATCGGCAACCCGTTCGGTTTCGGCAATACCGTGACCACGGGCGTGGTGTCCGCCCTGGAGCGGACCATCGAGACCAAGCAGGGTACGTTCACCGACTTCATCCAGACCGACGCGGCCATCAATCCCGGCAACAGCGGCGGCCCGCTCATGAACCTGGCCGGCGAGCTTGTCGGCATCAACACCGCCATCTATGCCGAGGCCGAAGGGATCGGGTTCGCCATCCCCATCAACAAGGCCAAAAGGGTTGTGGACGAGCTGGTCAGCCATGGCCGCGTGCAGGCCGTGTGGCTGGGTCTGGAGGGGCAGGACGTGGATGAGCGCATTGCCCGGTATCTGGGCCTGGAGGAGACGCGGGGCATGCTCGTGACGCAGGTCCACGAGGCCGCCTCGCAAAAGGCCGGGATCGAGGCCGGGGATGTGATCACGTCGGTCAACGGTGTGACCGTCGATGACCGCACCCATTATCAGCGTATACTCAGGAATTTCACTCTCGGCCAGGACCTGCGGCTGGAGATTGCCGGACAGACAGGAAAACGCAGGGTCCCCGTGAAGCTGCAATCCTTCACCAACGACAAGGCGCTGGATATGGCCACCCGGCGTTGGGGCATGACGGTGGAGGCGAGAGGAGGCAACCTGCTCATATCCGGGATTCGGCCCGGAAGCCCCGCCCAGCAGCTGGGGCTCAAAAGCGGCGACATCCTGCTCAAGGTGGCGGGAGACGCGCAGACGTCCCTGGACGACTATGCCAGGGCCTTCAAGCGCTATCGCATGGCCAACACCGTTCTGCTGCTCGTGGCCCGGGACGGGCGCGGCTATCATGTGCGGCTGCGGGTCTGAAAAGCGGGTAAACATTCAAGGAGCATTTCATGAGCATCTGGTACAATCACGTGCGTACGCGCATTCGCCTTAAGGCGTTGGTCGATAATTACAGGTTGATCCGCACCCGCGCCACGAACCCGGCGCCGGTCATCAAGTCCGATGCCTATGGGCATGGGCTGCCCGAAGCAGCCGCGGCCCTTTTTGCGGCCGGGGCCCGAACCATGGCCGCGGGAACAGTGGGCGAAGCCGCCGTCTTGAAGGATACCGTGCCTGAGGTCGAGGTCATCTCCCTGCTCGGCCCTCTGGATACGGCCGACTATGCGTGCGTGTGCGAGCGCGATATTGTCGCTTTTGTCGGCAGCACCGAGCAGCTGCTGCTCCTGGAAGAGGCCGCACGGCTTGCCGGGACAACGGTCCGGGTCGCGCTCAAGTTCGACACGGGCATGGCCCGTTTGGGCTTTGCAGTGGACGAGGCCGCAGGCGTGGCGGACACCCTTGACGGGCTGGAGCATGTCCGGGCGACCATGGCCTGTTCCCATTTGGCCACGGCCGACGATCCGGGGCAGGCCGAATATGCGCAGGAACAGGGCGGGCGATTCGCCCGCATTCTGAAGGCGCTGCATGCCCGGGGGCTGGATGTGCGGGCCAGCCTGGCCAACTCCGGCGCCATCTTCGGACACCCCGCGTTGCATCACGACCTGCAGCGTCCGGGCATTGCCCTTTACGGCGCAAATCCCTTCCATGGCACGCCCTGGGAGGCAAAGGGACACGGGTTGCAACCGGCCATGCAGGTTTCGAGCAGGCTGGTGCAGATCCGGACCATACCGGCCGGTCAGAGCGTGAGCTACGGACGAACGTTTACCGCCCCTGCCGAAATGCGTATCGGCATCGTCGCTGTCGGGTATGCGGACAACTATTCGCGCGGGCTCTCGGCCAAGGCGCAAATGCTCATCCATGGCAAACGGGTTCCCGTGCTTGGGCGGGTCTGCATGCAGCTCACGGCAGTGGATTTAAGCCATGTGCCGGAGGCGGCGGCGGGAGACGAGATTTTCATGCTTGGCGGCGCGGGGCCCGCTGCCATTTCTGCCGAAGAGCTCGCCGGGTGGTGGGGGACGATCACCTACGAGGTGTTTTGTCTGCTGGGCCAGAATCCGCGTGAGTACGTGGACTAGGTTTGTCGGCGCGTTTTTTTGATTTTTGTTTTAGCTGTCTTCCAGGCGCGCAAGCCCCGTGTTCAGATCCGCCAGCAAGTCGGCCGGATCCTCCAGGCCGATGTTCAGCCGGACCAGGGTTTTTCCGGACAGCGGTCCGGCAAACTCGCGTTTGGGCCTGCCCGTGGTCACAAGGCTCATGAATCCGCCCCAGCTGTAGCCGATGCCGAAAAGTTCGAGGCTGTCCACAAAACGCCCCAGGGCGCTGTCCGGGTATTCCTTTTTGAAGGTAAAGGCGAAGAGTCCCGAGGAGCCCGTGAAATCGCGTCTCCAGAGCGCGTGCTGCGGGTGTGAGGGCAGCGCCGGGTGCAGCACCCGTTCCACCAGCGGATGATCGACTAGCGCCTGGGCCACGACCAGGGCCGAGGCCTGGTGCTCTTTCATGCGCAGGGGCAGGGTCTTGAGGCCGCGCAGGGTCAGCTGACAGTCTTCGGGAGATGCGTAGATTTCCCGCCCGGCATAGGCCCTGGCCAGGGTTTCGGCGTGGGCCCCGTTGGTCGAAACGGAGCCCATGAGCACGTCCGAGTGCCCCGAAATATACTTGGTCACGGACTGGATGGATACGTCCACGCCGAGTGCAAAGGGGTTCAGATACAGCGGGGTGGCCCAGGTGTTGTCCAGGATGGTGACGATGCCCCGCTGCCGCGCGATGGTGGTGATGGCCGGAACATCCTGAATCTCAAAACTTAAAGAACCCGGTGATTCGAGAAAAATCAGGCGGGTTTGCGGGCGCAGGTGGTCTGTGATGTCCGCCCCTGTGTCGGGTGGGATGATCCGGCTTTGCACGCCCAGTTTGCCAAGAACCTCGGTGCAGAAACGGATGGTCGGCCCGTAGGCGTTGTCGCAGACAAGGATTTCGTCTCCGGCCCGGACAAAGGCCAGAAGGGTTTCGCTGATGGCGCTGATTCCCGATGGATAAACGCGGGTCAGGGCCGCGTTTTCCAGCACGCGCAGCGCTTCTTCGAGGATGCGTTGCTGGGGCAGGCGGTCGGTGCCGTATGTTATCCCGTCGTATTCGCCCCGGCCGGCTTTGATGAAGTCGGCGTGGCTGTCAAAGAGCACTGTCGACCCTCTGGAAATCGCCGGGCTTATGGTTCGGGCGGTGGGCGCATGTGTGCCTGCGGCATGGATGAGCCTGGTGGATGGATGCATGAACTGTCTCGCTTGAAGGGCCTTTATGCCGCAGCGGCGATACCCTTGGTCGGTTATGAACGTGTGGCAATCGTTTTGACGTAGGGTGTTTTTTTGTGTAGGAAACGCCCTGAAAATGAGCACAGGAGGGAATGCTATGGATTTTCCGCAAGGTGGGCAAGGCCCCCGTAATGAGTTTTTGGCTTTGCCCGGATTTGCGCTCCTTCTCTTTATTTTTTGCACCCTGGGTGGCTGTTCGCCCAAGCACGTGGACTCATCCTTCTGTCCCCCGGCTGTCATGCAGGAACCCGTTGCCCAATCGGAAGCGCGCCAGGATGACGACACGGGGCCTGTCCGGCATCGCGAATTCGATTATTCAACCATCTTTTCCCGTGATAACGATTATTTCTCCACCTCGGCCCCGGAATACGCCGCCGATTTTTCTTCCCTGACAACGTCCGATGAAATCGAGCCGGTTCCCGCCATCGGGGACATTGTTCTTGCGCAGTACGAAGATTGGCGTGGAGTGCGCTATCGTTTAGGCGGCACGGACTATCGCGGCGTGGATTGCTCGGGGCTGGTGCAGGCGATTTATAAGGACGCCTTCGAAATGGAATTGCCCCGCACATCCTCGGAACAGGCCAAATTGGGCGAGGCCGTGCCTCGTGACGAAATCCAGCCGGGCGATCTGTTGTACTTCATTGATCGCGGCCGCAAGCATATGGGCGTGGCCGTGAACGAGAACGAATTTTTGCACGCTTCGCGCAAGAAAGGCGTGACTCTGTCCAAGTTCGACAAATACTGGACCCCGCGTTTGAAGCGCGTCCGTCGCATTCTGGATAGCGATGAGCAGCTTGTGATCCGCCCCAGCGGCGGCTGAGCCTTGAGCCCAAAGCGGATGTCCTGCCCGTCGCGCTCAAGAAAGTACCGGGAATCGTGAGCCTATGACTGTCCGCAAATTACTTGCATCACGTTGCCCCGTGACCCGTGATTATTCCTTCCTGGTCTTTGTCTGTCTGCTTTTTCTGGGGGTCGGCTGCGCACCCAAGACCGTGATTCAACCTGTCGTGGTTCCGCCTTCTCCGCACACTGTCCGTGACGCGTCGGTTTCTGAAATCCTGTTGTCCCAGTTTGAGGCATGGAAAGGCGTGCGGCATCGAATCGGCGGTACGGACCGGCAGGGCGTGGATTGCTCGGGGCTGGTGCAGGCGATTTTCCGGGAGGCGTTTCAGGTAACGCTGCCCCGCACATCCCGGGATCAGAGCCGGATGGGCCAACGGGTCGAAGTCAAAGAGATGCGGCCCGGAGATTTGGTCTATTTTCTGGACAAGGGTGGCGATCACATCGGCGTGCTTGTGGCGCAAAGAACATTTCTGCACGCCTCGGCGAGCCGGGGGGTGACCCTCTCAACCCTTGACGCCTACTGGTGGCCGAGACTCAAGCGGGTGCAGCGCGTCCTGTCCTGAGGTGCATCATCCCGTCCGTTTGCGCCCCGATCTTCTCTTCAAGACCAATCCGTACACCACCGCGTTGATCAGCACGACCAGGCCCGCCAGCACTATCTGCGTTTCGCGGGTCAATCCGTCAGGATAAATCACGGCCAGCAGGTAGTGCGCAACGAACCCTCCTGCGTATCCTTCCTCTCCCGCCCGGCGCAGCAGGGCATTTTCCAGATCAGTCAGCGGACAGTACCAGCCAAAGGCTTCGACCAGCGCGCCCCAGACCGCCGCCGGGACATGGACCACGGCAAACCAAGGCCTGCGCAGTACGATGAGGCCGCCGAGCATGACCAGGCAGATGAAAAAAAGGTGCAGGAGGAGAACCGCGTTGGCGGCGAGAAGGTGGGCCATGAAACCTTGCCCGAGTGGGAAAGGGGGAAAGGCCGAGCGCCTCTCCCCCCGATGTTTCTAGATTTCGAAGAGCATTTCCAGATCGGAGCGGGTCAGGCTCTTCCAGGCCGACTGACCGGGGATGATGGAGTCGGCGATGCCTTTTTTCGATTCCTGGAGCTTGAGGATTTTTTCCTCGACCGTGTTTTCGCAGATCATCTTGTAGGCGAAGACCTGGCGGGTCTGGCCGATGCGGTGCGTACGGTCGGTGGCCTGGTCTTCCACGGCCGGGTTCCACCACGGATCGTAATGGATGACGTAGTCGGCCGAAGTCAGGTTCAGGCCCGTGCCGCCCGCCTTGAGCGAGATCAGGAAGATGGGGATCTCGGGCGTGTTGTTGAACTTGTCGACCTGTTCGAAGCGGTCCTTCGATGTACCGTCCAGGTAGCAGAAGGGGATCTCGACCATGTGCAGCCAGTTGCGGATGATATGGAGCATCTGCACGAACTGCGAGAAGACCAGCACCTTGTGCCCGTCGTCGATGATGGTGGTGACCAGATCCTTGAAGGCTTCGAACTTGCCCGAGGACAGGTTGGCGTTGAAGCCTGGCATGTCGAGCTTGAGCAGCCTTGGATGGCAGCAGATCTGGCGCAGCTTCAAAAGCGCGTCCAGGATGGAGATCTGGCTCTGGCCGATGCCCTTCTCGTCCACGTCCTGCAATACCTGCTCTTTGAGTTTCTTGGCCAGGGCGGAGTAGAGATCGCGCTGATCGTCCAGCAGGGCGGAGTAGTAGATGTTCTCGATCTTGGGCGGCAGATCCTTGGCGACCTCGTTCTTGGTGCGGCGCAGGATGAAGGGTTTGACCCGGGCTTTGAGGTACCCGAGGCTGTCGTCGTCGCCGTCTTTGATGGGCTTGACGAAGCCCTTCTGGAAGGACGCCTGGGAGCCGAGGAACCCGGGCATGAGGAACTCGAACAGGGACCACAGCTCAAGGAGCGTATTCTCGATGGGCGTGCCCGACAGGCAGAGTCGGAAGCGGGCCTGCATCTTGCGAACGCTTCGGGCGGTGATGGTGTTCGGGTTCTTGATGTTCTGGGCTTCGTCCAGAATGACGGCGTTGAATTCGAATTTGAGAAGCTCGTCCAGATCCCGGCGCAGGAGCGCATAGGTGGTGATGATCAGTTCCGAGGATTCGATCTTTTTGAAAAGGTTTTCTCGCCGCGCGCCATAGATGACCAGGCGGGTCATGTCCGGCACGAATTTCTGCGCCTCGCGCTCCCAGTTGGGCAATACCGAGGTGGGCACGATGATGAGGTTCGGGCCCTTGTGACCCTGCTCCTTCATGTATTGCAGAAAGGTCAGGGTCTGGATGGTCTTGCCCAGGCCCATCTCGTCGGCCAGGATGCCGCCGAAGTGGTATTCGCGCAGGAAATTGAGGTAACTGACGCCCTGCAGCTGGTAGGGACGCAGGGTTGCGTCCACGCCCTTTGGCTTTTCAACCTGCTTGATTTCCTGAAAATCGTTGATCTTGTCGCGCAGCGTGTCCCAGAATCCATCGGAAGTGGTCTCGGGGATGTCTTCGAGGATCTTGTCCAGGACCGGAGCCTCGAAATTCTCGAAACGCTTCTTGGGCGGCTTTTCCGGATCAAGGCCAAGGGCGATGAGCTTGTGTCCGAGCTTTTCGAGCCACGCTTCGGGCAGGCTGGTGTAGGAGCCGTCCTTCAATTGCACATAGCGCTTGCCCTGGGTCCAGGCCTTCCAGATCTTGTCGATGGGTACGGAGATATCGTCGTACTCGACGTTGATTTCCAGGTTGAACCACTTGTCCTCTTCCTGCGTCTCCACCGTGGCCACCACGCTCGGCGGGGTCAGGCGAACCTTGTAGCGGGCCAGATCCTTTTCGCCGTAGACACGGTAGGCCTCGACCAGCTTGGGATAGGCATCGAGCAGGAAGGTGATGGCTTCCTCGGGTTCCAGGAACCACATGGCGCTGCTTCTGGGCTGGAAGTTCATGTCCATGAGGGTGGTCAAGAGCGCTTCCTCTTCCTCCTGGTCGCGGCGGATGAGGAAGGATTTGCCCTCGAACTGGTAGCTGCCGGTCTGCAGGTCCTGGTTGGGGCCGGGCAGGGAGATGTCGCCGTGTTCGGTCTCATAGATATTCTGGACTTCGAGCGTCAGCAGGCTGCCTTCCTCGTTCAGGAAGAGCTTGGGATTGTAGTTCGCGGGCACGAAAATGGGCTGCATGCGTTCCAGGAATTCCTCCTGGCCGTGCAGGTCCGAAGCCGGAATCTGGGTCCAGACGCGGTCCAGGAATTCGGAGATGTCCGCATGCGGGATGACCGGGG
Organism: Desulfomicrobium baculatum DSM 4028; assembly: GCF_000023225.1. Classification (NCBI taxonomy): domain Bacteria; kingdom Pseudomonadati; phylum Thermodesulfobacteriota; class Desulfovibrionia; order Desulfovibrionales; family Desulfomicrobiaceae; genus Desulfomicrobium; species Desulfomicrobium baculatum. The sequence goes on from NC_013173.1 coordinate 507,521, forward strand.
GAGAGATCACGAGCTCCTGGATCAGGCTCGGGCGCAGCCCGGTCTGCACCGGGTAGAAGCTGTGCTTGAGACAGACCCACAGGGGCAGGTGGCCGTAAAAGGACACGTTCTGGTTCAGGATGGAGAAGGGCACCTTGCCCTCGCGGCCGAGCATGATGTCGAAGGATAATCCATCGTCCGTGAACTTGGGCCGCAGCTGCAGGCGCATGGGCGTGCTCTCGATGCGCACGGGTTGCTCGGATTCTTCCCATAGCTGGTAGTATTCGTTCTTGATGGCCCAAAAGAACCAGGTCATGAGGCCAAACGGGATTTCCACCCGGTGTCCGTAATAGTCCAGGTATTGTCCGATCTGTTCGCAGACCTTGGGCAGTTCGGGCGATATTTCGCACCAGTCCGGGTTGCGGATGATCTGTTCCAGGGTCACGGGGTTCTGGACCGTGGACAGTCCGGACTTGTTCTGACGGGCGCGAAAGAACTCGATCTGCAGCCGCCCGGTCTCGGCAAAAAAGCGGTAGATGAAATAATGATGGCCCGGTTCCGGCTCCAGGGCGGTGGAAAAGAAATAGCGGAAGCTTTGCTTCCATTCGGATTTGATGGGCTGCGTCTCCACTTCGCTTTTGACGTCGAGCTTGGAAAGAAGCCCCAGGGCCGTGGCCGCGACATGGCGGCAGATGCCGGAAAATGAATCCTGGCAGTTGCAGTAGGAATTGATGGTGCCCTGGTCGAGGTTGATGCCCAGTTCCGAGGAGTAGGTCTGGAAATCGTCGCCCTGGATCTGCCCTTCCACATCCCAGGAGTCTTCGTCCCGTCGGATATCGATTTTCTGTATGCCGCCGTCGGCAATGAGATATTGGGCCCCGTCGCGAATGTGCTCAGGAATATTGTCAGACAAAAAATTGTGCACGATACGCTGGATGCGTGCTTCGTCAGAGTGGGACATGTTTTGGGTTGATCTCCGTAAAACCGCTGCTCGCGGTGATATGTCAGGGCCCGCCGTCACTTCCGGAGCGTTGGTAGCGAAGCACGGCACGGCACAATTGAACCATTTAAACAAATCACAATTCTTTATCAAGAGCTGGGGCAATTTGGGAAAGATCTTTTTGAAAATATTCTTTAAATTGCTAACGTGCCAAGTTGTTGCGAGAATTCGGATTTGGCAGGTCGGAATTAGCGTTTCGCTTGAATAAAATCGTATGACATATTTTTCAATGATAATCCATGTGTATGTCTACCTACATTGACGTCGGGAGTGTCTGGAGTTTTTTTAAGGCAGGGCATTTGGCCTTCCGGCGGCGCTTGAAAAGGGCGCGCCTGGCTGCCGGAGTCTTTGACCCTTTTAAGGCCGCCAAGGGAGACCGCCGTCAAAGAGAAGTTGACATTTTGAGGTCTGAAGGCCAATTTCAAGCTGGATTTAGTTCCATATCCCCGGGCCTACAGGAAAAAACATGATTCGCATAACCGACATTCTGGACCAGGCGTCCACATATCTCTCCCCGCTGGACGTGGCGCTTATCCAGAAGGCCTATGTATTTTCCGCCGCCGCCCATGCCGGCCAGATCCGGCTTTCCGGCGAGCCCTATCTTTCCCATCCTCTGGAAGTAAGCAATATTCTGGTGGATTTGCGACTGGACGCGGCGACCATCGTGGCCGGCTTGCTGCACGATACGGTGGAGGACACCGAGGTCTCCATCCCCCAGATCGTTGAATTGTTCGGGCCGGAGGTCGGCGCCATCGTCGAGGGCGTGACCAAGATCAGCAAGATGAACTTCGAGTCCAAGGAGCAGGCCCAGGCCGAAAACATCCGCAAGATGATCCTGGCCATGGCCGACGATATCCGGGTCATCCTGGTCAAGCTGGCCGACCGCCTGCACAACATCTCCACCCTCGAATTCCAGAAGGAATACAAACAGCGCGCCATCGCCCAGGAAACTTTGGGCATCTATGCGCCGCTGGCCAACCGTCTGGGTCTGTACCGCATCAAGGTGCAGCTCGAAAACTACGGCCTTCGATACATGAAGCCCGACGTGTACGCCCAGATTTCCGAAGGGATCAATCGCTACCAGGATCAAGGCCAGGCCTATATCGACAAGGTCAGCGCCATGATTCAGGATGTGCTCGCGGAAAATGAGATCAACGGGCGGGTCAAGGGGCGCATCAAGCATACCTATTCCATCTATCACAAGATGAAACAGCGCGGCCTGACCCTGGACCAGATTTTCGACATGATCGCCTTTCGAGTCATCGTGAACAATCTGCGGGAATGCTACACGGTGCTGGGACTCGTGCATTCTCTTTGGAAGCCGGTTCCGGGCAAGTTCAAGGATTACATATCCATGCCCAAGGCCAACATGTACCAGAGTCTACACTCCACGGTCATCGGCCCCGAGGGCGAGCGCATCGAGATCCAGATCCGCACGGAGGAGATGCACCAACTGGCCGAGAACGGCGTGGCCGCGCACTGGTCCTACAAGGAGCATGGCAGCAAGAAGGCCCAGGAAGCCGACCGTTTCAGCTGGCTGCGCCAGATTCTGGACTGGCAGGGGGATCTGAAGGATTCCCGGGATTTCATGTCGACGCTCAGTCTCGACCTGTTCCAGGACGAGGTCTACGTCTTCACGCCGCGCGGGCAGGTCAAGGAGTTGCCCGAAGGTGGGACGCCTGTTGATTTTGCCTATCTGATCCATACCGAGGTCGGGAACCACTGTGCCGGGGCCAAGGTCAACGGACGCATCGTTCCGCTCAACACGCCGCTCAAGAACGGCGACACGGTGGAGATCATCACCGATGCCTCCCGCAACCCCAGCCGCGACTGGCTGCATTTCGTCAAGTCCGGCAAGGCCCGGTCACGCATCAAGCACTGGATCGGCACCGAGGAGCGGACGCGCAGCCTGTCGCTGGCCAAGGAACTCCTGGAAAAGGAAGGCCGGCGCATGGGCATCAACGTGGCCAAGGCCATCAAGAGCGGCGATTTCGATCCTGTGGTCAAGGAGTTCTCTTTCCGCCAGCTCGACGACCTTTTTTCCGCCGTGGGTCATGGCCGCATCACTGCCCGGCAGGTGCTCAGAAAGCTCCTGCCCAAAGAGGAGCAAAAACCCGAGGAACGCAAGCCCAGCGGTCCGGGCGCGCCCCAGACCAAGCCCCAGGATCCTGATTCCATCAGCATTCAGGGCGTGGACGGGGTGCTCATCCGTTATGCCCAGTGCTGCAATCCGTTGCCCGGAGACCCCATCGTGGGCTATATAAGCCGGGGCCTCGGCGTGACGGTCCACACCCAGGATTGTCCGAACGTCGCCAACATGGAGCACGAACGCCTGCTCGACGTGAGCTGGGGCGGTCAGGAGGAAACCAAGCCCCTGCCGGCCAAGATCAAGGTCCTCTGCAAGAACCAGCGCGGCGTTCTGGGCCTGGTCAGCGGGCTTTTGGCCAAGGAGGGGATCAACATCGATTCCGGAAAGTTCACCTCTGCCGTGGACGGGATGTCGGAGCTTGATTTCGTCATCGAGGTCAAGACCACAACCCAGCTTTACGCCATCATCGAAAAATTGCGGAATCTTGAGGCTGTGCAGGAGGTGACGCGGTCTTCGGCGGGATGAGGGCGGGCTCGCGAGGCGCTTTTGGCGTTGGCGTAGCGAAAGGGGATTTCGGTTTGAAGCTGGAATCCCTTTTTTGATGTGGCCTGAAGACGTGATCCGATATGGATTCGGGAACAGGTAAAAGGCATGGATTCCCGCCTGCGCGGGAATCCATGCCTTTTTTGCGAGATCAGGTCAGGATGTGATTCGCGAATCAGCCAACGCTGACCAGTTCGATCTCAAAGGTCAGGGCGAATCCGGCCAGGGGGTGGTTGGCGTCCAGGGTCGCCTCGTCGTCATCGACATCGACGATGAGGGCCGGAAGTTCGTTGCCGTCGGGGGAGCGCAGCACAAGCTGTTCGCCGACGGTGGGGACAATTTCCGGGGGGAAGGACGCCTTGGGGACGCGGATGACCATTTCTTCATTGTGCGGGCCGTAGGCCTCTTCCTCCGGGATGGTCACGGTCACGCTCTGGCCGGGCTCAAGGTCGACGATGGCTTTTTCAAAGCCGGGGATGACCATATCCTGGCCAAGAGTGATTTCCAGGGGTTCACGTTCCCGGGAGGAGTCGAACTGGGTGCCGTCGTCGAGCGTGCCCGTGTAATGAACCAGTACTTTGGTTCCTGCTACAAGTGTCATGATGCGTCCTGTGGATGAAGGTTGTTGTTTTTATTTGGTCCGCTCGAGTTCCGCAAGCCAGGTTTCAAGCGTGTTCGGCTCTCCTGGTTTGTGGTCGTCGGGGTAGAGCAGGGCGGACATGTAAAAGACGCTGCCGATGTCCAGGCTGCGTCTGGCGCTCTGGGAAAACATGTCAAGCTTGTGTTCGATCATGGGGCGGCGTTCCAGGCCCAGCGCATCCAGAAAAGGGGCCGCGTTCGCGGACAGATTGGCCAGCAGTTCCGCCTTGCGATGCATGGCCTCGCGATATCCGGCGTCGTCGGCCGCGTTGTGCAGCAGGTCGTGCGCCGTGTTTTCGATGTCCCGCACTTGCCGGATCTGATCACGCAGAAAATTAAGAAAATCGGTCATGGGAGCCTCCGAAATCTTGCAGACAGGGTTCAAGACGGGTGTCCAGGGGAAAAATGATGCCCTCGCCGCGCGCGGTGTAATAGGAGCGCTGCTTGCGCTGGAATCTGCGCACCTGGCCCAGGTTCATGCTGCCGATGGGGTCGCACTCCAGCACCGGCGAGCGTTGGGGATTTTGGAGCAGATTCATGACCATATCCCGGGCGTAGTCGATGGCTTCGGTGATGAACGCCTCCTTGCGGGCAAAGGGCAGAAGGCCCCGGAACATGCGCAGGGAGCGTTTGTAGGATTTCTCTTCCACCAGGTGCAAACTCTGGCGGAAGATGCGTTTTTTGATGGAGAAAGGCAACTTTTTCTGCCCCATGGTCAGGACCAGGGAATTGTCGGCCTCGGGGTGCGGGATGCAAAAGATGCGCGAGGCCTGTTTGCGGGGCCATTCGACCTGCAGGTCGGCCAGCATTTCCACGTAGGTATGGGCGAATTTGCCGCGACCGGCGGAGAATCCGAGCATGTTCGGGACCAGATAGTTGTGCGCAATGACATCGGCAGCCAGGTGGGACAGGTATCCGTAGGCGTAGGCCTGGGCCTGGGTGTCCTCGGCCTGGCGCAACAGAGACCTGCCCGTGTCCCAGTTATGGGAATGGGTCGGGGTGAACGTGCTGCCCTTGCCGATGAAAATGTCGGCCGACAGGCATCCGTACAGGAACTGCTCGGGATGCGCCGTCAGCACGGCTGCAACTGCCGGGGCGAGAAGGTGCAGGTGGGTCAGGACATGGTTGCCGATGGCCATGTGCACCCCCGGTCCCCAGGCAAACGCCTCGCCGGGGAGCAGAAGCAGAAGAAAAAACGCCAAAAATAAAACCATGGATCGCCAGCTGCGCCTAGTTTTTTTCCCGTGTGGTATGGAACGTTATGTCCGGCCACTGCTCCATGATGTACTCAAGTCTCCAGGAGCTGTCGGCCAGCAGGGCCAGGTTGCCTTCGGAGTCCGTGGCCAGGGACGAATAGAGCTCTTTCTGGAAACGTTCGAACAGAGCCTTGTCGTCCGATTGCACCCATCTCGCCGCCGACAGGTTGACCGGCGTGTAGATGGCGTCCACGGCATATTCATCTTTAAGGCGTGAAATGATCACGTCAAACTGCAACACGCCTACCGCGCCCAGGATATATTCATTGCCGAGCATGGGGCGAAACACCTGCACCGCGCCTTCTTCGGCGAGCTGCTGGAGGCCCTTTTGCAGCTGCTTGGTCTTGAGCGGGCTCTTTAAGATGACCTTGCGGAAATGTTCGGGCGCGAAGCTCGGGATGCCCGTGAACTTGAGCTCTTCCTTCAGGCTGAAAGTGTCGCCGATCTTGATGGTTCCGTGGTTGTGCAGGCCGATGATGTCGCCGGCGAAGGCTTCTTCCACGCCCGTGCGGTCCTGGGCCATGAAGATGGTGGCGTTTGAGATCTGCACGTCCTTGCCGATGCGGTGGTGGCGGATCTTCATGCCTTTTTCGTATTTCCCCGAGCAGATGCGCATGAAGGCGATGCGGTCGCGGTGCGCCTTGTCCATGTTCGCCTGGATCTTGAAGACCACGCCCGAGAATTCTTCCTCGAAAGGCGAAACCTCGCGGGTCAGGGTCGCCCGCGGGCGCGGGCAGGGGGCCAGCTCCACGAAGGTGTCCAGCATTTCCTGCACGCCGAAGTTGTTGATGGCGCTGCCGAAGAAGACCGGGGTCTGGGTTCCGGCCAGATAGCGCTCCACGGAAAAGGGGGTGCCCGCGCCTTCGAGCAGTTCCAGGTCGCGGCGCAGATCCTGCGCTGCGAGGCCAAGCATCTCATCGAGCTTGGGGTCGTTCACGTCGTCGATGACCACGCCCTGCTGGATGCGCCCGCCGTGGGTGGCGGAAAAAAGATGGATCTTTTTCTTGTAGATGGAATATGTGCCCTTGAAGCCTTTGCCCATGCCGATGGGCCAGCTCAAGGGGGCGCATTCGATACCCAGATGGTCCTCGATGTCGGCCAGCAGGTCGAGCGGGTCCAGGCCGTCGCGGTCGAGCTTGTTGATGAAGGTCATGATGGGCGTGTTGCGCATGCGGCAGACGTCCATGAGCTTCTTGGTCTGGGCCTCGACGCCTTTGGCGCTGTCGATGACCAGGAGGGCGGAGTCCACGGCGGTCAGAACCCGGTAGGTGTCTTCGGAAAAGTCTTCATGGCCGGGCGTGTCCAAGAGGTTCACGTCGTAGCCGCTGTATTCGAACTTCATGACCGAGGTGGTCACGGAGATGCCGCGCTCCTGCTCCATTTTCATCCAGTCCGAGGTCGCGTGGCGCGTGGCCTTGCGCGATTTGACCGTGCCGGCCATGGTGATGGCTCCGCCGAAAAGAAGCAGTTTTTCGGTCAGGGTCGTCTTGCCCGCGTCGGGATGACTGATGATGCCGAACGTGCGGCGTTTTTCCACATTCTGTCGTATTTCTCTTGCCAGTGCGCTCATATCCTCTCCAAATGCTGTGTAACCCTCGCTTAAGGGCCTAGGAGGCAGTAGGCGCGATCATGGGAACAGTCAAGGAAGCCACCACGGCGTTCAAATTGGTGAAAATGCGGTTGCACCCTTGACCCCGTCTGATGCTCTGGTATGGTTTAAGAAAATAATTTTTGACCATTCAACCAGTTATGGAGGTGTTCAATGCAGTATTCAGAGAAAGATCTGCCCGTTCGGGTCCACGATGGCGAGCTGCTTGTTTTGGATGACGGGAACGAGGTGCGCTGGGAAAGCAACGGCGAGGCCAAGGCGGTTTTCATTGGAAGCAGCTTCGACGCGACGATGGAGCTTTTTCCCAACCAGACCGAGACAGTGAATATCGGCGGCAAGCAATTTGTACTGACCGCTTTTTTCGAGGATGCCCTGGAGGTCAAGAAAGCCTGATTTTTTGAGTGTCGCCGGGATGCCGGGATCTGCGAATTCTTGAGTCGCGGCGCAGACCACGCGCCTTGCCTGAGTGTTTTGACCCAAGCCTCCGCGCCGCAGGTGTCTGTGTGGGGGCTTTTTGCATGGCGATTCACCGCAAAAAGAGTATCTGGTCGGGACCGCTTTTTGAGCGGATCGCGATGCGGGAGAATTCATTTCCGGTTTTTCGCAGTGGTTGGGAGTGGACGGCCGGGTTGTGGTTGGCATAGATGCCACGCAACGAAAGGAGAAACCCCTATGGTCCGGTACAAATGCTTTATTGTAATGATTCTTGTCTTATGGGCCGGTATCGCATGGGCAGCGGAGCCCCCGGCTGCAAGCCTGACGAACATCCAGCGCGCCATCGACGGCAACGACCATGCCTTGCTTGAAAAATACATCGATCTGCGCGGCATCATCGCACGCGGGGTGGACCAGTTTGTTGCCGATTATGCGGCCAATCCTCCGGGAGGCGAGGGCGATCCGCTCATGGAGATGCTATCGGGAGGCCTGGCTGGTGAGTCCGGCTCGGCGGCGGCCCAGTCCATGAAGATGATGCTTGTGGAGGAAACCAGGAAGTTCGTGATTCGGGGCGTGGCTTCCGGGGATTTTTCCGGAAAGCCGTCAAAGGAGGCGGCGTTGCCCGACGGCGGGCTGTTTGCGGTCCTCTTCGCCGACGCGTCCACGGCCCGCAAGGAGCTGCGCGGCGTGCGCGTCAGCCCGGTCAAAGGCGACGCGGCCACGGCCCAAGCCACCGTGTACGATCATGGCAGCGAACGGAATTACCCGGTGCAGCTTGATCTCAAGCTGCAGCCCGAAGGGTACTGGAAGGTCACGGATGTGAAAAACATGGCCGACCTCATCCGCCGGGTGAGAAAAGAAGCCGAGGAACGCTAGCGAAGTTGGCGTCTGCGCGTTTTTTCGGTGTATGGAATTTGAATCCGCATGAAGCCCCGCTTGTCGGGGCTTCATGCTTCCTGCGGCACGGGCAGGGGGCGGCGCAAGTCGGCCAGCTTGATGGCCGCCACGCCCGAAAGGAGCAGCGCGCTACCCAGGAGCTGGACAGGGGTCAGGGTTTCACCCAGGAGCATGAAGGCTAAAACGGCGGTGAAGAGCGGTTCCAGGGAAACGATGATATTGGCCACGCTGGCATCCAGCAGGGCCAGACTGACATTGTAGAATCCGTACCCGCCCACGGTGGGGATGGCCCCCAGCAGGATCATCACGGTCCAGCCCTCCACGCTGTCACCGAGCCAGAACATGTCTTTGGGCGTCACGGCCGAGCCGGGAAGCCATCCTCCGGTAAGATTGGCCAAGAAGAGGAACACCCCGGCGAAGGCGAAGATGTACAGGAGGGTGGTCCAGGGTGAGATGCCCCGCTCCGAGCTCAACCGGCCCATCAGGCTGTAGGCCGTATAGCACAGACCCGTCAGCAGGCCCGCAACTACGCCCAGAAGATTGCTCTGCCAGGCCGAGGAGTTCAGCGCCCCGGAAATGAGCGCGCATCCGCACAGGCAAAGGATGATGGCTCCGAACTTGAACGCCCCCAGGCTCTCTCCCAAAAATTTCCAGCCCAGGATGGCGGTGTAGGCCACTGAGCAGTAGACCATGACCGTGGCCACGGCCGCTCCGTTCTGCGCCACCGAGATGGCCCAGAACCCGTTGAATCCGGCCAGCATCATTCCAAAAATGGCCAGAAAGGGGAGTTGGACCTTTTCGATGCGCAGCAGTTTGCGGTTGAAAAGAAGCATGAAGGGCACAAGGGTCGCGACCACGATGATGTTGCGCCAGCAGGCCAGGACGAGCGGCGGCATGTCGAAGTTGACGACCAAGTGGCGAATGAAGATCGAAGTCGTGGACAGGAACACGGCGCTGGCGAGGGCGGCGCTGTAGCCTTGAGCGGAACGGGACATGGCCATGGAGTTCTCCTTCTTGTGCTGGACGTGAAGGTGATCTAGGGTGAAATTGGCCCCGTGATAAGGGCCAATTTTACATGAAATCGGCTAGTCCAATTATGACTGGAGGCTGCATGCGCCTGGCACTGGATTCTGATTCCTCCGAGCCCGTTTACGCCCAGATCAGTGGCCATTTCCGCCACAGCATCCTGTCCGACAACCTGCGGCCCGGGGTCCGGTTGCCTGCGGTCCGCGTCCTGGCCGCGAATCTGGGCGTGAGCCGGGGCACGGTGGAGAGCGCCTACGCCGAACTTCTGGCCGAGGGGCTGATCACTTCCCGGCAGGGCAGCGGCTTTTATGTGCTGCCCCATGCACCGGGCGAAACCGGCGGTTTCCCCCGCGCCGGTGGGTGGCCCGCCTGGCAGGACCGTCTGCGCTATGGCGGCTTCGAGGCCATGAGCGCCTATCTGCCGGAGGTCAGCCGCCAAACGGACTGGATCGCCCTGGACGGCGGGGCCTGCGATCCGCGCCTTTTTCCCATGGACGAGTTCAGAAGGCTTCTGGGGCAGGTCATGCGCCGGGACGGGGCGGCGGCCGTGGAGTACGGGGAGATCGCCGGATTCGGGCCCCTGCGCGCCACCCTGGCCCAGGTTCTGGCCAGCCAGGGCATCCAGACCGGGCCCGGCAATATTCTGATCACCGCCGGGTCCCAGCAGGCCCTTTCCCTGGTTGCCGGACTGATCCTGCCGCCCGGATCAAGCGTGGTCGTGGAGCGTCCGACCTATGCCGGGGCCCTGGACGTGTTCCGCTCCCGGAACCTGCGCATTCACACCGTGGGCCTGGACGAGGACGGCCTGGACGTGGACGAGCTGGAAGGGATTCTGCGCCGCCATAAGCCCGGGCTCATCTATACCATACCCAATTTTCACAACCCCACGGGCGCCTGCCTCAGCGGTCAGCGCCGCAGGCAGCTGATCAGTCTGGCCGGACGCTTCGACGTGCCGGTCCTGGAAGACGATTATGTCGGCGACATCCGCTACGAGGGACATGTCCAGCCGACGCTCAAGTCTCTCGATCCGGACGGGCGGGTCATCTACATGAGCACCTTTTCCAAGATGCTCATCCCCGGCCTGCGCGTGGGTTTCGTGGTCGCCGACGGCCCGGTCTACGCCCATCTGCTGCGTTCCAAACGCTGCCACGATCTGGCCACCTGCAACCTGATCCAGCGGGCGCTCAAGGATTACGTGTCCGTGGGTCGCTATGCCGCCCACCTGCAACGCTCCTGCACCCTCTACCGCCGTCGTCGGGACGCCATGCTCGCGGCCCTGGAGCGGCACATGCCGTCCGGTACACGTTGGACGCGGCCCAAGGGAGGGCTTTTCGTGTGGGTCAATCTGCCGGAAGGAACGAAGGCCTCCGACCTGCTGCCCAAGGCCTGCGGGAAAGGCGTGATTTTCGCGCCGGGGGGAAATTTCCATCTCGATCCCGCCCAGGGCGAAGGGTTCATGCGGCTCAATTTCGCCTCCAACAGCGAGGAGATCATCGAAGAGGGGATCAGGAGGCTGGGGAGGGCGATGGGGGGCAGGGCGGACACGTTGGGCAGGGCGGACACGTTGGGCAGGGCGGACACGTTGGGCAGGGCGGACACGTTGGGCAGGGCGGACACGTTGGGCAGGGCGGACACGTAGGTCCGCCCCTACGGCGTGATGGATCGTAGGGGCGGACCTACGTGTCCGCCCTGCGTGTCTACGTGTCTGCGTGTCCGCCCAACGTGTCCGCCCTGCCCATTTCCTACACATCGCCACGAATAAACGGGCCGCCGGCGATATGGTTGTATCTGTATTTTTTTCGTTGCGTCAGACTGTCCCTGGCAGAATTTGTCGTGATGCGTCATGATTCCTGCTTGGAGGACTGATGCCGTACAATCCAAAAATCCATCGTCGACGTTCCATTCGGTTGCCGAATTATGATTATTCCCGGTCTGGTGCGTATTTTGTGACCATATGCGTGCAGGGCAGATCATGTCTGTTTGGCCATGTGGTGGACGGTGAAATGCTGTTGAACGATGCGGGTGTGATGGTGAATCGTTGGTATAATGAATTGATGCGTAAATTTGATGACATTGCCTGCGACGCCTGGGTGTGCATGCCGAACCATGTCCATTTAATCGTCATCAATACAGGCCACGCCTGTCCGCATAATGATTCCGTAGGGGCGGACCTACGTGTCCGCCCTGCCTTACACGCCCGCCCAGATATGGGCGAACATGTGGTTGCGCCTGAAATGGGCGGACACATAGGTCCGCCCCTACGGAATGAACATGTGGATTTGCGTGGGGTAGGCGGGCATGTGGTTATGGCGGAAATGGGCGAACACGTAGGTTCGCCCCTACGTTGTGTGGTGCAATGGTTTAAAACGATGTCGACCAATGAATATATTCGGGGCGTGAAACAACACGGGTGGCAACCGTTTGCCGGTCGATTGTGGCAACGCAATTATTGGGAACACATCGTGCGCGATGAACCGGAATTGAACCGCATCCGGGAATACATCGCCACCAATCCTGTGCGATGGGAAATGGATCGATTGCATCCGGGCCAGGGATTGCGGGAAACATCGGCCATGTATGGGGTTGGCCATCCGGCGGATGATGCGGATTGGATGATATGATGCATCGTAGGGGCGGACCTGCGTGTCCGCCCTTCTTCTTCGCGACGCATCGCCTATGACAGGGCAGGCGTGTACGGCAGGGCGGACACGTAGGTCCGCCCCTACGATCTGTTGTTTTTGGCGATGCCGACGATCCGCCGCATCTGGCGGCAGAGGCCCATGAGCAGGTTGTATTCGTTCAGGCGCGGGTTGATGCGGTTGAAGAAACGCTTCAGCGGCAGCATGAAGTATTCCGGGTTGTCCTTGTTGAGGAAGTCGATCTCGATCAGGGTTTCGCGCAGCTGGTTGAAGAGGACTTCCCGCTCCTCGCTGCTGATGTAGCGATCCTTGGGCTGGCCCGCCACCTTGAAGGGTTTGGCCAGGGATTTCTTGAAGCACTCGTAAAGCACGACCATGACCGCCTGACTCAGGTTCAGCGAGGTCAGGTTGTCGGTGGTGGGGATGGTCAGGAGCTGGTTGCAGAGGTCTGTTTCCTCGTTGGTCAGCCCCTTGTCCTCGGGGCCGAAGACGATGGCGACCTTGGCGCCGGCATTGCTCTGCTCGATGATGCGCGGGGCGGCCTCCTCCGGCGTCTGGATGCCCTGGCGCCAGCCCCCGGTCCTGGCCGTGGTGCCGTAGGCGAAGGAATAGGGCGCCAGAGCTTCGGCCAGGGTCCCATGGATGCGGATGTTCTCCAAGAGGTGCCCGGCGTGGTGGGTGGCCAGGGGCAGGGCCTTGCCCTGGTCCCAATTCCATGGCTCCACCAGCACGATCTGGCCGCAGCCCATGTTCAGGCAGGCTCTGGCCACGGAGCCGATGTTCTCGGGGTACTTGGGGCGGAAGAGGATGACGTCGATGTTCTCAAGCATGTTCATCAAATCCAAAGGTTGGGGCCGTTCAAAACCCGTTGCGGCCAGGCGCGCTTGTGCCCGGCACGGGTAAGCCGATTTTGAAGGGTGCTCCATGAGCCCTTCAAAATCGGGGAACAACGCGGTCCAGAGCGGGTTTTGGGCGGCCTTCTAGACGTTGAAAAGGAAGTGGACCACATCCCCGTCTTTGAGGACGTACTCCTTGCCTTCCACCCGCAGCACTCCGGCGGCCCGGCATTTGGCTTCGGTGCCGTGCTTGACGTAGTCGTCATAGGCGATGACCTCGGCCCGGATGAAGCCGCGTTCGAAATCCGTATGGATCACGCCCGCGCCCTGGGGGGCCTTGCAGCCTTGGTGAATGGTCCAGGCGCGCACTTCCTTGGGTCCGGCGGTGAAGTAGGAGCACAGGCCGAGCATTTCGTAGCCGGTGCGGATGATCAGGTCCAGGCCCGATTCGTGCACACCGTAGGAGGACAGGAATTCCTGGGCTTCCTCCGGGGTCAGACCGACCAGCTCTTCCTCGATGCGGGCGGAAATCTTGACGCTGCGGGCGCCTCTGGCTGCGGCCAGTTCCCGGACCTGTTTGACGAAATCGTTGTCCTCGCCAAGGCCCGCCTCGTCCACGTTCATGCCGAAGATGACCGGCTTGAAGGTGATCAGCAGCAGGTCCTTGCGCAGCTCCTGGCCCAGGTCGCTTTTGAGCTCATCGAGTTCCGAGGCCGGTTTGCCTGTGTTCAGGTGGGCCGTGAGCCTTTGCAGCAGGTCCAGCTGGGGAGCGAGGCGCTTGTCGCCCCTGATCTGCTTGGACAGGCGCTCGGCCTTGCGCTCCACGGCCTGCAGATCGGCCAGGATCAGCTCCGTATCGATGACCTCGATGTCGCGGATGGGGTTCACGGACCCGTCCACATGGATGACATCGTCGTTCTCGAAGCAGCGCACTACGTGCAGGATGGCGTCGCATTCGCGGATGTTGGCCAGAAACTGGTTCCCGAGGCCCTCGCCCTGGCTCGCGCCCTTGACCAACCCGGCGATGTCGATGAAGTCCACCGTGGCCTGGATGATCTTCTGTGAATTCACCAGTTCGACGAGTTTGGCCAGACGCGGGTCCGGCACCGGCACCACGGCCTTGTTGGGCTCGATGGTGCAGAAGGGGTAGTTGGCGCTTTCGGCATTCTGGGCCTTGGTCAGCGCGTTGAAAAGAGTGGATTTGCCCACATTGGGCAGGCCCACGATGCCTATGCTCAGTCCCATGCTATCTCCTTCATTTCATTTCCTTGCTCAAACATCGTGCATCGCGGCGGACATTGCGCAGGCAAGGTGCGGTAGGCCGTTTTGCAATCGAGAGCGAGCGTTGACAGGAATTGGAATGGAATGTTTATGATTTGCTCAGGCGTCGGATGGTCCGGGCGCGAGGTGGCGAAGCCATAATATGATAGGCGGCGGGACGCAAGGCGCGGTTTTTTTGGGTTCAGCAGGGGTTTTGAGGGTTGTGGAAGGCAGGTTGTGCTCCTGTTTAGGCTTGTCGGTCAGATTTGAGGATAAAAAAGGAGGAGCCGGTGTGATGATGATCTTCGCGCCTCACCTCATCGAAGAATTTGAGCTTTGCCGCGAAGGGGTATAAGCCGCCCGTATCACGAATCGCGAGGGGGATTTTATGAATGAATACCGCATTAACCCATGCTGCCAGAGCTTAAGTTCCTTCAAGGTCATGGACGTACTGGAGCGGGCCTGTGCGCTGGAGAAACAGGGCCGGGACATCGTGCATCTGCAGATCGGCGAGCCCGATTTCGACACGCCCGAGTGCGTCAAGGACGCCGCCTGCAAGGCCATCCGCGACGGCCGCTGCCAATATACCCATTCCCTGGGCATCATCGAACTGCGCGAGGCCATTTGCGCGAATTATCACGCCAAATACGGGGTGGAGGTCCATCCGGATCAGGTGCTTGTCACTGCGGGCACCTCGCCATCCATGCTGATGGTTTTTTCTCTTTTGCTCCAGCCCGGCGACCGGGTGCTGCTGTCGGACCCGAGCTATGCCTGTTATCCCAATTTCATCCGCTTCACCGGCGCGGTGGCAGATTTCGTGCCCGTGCGCGAGGAGGACGGATTCCAGTTCCGCGTGGACCAGGTCAAGGAGCGCATGGGCGAGGACGTGCGCGGCATCCTGGTCAATTCGCCTTCCAACCCCACGGGCACCCTGGTCAGCCCCGAGGTCTACTGCGGCCTGGCCGAACTGGGCGTGCCGCTCTTCTCCGATGAGATCTACCACGGGCTTGTCTATGAGGGAGAGGAGCGCACCGCCCTTGAATTCACGGACAACTGCTTTGTCTTCAACGGGTTCTCCAAGCTCTACGCCATGACCGGCTGGCGGCTCGGCTATGTCATCGCGCCCAAGGGGTACATGAAGCGCCTGCAGACCATGCAGCAGAACTTTTTCCTGTGCACCAGCTCCATTGCCCAGTGGGCCGGGGTGGCCGCCCTGACCCAGGCCGGTCCGGATGTCGAGCGCATGAAAGCCATCTACGACCAGCGCCGCAAGCACATGATCGGCAGGCTGCGCGAGCTTGGCTTCGGCATCACGGTCGAGCCCACGGGCGCCTTCTACGTGTTCGCCAACGCCAGGAAATACACGAATGATTCCATGCAGTTCACCTTCGATCTGCTGGAGAAGGCCGGAGTCGGCGTGGCGCCGGGCGTGGATTTCGGGCCGGGAGGGGAGGGCTACATCCGTTTCTCCTACGCCAACTCCATCGAGAAGATCGAAGAGGGCATGCGCCGGCTTGAAAAATATCTGGGAGGCCTCAAATGAACATGGTCGAAGTGGCCCTGAATCAGCCCTGCTGCTCCGGATGTTTGGCCTGCGTGGAGCTGGCCCCGGAGTATTTTGCCTATGACGAGGCCGCGCATGTGGCCATGATTCTGCAAAATCCCTGCGAGGAAGACCTGGCCCGCAAGGTCGTGGCCTACTGTCCGGACGACTGCATCGAGATCATCTAATAGGAATTGACGTAAATACGCAACCAAGGCGCTCCGTTCGGGGCGCTTTCTTGTTTTATGGGCATGGCGCAACCGCTTCCACCTTGACTGTCTCACCCTTCATCTTATCAAGAATTGTTCTTTTTTTTCATTTACACCGGAGGCAGTCATGACCGCCATTTCCACCGATACCCTGGCCAACATCCTGTTCCGCCTGCAATGGGAAGAGCATGGGGTGCGCCACGAAGATAGTTTTTATGCCCAGAACGTGAACCTGTGGCGGGATGTTTTTCCTGCCGGGCTTGAGAAGGAGATTCTGGGGATGAAGGCGGGAGAGTCCCGCCAGATCGACCTTGAGCCCGGCGCGCATGTGCCGGTGCGCGACATGCGAAAAGTCATGACCGTGACGCGCAAGGCCTTCAAGGTTGCGGCCGGTCAGCCCGTCATTGTCCCGATTCAGGGGCGTTTTTACCCTCAGGGAATGCTGCGCGGAGTGCCCGGCATCTACCCGCAAAACATTCAGCCCTTTCGCGTCATCAACATGGACGAGGAGACGCTGACCGTTGATCTCAATCATCCCATGGCCGATCTTGAGTCCAGGCTCGAGATTGATCCGCTCGCGGTCTGGCCCAAGACGGCGGAGTTTGGAGGGCAATGTCAGGACTGGATCTGTGCCCTGGCCGATGGGCCGGGGCTCAAGCGCAGGGACAGGAAGGGCACGGATTTTGGACTGGGCGCACCCCTGGACAAGCCGCTTGGGGTGAACGACGCCGCGTTTTACGCCACTCCGCGCAAGGTCGCCCATGTGGACAGCCAGGCGCGTGAGAACATCGCCAAAGTCTATGCACGCCTATTGCCCGGCAGGAAACGGGTACTGGACCTCATGGCCGGCTGGCAGTCGCATCTTCCGGACGGCGTCACGGCCACGGGCCTGGGTATGAACGCGGAGGAGATGAGCGAGAATCCTGCTCTGTCGTCCCATGTGGTGCATGATCTGAACGCCGAACCGGCGCTGCCTTTCGCGGACCGCGCTTTCGACGCCGTGATCTGCAGCCTGTCCGTGGAATACCTGACCCGGCCTCTGGATGTTTTCCGCGAGATCGCGCGGGTGCTGGAACCCGGCGGGTTGTGCGTCATGGTCTTTTCGCACCGCTGGTTTCCGGATCAGGCCGTGCGCATCTGGACCGAACTGCACGAGTTCGAGCGGGCCGGGCTGGTCACGGAATATTTCCGAGAGAGCGGGCTTTTCAAGGATTTGTCCACATTGTCGGAGCGCGGCTGGCCCAGACCCATGGACGCAAGGGACCGCTACTATCCCATGATCCAGCATTCGGATCCGGTGCATGCGGTCTGGGGTCTGACGACGTGATGGTCGCTTCCATGAGCATATGACAAAGAATGGCCGCAACCCCCTTGAGGGGCGCGGCCATTCTCTTTGCGTGCCGGGTATTCCGGCTATTTGATTTCCGCCAAACGTTTCTGGATGGCTTCCAGTTGCGATTGCAGGGCCTCGGCCTGATTTTTCAGCGCCTGTTGCTCCATGGCCGGGTCAACGGCTCCCTGCCGCGCGAAGCGGCCCTGCGGCGCTGCCGCAAAAAAGCGGTTTCTGCGGCCTCTGCCGCCGCCGAATCCGAATCCACCGCCGCCGAATCCTCCGCCATTCGCGTAACCCGGCGTCCCGGAACCGGAGCAATATCCGGCGCCGCGTCCTGTCATGGAGCCCATGCCCATGGGTCCCGTTCCGTTACCAGCTGGCATAATACCTCCTTCCCGCCTTTCGCGGGACCAGTTGTATGAAAATTTTCCGTCAATTCTTTTCAAGGGCCAGACGCATGTATCTGCTTAAAGCCTCGTGTAGCGTGGAGACGGCCAGAAACGCGCAGTGATGATGGTCCTCCGGGATCTGACCGGCCTTGGCCAGGACCATTTCACCCGTGATGTCGAAAAGCTCTTCGGCCGTCTTGCCTATTGCCATTTCCGCCGCCAGGGAGCCGCAGACCACGCTGGGGCCGCAGCCGTCCGTTTCAAAGGATGCCGCGCCGACCCGGTCGCCGTCGAATTTGAGCGAGATGGCCATGCTGTCGCCGCAGGTGCCCTTGAGTTCCGCCGTGCCGTCGGCGTCGGGCAGGGGGCCCATGTTGGGCGGGTTGACCCAGCGCTGGTAGGCTTCCTCGCCCCAGGCCGCGCGCGTGTCTTCATTTATCGTATTCTGCATGGCCTCAATGATGCGGTCCAGATCGTCGCCCATGAAAAACCCCTACTGTGTTTATTCAACCACTTCCGGAACATATCCATGCGGCAGGTGCGCAGTGCCCTTGACGCAGGGGATTCCCGCCGCATCGGCGGCCTGGCGGACGAGCCGGTCCACATCCGCGCAAAAGCCGGTGCCCAGAGCCCATCCGTCCTTCTCCTTGTGCGAGAACAGGCAGGTGCAGAAGTGGACGCGCTCGGCTCCCTTGCTTTTGAGTATCCGGGCCATGTCTGCCACGTTTTCTCCCGGACATCGACAGGTGAAAACGCCCGCGATTTCCGGCACCTCGCAGCCCGCGAAACCTTCCGCAGCGGAGGAGAGCGCCTTGAAACAGGAGGTCAGAGGACATTTGGTTTCATTTTTTTCGCAACGGATGATGCCTATTTTGGACATGGATACTCCATTTCATGGTTGTCGGGTGCTTTGGCGTCGGCAGGTGGTTTCCGGGCCGCGCCTCTTTGGTGCAAGCAAAGCAAATGCGGTGCCATGTGTCGGGTGGCTTGGTAAAAAAAGGTCTGACTGCCTGAAAGTATTTGGAAAATTGATTGTTGCGGGAAACTGGATGACAGCTCACCGAGGCATGACCGCAACCCAGGCAAGAACATTGAGTAGCGCAAAAGCAACTCTGCTTCGCGGTCTGAAGCAGGATGGGAGAGTGGTCAGGTCATCATGGGAGTTGTGCAAGAAAGGGGGGCACGCATCACACCAAGAAAAGCACCAAGAAAGGGGTCACACCAAGAAAGGGGTCACCAAGAAAGGGGTCACACCAAGAAAGGGTCACCCATCAAAAGGACCGAGGTCAAGAGAAAGTGCTCCAGCGGGCCAGAAAATTAGGTTTTCTCGCCTCGGACAAAACTACTTGATAATACCTCGAATTTCTTTGTTTTTGCCTTTCTCGAAATATCAGCTTTGCGATGTCAGCGTATTTCGCCGCACCAGTCACCCATCAGGATCTAGGCTGCCGGAGCAGCCCCACCGTCTTGCGACGGCCAGATAATCTTCGATCCCACGCCATGTCCAAAGTGTTTTTACAGATCTCATGGTTGTGAACCAACCCGTTGCTGGCTCATGTCGTGGTCGGCGAAACAAAGTCATCCGAAAAGCTGGAAGCGATGGCTACCAATCAGATCTGGTGGTTATTCCAACCCTAATGCTGGTTCCCCACCGCCTCCAAATTTATGCAAAACATTTCTCGTGATCAAAGTTCACGCCCTCCCGCATGATGAAATACGCGGCCCGCGCAAGTTTGTGGGCCAAGGCGCTATGTGCGACCATTCTGTTGCTTCTGGCCATCTTGCGGTCATACCATGAACGGCTTGCGTCGTCGTAACGCCTTGCGAGTTCTGCGACCTCTGAGAAAGCCCACGCCAAGTACTTGTTTCCGTTCTTGGTGTTGCCTCGCCCCTTACGCTTACCGTTGCTAATCCAAGTGGACGGCACTTTCCGGCAATATGAGCTAAAATTGCCCGCCTTGGGGAAACGATCAATTGGACCGGTTTCCAACATGATCGTCAGACCGAGAATCACGCCTACTCCTGGCATGGAAAGCAGGGCCTTGTACGTCGGACGCAGTTCGATTCTCTCCTCGGCCTGCTTCTCGATCTTCTTTATCTGCCGCCCCAGGTAGTCGATGGTGTCTTTGCTGACTTCTCCGCAAAGCGCCAGATCCTCATTGGCGACGCAAAGTGGTGCTACGTGATTTGTCTTAAGCTGTTTGATCTTGTTCACCGAAATCGAATGCCCGTTGTTTCTGGAGACAATACCTTTCAAACTGGTGATCAATGAAGTTCTTAAACGTACCAAGTGGCCGCGTTTACGCAATAAATCTCGGATCGGGCGTTCCGCTTTGGGATAGATGTACCCTTCAGGCAGGACGCCGAGGCGAAGCATCTCGGCCAGCCAAGCCGCATCACTGGCGTCGTCGCTGTGCTTGAGCCCAGAATACTTCTGGATGGCCGCCGGATTGGCCAAATGCACCCGATACCCTTCGTCCATCAAAGCATCGACGATCCAATACCAGTTAAAAGTCGACTCGATAGCAATTCCTTGGACCTGCTCTCGATAGGCAGCAAGCGGATGCAAAATTGCCTGGACATCGTTAGCAAGTTTTCGTTTTTCAATGATCTTTCCTGCACTATCGACCACAGACAAGAAATTTGAATTTGAATGCAAATCGATTCCTGCGTATATAGCCATTGGACACCTCCGATACGAGTGTTTGCCAACTCCTATATAGCAGAGGAATCGGTCACCTGCTATTTTCGGAGGTGTCCTTTTGTATGGTTATCAGATCTTGAATCTTGAATTACCCAATTTTCTTGATGATTTTACTCACCGTTGAATAGTGCAGTCCTGTGGTAGCTGCTATTTGCGCCTGGCTATATCCATACTCCTGGCAAGCCTTGAAGATGGCTGCGTCACTCTGAGTCCGGTCTTCCATGCCATGTAGATTTTCGAAACTCCTGTCAGAAATTGGCGTTGCAAATAGGCGCGTAATTCATATACTGCGCATGTTTGCGCGACGGTTTCAGCACCGCCGTTCAACAAACAACGCGAGACGTGGAGGTGTAAGCGTGAATTATGCGGGATCGTGCCTGTGCGGCAAGGTCGCCTTCAAGGTCGAGGGCGAATTCGAGAGTTTCTATTTGTGCCATTGCGAACGGTGCCGCAAGGATACCGGATCGGCACACGCGGCTAACCTGTTTTCGTCCACGGCGACCCTACGCTGGTTATCGGGCGAGAACTTGGTCAAAACATTTAATTATAACAATACCGGACATATAAAGAGTTTCTGTGCCGAATGCGGCTCCGCTCTGCCGAACATCCAAATGGACGGGGCGCTGCTGGTTCTTCCAGCGGGCAGTCTGGACTGCGACGCGCCAATTCCGCCCACAGCGCATATCTTCGCTTCACGTAAAGCCAATTGGGACAAGGGGCTGGAAATGCTTCCCACCTTTGTGGAACTGCCCGAGCTTTGAAAAGGGTCTTGAATCTTGAATTACCCAAGTTTCTTGATGATTTTACTCACCGTTGAATAGTGCAGCCCCGTGGCGGCGGCAATTTGGGCCTGGGTATATCCATACTCCTGGCAAGCCTTGAAGATGCCCGCGTCACGCTGAGTCCGGTCTTCTATGCCATGTAGAATATCTTCCAGGGCAGGCCGGTCGGCAAAGCGTTGCACACGAGGAATTTCCTTCAAGGCGCTTTTGTCCTTGAGCAAGGGAAAGAGCTTCTCCAGAAACGTGTCGTCTCCGAGCAGGCACTGTCCTTTGAGGTCATTCCAGGGCGATTCCGCATCAAGGCCTGCCTTGACAAAGAGACGGTACTCTTTCCGGGCCTGGACGCGATCAGCACCGAACTGCTCCAGAATCCAGTCCACAGCCAGAAAATCCCTTGGTTTCCTGAGTCACTGATGAGTCAAAGCGAGACCCCTTTTCCCAAAGTCTGGTGGAATGATGAATTGGGCATCAACTTCGACGTACTTTGCGTTGGTGGGACTGCATAACTTTCCGACCACTCATTTTTGTGCATGCAGCATCGACGAGCCTTACGAACTCCCTTGCATCAGTGAAGTAGTTTCGGAATGCCAAACGGACCTCCTCGCTCGTATCAGCACGAACCAATACGATATCCCTGTCAGGCATATTCTTTTCAAGTTCGAATAGAGCTCGAAGTGCGTCAGTTGCATCCCGAAAATTGCGAACTTCTAGTTCACCTTCTTTCGAGAAGATGAGAATTGAATTTCGTTTGTCAGAGACATCGCCCTTCGCGCTATTGAGCCCTCTGAGTGTCTGCATGAGGTGAAGTTCGCTATCGAGTGACAAGAATTCATCCAGAACTTCTTGATCTGATGCACTTGGAAACGGGCCGGTTTGTTGTTCGTGAGCACGGGCAAGCAACTCGCTGGCTAGAGCCATTGCCCGCTCGTAGCGAGTGTCACCACGTTGGAATTTAGGCTGACTCTGAGTGATGAATCCTATAACCTCAACGGCAGTGGCCCAAGCGTGTTGAACCAACGTGCGGTACTGAATCTCGATGTAGAGACCAGCAAGAGCCTTCCCCGCGTCGGAGTTGACGTCGTATTCATATACGTCATGAATACCACGATATCCAGTTTTTTTCGGTTGCTTTAGGTAATCGTACTTATCTGGCACGTTGCGAAGCTTGTGGTTGAATCGAGCTTTGTGAAACTTTGACCGGAATGCATGAAGGTCTTTGATTGAGCGAAAGATCAGTCGACACCCGGCAACATCATCCATTCTCGCTAGTTTCATGCCTGGTAACCGAGATAACTTATCGAAAATCGTGGTCTTCCGCTTATGTCTTTGCGCGACCGATACTTTTGTTCCCCGTGTTCGATTCCGAAGAATCGCTTGAAATGTATTCAGAACTCCGCGATGGGCTGCTCGCCACTCCTCAATTACATGCAAATCATCGTCGGTTGCGGTGCCTTGTCGAATGCGCTCGCCGGCACGGGTAACCATTGATTTCGATCCGCCAGGAAATTTGGGTTCAGTCACTGTCGTCTCCAAAAGGTGCCTAAAAAGGGCAAAAAGAATCAAGTCTCGCTTTGGCTTTTCTTCGCGCCGCTTGCGCCAGTGTCCGTCCTTTTATTCAAATTCGCAATTTCCAGCGGCAGGCACATGGAAGAGTAGTCAGCTTAAAACTCACCTTGCTCCGATCCCGCGATTTCTTTTCGCAATTCCGCTACAAGAAAAGTTGCGGCAACGGCAAGTCCTTCTTTTGTC
The DNA here is from genome assembly GCF_000023225.1 of Desulfomicrobium baculatum DSM 4028. NCBI lineage: Bacteria > Pseudomonadati > Thermodesulfobacteriota > Desulfovibrionia > Desulfovibrionales > Desulfomicrobiaceae > Desulfomicrobium > Desulfomicrobium baculatum. The sequence continues at coordinate 530,438 of NC_013173.1, forward strand.
ATACGTATTTGAGTGTATGGTAGTCCTAGATTGCGTAGGCATGGCCTGCCTAAAAACTTCGAGCGTTTTGTTTGCGTGACGTGCAGCGGAAGTGTGGGGGGGTGGTCAGGGCGTGGCTGTGCGGGATACGAGCAGGGCTTTGGCGCAGCCGCTGGCCATGATGGTGGCGCAGCCTGCCAGTTGCAGGACGGACAGGTTTTCACCGAACAGGGACCAGCCGAAGAAGACCACGGCCAGGGGTTCGAAATAGGCCAGGGTGCCGAAGGTTGCGGCGGGCAGACGGCTGAGGGCCACAACGGCGAAGGTGATGGCCAGAAAGCCGGGGATCAGGCCCGTGGCCAGGAGCCAGAGCCCGTTCACGGCGGTGATTTCGGGCCGGGAGTGCAGGAAGAAGGGCAGCATGACCAGGGCCCCGGTCAGGAGTTGATAAAAGGCGCGGGTCATGACCGGAACGTGGGGTCGGATGCGGCGGTTCATGAGGATGAAGCCCGCGTAGCAGAGCATGGCCAGGGCTGCCAGGCCGAGGCCCGCCGCATGGTTCGAGCCGTCCGCGAAATCGAGCCTGAATTCCATCATGGCCGCGAAGCCGAGCATGGCCAAGCCGATGAGAATCCAGCCCGCGAAATTCAGCCGTTCCCCCATGAAACAATGCGCAAAGATCGAGGCTGCCACCGGGGCCAGATAGACGAGCATGATGGCGTTGGCCATGGAGGTCAGGTTCATGGCCTGCACGTAGAAGATGATGAATCCGGCCAGGAGTGCGCCGTTGATGATCACGGGCCAGGTCGGCCAGCGCCTGAGCGCTACGGCCTGACGGGTGGCCAGGAGAAAAATGGCCAGGAATCCGGCTCCGAGCAGGAGGCGGAAAAAGGTGATCGTTTCGGCGGGCAGTCCGGTGATTCTGGAGAAGACGCCGATGGTGCCCATGAACAGGGCCGAGAGGATGGCCAGGGTGATGCCGGTCGAGTCCATGGGGAAAATTCCTCCGGGGCGAAACGGGATGGGCCGGAACGCGTATCAAGCGTCCCGGCCCTTTTTCTATTCGAGGATATTGACCTTGGCCGGGCCCCTTTTGACGGGGCGGTGGTACTGGACGTCCGGCCTGCCGAAGAGCAGCGCGTAACCGATGGCGTGATCGGCCGGGATGCGCAGGGTTTCCCGAAGCTGCGGACAGACGGCCAGGGCCATCATGAACATGCCGTCCCAGAGGGTGCCGAGGCCATGGGAGCTGGCCAGGAGTTCGAAGGTGGTCAGGGCGATGTGCGCGTCCTGCACCGCACAGGGCACGCCGGGCGGCGTGCTTGTCAGCAGCATGTGCGGCGCGCCCCGGAAGATGACGTCGCGGCCGTCCGTCCGCCAGGCCTGGACGGCGAAGCCCAGGTATTGGGAGATGAGCCCTTCCGGCAGCTTTCCGGCGTCGGCCAGTGCTCCGAGGCGGTCCAGCGTTTCGCGGCGCAAGGTGTCCATAAACGCCTTGTCCCGGACCACCGTGAACACGACGCCCTGGGCGTTGACCCCGGTCGGCGCGTGGCAGGTGGTGTTGACGAGTTCGTCGATGAGGTCCTTGGGAACGTTATCATCCTTGTAGCGCCGCACGGAGCGACGCCATTTGATCAGGTCGGTCATCTGCGCCGGGGACGGCAGGTCTTTCGCCGGTTCGCTCTCTTCGGGCGTCAGTCCCAGGATGGACACGGCCCCTGTCGGGCAGACGGTGTAGCAGTGCTGACAGCGGTAGCAGCGCCCTTCATCGGTGATTTCGGGGAACTCCCGCATCTCGATGATGCCGGCCGGACAGTCGGCCGCGCATTCGCCGCACTGGATGCACTTGTCCTTGTCTATGTGAAAGTCGATCATATTTGTCTCTCTTACTCGCTCACGGTTTCAAGAGCCGGAAAGCTGTCCAGATGCGGTTTGATCGCCGCCCCCAGCCAGGCGATGGTCTGCCCCAGATTCTTCATGTTGCCAAGCCCTTCGGCATCGCCCTCGACCTCGCCCTTGTCCCGGCCGTAGCCCATGTTCCAGTACACGGAACCGGGGATGAGCATCTGGTTCATGAGGAACATGTGGTTGATGCTGTCATAGACGTGGGTCGCTCCGCCGCGCCGCACGGCCACCACGGCCGCCCCGATCTTGCCCTTGAAGGCGCGGTCGTTGGCCAGGGCCACGAGGCCCGCGCGGTCCATCAGGGCTTTGAGTTCAGCGGAGACATCGGCGAAGTAGGTCGGCGAGCCGAATATGAGGGCGTCGGCGCGCAGGAGTTTTTCCATGATCTCGTTGAAGACGTCTTTTTTCATGGAGCATTGTCCGTCCTTGCGCACGAAGCATTTGTAGCAGGCCTGACAGCCCCGGATGTTCTGTCCGCCGACCTGCACCAGTTCCGTTTCCCAGCCCGCCTTTTTCAGGGGTTCGAGGGCGTGGTTCAAGAGGATTTCCGTGTTGCCGCCCTTGCGCGGGCTGCCGTTGACTGCGACTACGTACATATTTTTCTCTCCTTTGTTGGGATTGACTGCGTGTTGCAGGTCCGGATAGAGCACATGTCTGCGATTTTGAAAAGTACTGTCTATAATGTACGGTACACACATGGAGTATAGTAATGGACGAAAATCAGCCTCGGCCCTGCAAAATCAAGGAAATCTCCGGCAAACGCTACCGCTGCTATTTCGAGCTGACCCTGGCGGTCATCGGCGGAAAGTGGAAGCCCATCATCCTTTACCACCTGTCCCTGGCCGAAGCCGTGCGTTTCGGGGAACTCCGGCGCGGCATGCACGATGTGACCGAGCGCATGCTGACTCGGCAACTGCGTGAGCTGGAGGCCGACGGGCTGATACACCGCGAAGTGTACCGCGAAGTGCCGCCCCGCGTCGAGTACTCCCTGACGGAAATGGGCCGAAGCCTCATTCCGCTGCTCCTGCAGATGCGGGCCTGGGGCGTGGACTATGAGAAGTTTCTGGGTGCGGACGTGATTTTTGCGGGTGAAGGGTACGAGAGGCCGGAAATGACGGCGGGGGAGTGCGCGCAGGGTATTCGCACGGGCAGTGATTGAGGGACGGAGCACTCAAGGCAAGTTGGTGTCGTGCTACGTCATTTGATGAGTCTGTCGAGCAGGATGTCTTCGACACTACGCCTCGAATCGATGACGGACAAAACAAAAACCGTTGTGTCCGTGACCCTGTAGACGATTCTCCACGGGGCGACGATGAGCTCGCGGTACGTCTGTATGCCCTGTTCTTTCAATTCCGGAACGATCCTGCCTTGATCCGGCATGGCGTGGAGTTCCGCTGTCCGCTGTCTGATCTTGTGAAGAATGTGCTGCGCATCGTCTGGGCTGTCCTGGGCGATATGGTCGATGATCTGCTTGAGATCGTTGCGGGCCACGGCGGCCCAGACGACGTGATGCGTCCTGCTCATTTCATGGCTGCCTTCAAGTCGTCTTCAAGCGTGTCGAAAACATCGTCGTGCCCCACCACGCGTCCTTCCCTGACATCGGTTTCACCGGCTGAGATGAGTTTCAGCAGGCCGATGGCGTTGCGCATGTTTTCGTAACTCTTCGGGTCCTGCAATACGGCTCGCGGTTCGCCATTTTGGGTTATGATCACGGGCCGATGCGTCTCATTGATTTGATTGAGCAGCTCGGCCGCCCGAGACTTCAGATAGGTCACGGGCTTGATGTCGCTGGTGATGTTCATGCTGGATTCCTCCGGTCTGTAAAGAGTGCCATATTCGGACCGGAAGTCAAGGCGTGGCGCCTTCGTATTTCAGATGCGCCAGGAGTTTTGGTCCCTCGCTAGCGCGGAACCATGAGGAAGGTCACGGCCACGCCCGCCGGGATGAGCAGCAGGCCGGGCACGAGGATGCGCGGCAGGAGCTTGCCCGGATCCTGGTGGAAGTAGTTGCAGGTCATCAGGTAGCAGATGTGCATGGGCGAGGACATGATGCCCGCGTATCCGGAGTACATTCCGAGGCTCAGGATCACCGGGATGAGATGGGGCTGGCCTGAGGAATGGGCCAGTCCGAAGAGCAGCGGGAAGGTCGCGCCCACAAAGGCGATGGTCAGACCGGCCACAAAGCCCACCAGAAAGGGCAGGACGATGGCCATGACGTAGATCGCGCTGCCTCCGCCGAGGGTCTGCGCCAGGACATCGACGACGTGGCCCTGGTCCAGGATTTCCTTGAAGATGAAGATCGCGCCGACCACGGCCAGAAGAGCCAGGGTGTTGTCCTTGCCCGCCTCCCGCAGCACCGCCGTCCATTTGGCTTGGGCCATGAACAGGCTGACCCCGGAGGCCAGGATCAGAGCCGCGATGACCCCGTATTCCATGGGCCTGCCCGGCCAGAGCACGGCGCAGAGCCATTCGCCGCCGATGGACCCGGCGATGGCCGTGAAAAGCGGCAGTCCGCCGAGCCAGTCCTGAGCGCAACGGGACTTGGCCGCGATGGCGGGCAACCGGGGCGCGTTTTTCAGAGCCGGGCGCAGGATCAGAAGCCAGCCCAGGGCGATGGCCACCAGCGGCCCCGCCCACAACAGTGCGACGATTCCGGTCACCGGGATGTGCGCCAGGGATGAGGCCAGGATCAGGCCCGGATACAGGGGCCAGGCCAGCTCCCAGATGTGCCGGAACCAGTAGTTGATGAGGGCCTGGTCCCTTTGGGGAATGGCCAGCTCCGAGGCCGCCTTTTCGACCATGGGCGCGGAGAAGATGGCCCCGCCGGGCATGGGCAAGAGGCCGATCAGCGCCGGAAAAAAGACCAGCAGCAGCGAGCGGGAGCGAATTTGGGCGCGAATGGCGCGCATGAACCGCTCCGACTGGCCGGAAGCCGAATACAGGGCGCTGAAGGCCAGGATGACGGCGATGATGGCGCAGAGCACAAAGGTCTCTTCGGTCAGGAGCGCATCGGGAATGGCACCCAGCCAGGCCAGGGGCGAAAGACCGAAGAGCAGCGCCAGCACGAGGCTGCCCGTCAGGATGGACAGGCCCAGCCCCAGCTTGAGGCGGATGCCCGTCAGCATGACGGCGAAAACAAGGATGATGGAAAAAATCGCGGTCATTAGGTTCTCGCCGCCTGTTGAATGATCACAAATTCAAAGGCCGTTCAAAAATGGTGAGATGCAAGGAAGCGAAAAAAAACAGGCCGCGCAGTCATGCGCATACATCAGCGGTCTGTTTTTTTTCGCTGACGTAGCAGGTCGCCGTTTTTGAGGCGGCCTTTCAGCCGCAGCACTTCTTGAATTTCTTGCCGCTTCCGCACGGGCAGGGGTCGTTGCGGCCGACCTTGGGGCTCTCATGGCGGACCGTCTCGGTCTCGTATTCGCCTTCGAGGTAGTACCAGCGGCCATCGCGGCGCACAAAGCGGCTGCGCTCGGTCAGGCTCTGCGTGCCACCTTTGTGCCGAAAGCTCACCCGGAAAAGGACCATGCCCGTGTCCCCGTCCGTGGCGGTCTCCAGGATTTCCAGATTCAGCCAATCCGTGTCCTTGTTCCAGCGACGTACGTCCTCGGCCTTGAACTCCGCGCGGTTTTCTTCGACCAGGGAGTTCTGGAGATAGTCCATCTCGTCGCGGCAAAAAGCGGTGTAGCGCGAGCGCATCAAGGCTTCGGGGCTGGGCGCGGGGATTTCTCCGGCGATAATGGGGGCGCAGCATTCTTCGAATTCGCGTCCAGAACGGCAGGGGCAGTCCATGGTTGGTCTCCTAGTGTGTGCAGCCTTCGTGATTGCAGAGAATGTTCTGGTCCTTGATTTCGCCGTTGGTCCAGCGGGTCAGCACGTCGCGGATTTCGCCTTCGCAGCCGCGAATGACCGTGATGCCATGCTCGGCCATTTTATTGATGGCGCCCTGGCCGATATTGCCGGCGAGCATGATGGATACGCCCTTGGCCTGCATGGTCACGCCCACGGTGGATTTGCAGCCGCAACCCGAGGGCGGGAAAAAGGTTTCCTCTTCAATGACTTCATTTGCGTCGTTCAAGGCGAAAATGGTGAAGGTACGGGCATGGCCGAAATGTTCGTCCACGCGGGTTCCAACAGTGGGGATGGCGACTTTCATGGGAAAACTCCTTGTTTTTCGAGTCCAAATGCCCCTATGATCGTTTCACGGCCGCGTCAATCAAGGACGCGGTCCACCTTTATTTCCGGAGGAAAATCATGAGCACGGGCAAACCGAAACACTATCAGAAATTGCAGGAAATGTATCCGGAACTCATCGCCGCCGCCGAGGCTCTGGGCAAGGCCGCGCAGGAAGCCGGACCCTTGAGCGAAAAGGAGATGCACCTTGTGCAGCTCGGCGCTTCCGCCGCCTTGCGTTCCGAAGGCGCGGTACGCAGCCATGCCCGGCGGGCGCTTCAGGCCGGGGCCACGGCGGAGGAAATCAGGCACGCCGTCATTCTCTTGACCAGCACCATCGGATTTCCTACGGTCGCGGCGGCTCTGGACTGGCTTGAAAAGGTTCTGGACTAACGATCTTCATTCACAATGCGGTTTGATGGAACGGCCTGCAAGGGCCGTTCTTTTATGGAGGGTGTATGCAGAAACTCGATTTCATCGCCACGGACAAGGCCCCGGCCGCCGTGGGCCCCTATTCCCAGGCCGTGCGTGCCGGGGGCTTTGTGTATGTCAGCGGTCAGCTTGGAATGGTTCCCGCCACCGGCCAGTTCGCGGGTGCGGATTTCGAGGCCCAGGCGCGGCAGGCCCTGTCCAACATGGGCGCCATCCTGGCCGAGGCCGGATGTTCCACGACGGATATCGTCAGCGTGGACGTGTTCGTGACCGATCTGGCCAATTTCAAGCTGTTTAACGGCATTTATGACGAATTCATGGCCGGACACCGGCCGGCCCGCGCCGCGGTGCAGGTTTCGGCCCTGCCTTTGGGCGGGATCGTTGAAATCAAATGCGTGGCCCTGGCCCGCTCATAAGGAAAATTCATGGTCAACAAGCGAATCCGTCGTTTCGGTGTTTTTCCCTCGGCCAACGAGGATGCCCAGGCCGCCAAGCGGCATGTGGATACTCCCCAGTGCCAGTCGGAATCCTATCGCCTGGCTTTTCAGGACCAGGATTTTTTGCTGCGCGAGGAGCTTCGGCCCGTGCGTTTGCAGCTTGAGCTGTTGAAGCCCGAGCTGGCCCTGCAGGAACAGCAGATCGAATCAACCATCGTCATCTACGGCAGTGCCCGGACCATGGATGCGGAGACGGCCGCCGTCCGTCTGGAAAAGGTGCTGGAGGGGCTCAAGAAAAATCCCGATGATTACCTGCTGCAGCAGGAACTGACCAAGGCCCGCACGGCCGTGGCTAACAGCCGCTACTACGAAGAGGCGCGCAAGCTCGGGCGGCTCATTTCCGAGAATGTGGATACGTGCAAGCATGTGGTCATCACCGGCGGCGGCTTCGGGATCATGGGCGCGGCCAATCGTGGCGCGCATGACGTGGGGGCCAAGAGCATCGGCATGAACATCGTGCTCCCCTTCGAGCAGGAGCCCAACCCCTACATCACCCCGGAGCTGAGCTTCCAGTTCCACTACTTCGCCATCCGCAAGATGCATCTCTTGATGCGGGCCAAGGCTCTGGTGGCCTTCCCCGGCGGCTTCGGGACCATGGACGAGCTCTTCGAGGCCCTGACCCTGATCCAGACCCGCAAGGTCAAACCCATCCCGGTGCTGCTCTTTGGCCGCAGGTTCTGGCACAAGGTCGTGAATTTCGAGGCCCTGGTCGAGGAAGGGACCATCAACGCCGAAGATCTGAACCTCTTTCAGTATGTGAGCACGGCCGAGGAGGCCTGGGATATCATCAAGGTCAGCAACGGCCGGACCACGCCGGGCAAACCTTGAAGGGGAGTGGTGAGTAGTGATTGGTGAATAGTGAATGGTGATGAGTGGAGGCGATTGGATGGCTGCGAGCTCTCTTTGATTTTGCCATTCACCACTCACCGTTCACCATTCACTCTTTCCCCGCGATAACAGCGGCATGCACGTCGGCGATGATCCGTCCCGACAGCGTGCGCATGACCCGGCTCATGGCTTCGACCACTGAGCCGGGATTTTTTTTGGCGGCGGGCTCGGAACCGCGGTAGGTGCGTTGGAAGAGCACCTGCTCCGGTATGGCGCGGGCGCGCAGGTCGATCAGGGTGATGGTCAGGCTGGCGGTGGCCAGCCAGCGGTCCTCGCCGTCCACCTCCATCCACTCCTCGACCATGCCCTCCAGCTGATGCGTGGCGGACAGCGATGATCCGGGCTGGTTCACGGCCAGAAAGAGGCCGCTTTGCTGCAGGTCGCGGCGCAGATAATCGGCCACCAGGGCCTGCGGTGCAGAGCGCCATTGGTGATAGGCGTATTCCTGCCGGCCAAAAGACAGATCCCGGTAGACGATCTTGCCGGTGTTGAACTCCGGGGCCACGCCGAAACGGTTCAGCGCGATGACGGCCTTGGCTTGCTGCCCGGTCGGCGTCGGGCTTTCGTATTCAAGGGTGTAATAGCGCACGTCCGGTGCCGTGGTCCGGGCCGCGCCGCATCCGGCCAGGGTCAGGATCAGAATGAACGGAACAAGATAACGGATGGGCATGGGCTTCCTACTCTTCCACCTTGCGGGGGGCCTTGGGTTGTCCGAAAATGAGCTGGGCGGGCTGGTCTTTGACGTTGCCGATCAGGGTGTTCAGGTTGCTTGAGGTCTGCTCCAGGTTCTCGGCGGTGGCGGCCATACGCGCTTCCAGATCCTTGATGGCGCCCTGCATCTGAAACACGGTGGCGTGACTCTGGGTCATGACCACGTCGGCTTTGAGGGCCGTGGACGCCAAGGCGTTCATGGCCGTGTCCACATGCGGCCGGTTGGCCTCGATCATGGATTGGAATTGAACCAGGATCGTGTCGAGGCGGGTCAGTTCTTCGGCGGCCGTGTTCATCAGCGTGCGCGAAGCGATGACGGTTTGCTCCATGTTTTTAGCCATGGATTCCAGACGCTTCGGATTTGCCGCCGCATTGATGCTGGCCAGCAGGGTGCGGATGTCGGCGGAGATGGCCCCGAACTGCGCCTCGGTCATGACCGTGTTCATGGTTGCAAAAGCCAGCATGGCCTGGTCCGAGATGCCCTTGAAGTCGATGGACTGGATCTTCATGGCGATCTCGTCGATTTCCCGGAACAGCTTCTTGATGTCCGAGGGTCTGGAGGCGATGACCGGATATTCCGGGGTGAAGCCCAGCCTGGGGGAAAAATCGTGCGCTAGCGGTCCTCGTTTGTCTATTTCCACGAACATGGCCCCGGTGATGCCGACGTTGGAGATGGCCGCCACGCTGTCCACGAAACGGTTTTCGTCATCGGCATGCTCGTCGTCGATGAGGATGACGACCTCGATGAGGTGATAGTCAGGGGCGATGCGGATGGCCTGGACGCGGCCCACGGGCACGCCCCGGTACTTGACCGGAGAGTCCACCCCGAGGCCCTGCACGGACTCGTCGAAGTAGGTCACGAAGAGCTCTCCCTTGCGCAGGAAAGAGGTCATCCCGAGCCAGATGACTGCCAGAGTGGCCAGGGCCAGACCGGCGGTCATGAACAGTCCCACGGAAAAATTGACACGAGCGGAAGCCATTATTTCTCCATTTCCGGCTGTCTGTTGAAGAATTGGCGCACGAAGGGATGGGTGCTTGCGTTTTTGAGTTCGTGCGGATCGCCATCGGCGATGATGGATTTGCTTTCCTTGTCGAGCATGACGACCCTTTTCGCAATGGTGAAAATGGAGGACAGCTCGTGGGTGACGACGACAAAGGTCGTGCCCAGGGTGCGGTTCAGGCGCAGGATGAGGGCGTCGAGTTCGGCCGAACTGATGGGGTCCAGGCCCGCCGAGGGTTCGTCCAGAAAAAGAATCTCCGGATTGAGCGCCAGCGCCCGTGCGATGGCCGCGCGTTTCTTCATGCCTCCGGAAAGCTCCTCCGGCAGATGGTGCTCGAAACCTTCGAGGCCGACCTGGCGCAGCTTGAGGCTGACCAGTTCGTCCACGGCCGCTCCCTTGAGCTTTGAATATTCCGTGATGGGCAGCGCCACGTTTTCGCCCAGGGTCATGGAAGAGAAGAGCGCTCCGCCCTGGTACATGACGCCGATGCGGGCCAGAATCCGTTTGAAGCTGTCCTCGTTGTCGGGTTCGAGGGGTATTCCGGCGATGGTGATTTTTCCGGCCATGGGCGTGTACAGCCCGACCAGATGCTTGAGCAGGGTGGATTTGCCGCATCCGCTCCCGCCCAGGATGACAAAGATTTCACCGGGGTGGATGTCGAAGTCCAGGTTTTCCATGATGACCAGTTCGCCGAATCCCATGGTCAGGCCGCGCACGGAGATGACTGCTTTTTGGGTCATGGCCGCCAGTACCTCAAGATCACGGCCAGGATCGAATCGACCAGGATGACCAGAAAGATGCCCGTGACCACGGCCGAGGTCGTCGCCTGGCCCACGCTGGCCGCTCCGCCCCGTACCTGATAGCCTTTGAAGCAGCCCACCGTGGCGATGAGCACGGCGAAGATGGCGCTTTTGAAGAGGCCCCAGTTGATGTCGAAGATGCTCAGCGTGTTCATGGTCTGGGCCATGTACGCGTTGACGGTCAGATCCAGCGTGGTCACGCCGATGAGCAGGCCTCCGGCGATGGCGAAGAGGTTGGAATACATGGCCAAGAGCGGCACCACCAGCACGGAGGCGATGATCTTGGGCGCCACCAGGAACATGGCCGGCTTGAAACCCATGGTCACCAGGGCGTCCACTTCCTCGGAGACCTTCATGGTTCCGATTTCGGCGGCGAAGGCAGAGCCCGAGCGTCCGGCCACGAGGATGGCGGTCATGATCGGTCCCAGTTCGCGGACCATGGCCAGCGCCACCAGGGATGCCACGTAGATGTTGGCCCCGAACTGCTGCAACTGCACGGCGGACATGAAGGCCATGATCAGCCCCAGAAGAAAGCTGATCAGGCCGACAATGGGCAAGGCGTCCACGCCGACCCGTTGCATGTAGAGGACCGTGTCGCCCAGGCGCAGCCGGTCCGGATGGCGCAGCAGGGACAAAAGAGTCACGACGACCTCGCCCACGAAGGACACATGGGTTACGGCCTGATTCGTCACATCGAGGGTCTTGATGCCGAAACGCGTCATGAAATCGGGTTTTGCTCTTTTGATGCCGACCGATTGCGGCGGATCGTCCAAACGCAGAAAATCCAGGAGCTCCTGCACGTGACCTGGGGTTCCATGCATCTTAAGATCGCAGCCGTTTTTTTCAGCCATGCGCCGCAGCTGCAGGATCACGAGCGCCCCGCAATCGTCCATGCGCGTGACTCCGCTCAGGTCGGCGCGAATACGCCTGGGAAGGGGTAGCGGCAGCTGCGCCAGGCGATCCATGATCTCCGGAGTCGTGCGCAGGTCTATGATTCCGCGCAGGCTTAAGTCCAGCAACTCCGGGCTGGAGTTTACGGAGAGTGCGGGCGATGGTGTCGTGGAGTGGTCGTTATTCATGAGATATCCGACTCTCTTAGCTCATGGTCCGGTGCCGCGTCTACCGTGCAGGGCGTGTTCAGGCCCCCCGTTGTGACGGAATTCTCGATCTTGAATAGATGACGGGTGTGTGACAAAGGGCTTCACAGGCGGGTGCCGCGGCATTATGGGGTGCCTGTCATGACAATGCCGCTGCGGCGGTGAACATACAACCGGAAGATATACATGTTTATGCGTTTTATTTGCCTGCTTGGTCTGCTTGTCTTCGGAACCGCTGCTGCGGCTCAGGCCACCGATTTGAAATCCATCCCCGATTCTTTGTACCCAGACCTTGAATATCTGTTGACCATCCCCTCCTCGAACTCGGACATCGCGCCCGATCAGCTGGAGAAGATCATTTCCTTTGTCGCCTCCAGCCAGGCGGAGACCAGCATGTCCATGCTGGACCGTGAAAAGGCCTCGGGCGCTTTTTACGCCTTTACCCTGCGCGGAGATCTGTCCCGCGTGGTCGATTATGTCTACAATCCGGAAATTCCGGTTTACGTGACCATGCCCTCATCCGTACGTGATCAGGAGTGGCTGGACCCGGCCACCAGGGACGCCCTCAAGCTGCTGCCCAAAGCTCTCGACCGCGGGGAGACGCTTCTGGTCCGCGGTACGGAGCGGGAGATCATCACCCCCGACGCCAACACGGGTGGATATTATTCCTATAATCAAGACCGCGCCGTGGCGGTTTTTCAAGGCCCGACCGGGCCCGTGCTGGTTTCCGTGGGATGCCAGACCGAGCCTTCGGAGATCGGCCGCAAGGGTTGCGTGGTCGGCGAGGACTCCGACTGGAATTATCTGTATTCCGATGAGACGGGTCTGAACAAGACGGGCCTTGGCTGGGTCGATTCCTACATGTACAATGCCTATTCCATCATTGTCTTCGTGTCGGATTCCTCCACCGGAACCATTCGCGTGGGGTCTTTCAAATGGCTCAACGCGGGCTGGGCCAAGGTCAACATGGTCAAGCAGAGTCATATCATCAACGGGATCAAGCGCTTCACGGCGGATTTCAAGGCCGTGCTCGAATCTTCCCGTCTGCCTGCGGCGCAGGAACTGGCCGCCATGTACCGGGAACTCAAATCAGGCAGCGTCGAGACGCTGCGCCAGATGGTGGCGCCCTATCTGGCCGCCATCGAAAGCTCCGGGACCCTGTCCTCGTCATTCAAGAATTTGCTGGCCTCCGGCCAGTATCTGCAGAACATGAACCAGCAGGAACTGGTCAAGGTTCTGCTGAAGGAATATCTGAAACAGCGCCTTGGCCGGGATAGCCTCATTCAGGTCGCCCTGGCCGGGCAGCATTGGACGCCGCAGCCCTGAGGCGTCCGGCGATTTGATTTGCCCGCCTGCGAGCGGGCCAACAGGAGCCTTATGCCGAGCACCATGGCTTTTTGTGCAGCAGGTTTTTGTCGCGTGAATGCGCATTGGCGACAGACGCGGCCGGCGCGGCCGGCGCCGGGGCTGTCGCGATGAGCCGGACCGCCGAAGACGCCAGGAAGCGAGCCCGCGATATCCGGGATGAGGCTCTGGCCAAGCATGCCGAGCGTGACCGGGCTTCGCTCGTGGCCGTGCGCGACGAACTTGCCGCGCTCAAAACTATGGTCGCCGGGCAGCAGGAACAGCTTGCCCGGCTGACCGGCATGATCGCCGAATTGACCGCCGGCTTTGCGCCAAACGACGTGCAAGGCCGCACCAATCCCTCCACTCCCCGTCCTCTCTCTGCCGGAAAACGGGCAGCCCTGGAGCGCATCCGCGAACTGCGCGAGCAGGATCTCTCTTTTTCCCGGATTTGTGACATCTTTCAGGCCGAGGGGTTCCCGACCCTGTCGGGCCAGGGCCACTGGTCCAAGGGCACCCTGTGGAACCTCTGGAAAAATCACGCCCACCAGCTGGATATGTCCCGCCCGTGACCGGCCGCGGCTGCGTGCCCGGATTCGCCGCGCTTCCCTGGACTGTTTTTTTGGCGTACCGTTCAAGCTGTTTCCGTTTGCCTCGGAATTCAACCGGCTGTCCGCTTTCCGCCGGGATGGATGCGAAGCGGAATCAAGCGCCCCGTTCATCCGTCATGACCAAATGGAGCCGCCATGAGTACGGAATTTCTGTCCGATGAGGGTGATGTCTGTTTTGATCAGACACGTCGTTTCGAAATTTTGCGCGAGATTTTCGACAGTCTGAGCGAACACGTGGCGGTAATTGACCGCGATGGCTGCATTGTCGACACAAACCGCAGCTGGCAACGTTTCGCGGCTGAAAGCGGAACGGCCGACGAGTGTCGCCTGCAGGGCCAGAATTACATAGAGGTCTGTGATTCCGCTCAAGGCTCGGCCGTGGAGGAAGCAAAGCAGGCCGCAGCCGGAATAAGGGCCGTGCTCTCGGGCGAAATTCCGGAGTTCAGCCTGGAATATCCATGTCATACGTCTTCGGGAAAACGCTGGTTTCTGATGACGGTCTCGCCGCTTGTCAGCCACGGCTCCATTGACGGTGCCGTGGTTTCCCATATCCAGATCACGGCTCGCAAACTGGCCGAGGCAGCGCTGGTCCGTTACGAACGCGCCATCGCGTCCTCCTCTTCTCTGGTCAGCATCATCGACAGTGATTTCGTCTATCAGCTCGTCAACGACAGTTATCTCAGGGTGCACAGGAAAGCGCGCGATGAAATCGAAGGGCGCAAGGTTGCCGAGATAGTGGGGCAGGACGTTTTCGACAAGCATGTCGGTCCGAAGCTCACCCGCTGTTTTGCCGGGGAGACCGTGGAGTACGAGGCCTGGTTCGATACGAAATGGGCGGACAGGCGTTGCTACGCGGTGACGTATTATCCCTACCGCGAACGAGACGACAGCATCTCGGGCGCCGTGGTCACGGCCACGGACATCACCGAGGCCAAGCGGATGCAGGATGAGATTGCAAACAGCGCCCGGCGTCTTGCCGAGGCCCAGCGGCTGGCGAAGGTCGGCAGCTTTGAAAAGGACTACCTGCACGGAAAGAAGAGCTGGTCCGACGAATTTTGCCGTATTCTCGGGTATCCTCCGGATGCGGTCGATCCGGATTTCAATCTGTTCATGCATCACATCCATCCCGACGACGAGCCCGCTTTCCGGGAAAATTTTGAAGCGGCCCAGGCCACGGGGCATGAATTCACGACCGAGCTGCGCATCCGCACCGTTCAGGGCGAGGAAAGACACGTCAGCCTGGTTTGCGGTTTTGACCTGCTGGAGGACGGCAGCATGTTCCGCCTGCACGGAGCCATGGCCGACGTGACCGAGCGCCGGCTGGCGGAGCTGCGCCTGGAGCGTCTGGCCAACACCGACGAACTGACCGGCCTGCCCAACCGCAGGCATTTTCTGGAGTGCGTGCGTGCGGAGATGACCCGCTCCAGGCGTTTTGGAAAGAGCCTGTGCGTGGCCATGGTCGACATCGACGATTTCAAAAAGGTTAACGATACCCATGGCCACGGGGTCGGGGATCTGGCCTTGCGGCATGTGGCTCAAACCATCAACGGTTTGCGCAGGGCAGTGGACGTGGTCGGGCGTCTTGGAGGCGAGGAGTTTTGCGTCCTGTTTCCCGAGGCGGGACTCGCAGCTGGAATCACGGCGGCGGAGCGCGTGCGCAAGGCACTGGCCGAAGCGGTTCTCGAGCATGGGGACCTGCGCTTGCGGCTGACGGTCAGCATCGGCCTGGCGGAATACTCGGGGGACGAGAGCCTGGACGGGCTTTTGAGGCGCAGCGACGAGGCTCTTTACGAAGCCAAGCGCACCGGCAAGAACCGGGTCTGTTCCCGGGGAGTGGATTCCGCTCCGGCATGAGCGATGACCGACCCGGCCGTGTGACCGGGTCGGCGCAGGAAAATGCGGCTTATCAGAACAGGCGCAGCAGGTCCGGCATGAAAGTGGGCACTGACCAGCCCGGAACATAGCGGTTTAGGGTTTCCAGGATCGCGACCAGCAGCATGCTCGCATGGACAAGCGAGAGAACGGCCGCTCCGATCATCGAAACCTTGAAGCGCATGGGGTTTTCACTGACGGTGACGAGAAGCGAGAGGAGCATGGCCAGTCCCAGGCAGGCCGCGCTGGCCAGGCCGGCATAAAAGATCTGAGGCAGGTGCAGATTGAAGACCCCTTTGAGGCTCGCATAGAGCCAGACCATCACCGCAAGGACAATGAGGCCGCAGACCAGATGCCATTTGGCCAGAAAGGGCGCGGCAAAACGGTAATAGTCCCGGCCCCAGTCATCGGCGTCCCGGCGCAGCAGCAGATAGCACAGGCCAGCGGCAGCCGCCATGCAGAGCGACAGCGGCAGCCACAGCGCCATCAGCGGCCACAGCGCTGATCCCCAAGGTGGCAGAAAGGCCGGAGAATCGAGGCCGACGCCGCGGAAGAAGAGCAGCCCCAACCCCGCCAGCGCCCAGTAGCCGTATTTGATCGGAATATTGGCCACGCATCCAAGCAGAAAGTGGATGGCCTTTCTTTCCCTGGCGAACTTCCACCCCAGATCGTAGCCGCCCAGGGCCATGCTTCCAAAGAAAGGCAGGGCCAGCGCGGCGATCAGCAGCAGACGGTTGCCTGTCACGAATTCGGATTGCCAGAACGGGTGAGAGAACAGAAGCGCCGCGCAGGCTGCGATCACTAGCCAGAAGAGAACATGGCCGCCCAAGGCCAGCCTGGACATCTGTCTGGCCGCGCGTGCGGGAAACGGTTTTCCGGAAATGAGCCCGATGAGTTCGCTGACCAGGGCAATGGCCGGAGCGCCCCAGAAAAGGGCGGCCAGGAGCAGGGGCAGGGGAAGCAGGGCAAATGCCCACATGGGTACTATGAGCGCCATGGGAACCTCGTGCGCGGTGTGGTTTTGTATGCACATGTCCGGTTGTTTCATCCGGCCAAGGCGCAGGTTGTCAGACAGGTGGGCTTGCCTCCACCAGCCTTTGCAATCAACGCCGGATGGGGGGTATGAGTAAGGACCGACCGGACTGATCGAATGGGGGCTTTCTGCCCCAAAAGAGCGCAAGAGGCAAGGCGGTACCACCCTTGAAAATTGGCGGGTTCTCTCCTATGCCACATGCGTAATGCGGAAGAAAACGGTGACTGTGACATGAGATCAACGCTGGTCTTCGTGACCGGAATGCTTGTCGGCGTTCTGCTTTCCTGGGCAAGCGGTCCTGCGTCCATGTATCTTGCCCGTGGCTGGCCTGCCTTGCGGCTGGTGGAGACGCCCGCCAGGATGGTGCCCAGTCTCACGTCCGTGCAGGACGACAATGTCGC
This sequence comes from Desulfomicrobium baculatum DSM 4028, assembly GCF_000023225.1. Classification (NCBI taxonomy): domain Bacteria; kingdom Pseudomonadati; phylum Thermodesulfobacteriota; class Desulfovibrionia; order Desulfovibrionales; family Desulfomicrobiaceae; genus Desulfomicrobium; species Desulfomicrobium baculatum. The sequence continues at coordinate 547,184 of NC_013173.1, forward strand.
CATGGGGAGGCCTTCCGCGTCAGTCCTGCGCCGGCCGGTTACGCGCAGCGTGCGCATGGCCACGTCCAACGTGATCCTGGTCCGGGAGGCTGCCGTTTCATCGAATGCGACGGGCGCGCACGCATCGGCGCAGATTCCCGCAGGCCTCGGCGCTCCTGTCGTTGCTGCGAACGCGACCATCGGTTCCGCTGCCGAACCGTCCGCCGCGCCCTTGCCTGAATCCGTTCACGCTGCAAAGGCTGGGCTAAAAACAGCCGCGCCAGTGCCGGATATTTCCAAATCAAAGTCGGGCAGTTCCAAATCAGTGCCGGATATTTCTAAATCAGAGTCGGGTAGTTACAAAGCACGGCCGGTCACTTCCAGGCCGGATAGCGCAGTCACGGCAAAGGCACCCGCTGCATCGGCGGATGCCTTGAAAAAAAAGGCCGCGGCGGAAATATCGCCGGAACAGGAGTACGCCCGCGCCCTCAAGAGCTACCAGAATGGCCGCCATGCGCTGGCCCGGGAGCAGTTTGCCGCGTTCATGCGGAATTTTCCCCGCCACAGGCTTTTGCCCAACGCCCTCTACTGGACCGGGGAGACATGGTATGCCGAGGCTCGCTATGACCGCGCCATGAAGTACTTCACGCAGGTCGTACAGGACCATCCTCGCCATGGCAAAAGCGCGGACGCGCTCTTGAAATTGGCCTACTCGGCACTGCGTCAGGGACAGCACGAGCAGGCCGGAGTCTATCTGCAGCAGCTGGAGGTCCGCTACCCCGATTCCCCGGCTTCCCGCCTTGGCCGCCAGGCGCGCGGCAGGATACAGGGGTGCAGCGAATTCATAACGGTGGCGCTGGCCCGTGGATGAATTCAGCGCCAGCCTGGCCTTGCGCCACACCAGCGGTCTTGGGCCACGGACCTGGAAGCGTCTGCTTTCGCATTATGGCGATGCCCTTTCCGCCGTTTCGGATTCCTCTTTCTGGACAGCGCGCGGGTTGGTTTCGGCACGGGTACAGGCCGAATTCGTCCGCGGCGGCTGGCGCGAAAAGGCCGCAGATGAGCAGCGCCGGGCGCAGAGTTTCGGTTTTCCCGCTGTTTTTTTTGGAGACCGCGCCTACCCGGATTTCTTGCGCGAGATCCCTGATCCGCCTCTTTTTCTGTATTATCTTGGCGACCTGACCCTGCTTTCCCGGCCTTGCGTGGCCGTGGTCGGGTCACGGGGCGCGTCGCGCTACGGCGTGGACATGGCGGAGAGCATGTCGGCCTTTTTGAGCGCGTCCGGGATCTGCGTGGTTTCGGGCTTTGCCCAGGGCATCGATCGCGCCGCGCATCAGGGCGCCCTGCGCGGAGTGGGTGGTACCATCGCCGTCTTGGGCACGGGTCTTGACCTTGTTTATCCGGCCTCCAACACCGACCTGTGGAAACAAGTCGCCGCCCATGGGCTCATCGTCAGCGAGTTCGCGCCGGGCACCCGGCCCGATGGAATAAATTTTCCGCATCGCAATCGCATTGTCAGCGGCCTTTCTCTGGGTGTATTGGTTGTCGAAGGGGCGCTCGGCAGCGGCAGCCTGATCACCGCCAATCTGGCTTTGGCTCAGAACCGCGATGTTTTCGCTCTGCCCGGTCCAGCCAACGTGAAAAACTATCAGGGCTGCCACCAGCTCATCCGTCAGGGTGCTTGCCTTGTGCAGAGCGGGGAAGATATTCTGCAAGAATTGCAGCCTCGGCTGGGCGCTCTTTGCGTGCCCGAGGCGCCCGTCCCCGAGTTTCTGCCGCGTGAGCCGGACGATCCGGAACAGCGAGTCGTGCATCGCCTGCTTGCAGCTGGCGAGGCCCTGCATGTCGACACCCTGACCCGCCGGACGGGCTGGGCTGCGAACAAGGTCAGTTCCACGCTCCTTTTCATGGAACTTCAAGGGCTTGTGAGACAGCTTCCGGGCATGTACTATGTCCTTGCAACGTGACTGAAGATCACTGGAGAAGAATATGCAAAAAATACCCCTGCAGCTGGCCCGGCCGGAAATGATTTTGGCCAAGCCCGTGACCCGGGAGAACGGGATGGTGCTCATCGCCGCAGGAACGGTTTTGACCGAGGGGCTTATTTCCAGGTTGGACAACATGGGCGTGGAGCTGCTCGTGGTCGAAGGCGAGAGTCTGGAAATGGGCGGCGGGTGCAACGAGGAAGTGCTCGCCAAAAAGCGCGAAAGACTTGAATATCTTTTCCGGAATTTTGCCGAGGACAGGTACATGCAGCAGGTCAAGCAGCTCGTTTCCGACTATTATGCGCGCCAGTGTGCCCTGGCCGCGGCAGCCCAGGCGGCAAAAGGAGAGGGACAATAATGGAAGACGATCTGCGAACCAAGCAAAAGGGTGCGATTCTGGCGGTCAAGGACCTTCCGACCCTGCCCGGAGTCCTGCAGGAGGTCGCGATTCTGGTCGAGAACCCCAACTCCTCCACGGATCAGATAAGCCGGGCCATTTCCAAAGACCAGGTCCTCTCGGCCAAGGTTCTGAAAATGGTCAATTCGCCCATCTACGGTTTTCCCGGGCGCATCGGCTCCATCCAGCACGCCCTGGTGCTGCTCGGCTTCAACGTCATCAAGGGCATCATCATCTCGACCTCCGTCTTTGAGGTCATGAACGAGAACATGAAGGGCCTGTGGGAGCACAGCCTGGGCTGCGCCCTGGCCAGTTCCGCCATCGCCCGGCAGATCGGCTGCAAGGACCCCGAGGAGTACGCCGTGGCCGGCCTGTTGCACGACATCGGCAAGGTCGTGGCTGCGGTGCAGCTCCCGGAAAAACGCGTGGCCATAGACGCCCTCGTCCAGGAAAAGGACATCTCCTATCGTCAGGCCGAAAGCGAGGTGCTGGGTTTCGCCCACGACCGCATCAATCTGTGGCTGTGCAACTACTGGAATCTGCCTGCCAATCTCAAGGAAGGGCTTTCCTATCATCATCGGCCCATGTCGGCCACGCTCTACCCGAAAGTCGCGCAGGTCGTGCATGTGGGGAATTTCCTGGCGCGCCTGTTCGGCGTGGGCAATGGAGGGGACAATCAGGTCAGCGCCCTCGACGAGGGGGTGCTTGAAGCCCTTGAGATCACCCCGGAAGCGCTTTTCAAGATCATGAGTGGCCTTGAACGCGAATTTGTGGACCTGGCGTAGGACCCCCGCATCATGAAGGAAGGCAAACATTTTTTTCTGGTCACCGCCGATGCCAAGCTCGAAGGCAGCCTGCGCGCCCTGTGGCCCGAGGAGGAGGTCAAGTGGACCTGCTTTGGCAGGGGCACCTCGGCGCTGGAGTTTCTTTTCAGCGAGCCTCCGGACCTCCTGGTCGTGGACGAACAGCTGCCCGATCTGGCCGGGGTGGATCTCGTGCGCCTGATCAAGGGTGAGAACGTCTACCGACAGTTGCCGGTGGTGCTTTGCCTGGCCAGCGAAGATTTGGCCGAACTTCAGGATTTCAGCACCCTCGAAATCGATGATTTTCTGGTCAAGCCGTTTTCACCGTCCATCGCCAAGGGTCGTTTGATCCTGGCCTACCATCGCTCCACCCGCGAGCTCGACGCCAGCCCCCTGACCAAGCTGCCCGGCAATACATCCATAATCCACAGAATCCAGGATCTTATCGATCGGCAGGAGGATTTCGCCCTAGCCTATATCGATCTGGATCATTTCAAGTCGTTCAACGACAAATACGGCTTTTCACGGGGAGACGAGGTTCTGCTCATGACCGCGCGGGTCATAGTCAATTCCATCCGAGGCTTCATGGGCGCGAGTACTTTTGTCGGCCATGTGGGCGGGGATGATTTCGTCTTCATCGTGCCGCCGGAAAAGGCCGAGAGCGCCTGTCAGCAGGTTATCGACAATTTCGACTCCATTGTGCCTCATTTCTACGACCAGGAGGATCGCGCGCGCGGGGCCATCCACTCCCTTGATCGCAGGGGCAAGGAACAGGTTTATCCGCTCATGGCCATCTCCATTGCCGTTGTCTTGAACCACGGCGGTAAGCTCAAGCACTTTGGCGAGGCTTCCCAGATCGCCATGAACCTGAAGAAGGAAGCCAAAAAGAACCCCAAGAGTTGCTATGTCATGGACAAACGGGCACGCGCCTGACCCTGTCGCACTTTTTCTGCTCTATCTGGACGCCCAGCGTGGCTATTCCCCGGCCACTGTGGCCGCCTACGGGACCGATCTTGAAGGCGCGCACCTCTTTCTGGGGCGCAGGAGCAAGGGTTTTGACGCGCCGGGCGAAGTGACCAAGGCGGACATCACCGCGTATCTGGCCGACCTGCACAGGCGCGGGCTGGCCAAATCAAGCGTCTGCCGCAAGCTCTCGGCTTTGCGCGCCTTTTACCGCTTCCTGCGCCAGCGCAAGATGGTCGTGGAAGACCCCTGCGCGGCCCTCGCCAACCCGAAGCTGCCCAAGGTCCATCCCAAGGTATTAAATGTCGATCAGGCCATTCATCTGGTCGAAACCGAAATCACCCTCGACCCTGAAGGTCTGCGCGACCTGGCTTTGCTTGAGGTGCTCTACGGTTCGGGGCTGCGCGTCAGCGAGGCCCTCGGACTTGATTTCGCCCATGTGGATCTGGACCAGAAGCTGGTGCGGGTGCTGGGCAAGGGCCGCAAGGAGCGCCTTGTTCCGCTTACCGGGCCGGCGGCGGAGCGCCTTGCCCGCTATATCGAACAGCGCGGGGCGTTTGCTCCGGCGGCGCGGGAGCAGGCTGTTTTTCTGGGCAAGCGGGGCGGACGGCTGTCGCGCAAGCAGGCGGACCGCATCGTTAAAGAAATGGCCGTGCGCAGCGGAGCGCCCTGCTCCATCAGCCCCCACACCCTGCGCCACAGCTTCGCCTCGCACATGCTCCAGGCTGGCGCGGACTTGCGCAGCGTGCAGGAGCTTCTCGGCCACTCCCGCATCTCCACCACCCAGCGCTACACCCACCTGGATCTGGCGCAGGTCATGCGCGTCTACGACGCCGCCCACCCCCTGGCCGCGAAGAAGGACGAAATCCCCGATTCGTGACGGCTTCTCGCGGATGGAGCGGATGGCGGCCATAGTGCCCCGGAAGAACCTCAGCCTCGGGCCTGCGCGATGATTCTCGCCGCCATCTCCGCCGCCTTTCCGGTGAATCGGGTGCAGCGCAGGACGAAGCCCTGCTTCGTGAACATGGCCTGTCCCTCAGGCGTGCCCAGGTCGCAGCCATCCAGAAGGGTTCGGCAGTCCCGACCGCCGAACTCTTTTTCGAATTCGCCGACAAGACGCCGGGTTGCCTCGTAGGCCGGTTCGACCGAGTCGGTCTTCGAGGTCCGCCCGAGCACAAGGCTTACGGCCAGAATGGCCCCGGTCAGCGCGCCGCACGGCCCGCATGTCCGTGCCTGGCCGCTGCACAGGGCCGTGGCCATTCTGACCGGAATCTCGGACTCGACGCCCTGAAACCTTGCAACGGCCAGGACAACGCTTTCCGCGCAGTAATAGCCCGAGGCGAAGGCCTCCTCGGCGGACGTGCGCACTTCATGAAAAGCTGAGGGTTCCATTTCCTGCTCCGATTTACTGCATCTGCTCAAGTCCGGTCACCGGCACGGTCAGGTCGTTGCTGAGGACCCACAGGGCCAGCATGTGACGCAGGGTCAGGTCGGCCTGGGCGATGGTCTCCCGGTCCGCTTCGCGGTTCGCCATTTCCTGGATGGCGAGCATGTATTCCTTGGCCAGGGTGAACTCGGCGCAGATCTCTCGCACGAAATCCTCGTAGAGGTCGGGTTCCTCCTGGAAGAGCTGGTCAAGGACGCTCATGGTGCGGGTCAGAGAGAAGAGGGTGATGTCGGCAAGTAGAGGCATGATGTATCTCCATGAAAAGAGCCGGTTGCGGAGGGACCCGTAACCGGCTTGCACTGTTGTGGTAAAAGAAAATTACAAACCGAGCTGACTCAAAAGGTCATCCACGTCCGTCTGAGAGCTGGCGTCCTGCGGGCCTTTGAGTTCGGTGGCCCGGGCTTTGGACGCCTGGCGGATTTCCTCTACGGATTGCTCGGGGTTCTGCTCCATGGCTTTAAGGGACAGGCCCGTAGCCATGTAGAGTTCGAAAACCACCTTTTCGATCTGCTGCAGGGCCGCGACAATGCGCTTGATGCGCTGTCCGGTCAGATCCTGAAAGCTCAAAGTGGTCATGATCTCCATCAGGTCCGCGCCCAGGGCTTCGCTGCCGGCCCGCAATTCCTCGATTTCCGGTTTGGCGTTCCCGTTTTCCAGGGAGGCAAGGAGTTGCATGGTGCGGTCATTCATGTCCAGCTGCTTTTCCACCAGACCCATGATGCTCTCAGCGGCTTGTTCCGTGGTCTGCAGGATGGCCCCGAGCTGCGTCGATGCTTCGGAGAACATCTCGTCGGCCACAGGGGCCGTGGCTACTGGCAATTCGGAGGTGCTGTTGGTCGCGGCGGCATTGATTTCCTTGTAGATGGATTTCAGACCCGCCTGCAGGTCGGTGCTGATGGCGCGGTAGAATTCGCCTTCGGTCAGGGCCAAGGTCAGGGCGCGGCTGATTTCTTCCGTCAGGGCAGCCGAGATGACCTCCCGGATGGTGCTTTCGGCCTTGGTCGTGATCCTGTTCAGAAGTTCCTGACTCAGCTGTTCTTTGTGCATGCCTGGTTCCCGGGGTTAGGATGAGGGGGCGAGATGGCGTTCCAGTAATTGTTCGCGTTGCTTGGCCACGACGAACTGAATGATCTTTTCGCGTTCGCAGTCGCGCATATCTTTGAATTCCATGGCCCAGACCCGTTCGCCCAGATGCTCTTCGGACCGGAGGATGATTCCGATGGCACCGGCCAGGCGCTGGGGCTGGTTGCTGAGCGCGATGACCACCTCCACGCCCTGTCCCGGTTCAAATTCGAGATCTGCGGAAAATTTGATCCCCGCGCCGCTGATGTCATGGATGAGCACGGGCACGGGGAAGTCTTCCTGCAGGGTCTGCTGGGTCAGGATCGAGAGGATCGCGTCCAGCTTTTCGTTCATGGCGCGCAGATAAGGCGCCAACCCGTCGGGCAGGGCGGACTGCGCGGCCTCGGAGAGCTGCGGCGAGGCCCCCGTCTGGGTGCAGGCAAAAAGGGAGGTGAACCGGCCTGCGGGCAGGATGCGCAGATATCCTTTCAGGGCCGTGTCGATGCGGGCGTAAGCGCGCTCTGGAACGTTCATTACTCCTCCTTTTACCACGAATTCGGGTCGACCTCCATGATCATGGCCCGAACCGGACATACGGTGACGCACATGTTGCAGGCGGTGCATTTGTCCTGGTCGAAATCAACCAGCCTGGTCTCCACGTTGAGATGCAGGGCCTTGGACGGGCACAGGGCCGTGCACAGACCGCAGTGCATGCACGACTCCTCGTTGCGGGAGATTTCGTGGGCCACCGGCGTGACCTTGATGCCCTGCTCCTGCAGGTAGGTCACGCCCTGGCGGTAGTGCTCCCGGGTGCCCGAAAGCTCCAGGATCATGTGCCCTTCGCGTCGCGGATTGATGTTCGCCTGCAGGATGTTGAAGGTCAGGTCGAAGTGTCTGGCCAGATTGTACATCATCGGCTGTCCCGAGGACTGGGGCGGGAAGCGCAGGCTGACGATGCGGCTGTATTCTTGGGTGGACATGGGTTTCCTTGCGTGCGGCTAGTTGCCGCCCTTCAGATATGCCTGGGCGCGCTTGGCCTCGGCGGACTGGGGGTGTTTCTTGATCAGATCTTCAAGCACCAGCTTGCCGGCCTGGTCCTTTTTCAGCTTGTAGAAGGAGATGCCCTGCTTGAGAAGGGCGGCCGTGTACTTGTTGGACGTTTTGTGCTCCTCGATGACCTTCTGGTAGGTCAGGACCGCGTTGGCGTAGTCCTGCATCTGGAAAAAGCATTCTCCCTGCCAGAAGACGGCATTGGGCACGAGGGGGTCCTTGGGGAAACCCTTGACGAACTCGGCCCAGGTGATCTGAGCCTCTTTGTATTTCATGGCGTAAAAACTCTCCAGGGCCTGCTGGTAGAGTTCCTGTCCCGGAACTTCGGCCTGCGGCGCAGCCTGCGGCTGGGTCTCGGGGGTGCTCACGGCCGGGGGCGCGGGCTGCGACTCGGGCTGGGCAGCGTCGGCGGGAACTTCCGGCATGTCCGGGCTCCGGGGGGGAACGGTTCCCGGAAAGCTGCCTGTCGGCGTCGTCTGGGCCGGGGGCAGCGCCGGCATTTCGTCAAAGACGACGCCAAGCTGGGTGGCCATGAAAAGAGTCTTGCGTTCAAGATCGACGACCCTGCTGTTGAGCGAGTCCACGGTCACGAGCCCGCCTGCGGCCTGCTGCTGCATGTCCTGAGTTCTGCGCAGGTCGTCGATCTGTCCGGTCAGTGCCGCAATCTGGCTGCGCATGGAGTTCACTTCAGCCCAGTTGTTGGCCTGGGCAGGCTGGCTGCGCGCCAATTCGGCTTCCAGCTGGGTGATGCGCTCCTGCTGTTTGATGCGCTCCTGTTCCTGCGAATAGACCTGGCTGCGCAGGCGGTCAAAGTCCGAGGTGGTGACGCAGGCCGGAATTGTGCCCAGCAGGGCCGCCAGGGCTCCGGTGATCAGAATTTTCCTGCCAAGGTGTAAAGAAGACATGCGAACCTCTCTCTCTGGTGCTGTTTTCATCTTGTGCGCCTCAACCGCGGGCGGAAGAGGCCGTTCATTGTTTTTTTATGGCTCGTTTTCTGCCGAAGAGGATATAACCCAGTCCGCCAACGACCGGCAAGACGACTTGGGCCACAATCCACGCCGCCCGCTCCTGATGCGTCGGAAATTCGTTCGTGTACAGGTGCCAGATGGCCCAGAAATTGGGCAGGATGGGTAAAATCAGGAGCGGGATCGCGTAAACGAGTTTGTCAGGGGGAATGTTAAAGAACATTGCGTCTCCTGTGCTGGATGATGAAGAGCCCCAGTGCCACCGCCCCCAGGGCGATGATCTGGGTCACGCTGATGGGTCCGAAATCTCCGCGATAGTCTGCGCGGAAGAGCTCGATGACAAACCGGAGCGTTCCGAAAAGAGTCAGGAAAATGCCCATGAGCTGGCCCGTGCCTTGCGTCTTTGATTTGAGGGCCAGGGTCACGGCAAAACAGATCAGGCCCGCCAGGCTGTGGTAGAGTTGGGTGGGATGCAGCGGCACATGCAGCGGAGCCAGAGACTCAGGGTCAAAGAAGGTGATGGCCCAGGGCAGGTCGCAGACCGCTCCGTAACAGCATCCCGCAGCCAGACAGCCGATGCGGCCCACGGCTTCGCCCAGGCCGATACCCGGAGCCAGGACGTCCATCCACAGCCAGGGGTTCTCTTTCCTGATCCGCAGAAAGGCCAGGGCGAAAAGCGTGGCCATGATGGCGCCGCCGGAAAAGACCAGCCCGCCTTTCCAGAACATCAGGATTTCCTGGGGGTTGTTCCAGAAATAGGTCGGATTGATCAGCACATAAAGAGCGCGCGCGCCGAGGATGGCTCCGAGGATGATGTAGAAGCCGAGATCGGAGACCGTGTCGGGAGAAAGGCCCCTGGCCCGCGCCTCGCGCATGGACCAGGCAATGCCCAGCAGGAACCCCGCCGCGACAAAGAGGCCGTAGGTATGCAGCGTGAAGGGGCCAAGCTTGAGGCCGAACAGGATGAAGGGCGCGATCTCAATTATTGTCGGGAACACAGCGACGCCTCTGCTGGTAAAAAGACACGAGAAGCGAGGCTGCGCCAACGCAGATGCCCATGTCGGCCACGTTGAAGGCCGGCCAGTGCATGTCGCCAATGTAGAAATCCAGGAAGTCGACCACCACCCCGAGTCGCGCCCGGTCCAGCAGGTTGCCCAGGGCGCCGCTGAGGATCAGTCCCAGCCCGTAGACATAGAAGGGCCCGTCGTCGTCCTGGCTTCTGGCCAGGACCCAGATGAGTCCAACGGCCAGGATCGAGACCACGATGAAGAAGGGCCGCTGCCAGTCTATGTCGTGGCGGTTCAGAAAGCCGAAAGCCGCTCCCCGGTTCAGGATGTGCACGATGTCGAAGAAGCCCGGAATGACCGTGAAGCCCTTTTCCCAGACCGGGATGGCCTGCTGGATCCAGAGCTTGCTCAGTTGGTCCAGCACAAAGACCACGGCCGCCACCAGACCGATGGTCCGGTAGCGACGCCCCATGTCGGGTTTGCAGGGAACGCGGCGGATCTTAGGCATGGTATTCCTTGAGCACCTGAGTACAGCGCGGGCAGGCCGTGGGATGCTCGGGGTCCGTGCCCAGGTTTTCGTCGTAGATCCAGCAGCGGGCGCATTTTTCGCCCAGGGCCTTGGCAATGACCACGGCCACGCTCTCGACCTCGCCCCGGATGGCCTCGGCCGGTGCAGGTGCGTCCGTGACCTGCGCCTGGCTGACGATGAACACGTCGCGCAGGTCGGCAGCAACGCCGAAGAGCGCGGCAAAAGCCTCGCCTGTGGCGTGGATGGTCACCTTCGCGTCCAGAGAGTGCCCGAGCGCCTTGGACTGGCGCAGGGGTTCGATGGCCCGGGTCACGTCGCCGCGCACGGCGAAGACCAGGTCCCAGGTGGCCTCTTCCTCTTCGGTCAGGAGCGCGCCTTCGATCTCGGGCACGCGCATGGCGAAGACCGTGCTGCCTGCCGGACGCATAGCCTCTGGCAGATGCTGGAAGATCTCCTCGGCGGTGAAGCTTAAGATCGGGGCCATGTCGCCGACGATCATGAGCAGCATGTGGTAAAGGGCGGTCTGGGCCGAGCGGCGCTTCAGGCTGGTCGCGCCGTTGACGTAGACGCGGTCCTTTATGATGTCGAGATAGTAGGAGCTAAGGTCCGTGGTGCACAGGTTGTGCAGGGTATGGTAGACCTTGTGGAACTCGAAGTTTTCGTAGGCCGCCTGGATGGTCTGATGCTTGGAACGGACCATGTTCAGGGCGTAACGGTCCAGGGGCAGCATGTCGGCCGTGGCAACCAGGTCCGCGGCCGGGTCGAAGTCGCTCAGGTTGCCGAGGATGAAGCGGCAGGTGTTGCGGATCTTGCGGTAGGCGTCGACCAAGCGGCGCAGGATCTCGTCGGAGATGCGTAGGTCTTCCTGATAGTTTTCCGAGGCCACCCACAGACGCAGCACTTCGGCGCCGTGCTTCTCGATGATCTCCTGCGGGGCGACCACGTTGCCGATGGATTTGGACATCTTGCGGCCCTGTCCGTCGAGCACGAAGCCGTGGGTCAGCACGGTCCTGTAGGGCGGCACGCCGCGCGTGCCCATGGAGGCTAAAAGCGAGGAATGGAACCAGCCGCGATGCTGGTCCGTGCCTTCAAGGTACAGGTCCGCCGGGAAGGAGCACTCGGGCCGGCCTTCGACCACGGCGGCGAAGCTGGTGCCGGAGTCGAACCAGACGTCCAGGATGTCGTCCTCTTTTTCCCAGTGCGTGCCGCCGCATTTGGGGCAGGTCAGGCCGCTGGGCACGACGTCCTCAAGCGGAGCCTCGAACCAGTAGTCCGCGCCGGTGGGGTGCGTGGCGAAGCGGTCCACGATGGAGTGGGCCCAGTCGCCGTCGAAATAGGCGTCGCCGCAGTCTTTGCACAAGAGGGCGATGATGGGCACGCCCCACATGCGCTGGCGCGAGATGCACCAGTCGGGGCGGAACTTGATCATGCTGTGGATGCGCTCCTTGCCCCAGGACGGGATCCAGCGCACGTCGTTGTCGATGGCATCCAGCGTCTTGCCGCGCAGATTGTCATGTTCCATGGCGATGAACCACTGGGTCGTGGCCCGGAAGATGACGGGCTTCTTGCAGCGCCAGCAGTGCGGGTAGGAGTGCCTGATCTTTTCGCTGCCCAGAAGGTGGCCGACCTCGGTCAGTTTGGCCATGACCAGGGGGTTGGCTTCAAACACGTTCTTGCCGCCGAAAAATTCGACGCCGGGCAGGAATCTGGCCTCGTCGTCCAGCGGGGAGAGAATCTCAAGTCCGTAGCGCAGGCCGGTCTCGTAGTCCTCGCGGCCGTGGCCGGGAGCGGTGTGCACGCAGCCCGTGCCCGCGTCGAGGGTCACGTAGTCGGCGGTGACCACGGGGGAGGGGCGGTCATAGAAGGGATGGCGGGCGATGAGCCCTTCCAGGGCGCTGCCTGGAACCGTGGCCCGCACGGACCACTCGCCCCAGCCGAAGCGTTCGGCGCATCCGGCCACCAGTTCCTTGGCCAGGATGTAAAAGGCGCCGCCGACCTGGACCAGATCGTATTCGAAGTCCGGGTGCACGGCCACGGCCAGGTTGTCCGGGATGGTCCAGGGCGTGGTCGTCCAGATGACGATGAAGCTGTTGTCGGCGGGAGCCTGGGGGAAGACCTTGGCCAGTTCCTGCGCCTGCAGGGGGAAGCGCACAAAGATGGAGGGCGAGGAGTGGTCGTCGTACTCGACCTCCGCCTCGGCCAGGGCCGTCTCGCAGGAGCCGCACCAATAGATGGGCTTCTTGTTGCGCTGCACCGAGCCGAGCTTGTAGAAATTGGCCAGCTCGCGGGCCGTGGCCGTCTCGTAGTCCGGGGTCATGGTCAGATAGGGCTTGTCCCAAGTCCCGAGCACGCCCAGGCGCTTGAATTCCTCGCGCTGAATGTCCAGGTACTTGAGGGCGTACTCACGGCATTTCTTGCGGATTTCAAGAATGGAGAACATGTTCTTGCCGCCCAGCTCCTGCTCGACTTTGAGCTCGATGGGCAGGCCGTGACAGTCCCAGCCGGGCACGTACTGGGCCTGACGGCCGGTCAGATTGCGGTGCTTGACGATGACGTCTTTCAAGATCTTGTTCATGGCGTGGCCGATGTGGATATGGCCGTTGGCATACGGCGGCCCGTCGTGGAGGACGTAGGGCGCGCGGCCTTCATTGGCGCCGATCATGGCTTCATAGGCGTCCGTCTCGTTCCAGCCGTCCAGAATCTTTGGCTCGTTCTGGGTCAGGCTGCCCTTCATGGGAAAGGTGGTGGCGGGGAGATTCAGGGTTTTCTTGTAATCGCTCATGAGACGACGTTCCTCCGGGTTATCTGCTGTGCCGACGGGCCACGGGCCAGCGTGGCGAGCACAAATTTTCGTTATTTGCGTTGCAATGAAGGGCAGAACAGTGGAATATCCCGCACCCGAAGTCAAGTTTGACGCGGTTTAAAGGCTGCTCCAAAACGGCGATCCGCTTCGCCGCCGCAGAAACTAGCGCCATTTTTTCAGCAGCCTGGGCATTTCAACCTGTGACCGGAAGTTAGAGCCTCATTTCCCAGCGGTAGGCTGAGAGCGCGATGGCGTGGATGTCGTCGTGGGCGGGTTTCCAGTTCATGGTCGCGCGGATGCGGGTCGGATCGGAGATGAGCGCGGGCGGATCTCCTGCCCGGCGCGGGCTTTCGATTACGGGGAAATCCACGCCGCTGGCCTCTTTCACCGCGCTCACGATGTCACGCACGGAGTAGCCGTGACCGTAGCCGCAGTTGAAGATGCCTGCGGGGTTGCCGGCCTCCAGGTGACCAAGCGCCAGCACATGGGCTGCGGCCAGGTCGGAGACATGGATGTAGTCGCGGATGCAGGTTCCGTCCGGGGTGTCGTAGTCCGTGCCGAAGATGTGCAGGGCATCCCTGCGGCCGAGGGCGGCCTGGGATGCGACCTTGATCAGGTGCGTGGCGTCGGGCGTGGACTGGCCGATGCGCCCCTTCGGGTCGGCCCCGGCCACGTTGAAGTAGCGCAGGATGACGAACGAGAAATCCGCATGCGCGGCGGCCGTGTCCTCTATGACCCATTCGCTCATGAGCTTGGTGCGGCCGTAGGGGTTGATCGGTTTGGTGGGGCTGTCCTCGGTTACGGCGGCGGTGTCCGGCATGCCGTAGACTGCCGCCGTGGAGGAGAAGACGAAGCGCGGGATGGCGTTCTTCACCGCCAGGCGGATCAGTTCCGTGGTGTTGTTGGTGTTGTTCATATAATACTTGAGCGGATTCTCCACCGACTCGGGCACGACGATGGAGCCTGCGAAATGCAGCACCGCTGAAAATTTTTCTTTCGTCATGAGGCGGTCCAGCGCTTCAGTCTGGGCCAGATCGCCGACCACGAGACGGGCCGGGGGCAGCACGGCTTCGGCTTTGCCCGTGGACAGGTTGTCGTAGACCACGACCTCGTAGCCGGCCTCGCAAAGGGCCAGCGTCGTGTGGGAACCGATATACCCGGCACCGCCGGTAACAAGAATCTTGGGCATGGAATTCTCCTTTTCAAGCATTGACTTCGCACTCCCACTCTTTACAGAAGTCCTTCGGGCTTGCAAAGGGACTGGTTTGCAAAAGTGCTCAGTCAATCCTGCACGACAGGTACAAAAAATAGCTTCCAAGGAGATCAACCGCCCATGGCCACCGGATTCACCCGCGTTTCAACCACGTATGTCCAGGAAATTTCATCACGGGCCGATATCTTCGTGCACGACAGGACAGGGGCGCGCATCCTGTCCGTGGTCAACGATGACGAGAACAAGGTCTTCGGCATCAGCTTTCGCACTCCCCCGTCCGATTCGACCGGTGTGGCGCACATCCTGGAGCATTCGGTGCTGTGCGGGTCGCGCAAGTACCCGGTCAAGGAACCCTTTGTGGACCTCTTGAAGGGATCCTTGCAAACATTTCTGAACGCCATGACCTACCCGGACAAGACCTGTTATCCCGTGGCCAGTCAGAACCTGAAGGATTTCTACAATCTGGTCGACGTCTACCTGGACGCGGTCTTCTTCCCGCGCATCACCCCCGAGATTTTCGAGCAGGAGGGCTGGCATCTGGACCTGCCGGGCAAAGGCGGGGAGCTGTCCATCAAGGGCGTGGTCTATAATGAAATGAAGGGCGTGTACTCTTCGCCGGATTCGCAGCTCGCCGAGCATTCCCAGCAATCCCTTTTTCCGGACACGACCTACGGCCTGGATTCCGGCGGCAACCCTCAGGCCATCACGGAACTGACCTACGAGGGCTTTCTGGAGTTTCACCGCACCCTGTACCATCCTTCAAACGCCTGGATCTTCTTTTATGGCGATGACGACCCGGAGGTCAGATTTGAACTCCTTGGTGAATATCTGGATCAGTTTTCCGCTCTGGAGGTGAACTCGACCATCGCCCGGCAGCAGGCTTTCGACGCGCCGCGCGAAGTGCGGCGCGGTTTCGAGGCCATGGGCGAGGATGACGACGCCCTGGGCATGCTGACCATGAACTGGCTTTTGCCGGGCAAGGAAGACTCCGGGACCGTGCTGGCCTGCAAGATTCTGGACGGCCTGTTGACCGGCATGAACGCCTCGCCCCTGCGCAAGGCGCTCATCGAGTCGGGCCTGGGCGAGGACCTGACCGGGGCGGGCGTGGAGCACGAGATGGCCCAGATGTACTATTCCGTGGGTATGAAGGGCGTGCAGCCGGAAAATTTTCAGGCGGTGCGCGATCTCATCGTCACGACTCTCGAAGACATCGTGGCGCACGGCTTTGAGGCCGACCTGATTGAGGCCGGAATCAATTCCGCCGAGTTCGATCTGCGCGAGAACAACACCGGCTCCTATCCGCGCGGCCTCATTGTCATGCTGCGTGCACTGGGGTCCTGGCTGTATGATCTCGATCCTCTGGAGCTGGTGGCCTTCGAGGCTCCCATGGCGGCCTTGAAGGAGCGCCTGGCCAAAGGCGAGAGGGTTTTCGAAGACCTCATCGAACGCCATATTCTCAGGAATCCCCACGCAAGCGTGGTCATTCTCGAGCCCGAAGAAGGTCATGCGGAGCGGGTGGAACAGGAGGAAGAGGCGCTCATAGCCAAGCTGCGCGTGGATCAGGCGGCCCTGTCCGACGATGAGCTGGTGCGGCGCACGGAGCATCTGCGGCGCATGCAGGAGGCCCCGGATTCGCCCGAGGCCCTGGCTCTTTTGCCCAGTCTCTCCCGGGAGGACATCGACCCCGCGGTGCGGGTCGTGCCCACGGAAGTGCGTGAGTGGGAGAGCGCCACGGCGCTCATGCACGACCTGCCGACCAACAATATCTGCTACATGGATCTGGCTCTGGACCTTGGCGCGGTACCCGACCGGCTCATTCCCCTGGTCCCACTCTTCGGACGCGCCCTGACCGAGATGGGCACCATGAAGGAGGACTACGTGTCCTTCTCCAAGCGCATCAACAGCAAGACCGGCGGGGTCTACGCCAGAAGCCTTCTGTCCCAGCGCGAGGACGGACCCGGCCCCGTGGCCCGGCTGGTGGTCCGCGCCAAGGCCGTGGGCGAGCGGGTCGGCGACATGATCGATATCGTGCGCGACGCCCTGACCCAGGCCCGCTTCGACGACCGCGAACGCTTCCGGCAGATGGTGCTGGAGGAAAAGGCGGGGCTTGAGCACGCCCTGGTGCCTTCGGGTCATCATTTCGTGGGCCTGCGCCTGCGCGCGCGCTTCAACCTGGCGGACAGCCTGCAGGAACGCATGGGCGGGCTGGAGAATCTCTTCTTCCTGCGCGAACTGGCCGAGAGGATGGACACAGATTTCAGCGGGGTGCTGTCCGATCTGGAAGAACTGCGCCGGGCGCTGGTGCGCAAGGACGGGGCGGTGTTGAATCTGACCATGGACGAGGCCATGCTCACCGCCCATGGCGATCGTTTTCGGGAATTCGTGGCGGGTCTGCCGGGCGGGACCCTGGCGGACGCGGTCTGGCAGGTGGCGGGCACGGATGGGCACGAGGGGCTCATCATCCCGGCTCAGGTCAATTATGTCGGCAAGATCTGCGACCTGCACAGTGCCGGCTACTCCTTTCACGGTTCAAGCCTGGTCGCGGTCAAATACCTGCGCACGACCTGGCTGTGGGAGCAGGTCCGGGTCCTGGGCGGAGCGTATGGCGGTTTTTGCAACTTCGGCCGTCTCTCGGGGCTCATGAGTTTCGGGTCCTACCGTGATCCCAACGTCACGTCCACGCTGGCCGCTTTCGACGGCTGCGGGAAATTCCTGGAGACGGTGAGCCTGGACCGGGGCGAGCTCTTAAAGGCCATCATCGGCACCTCGGGCGATCTCGATCCGTATCAGCTCCCCGATTCCAAGGGCTTCACGGCCTTGAGCCAGCACCTGGCCGGGGTGACTACCGAGACCCGCCAGCGTATCCGCGACGAGGTCCTGGCCACGGACGAGCACCATTTCCGCGAGTTTGGCACGCTGCTGCGCGACGCCGCGCCCGCGGGGCTGATCTGCGTGCTCGGCGGTGAAGATTCCCTGACCAGGGCCGCCTCCCAGGGCCTTGAGCTTCAACGCAAGATCCGTCTGCTTTAAGCGGACTTATTGTGCTCCTGATCGCGAGGGCCGCGCGCTGCAAACCTGCAGCGCGCGGCCTTTTTGCGTGCGCTGCGGGATCCGTGGTTCTCCGGCGCGGTCCATGCATATCCCGGCCCGTGGTTCTTTGAAGCTCTTATGACCCGGCCTTTGGATCTGCCGGCCGCGTGACTTCCGGCGCCCGGAAACTCCAGCGTCTGCTTTTTTACGGCATGTGCCGTGATTTTAAAAAGGTTTTGATAAATTACGGCGTTCGTGGCATTGCTATGAAACGCAACCCTGCCGATGCGTCGTGAACGGACGGGCTTCAAGAACGCGGAGAATCTTGATGAATGACATGAAGCTGGGCATTTCCACATTTCCTTCTGACGAGCTGCTTTTTGCCGCCGAGCAGGAACCTGCTTTTTCCCGTGCTGTGCCCGGCTGGAAACTGCTCATCGTCGATGACGAGGAGGAGGTGCATGTCATCACCAGAATGGTGCTTGAAGGGCTGACCTTTTCCGGCAAGGGCCTGACCTTTCTGAGCGCGTATTCCGGAGCGCAGGCCCGGGAGCTTCTGCGCGAGCATGGCGACATCGCCGTCATTCTGCTTGATGTGGTCATGGAGACGGGCCTGGCGGGACTGGAACTTGTCGAATTCATCCGCTCGGAGCTCGGCAACCGCTGCGTCCGCATCATCCTGCGCACGGGCCAGCCCGGCCAGGCCCCGGAGCGGGAGGTCATCACCCGCTACGACATCAACGACTACAAGCACAAGACGGAGCTCACGGCCCAGAAACTCTTTTCCACCGTGACCACGGCCATCCGCTCGTATCGGGATTTGAACGTCATCGAGAAGAGCCGGCAGGGCCTGGACCTGATCATAACCTCCACCAGGGGCCTCTTTGAGCGCCGCAACCTGGAGCTTTTCGCCCAGGGTGTCCTTGATCAGATGAGTTCCCTCCTGCGGGTCAACGAGGACTCGCTTTTCCTGCATTCCCCTTCGGGATTTGCGGCCACGGTCCGGGACGGAGACATTGCCGTTCTCGCAGGGACGGGGGAGTTCGGTCACTGCGGAGCGGAAAAGTCCGCCTGCGTGCTGGACGACAGCGTGACGCGAGTTTTGCAGCAGGCCCTGCGGCAACGGGGGGGCGTCTTTGCGGAGGACGCCTTTGTGCAGTATTTCCGCTCCCGGCGTGGATCCGAGAATTTGCTCTATTTTCGACTGGACCGGTCCCTCAACCCCTTCGAACGCAGGCTGGTGGAGGTTTTTTCCAGGAATGTGGCCATTGCGCTGGACAACATGCTGCTGAACACGGAGCTCTTGCACAGCCAGAAAGAGATCATCCTGACCCTGGGCGAGTGCGTCGAATCGCGCTCCAAGGAGACGGCGGGGCATGTGCGCCGGGTCTCGGAATGTTGCAGTCTGCTGGCCTCAAAGCTTGGCCTCGACTCCCAGGAAGTGGATCTTGTGCGTCTGGCCTCGCCCATGCACGACGTAGGCAAGATCGGCATCCCCGATTCCATCCTGCTCAAGCCCGGCAAGCTGACCGTGGAAGAGTTTGAGGTCATGAAGACCCACACCCTGCTCGGCTATCGGATTTTGAAAGGCTCCAGCCGGCCCATGATGCGGGCGGCGGCGGTCATCGCCCATGAGCACCATGAACGCTGGAACGGAGCAGGGTACCCCCGTGGCCTCGCCGGGCAGGATATCCACCCTTACGGCCGCATCGTCTGTCTGGTCGACGTGTTCGATTCCCTGCTCTCGCGCAGGGTCTACAAGGAGCCGTGGCCCCTTGAGCAGGTGCGCGACTTCATTCTCGCGGAGCGTGGGGAAATGTTCGATCCGGACATGGTCGATACGATGATGGGAGAGCTCAATGCCTTTGTCGCCATCCGTCAGGAATTTCCCGATTGATTCCACCAACCGGAGCCTTTTTAATGAAAAGCGAGCATGCGATGGAAGAAGTCCATTTTGCCGACGAGACTCCTCCCCAGAAATCCGAGAGCGATGGACTGTGGAAGGTCATGATCGTGGATGACGATGATTTCGTGCACAAGGTCACGGAGCTGACCCTAGGAGACTATCATTACCAGAACGCCCCCGTGCGCTATCTGCACGCCTATTCCGGCGCCGAGGCGAGGGCGCTTCTGCTCGAACATCCGGACACAGCCGTGATTCTGCTCGATGTGGTCATGGAGACGGAAAACGCGGGCCTTGAATTTGCCCGGCACGTGCGCCAGGAAGCGAACAACTCTTTCGTTCGCATCATCCTGCGCACGGGTCAGCCGGGGCAGGCCCCCGAGCGCAAGGTCATCACCGAATACGATATCAACGACTACAAGCATAAGGCGGAGCTGAGCGAGCAGCGTCTGTTCACGGCCATCACCGCGGCCATCCGCTCCTACCGCGACCTGCGCACCATCGAGCTTGGCCGCCTTGGGCTGCAGGAGGTCATCTGCGCCTCCGCGGCCCTGTTCGCGGCTGCCTCGGTGCAGGATTTTTTTGTCCTGGCCCTGGAACATATCCTGCGTATCGGGCGTTGTGTCGGCCCGTGCTGCTTTGAGAACGGCCTGGTTGCGCTGAGCGCCGACGGGCAGTTCGAAATTCTGGAATCGCGCGGATTGCCCCCCGGCGCCGGGGTCCCCACGGCGCGGCTGCAGGAGCTCTACGAGCGCGCGGCCCGGGAGGGGCGGGTGCTGGTGCTCGATCAGGAGTTTGCGGCCAGATTTTTCAATTCGCACACGGATCAGAACTTTTTCTTCTACGTGTCCTTTGGTCGCCCTTTGAGCGAGACCGCGCAGGGCCTTTTGCATATTCTGGGCGGAAATATCGCCGTGGCCTTAAGCAACCTTTTCCTGACCGAGGAGATCGTGGCCACGCAGCGCGAGGTAGTGCTGACCCTGGGCGAGGTGGTCGAGACCCGCTCCAAGGAGACGGCCCACCACGTCAAGCGCGTGGCCGAATATTCCTACGTGCTGGGGATAAAAGCCGGGCTCTCGGAAGAGCGGGCGCATCTTTTGCGCATGGCCTCGCCCATGCACGACGTGGGCAAGATCGGCATCCCCGACTCCATCCTCTTCAAGCCCGGCAAGCTCACCGACGAGGAGTTCTCCATCATCAAGACCCACACGGTCATTGGTCATTCCATCCTCAAGGGCTCCCCGCGCCGCATCATGCGCACCGCCGCGACCATCGCCCTGCAGCATCACGAACACTGGGACGGCGGCGGTTATCCGCATGGCCTGATCGAGGACGAGACCCATATTTTCGGGCGCATCACCGCCCTGGCCGATGTCTTTGACGCTCTCTCCTGCGACCGGGTCTACAAGAAGGCGTGGCCGCTCAGTGAGGTCTTGGACTATCTGCGGGAGAAGAGAGGCAGGCAGTTCGATCCGCTTTTGGTGGATATTTTTCTGGAGAATCTGGACGAGATAATGGCCATTCGCGTCATGTATCCGGACTAGAGGGTTTTATGGGGGACAGGTTGCATGACCGATCATGAGCTGCAGGGTGACATCGTGTTTGCCGCCGAGGATGACGCGGGCGCGGCCGCCCAGGAGCGCAAGGCCTGGAAGCTTCTGATTGTGGATGACGAAGAGGACGTGCACAGCATTACGCGCATGGTCCTGGAAGGGTTCGAGTTCGAGGGCGCGCGGCTCGAATTCCTGAGCGCGTTCAGCGCGGATGAAGGCCGGCAGGCCCTGGCCGAAAATCCCGACGTTGCGGTCATGCTCCTTGATGTGGTCATGGAGACGCCCCATGCGGGCCTCGACCTGGCCCGTCAGGTGCGTGAGGAACTGGGAAATTCGCAGGTGCGCATCATCCTGCGCACGGGCCAGCCCGGGCAGGCCCCGGAGCGCCAGGTCATCATCAATTATGACATCAACGACTACAAGAGCAAATCCGAGCTCACGGCCCAGAAACTCTTCACCGCCGTGACCACCGGCCTGCGCTCCTTCCGCGATCTGCGGGCCATCGACTTCAGCCGTCAGGGACTCGAAGACATCATCGCCGCCTCGGCCGACCTGTTCCAGACCGACAGCATCGAACTTTTCGCGCGCGGAGTGCTGACCCAGATGACCTCGCTCCTGCATCTGGAGGACAGCTCCATGTATCTGGGCGATGCCTCAGGGCTCGCTGCCCGGGACAGGCTCGACGATTTCGTCATCATCGCGGGCACCGGAGATTTTTCCAGCCAGGAGTCACGCCTGGCCAGCGAGGTGCTCGATGCGCAGGAGATGGAACTGATCCGCCGGGCCGTGCATGACGACCAGTGCTTTTTCAGCCGGACCAGCTATGCGGGCTGCTTTGGAGTGAGCAGCGGTGCCCGGCATGTGCTCTTTCTGCGCCTCCTGCGCGAACTCACTCCCCTGGAGCAGAATCTGGTTCAGATTTTTGCGGCCAACGTGACTGTGGCTTTCGAGAATCTGCAGCTCAATCAGGAGATCGCGCAGACCCATCGGGAGGTTATCTTCACCCTCGGCGAGGTTGTGGAGAACCGCGCCCTGGCCGGCGGCATGCATGTGCGCCGGGTGGCGGAGATGGCTTGGCTGCTGGGACGTCACGCGGGGCTGCCCGAGGAGGACTGCGATCTTCTGCGCCTGGCCATGCCCATGCACGACGTGGGCAAGGTGGCCATCCCCGACAGTGTGCTGCTGAAGGCCGGCCCCCTGGACGAGATCGAGCGCGGCATCATGGAACGGCATCCGCGCCTCGGGTTCGACATCCTGAACCGTTCCGGCAACCACATCATGCAGGCCGCGGCGCGTATCGCCCTCGAGCACCAGGAGGCCTGGGACGGTAGCGGCTATCCTGTAGGTCTTGCGGGGGAGAGTATCCATATCTTCAGCCGCATTGCGCGAGTGGTCGATGTCCTGGACAGCCTGCTCAGCCAGCGCGTCTACAAAGAGGCCTGGAGCGTTGCCGACGCCCTGGCCTACCTGCAGGATCAGCGCGGGCGCATGTTCGATCCGGTTCTGGTCGATACCCTGCTTGCCCACAAGGATGAGTTTCTGGCCCTGCGGGAGAATATTATCCAGCAGAGTCAGGATATTGAAATTGCCGGACGTGAAAAAAAACCTTGACCGCCGCCGTCGGGTCATCTATCAACCGCCTCTGTCCGGAGGGGTTCCCGAGTGGCCAAAGGGAACAGACTGTAAATCTGTCGTCGTACGACTTCGGAGGTTCAAATCCTCCCCCCTCCACCAGCCGCCGAATCACCCACCTTATGGTGGGTTTTTTTTGGCCCGGGCTTTGGCCCCGATTGTGGACTGGAAACCAGGCATCGAAAGAAGGGCCAACCTTGCGGCCTTGTCCCGATTTTTCTTGCGAAAACCGTGCGGGTGTTTCAGAAGAGGATGTGAACACGCTTTCATCCCGGAGGTTTTCATGCGTAGATCAACGTATTTTTTTCTGGCGCTTCTGCTTTTGTGCGGCTTGCCCGCGCCGCTTTTCGCAGCAATGGACCCCTCTGCCCACGGCATCGACTCCAGCGCCTTTCACCTGACTCTTGAATCGGAACCTGAAGTGATCCAGGCGGGTCAGCAGGTGGAGATAGCCTTGCGTCTGACCGACGCGTACGGCGCGCCCGTGTCCGAATTCGAGATCGTGCACGAAAAGAAGCTGCACCTGATCATTGTGCGCGAGGGCCTCGACAAGTTCACGCATACGCACCCCGAACCGGGACCGGACGGGACAATGCGCACAGCGATGACCTTTCCGGAAGCGGGGACGTATTATTTTTATGCGGACTTCACGCCCAGGGACGGACAAGCCGTGACGCTCATGGTCGAACTGCCTGTCCAGGGTGAGGCTTCCCCCGCGCCGCCTCTTGATCCCTATGTGCCGGGCATGGTGCAGACCGACGAAATGCTGGCCAAAGTCGGTATCGACGCCGGGGAAGGCATGCACCGCGTCAGCTTTGCCCTTATGGATCTGAACGAAACCCCTGTTTCGGACTTGGAACCCTACCTAGGCGCCATGGGACACTTCGTGGTCATCAGCGCCGACGGCGGCAAATACGTCCACGCCCATCCGCAGACCACGGACAAGCCCAACGAGGTCGCCTTCGATGTCCATTTCCCGGGACCCGGAATCTACAAGGGCTGGGGCGAGTTCCAGCGCGGCGGGACCGTTTTGCTGGTGCCTGTGGTGATGCAGATCGATTGAACTTAAAGCGCGGGGCGGCGGATTTGATTTTTCCCTTGACGCTGGCCCACGCCTTGGAAAAATTGGCCCAGCTGGGCAGGCTCGCCCACAAGAATATCCGTCATTCCTTTGTGAGTGGGGCGCTGCCCGCGAAGATCCTTGTGATTCTGGAGGCCCGCTTCGTGGAAGTCACCAGTTCGGCTTTTTTCAGGCCGTTCGAAACTTGAGGCAGGTCTCTTTCTCAACCACGTAGGAACTGATGAAAATCCATCTTCGCTCGCAGTAGCGGATCATGGGCGCGAAAAGTATCCCCCCCATTCATCCCCGGAATTCATAGGGCACAGATTATTTCCTTCGGCAGAGCTCGATTCCTGAAAGAACGCATTTCAATATAGTCTCGGCAGTTAGGTAATCACGGCCCGGAAGGTATCTTGAGATATCACGGCCGAGCTGTTCGTTCAGCATTTCGCCCTCGTTCTTTCCGCACAAGATGCTGAAGAGGTGCGGTGCGGTTGCCTCCGACACCGTGGTTCCAATATCCTGGCCGAGCAACTCGGCACCGGCCATCTCAATATCGAACCCGTGACGCTCCATCAGTTCAGATTCGGAATCAAAAAGTCGGTCCTGGGCAAAATCGCCATAGAGGCGCAGGAGCAGAGCCAGGTCCTGAGCGTCTTTGGCCGAGACGTATCGTCTGTCGCTCCAGGCCAGCAGTTTCAGCATTGCCAGTCCTGGCAGGGAAACAACATTAACTACCTGACCCGGGCCTGCTTCGACCCGCAAAGAATGCCGTAGCGCATCGTCGAACCCGGTCACGCGCATCATTGGGTTGTCGTCTGGCGGCCAGGAAATGAAGCCGTTGGCATCTGCCAGACCGCCAAAGGGCACGACGTCGATGACGACGCCCTTGTCTGAACTAAACCTGTGCGCCACGACGGGGTTGCGTTCAAAGCCTCTGGCCGTCATAGCTTCGCTGAATTCTGAAAATTCTGCCCACGACCCGACCATCACTCCGATATCCACATCCATCGTTCTGCGTTCCTTGCTCATGTCGTGCACATCCTCAAGGAGCATGTCCCGGGCCATGGCCCCTATCAGAAGGAAGGGGATCCGAAGTTCTGTCGCTGTTTCGGCGATTTTTTGCAGCGCATCGAGTATCTCGGGGAGTTCATGTGTAGTATGGGGCCAGAAAGCGTTCATGGATGGTCTCTGCCGTTTCAATGTTTCTCGGGTCGCCGCTAGCCAGAAGGTCGGCGTAGATGATCAGCGGGGGAGCCATGTGACCGTGCTCCCAAGGGTACTTGAAACGCCAGAAAGCCTTCAGACATTCCACCGGTCCCTGTGGATCCTTTTTGAGCCGATTGGCGATAGCGAAATCCTTCAGTTCGCCTTTGAGGTAGAACGTCTGCACGGCCGGCTTCAGGTGGTCCGTGAGGAGCGCAGCCGCCGTCTCGCCGCCGAGAAAGTGAGTCGGACCGCCCATGCCGCGCCAGGAATGCTCGACCGGTGAAAAGCGTCCCAGGAGCAGCTTCGGGCGAAGCCGCTCGGCATATTCCACGACCCACCGCCGTAAGAGTTCTTCCACCCGCTCAAGGATTCTGCCACGGTCACCTTTATCGACAACGAAGCCGGACCGCTCCAGGGCGGCCAAGGTGTTTGCCACAGTACCCAGGGAAACCCCCGAGTCTTCTGCAATGTCCCGATAGACGCTTGAAACACGTACGGGCATGCACAGGAGCGTGAAGATAACTTTCAGACCCATGGGATTGAACGCGGAACCTTGGGCGATGCTCGCCTCTTCAACACGTTTTTGCCCCACGACGTAGATGAAGTACGGCTGCACGTTGATGAACAGGTTGCCTGACGAATCCATGAAGGGAATGCCCATCCCTTTGAGGTTCTCGGCCAGATTGCGGTTTACATAGGGTGCGATCAGCAGTCCGGTTGTGCGGAGATTCTTGACCTTGGCCGCCACCGGACCCAGGTTGGAGGTGGTCAGGTTGCGCACGACCTCTGCCGTCAAACGCACCTCCCCGCTCTGCCCACGCATGGTTATAATGCAGTCCATGCGCTCCGTGGCGAGGCCGGAGGACTGGTCAACGGCGACGTCCAAGCCGGTCGACTGCGATGCTGCCGCGATAGCCTGGCTCACCAGGTTTTTTTCTTTCTCGGTCATGTTGTCCTCTTCTGCGCGTGTTCATTATTCGATCTTTTATAAAAATTTTGAACACACGTAAATAGTGAACACGGGATTTGTTCACCCTTGCGGGCTGGATGGCCCCACTGCGAGTCAACAGAAATGGCCCGTCAATTTGCGCAAACCTTTAGAAGTCTTTGACGGGTGAAGATAAAGGAACGGCATTCATCTGATGAGTGGAGAAGCCGCTCGGGAATTATATCAGAATAGAGCAGGACGGGAATAGCAGGCGGGCGTGTCGTCAAAATCACCGCCTAACAAAAGACTTGACGACTCCGCAAGCCTTGAATAACAAGCGTTTCCTCACGGTTCGCCAGGATAGCTCAGTTGGTAGAGCAACTGATTCGTAATCAGTAGGTCGAGAGTTCAATTCTCTTTCCTGGCTCCAGTTAAAATAAAGGGTTGCATGTAAAATGCAGCCCTTTTTTTGTGTCTTGAGATCCGTCGTCATGGTTTTGTCCTCCTTCTGTCCCCCGAAGGCGTTTTCGATTGGTGTAGTTGGCGCACGTGATTGTGATGAAGGGCGTCGGGTATTTCTTTTGCAATTTTAATCAGAAAATCACGATTATTCTTGTCGGAATTAATCGCAAATTTCATTATTTGTGATCATTCGACATATTTTTTCGACATTTTCAAAATTTATGTTGACAATAGTCGTGCTCGGTGTAGCAGTTTCATCAAAAGCTTTGGGAAAAAAGTAACAAGCTCGATTTGCCTTGATTGCAGGTGGTTATCAGTTGTTTCGTAACCCAAACCAGATCAATTTGAGGAATATGACTATGTTGACGATACCAGAACAGGTCATTGCTAGTTCAGCAGACGACAACAGATCTACCCGTGGAAAGGCGGCAACGCCGAAGAAACTTTTATTTACGGTCAGTGACGACCCCAACATGTTCAACGGACTGCGGTTTTTGTGCAGGTTTTTTGAGAACAAGAGCCGTTTTGACCTGACCCTTCTGTGCATGGCCTCTCCGGACAGTAATTATTGCCGCTGGCGTGCGGGAAAAACCCAGCCGGGACCGGCCACTGAGCGCCCGGACATGGACAGCAATTGGCATCTTGCTCGGGAAGAGGCCATGCGCATGCTCCAGTGGGACGGATTTCCTGCCGGTCGCATCCAGATCAAGAGCGCTTCAGGCATGATCTGTCGCATTGAGGACATCGAGGATGAGATTGGCAGCGAGACCCATGATGCCGTGGTCATGGGCCGCCGTGGTCTGAACCGCCTCAAGGATTTTACCTCGAAGAGCCTCTCCCGCAAGCTCTTCGAGCGGCAGCCGGAGATTCCCATGATCCTCTGCCGCAAGCCGGACCTGAACCGCAAGAATGTCCTGTTGTGCGTCGACGACTCGGAGTCCTCCAACAACATGGCCCGCTTCGTGGCGTCCATGCTGGAAGGGGAGTCGCATTTGGTGACCTTGTGCAACATCATCAGTGACACCTCCGACGAGCGCGACAAGGCCACGGCCATCTTCAACCGCTGCGAGGAGATCATGTGCAAGGAGGGTTTTGACTCCGGGCGCTTGCGTCACATGATCTACCCCTCGGACTATGCGCCGCGGGCCATCCTCGACAACGCCAACTGGGGAAAATTCGCCGTGGTCGCCGTGGGCACAACGGCCAATGCTCGCAAGAACCTGCTTTTTGGTTCCGTCAGCAGCTTCCTCTTCAATGAGTTGACCGATTCGGTGCTCTGGGTTCATCCTTAAGTCTTAAGGCATGGCATAGGATTTGAGGCCGGTTTTTCCTCGGAAGCGCCGGCCTTTTCGCGTCGTGGCGGGAATGTGTTCTGAAACGTAAAAAAGAAGGCCCCAAGCCTGCAGAGCGGCGGTTTTCAGCAGGCCACAGGCAACTCGTCAGCCAAGAATGATACGGTCGTGACCCTTGCCGAAAGTTGCTGCGCAGAGGAAAATCGGGAGGTCGCCAGGAAGGAAGATTGATGGTGCAGCAGCGTCATCCCAAGACACGGCTCGCTTGTCGGCAATGCATTTTTTCCGGAAAAATCAGACAAAAAAAACGACATCCGGTTGCGAAAATCCTTAAAAAAGTCTCGCATGCCTTGGCCGGGGAGGGTGCTGGGCGTGGTGGCGGGGGAGGATTTGTGGCACGGAGATTGAAGTGCTGATGGAGGATATGTGCAAAGGAGAAAAATTATGACGCGCTGCGAAATGAAGGTGCCGCTGGGCATCGCCCTGATCATGTTCTTTTTGTGCTGCTCCATCGGCGTTTATGCCCACAATGAAACGGCGGGGGAAGATATCATCATTGTGGCCAGAAATTACGTCACGGTTGAGTTGTCGGAGACCGGCGTTGTCATGGGCAGCAAGAAGGGGCGCTTCGAACCGGCCGAATTCAAGGGGGTTGAAGGTACAACCGTGCTGCTGTTCATGTATAACAGGATCTCAAGGGACAAATGCGTGCACCTGGTTTCAAGCCTGTACGAAATGGATCCGGCCGATACAGGGCCGCGGGTGGATCATGTTCTGAGCTTCCTGAAGGACAACAAGCTGCTCCTCACAAGCAAATACCCCAATCCGTCGCTGAATTTCGGGATGAACAAATTCAGAATCGAGGAAGAGTGATTCCAACAGGATATGCGGGGAGTTGTCTGCGAATTTTTCCGGGTGACATCAGAGAACCCGCGCTTGCCCGATTTTGAAAATGGCTTGCGAGGCGGGAGTCCGTTTTTTTCAGACATTCTGCTTGGCAAGCCGCGTCTCATGACAAACGAGGTCACGCATGCGAGTCTGGTTGCCCGATTGTGTTTATAAATCCTTTCCTCTTTTTGTCGGCACCGTGGGTCTGGCCGGGTGTCTCGTCGGCAGCTCCGCCAGCCTGGCGCTGGGGGGCGTGCTCATGCTGTACAGTGGCGGAGTGTATTACCTGCGCAAAGGATAGGCAGCGGCGTCCGACTGTTCTTCTTCGTTCTTCTGCGGAGCGCGAGTTTTCGCCAGAAGCCTTTTGCTGATCCGGATTTCCTCTTATCAAAATAAGAACGGCCATTCGCTTTTTGAGCCAATGGCCGTTTTATTTTACCTGATGCGGAGCTGCGCAGGCGGGAGGCAGTCTGATCGGACAGGACCGGCTGGTTTTTGATCAGGCGCAGAGGCGTGTCAGAGCCGCCACCTTCAACTGAATTCAGCTGCATGGCCGCTCGCAGCTCGCCGTTCATCATCCAAAAAGTCGTCATTGTGCCGAAAGCGTTCGCCTGATGCGGGGCGCTTTCAGGAAGGGTTCGCGGTTTTACATTTGACCAGGGCGGCAAAGAGCGCCCCCGTGTCCACGGGCTTGCCCAGGTGGTCGTTCATGCCCGCTTCAAGGCACCGTTGCCTGTCACCGGCCATGACGTTGGTGGTCAGGGCGATGATGGGCAGGGCCTGAAAACGCCTGTCACGCCGGATGTTCCGCGTGGCCTCGTATCCGTCCATCTCCGGCATGTGTACGTCCATGAGTACGACATCCGGTTCAGGGAGGCTTGTATCCATCACGCGCAGCACGGCCTCGATGCCGTTACCCGCGACCTCCACCAGCACCCCGGCTTGAGACAGGATCAGGCTTATGAGCTCCTGGTTGACCCGGTTGTCCTCGGCCAGCAGGACGCGCAGTCCCCGTGCCCGCTCGCGGCTGCGCTGCTCCTCGGCCGCGATGCCTCCGATCTCGCGAGCAGGGGAGTCTTCATTATGGATGACCCGGCGCACCATGTCCCGCACCGACGAGGCCGTGAACGGCTTGGCCAGAATGTCCTCGACTCCGAGCCGTGCCGGGTCAATGCTCTCCACTTCGGGCCGGGCCGGGCTGGTCATGAGCGCCACCGGCACCCGGACCAGACGCTGCGACGAGCGCAGCAGCGTGACGGCCTCGGGCCCGGTCGTGTCCGGCAGGTCCCAATCAAGAAGGATCAGGTCAAAATCTTCTGCAGCCGCCAGTTGGAGGGCCTGCGCCGCCGATCCGGCAAACGTGCTTTTCAGGCCCAGACACGCCGAGACCTCTTCCATGGCCTCACGGCTGGCGGGGTTGTCCTCCGCGACCAGCACCTTCAGGCCTCCCTGGTCCGCAGTCATTGCCGGCTCCATGGCCGAGCCTTCAGTCTTGAAGACGGCCGTGAACTGGAAGGTCGAGCCCTGTCCGAGCTGGCTTCGCACCGCTATTTCCCCGCCCATGAGATGCACCAGCCTGCGGCTGATGTTCAGGCCGAGGCCCGTGCCTCCGTACACGCGGGCCGTGGAGGTGTCGGCCTGCACAAAGGATTCGAACAGGCGGGGCAAGACCGCCGCGTCAATGCCGATGCCCGTGTCGCTCACCTGGAATCGCAGGGTGACCGCGTCTTCCGACGACGGCCCATCTTCCGCGCGGAGCACGGCCAGTCGAACGGTGCCGTTCCTGGTGAATTTGATGGCGTTGCCGCCCAGGTTGACCAGAATCTGCTTGAGGCGCAGCGAGTCTCCGACCAGGCGGTGCTGGAGGCCGGGCTGCACCGAAACCACCAGTTCATTGCCGTTCTCGAAGGCCCGCGCGACCAGGATGTCGGCCGTATCGCGCAGCACGGCCTCCACCTCGAACGGATCGGCATCCAATTCCATCTTGTCGGCCTCTATCTTCGCCAGATCCAGGATGTCGTTGATGATGCCCATAAGATGCTGCGCCGAGGTGCGGATTTTGAGCAGGTATTGGCGAAGCTGCCCCTCGGGCCTCATCTGCAGGGACAGGTTCAGAAAGCCCAGGATGGCGGTCATGGGGGTGCGGATCTCGTGGCTCATGCTGGCCAGGAACGTGCTCTTGGCCTGGGCCATGGCCTCGGCCGACTGGCGTTGCACGGCCATGGTCTGGACCGTATAAGCCAGCAGAATGGACATGGCGACGCCCTCGCATACGAATCCGGCCCAGATGATCGACGGGTGCGCGAAGGAAAAGGCGCCGTGGGCAGCCCGGTTGTAGACGGAAATGGATACGACCGCCCCGGCCCATGCGATCAGAAAGATGCTTGAAACCACGCGGTCACGCTTCATGCTGGCGATGCAGGCCCAAGCCCCGATCAACGACACGGGCACGGCCACGTTCAATGAAAAATTTCCTTGCAGTTCTTGCGGCAAGTAAAAAGCGCCGGCGGCCACGGCAAAGACCAGGTAAATGAAAAATAGCATGATCGCATTAATTCGCTTGTTGTATTTCTTGAGTTCCAGAAATTCTCTGATCACGCAGGCGAGAAATCCTTGCGCCATCAGGCCGGCCATCATGATCGCCGCCGGCATGTTTCTGATGCTGAAGAGATGCTGATAGCTGGTGAGCGCCACGAAACCGGCGAAAGCGAGGTTGCCCAGAACCAGCCATTTGAACTTGCCGTTTCCGGTGTACAGATAAATGGCCAGATGGATGAGCACCATAGTGAAAAAAAAGCCCACCAGCAGGCCCGTGCCGAGCACCTTGACGTCGTTGATCCAGATGGCGCGATCGATGGTCGTGATGTGCGGGCTCAGGACCAGCGCCCTTATGCCGGTGACCCGGAGGTAGCAGGTGGTCGGGGCCGACAGACCGCTGGGGAGGCGGAAGTGCCGCCGTTCCTGATCCCCCGAAACCGAGCGAAGGTGGCCAGAACTGTAGGTCCGCCAGCCGTCGGGAGAGTCCGGATCGGGCACGAAAAGCTCTATGGTGGCGTATAAATTCCACCCCGGATCAAAAATCCAATATCGAGGCGAAGCGCTCCCGTCAGAAGGCGCTGACTGTTCCTGTATGGTAAACCGGAACCACAGGGCCGAATGTCTGAAGCCGAAATTGAAGTGTCCGCCTTGCGGCGTCCCGAATTGCGGCCCCATTCTTGCGGAAGCCACCTGCTTTATGGTCAGCGTCTTCTCCGTGTCTTCCAGATACTCCATGTAGGGCCGCAGGTCGTATTCGTCGCGCTCCTCGCCCAGCAGGCACACTTCACCGGCAAAAGCCGAAGAAATCCACACATGAAAGAACAGCATGCCCGCAAGCACGACGAAAATTGCCCGGCACGGAATACAGGCCGCGCATACATGGTTCAGGCGGTTACTCATGGCGTTGCCCATTCTGCTCCCCCTGGGCCTTGCGCCCCCATTTAACCAGGATCCTGAAAAGTTCATCGGTGTCCACCGGCTTGGTCAGGTGGTCATCCATGCCCGCTTCAAGGCAGCGCGCCTTGTCCTCGGCCGTGATGTCGGCGGTCATGGCGATGATGGGCAGGCCGCTGAAGCGCTGGTCGTTCCGGATGGTCCGCGTGGCCTCGAATCCGTCCATCAACGGCATGTGCACGTCCATGAGCACCACATCCAGGGGTGCTCCTCCTTCCGTCACCCGGCGTACGGCTTCGGCGCCGTTGTCCGCGATCTCCATCTCCACCCCGGCTTCGGTCAGAATCACGCCCAGCAGTTCCTGATTGAACAGGTTGTCTTCCGCCAAGAGGACGCGCAAGCCCTGCGCCTGCTCCAGATCGTACGGCGCGTCGGCCAGGGTGTGCGCGTCTGCCAAGGCTGCGGATTTGTCACTGGAGGCGATCTGCCGGAGCAGAACCTCCACCGCCGAGGCTGTGAACGGCTTGGCCAAAATACCTTGGACGCCAGATCCCTGCAGACGCAGATTTTCCATTTCGGGCCGCGCCGGGCTGGCCATGAGCGCCACCGGCACCCGGGCCGTGCGCTCGGAAGAGCGCAGAAGCGTGACCGCCTCGGGCCCAATCATGTCCGGCAGGTTCCAGTCGACTAGGATCAGGTCGAAATTTTCCGCATCTCCCAGTTGCGACGCCTCCGCCGCCGTCCCTGCGAACCTGTGCCGCAGGCCGAGGCAGGTCGCGACTTCTTCCATGGCCGCCCGACTGGCCGGATTGTCCTCGACCACCAGCACGTTCAGGGAACCATGGCCTGCGGCGTTTGCTTCGCCTCGGACCTCGTCTTGCGGATCCGGACCGAACACGACCGTGAATTCGAAGATCGACCCCTCTCCCGGCCGACTCCGTACCGTGATGTCCCCGCCCATGATCTGCACCAGCCTGCGGCTGATGCTCAGGCCAAGGCCGGTGCCGCCGTACACGCGGGCCGTGGCCGCGTCGGCCTGCTCGAAGGAGGTGAACAGGCGCGGCAGCACCGCAGGGTCAATGCCGATGCCCGTGTCGCTCACTTCAAAGCGCAAGGTGACCGCGTCGTGAACCGGCGTCGCATCCGCAGCAGCGTGCACGGCCAGTCGAACCGTGCCGCCATGGGTGAACTTGACGGCGTTGCTGCTCAGGTTGAGCAGGACCTGCTTGAGCCGCAGAGAATCGCCCGTCACGCGGCGGGGAAGCCCCGGCTGCACCGAGACCACCAGTTCGTTACCGTTTTCGAAGGCCCCCGAAACCAGGAGGTCGGCGGTATCCTGCAGCAGTGTCTCCACTTCGAAAGGTTTCGCCTCCAGTTCCACTTTGCCGGCCTCTATTTTCGCCAAATCCAGGATGTCGTTGATGATTCCCATCAGGTGATTGGCCGCGGCGTTGATCTTCAGAAGGTATTGCCGCAGTTGTCCCTGTGCCCTCAAGTGCAGGGACAGGTTCAAAAAACCCAGAACGGCGGTCATGGGAGTGCGGATCTCGTGGCTCATGCTGGCCAAAAATGACGACCGGGTCTGGGCCATGGCCTCGGCGGCCTGACGCTGCGCCGACAAGGTCTCGATGTTGTAGGCCAGCAGGATGGACATGCACATGGCCTCGACCACGAAGGACACCCACATGAAGGAGGGATGGACGAAGGAAAGGCCGCCTTTGATGGCCCAGTTGTAGGTGAAAGCGGCAAGAGTCGCCCCGAGCCAGGCGCCCATGAAGATCAGAGCAGGCACCCTGTCGCGCTTGAGGCAGTCGAAACAGGCCAGGAACACGACAAGCGTGAGGGGCATGACCGCGTATATGGACAGCTTCGGGTGGATCTCCTCAGGCAGGGCAAATGCGGAGGCGGAGACGCCCAGAACTGCCCAGACGCAGATCAGTAGGATAGCGTTGATCTTTTTGTTGTGCTTGCTGATTTCAAAAAACTGCCTGACTGTCGTGGCGACTATGGCCTGCCCCACCAGACCGACCGTCATGATGACCGTCGGGAGGTTTTTGACTACAAAGAGATGCTGGTAGTTGGTGGTGGCGACGAAACTGGCGAAGGTCAGGTTGCTGAGTACGAACCACTTGTATTTGCTGTTGCCGGTATAAAGGTAGATGGCCAGGTTGCCGAGCATGAGCGTGGCGAAAAACCCGATCAGAAGGGCGACGCCCAGCGTCTTGAAGCCGTTGACGCGCAGGGTGCTGTCGAGGGAAGCGAGATGAGGGGCCACCATGATCGGCCGGATTCCGGTGACCCGAAGGTAGCAGGTGGTGGGCTCGCCAAGTCCCACAGGAAGCTTGAAGAACCGCTTGTCCGGGGCTCCCGGAACGGAAGGCAGACGACCGGCGGAGTAGGTCCGCCACCCGCCCGTCGCATCCGGTTCCGGCACATAGAGATCGATGGTGTCGTAGAACTGCCAGCCTGGATCAAAAATCCACAGAGACGGCAACCTGCCCTCCGCGGAATTCGATGGATGATCGACGATGGTGAACCGGAACCACAAGGCGGAAGAGGTCAGGCCAAAATTGAAATGCCCTTTGGGAGGCAGGCCGAAGCGGTCAGCCAAGGCAGGCGCCGCCGCCTGATCAATGCTCAACGAACGGTCCGCGTCCTCCATAAACTCCATGAAGGGGCGCAGATCGTGGTATTCCTTTTTCGCGTCCAGGACGCACACCTCGGCTGCCCAAACCGGACTCAGGCCGATGAAACACGAAGGAAGCAATACCAGGAAGGCCAATACGGCAACCGTTATGGAGAAACAGTGTCGCCTTAAGCTGATTCCGCCGGGAATAACGAAGTAAGCCGAACTCAGAGTATTCACCAAGACCTGCCTTTTTCGGTGCAAAACCGAAATTCACGTCTGTTGACCGCTGCGTCTTTGCGTGCCGGATAAACCGCATGGAAATATGTGCAAAAATTTTCTGGCTGCATGAAGACACTCATGCATTCTGGTCTGGCTTGATGGTGTCCAGACTTTTCTGTATTTTATCTGTGCATCAAGCCATTTTTACGGACCCTGATTGATGAATGCTTTTTAACGTGCATTCTTCACGAATTTGATTTTTCAAGATCGGCAACAGCAATTTTAAGTTGGTCATAGACGTCATAAAAGGACGGCAATTCTTTTTTGATCGATTCAAAATCTCCGTTTCGCGCAAAATCTTCGAGAACTGTGGATTTTTTATACAGATTTTTTGCGGAAAGATTTCCAGCTCCTCCCTTGAGTGAATGGAAAAAAATAAAAATCTCTTCAGAATTGCCTGAATTTACGAGCTGCGTTGTCTTTTCTTCAATATTGGAGTTTATTTCAATAAATCGTTTCAGCAATTTAGAAAATATTGCCTGGTTGCCGTTGAATCTTTGCAAAGCTTCTTCAACATCTAGATCTTGTTTTTGAATCGTCATTCTATCCTCCATGGAGCAGGAATCATATATTGCATTTATTTATGATCATTATTTTAAAATCTATCAAAAAAACTTAAAAAAAAATTGCATAAAACATGACTGCATAGTAATATGTTGAATTTCATGCATATATGTATTGATGCTTATAAAGTTAGTGTATTATACGCATGTTGATTATAACAAACTGAAGTAACAATAGCAATTATCCAATCTTGAATCGGTAAAAAAATATTTTTTTGATCTTCTGTTATTTGGTCTTGAAGGCATGTGAGATAAGGCACAATCGTTGGCGACGAACCTACCGGCGCTATTCGGTTATGGAGCGGAGAACGCCGGTCGGTTACAGGAGACCGACCGGATTCCAGAAATCAACGATTCTCCTGTGTCGCGGGAGCGATCAAATCAATTCATTTGAAACGTCTTTCGGGCGGCATCCATCCTCACTTTCTTGTCACGGACCGCAGTACTTCCAGTTGCTGGGGAAGGAGCTTGCGCACATCATAGCGTTCCAGCACGGTCTGTCTGGCCTGTTTGCGCATCCCGTCCAGATGGCTGCGATTCTCCAGGGCGTCCATTATTCGTTCGGCGATGGCGGTGGGCGAACGCATATCCGCGAAGAGGGCGTTGTGCCCATCGCTGGCCACTTCGCGCACTGGTTCGGTGTCGGAGGCCACCACCAGACAGCCGCAGGACAGCGCCTCCAGGAACGACCAGGAGAGGACAAAGGGGCGCGTCAGGTAGACGTGCGCCGTGGAGGCCCGCAGCAGTGTGCGGTAATGCCTGTAAGGTAGGGAACCCACGAAATGGATGCGCTCCGGATCGGGTTGCAGTCGCTCGACGAGGACCTCCTTCCAGGTCTTGCCCAGTTCGGGAGGAGAACCATAATGGCAACCGTCATTGCCCCCAATGACGACATGGCATTCGGGCCGCTTCTTGACCACTTCCACGGCAGCCTCAAGAAACTGCGGAAACCCACGGTAAGGCTCCATCCCTCGCGTGGCATAGGTCACGATCTCCTTGGCGCCGGAAAGATCAAGACCGGGCAGAACCATCCGGGCCTCTGGGTCGGGAGAAAAATAATCCGTATCCACTCCGTCGTGGATCACGGAAATCTTTGATCGGAACTCCGCAGGAAACTGTTCCAATTGCCAGCGCGTCGGACAAATTCCATGGGCACAACCGGCCAGGTCCATGAGAATAGGGATGTTGTTGCAGCGTACTTCCATCCGCGAACTAAGCGATAACGGGCTGCCGGAAAAACGCATGTCCGCGCTCTGGGCATCGTAAAACCATTCAAAGTAGCCGACAAAGGCCGCCTCGGGAAAGACATCGCGCAGATACATGGTCGGCCCCCATCCTGAGTGCCCGCAGATGATATCCGGCACGAACCCTTGCCGCCGTAATTCGACCGCCAGCTTCAAGGCTCCGGAGGCCTTGCTGGAGGCCGCCCAGAATTTTGCGTTTATCCCATGCTCTTCAGGAAACACCGTGGCGTCGGGAACGAACACGGCCTTGCGCACCCCGGGTATGTTCCACTCCGGGTTTTCGTTCATGGTGGCGAAGACAACCTCGTTCCGGGAATCACGTCCCAAAAAACTGGCCAGACTCCGGAACTGGGCCGGGAAATTCATGTGTACAAAAAGGATGCGCATTCTCTCTCCCATTTTTTGAGATGTTTTGTTGTTTGGTTTCGACTACGGCCAATGCGGCTTGGATGCCGCTCACTGTCACGGACTGCGAAAGACCAGTCCACTTTTTCAAAATCTCAGTACATGCGGGCGAAAAAAGTATTCTATCCAGACAAAAATGCTTATACCCACCCACCTCTTCATAAGTAGTCTTTGTAGCACACCGCAGGGGATAATTCAGCTAAAAATCGAATAAATTCGCAAAAATAGGTAGAATGCAGTATTTTATCTGACTATCGTATACATAATTAAATCCAGATTATTTCGACGTGAACAGTACAACAGACTTGAAATTTGCGGAAAAATACTTACAATTTATGAATATTTTAGAAAAATACGGCAGCACTTCTGCAGGTCGTAGTGCCACCTCGTGTCGCCCTATCAAGCCTTAGCACACGACTGTAACGGCGCACTTGCCCAGCCAGTGGGTCTCTGAGACAGGAAATAAGAGCTTGCGGATGCGGAATCTGACGCAGGGGCTGTTGGCAAAAACCAATAACCAGTGCCCAAAAACCATCCCTCAGTTTTGTCCGATCGAACAAGACTGGGGGTTTCTTTTGTCCGGTTATTCGGGATAGGTTGTCGCCGGGTTGGGAGGTGTTTTTGGGTGAGTGAACGTGCGAGGAATGGTGTGAGGAACTTTTTTCTGAAATTAAAAAAGGGGCTGGATTTTTACATCCAACCCCTCGTTTATCTTGTGGCGCGCCAGGGAGGACTCGAACCCCCGACCGATTGCTTAGAAGGCAATTGCTCTATCCGCCTGAGCTACTGGCGCGCAAAATGGAAGCATTCCCTATTTTTTCCGGGGCTGAAAGTCAAGTCGGTACTTGGTCATTTTCTGTTGCTCCCGGCTCTGGAACCCACTATGAATTTGCTCCGGATCGCCGGCCCCGGGGCTTTGGCCTGTCGTAGCGCCCGCATTCCGGGCTGGGCCTTTTTCAATTTTTTTCCCTTAAGGCAGCCATGACCTTCGTCTCTTTTGCCGAATTTGAAGCCCACCTGGACAGCCTGGGACTTTTTTCCATGCAGCTTGGCCTTGCGCGCATGCAGGAAGCCATGCGGCTAATGGGCATTGAGCGCCTGTCCGCGACGGTCGCGCATGTGGTCGGGACCAATGGCAAGGGGTCCACTTCCGGGTTTCTGGAGGCCCTGGCGCGGGCTCACGGCCTGGCCACGGGTCTGTACACTTCGCCGCATCTGGTCAGCGTGCGCGAGCGCATCCGCGTACGCGGGAGCATGGTTTCCGAAGCAGGCTGGCTGCAGGCCGCCAATGCGGTCATGGACAGGTGCGCAGGCGTGGGGCTGACCTATTTCGAGCTGCTGACTGTCATGGCGCTCTCTATCTTTGCGCGGGAGGGCCTTGATCTGATCGTGCTGGAGGCGGGGCTGGGCGGCACCCATGACGCCACCTGCGCCATCTCGGCCGATCTTGCGGTCATGACTCCGGTGGGGCTGGATCATGAGCATGTCCTGGGACCGACCCTGGCGGATATCGCTCGCGACAAGAGCGGGGCACTGGGACGCTGCCCGGCCGTGACGGGCGAGCAGGACGCGGGCGTAATGGATATTTTTCGCCGGGCCGGGGCGGGGCGGCCGCTGTGGAGCCTGGAAGACTGCCGCACGGCCGGCAGATTTCTCATTCCGGCGGGAGGGGCGCCCATGCTCCTGACTCCCGCGTCCCTGCCGGGCCATCCTCCGTATCAGCTGCGGAACGCCGCCCTGGCCACCCTGGCCTGGAGCCGCCTGGCCCAGGCCGGGGGCTGGCAATTTGACGCGGCACTGTGTACACAAGTCCTTGGCGTGACGAGGTTTTCCGGACGCTTCTGCCGCCATGGACGGATCCTGGTCGACGGCGCCCACAACCCCATGGGTCTGACCGCCCTGTGCGAGGCATTGGAGGCGGCCGGGGAGCATTTCAATGTGCTCGTCTTTCAGGCCATGCGCGACAAGACGCTGGATCAGGCCATCCTGAAGCGCCTGCGGGCTTTGGCGGATACGGTCGTCATTCCCGCGTTGGCGCTCGAGCGCGCCTGTGACGCCCGGGAACTGGCCGCACGCTTCGGTCACGGGTCCAGGGCGGCTTGGGACCTGCAAACCGCCCTGCAAGGGGAAGGCGCCATCCTGCTTTGCGGCTCCCTGTATCTGGTGGGGGCTTATTACGAACTTTTTCCGGAACAGCTTTTGTAGGGAGGTCCGGTGTCTTCACTTTTCAGACATATTCCGTCCGTTGACCGGTTTTTGCAGGATCTGGAGCAGGATCGGTCCCTGGCCGGTCTGCCGCGTCAGCTGCTCAAGGACCTGGTGGGCGAGTTTCTGGACCTTTGCCGCGAGGAAATCCGGGCCGGGGTGGTCAAGGACGAGAGCGTCCTGACATTCGCGGTCCTGGCCGCGAGAGCCGGCGCATACGTACGGGCGCGTTCCCGGCCGCATTTCAGGCGGGTCATCAATGCCACGGGCGTGGTCATCCACACCAACCTGGGTCGCTCCATCCTGGCCGAGGAGGCGGCGGCCGCCGTGGCCCAGGGCTGCCGCCATTATTCCAATCTGGAGATGGATCTGGACACAGGCCAGCGCGGAAGCCGCTATGCCCATGTCGAGAAGCTGCTCTGCCGCCTGACCGGGGCCGAGGCGGGGCTTGTGGTCAACAACAACGCCGCTGCCGTGTTGCTGGTCCTCGACACCCTGGCCAAGGGCCGCGAGGTCGTGGTCTCGCGCGGGCAGCTGGTCGAGATCGGCGGGTCTTTTCGCATCCCCGAAGTCATGAAGAAGAGCGGGGCGGTGCTGCGCGAGGTCGGGGCCACCAACCGCACCCATCTGCGCGACTACAGCGAGGCCATCGGCGCTGATACGGCCATGCTCATGAAGGTGCACACCTCCAACTATCG
Source organism: Desulfomicrobium baculatum DSM 4028 (assembly GCF_000023225.1). NCBI lineage: Bacteria > Pseudomonadati > Thermodesulfobacteriota > Desulfovibrionia > Desulfovibrionales > Desulfomicrobiaceae > Desulfomicrobium > Desulfomicrobium baculatum. Next base: position 586,799 of record NC_013173.1, read on the forward strand.
CATTATCGGGTTTCACAAGGAGGTGGAGCTCCCTGAGCTGGTGGCTCTGGGCCGCGAGAAGGGCCTGTCCACCTTCGAGGATCTGGGTAGCGGCAATCTTTTCGATTTCTCCCCCTACGGATTCATGCCCGAACCCACGGTCCAGCAGGTGCTCAAAAGCGGGGTGGACGTGGTCACCTTCAGCGGCGACAAGCTGTTGGGCGGTCCGCAGGCCGGAGTCATTGTCGGCCGCCGGGAATACATCGAGCGCATCAAGAAAAACCAGCTCAACCGGGCCCTGCGCATCGACAAGATGACGCTGGCCGCGCTGGAGGCGACCTTGCGCCTGTATCTCGACCCGGAACAGGCCCGGCGCACCGTGCCGACCCTGGCCATGATCACGGCCGGACCGGAGGAATTGCGGGCCCGGGCCGGACGTCTGCGGCGCAGGCTATCGCGGGCGCTCGCGGGGCTGGCCGCAGTGACGGTGAAGTCCGGCTTTTCACGCGTGGGCGGCGGTTCCTTCCCGGAGCAGGATTTGCCGACCACGCTGGTCAGCGTCGCGCCTGCGGGCATGGACGTGGAATCCCTGCGCCAGGGACTGCTGGCGGCGGACATCCCGGTCGTCGGGCGGATGGAGGACGGGGCGTTCTGTCTGGATCCGCGTACGCTCATGGATGCGGAGTTCGCGCCGGCGACAGAGGCGATCACGGCGGTCCTGGCGGGCGGGGCGAAGTGAAGCCGGTATTCCGGCAATAATGACGGCGAGTCTGGGTCAACTGAATTTTCGACAAAACGTTGCCGCCGAACAATCGACCACACGCGCTCCACGGCACAGCAGGGGGCGCGGCAAGGAGAATATATGACCAAGGTTTTGGTGCGGCCGGAGATGGCGGGGTTCAAACCCTATTCCCCCGGCCTTTCCATCGACGAGATAAAAAAGCGTTACGGCCTGCCCCGGGTCATCAAGATGGCCAGCAATGAGAATCCGCTGGGCACGTCCCCCGTGGTTCAGGAGCGGCTCAAAAACATGAGCCCCATGGCTTTCCGCTACGCGCAGGCCGGTTCCCCGGCCCTGACCGAGAGATTGGCGGCGCACCTGGGCGTGCCCGCAAGCTGCGTGGTAGCGGGCAACGGCTCCGACGAGATCATCGACCTCCTGCTGCGCGTGGTGGCCCGGCCCGGCGTGGACAACGTGGTGGCCTTTAGCCCCTGCTTCAGCATCTACGACGTGCAGTCGCGGCTATGCGGGGTGGAGTTCAGGCAGGCCAAGTTGAACGCGGATTTTTCCTTTCCCTTTGATCAGCTTGTGTCTCTGACCGACGAGAACACCGCCCTGGTCTTCGTGACCAACCCGGACAACCCCTCGGGTCATGCCTGCCCGGCCGCCGATCTGGTGGCGCTCGCGTCCAGGCTCCCGGCGCGTACGCTGTTGGTGGTGGACGAGGCCTACATCGATTTCGCCGAGCCGCTGGACGTGTTCAGCATGCTCCCGCATCTGGACGCCATCCCCAACCTGGTCGTGCTGCGGACTTTTTCCAAGATGCACGGCCTGGCGGGCCTGCGCCTGGGCTACGGAGTCATGCCCGAGTGGCTGGCGGACCTCCTGCTTCGGGTCAAGCTGCCTTTTAGCGTGAATATTCTGGCCGAACAGGCCGGTCTGGCCGCGCTGGAAGACGACATCTTCGTGTCCCAGACCCTTCGCGTCGTGAGCGAGGGCCGCCGCCTGCTGGAACGGGAGCTTTCGGCTCTTGGCTGCAAGGTCTGGCCTTCGCAGGCGAATTTCCTTATGTTTGAACCGCCCATGGACGCGCGTGTCCTTTTTGAGGCATTGCTTGCGCTCGGGGTCATCATCCGGCCCCTCGGCAGTTACGGCATGCCCGAGAAGCTGCGGGTCAGCATCGGGAACGAGGAAGAGAATCTGGAATTTCTGACTAAAACAGCGGAGGTATTGCGTGGTCACGATCGTCACTCTTGATGGACCGGCCGGGGTAGGCAAGACCACTATCGCCCGCGAGCTGGCGGACCGTTTGGGTATCGCCTATCTGGACACGGGAGCCATGTTCCGCTCCGTGGCGCTTTATTTCGGGGATGGCGCCTGGGAACAGCCTGTTGACCAGCTGGTGCCCGAACTCAATCGTCTCGATTTTGATCTGGAAGGACTGGGAAAATATTCCGAGCTGCTCCTGAACGGGATGCCTCTGTCCCCGGAAATCCGCAAGGAAGAGGTCGGGCTGTGGGCCTCGCACCTGGGCCGCATTCCGGTGGTGCGCGATTTTCTGCGCCGCAACCAGCAGGCCATCGGACGGACCACCTCTCTGGTGGCCGAGGGCCGGGACATGGGCAGCGTGATCTTTCCGAACGCCCGGCACAAGTTCTTCATGGACGCATCCATCGACGTGCGCGCCAAACGCCGTCATGCGCAACTCGCGGCCCTGGGCATGAACGAGGACCTGGAGCGCATCCGCGGCCAGATCCGCATCCGCGACGATCAGGACCGCAATCGCGTGGTGGCCCCATTGAAGCCCGCCCTGGACGCAGTGATCATCGATACCAGCGCCCTGGACGCAGACCGGGTGCTGGAGAAGATTGTGGAGCATATCCGGGAAAAAGGCCTCTGAGACCGCTGAAAATTCTTTCTGGACTGCGTTGCGAACCGTTTTTGAAGGGCTCCATGTAGTCGGCGACACGTCACCCTCCAAAAACGGTTCGCGCCTTGCCAGAGTGGATTTTCAGCGGTCTTGCTGTTTTTTTTTGGGGAGAGGGCGGCCACGCAGGGCCGCCCGTACGGTTATTTTCGGGCTGGGATATCGGTCACGTAGGGCCGCCGTACGGATTATCGGCGGGTGGCTTTGATTTCGTCCCAGAGGTTGTCCATTTCTTCCAGGGAGAGCTTGTCCAGTTCCAGGCCGCGTTCACGGGCCAGTTTTTCCATGGCTTCAAAGCGGCGCAGAAACTTGGCGTTGGCAACGGCCAGAGCCGAGTTGGCCTTGATCCCCCGGCGGCGTCCGTACTCCACCAGCGAAAAGAGATAATCCCCGAATTCCTCTTCCTTGGCCTCCGCGTCATCCCCGGCCAGGGCGACCTGCAGTTCTTCCCACTCCTCGGCCAGCTTTGCTTCCTGGTCCCTGTCCGTGGCCCAGGTGAAGCCCGAGCGGGCAGCCTTGGAGTTGATGCGGTAGGCGCGCAGAAGCGGCGGCAGGCTTGCGGGCAGGGAGGCGAACACGCCGGGGTCCTTGTCCTTTTCGGCCTTCTCCTGCTTTTTGATCTGCTCCCAGTTTTTGACCACTTCGGCCACGCTGGCGGCTTTTTCGCCGTAAACGTGGGGGTGGCGGCGGATCATCTTGGCCACGTTGCCGGCCATGGCGGTCTGCAGGAAATCCGGGATCTGCCGGTCATGGCAACGGCCGATGAAGAGCAGCAGGAAGAGCACATCCCCAAGCTCTTCGGCGATTTCGGCCTTGTCGTCCTGACGGATTGCCTCCACCAGTTCGAAACATTCCTCCACAAGGTAATCGCACATGGACTGCGGGGTCTGCTCTTTGTCCCAGGGGCAGCCGTTCGGTCCGGTCAGGGTGTCGATAACTTCCAATATGTCGGCAAAATTATTCTTTTCCACCAGGGGTTCCTTTCATTTCTTTAAGTTTTTCCACGACCCGCTTTTCCCATTCCTGCTGCAGTTCCTGGCTTCGGATCAGGAACTGGTCGCGCATTTCCTTGGGCAGGGCGCTTGAGAGCATGGTGTTGAAAGTGTTGACGTAGGGCACGATTTTCGACTCGGTCAGTAGCGCGGACTTGGACGGCAGAAAGGCGGTCAGCGCCATGACGATGATGCTGCATAGCAGCGCGCCCTTGAAAAGACCCAGCGCTCCGCCGCCGATGCTGTCCACCCAGCCGAGCATGATCATCTGCAGGAGCTTTCTGATCAGCGAGGCGAGCAGGAAGACCGCCGCCACGACGCCCAGAAAGATGCCCAGATAGGCAACGAGATTGGCCATGCCGGTTCCGCCCAGAAGGTCTTCGAGCAGAGGAGAAAGCTGCGCGTGGTAGGTGTTGGCCAGCACGAAACCCAGGATCAGCCCCAGAATGGAGGCGATCTCCTTGACAAGTCCGCGAAAAATGCCGCGCAGGCCCAGAAATCCCAAAATCACGCAGAAGACGATATCCAGAGTGTTCATGCTTATCCTCCCGGTCGATGTGAGGGTCGGCTATCATAAAGGATGATGATCGGAAAGGGCGCGCAGGGCACGACCTTGACAGTGCACGGCGCACCTCGTAGACACGAAACCTCGGCTCGTCCGGACTTTTCGGGCGGGGGCATGAGTCTAGAAACACGATGAGGTGACAATGTACGATATCAGATTGGTGAAGTTGGTGAACGGCGACATGGTGCTCGGCAAATGGAACCAGGAGAAGGGGATCATCACTGATCCGGCCATCCTGCAGACCATTCCCACGCAGCAGGGAGGCATGCAGATGCTGCTGCTTCCTTTCGGCTATCCCTTTGATCAGGAAATGACAGGGGAAATCGAGCTCAAGCACGTCATCTACCAGTACAAGACCGTACCCGAGGAGCTCAAGACCAAGTATCTTGAGGCGACCACCAACCTGACCCTGTCCGCCCCCGGCGGCCTCGGCAATTTGGGCGGCATGGGCGGCGGTGTGGCCGATTTCAGCAAATTCTTGAAAAAATAACGCAGCAGGCGCTGCCGGGAAAAGGGTGGCTTTCCACCCTTTTTTTTTCCGCCAGGCCCAGCGCACGGCAAGGACCCATGAAGGCTCTGCTCCCCCTTTTTTCCCGCCCCAGCCACTACCTCGGCACCGAGATCAACAGCGTCCACAAGGACCTGAAAACGGTCCGGGCCCACGTGGCCCTGGCCTTTCCGGATCTCTACGAAGTGGCCATGTCCTATCTCGGACAGAAAATTCTGTACGACATCGTCAACGCCACCGATCATTTCTGCGCCGAGCGGGTCTTCGCGCCTACCGAGGACGTGGCCGAGGTGCTGCGCACTCATGACACGCTCCTGGCCACTCTTGAAAGCGACACGCCGCTCAAGGATCTGGACGGGGTGCTGTTCAGCATCACCCATGAGCTGTGTTACACCAACGTGCTCTACATGCTCGATCTGGGGGGGATTCCCCTGCGTGCGGCGCAGCGCGTGAACGGGCACCCGCTGGTCATCGCGGGAGGAGGCTGCACCTTCAACGCAGAGCCGCTGGCTCCTTTTATGGACGTCATGGTGCTCGGCGACGGGGAGGAAGTCCTGCCCGAGATGCTTGAGCTCATTGCCCTCGGCAAGGACGAAGGCTGGTCCCGCAGCGAACTGATCAGCCGTCTGGCCGGGATTCCCGGCGTGTACGTGCCTTCATTTTTCGAGGACGACGGCAGCGGGGCCATGCGTCCTCTGGACGGCGCGCGGCCCCAGGTCGAAAAGCGCATCGTCATGGACATGAACAAGGTCTCCTTCCCCACGCGTCAGATCGTGCCCTTCGGCAAGCCCGTGCACGACCGCTATTCGGTGGAGATCGCGCGTGGCTGCACCCGCGGCTGCCGCTTCTGCCAGGCGGGCATGATCTACCGCCCCGTGCGTGAGCGCGAGGTCGACGTGCTGGGTTCCATCATCGATCGCGGCCTGGCCGAGACGGGCAGCGAGGAGCTTTCATTCCTGTCGCTCAGCACCGGGGATTTCAGCGCCCTGGAGGCCCTTTTTCTGTCCTCCTACAGCCACTGCAGGCAGGAGCAGGTTTCCATTTCCCTGCCGTCCCTGCGCGTAGGCTCGGTCTCCGAAGACCTCATGCGGCTCATGGGCAAAATCCGGCACACGGGCATGACCCTGGCCCCCGAGGCCGGCACCCAGCGGCTGCGCAACGTCATCAACAAGGGCGTGACCGAGGACGAACTGCTCGACCACACCGGCAAGGCCTTTCGCCTGGGCTGGCAGCAGGTCAAACTGTATTTCATGATGGGTCTGCCTACCGAGACCCGCGAGGATCTGCACGGCATCCTGGACCTGTGCCTGAAGGTCGCGGCCAGTGCCCCAAAGAATGTCAGGCGTCTGCAGGTCACGGCGGCGGTTTCGCCGTTTGTGCCCAAGCCGCACACCCCGTTTCAGTGGGAGCGGCAGATCTCCATGGCCGAGATCGAGGAGCGGCTGGCCTATCTGCGCAATATCTTCCGCCCTTACAAGAAGCTCAAGCTCAAGTGGCACCATTCGCACATGACCTGGCTGGAAGGGGTATTCGCCCGTGGCGACCGGCATCTGGCTCCCGCCCTCGAGTCCGCGTACGCCAAGGGCGCGCTCTTCACCAGCTGGTCCGACCATCTGCGCCTTGAACCGTGGCTGGAGGCCTTTGCCGAGACCGGCATCGACGCCGAATCCTATCTGCGCGAACGGGACCCGGAGCAGCCCCTGCCGTGGGATCATCTCACCTCGGGGGTGAGCCGCAAATTTCTGCTGACCGAACGCCGCCGCGCCCTGGAAGCGGCCGGAACGCCGGATTGCCGCTACGAGGCGTGCCGGTCCTGCGGAGTCTGCACCCTGGACGGCCGCGAGTCCGAACTGGTGCAGCAGGCCGCAGGTCACGACATCGTGCCGGTCATCAACCGCGCCACGCGCGACCAGGCAGACGCCGAGCAGGTGGAGGAACCGGAGGAGCAGCCAGCGGGACAGCCCGCGGCTTCAACCGACGATCTGCACAACAAGGCGCAACGCTTTCGTCTGTGGTATTCCAAGACCGGACCGGCCATGTACCTGAGCCAGCTCGAATTGCAGCGGATCTTCGAGCGCGCTTTTCGCCGCGCGCGGTTGCCGCTGGCTTTCAGCAGCGGCTTCCATCCCGCGCCGCTCCTGTCCTTTGCCCGGGCCCTGCCCGTGGGCGTCGGCAGCGTCTGCGAGTGGATGGACTTCTTTGTGCGCGAGCACATGGGCGTCCGGGACCTGCCGGCCTTGCTGGAGGCCGAGTTGCCCCAGGGCATGCGCGTGGTCAAGGTGGACGAGCTGCCGTGTCAGGGCCGGGCTCCCATCTCGAACCACGAGCGTTTTTCCCTCGGGTTTACGTGTGCCGAAGACAGCCTGCGCTTTTCAGGCCGAATCCCAGCTTTTCTGGAGGCCGCGGAGTGGAAGGTCTTCAAGCGGACCAAGAAAGGCGAGCCGGGCGAAGTGGACGTGCGGCCCATGGTTACGTCCATCACCGAGGACGAGAAGGGCTTTATCATCGATTTTGACTGGCAGACCCTCTATGTCAGCCCGATCTTTGTGCTGCAGGCCGTGGACCCGGATTTTACAATGCTGCAGGGACGGCTGATCAAGACGGCGCAGTTTTTTTGAAGCGGGAAAATGAAAAAGGCGAAGCATGTGCTTCGCCTTTCCAGTTGGCTCGAGGGTAAGAACTACTTCTTGACCCGTTTTTCCCAGAGCTTCATGTCCTGCATTTTTTTGCGGCGATCACGGGCCAGGGATTTGGCCACCAGGGACGTGCCCTTCTTGTAGCCCCACTTTTCCCGGTATTCTTCGGGAGTGAGACCGTGGGTCGCCAGGTGGCGTTTGGTCAGCACCTTGAACGATTTCGAGCATTCCATGCAGATGATGCTTTTTTCGCGGATGGCCTTTTTGGCATCATCAAGTGACAGGGTTGCTTCGGGTTCAGGCTGGTTTCCTTCGGCGACGTTCTTGATTCCTTCGGTCAACGAACGAATCATGGACGTCAGCTCTTCCTCGTTCATGTTGCGCACACTGGCTTGTGCTTTGACGATTTCGAGCGCTTGTTTTACATACTCTTCCATGTTCAACCTCCAACTATCGCGTATTTGTAATTTGCAGTATTAGTTTCGTTCTGTAATTTTGTCAACACATGGCAAATGTTTCTGGCTCTACATGCATAAATGTTTATACGGATTTTTTTTCATTCAAGAATAATAATTGGTAATAACGCTACAGGGAGAAAAAATGGCAATTCCGCACAACGCCTTGAACGACATGGCTCAGGTTTTTCATTTCGAATTTTGGCTTCGTTATTATTTTATCGAAGAGCGGGACGGGAATCTTTATATTCAATTGACTGAAGAGCAGGCAAAACAAATGCAGGCCAAATTTCCTGAGTTCTGGGAACTGGCGGAGAGCGTGCAAGATCGTCCCCTGTCCCCGGAATTGTCTCAGCAAGCCGTGGTCGAGTTTCTTCAGGTCAATTATGAAGGCAAGAAATTTCCGGCCAACACCGTTCTTAAGGTCCTGGACAGCAAGGATTTTTCCGTTGAAATGTATCTGTTCGACACCTGGGTGGACTTGCACGAGGAGCAGCTCATGCAGAAGATCTACGGGTTTGATTACTGGATGCATATTTACGGTGAATGGAAAACAACGGAGAAGGCGCAGCAATTGGTTCAGTCCCTCAAGCTGCAGATGCAGGGCGAGCACGGGGCCATGAACTGATGGGTTTTTAATTCTGGCGGTTGCGGCATGCGGCCCGCTGTCGTCATGGCCTTGAGTCCCGCCGGAACTCCATCACCGGCCTCGTAGAGTTGAATCGTTGCGTGCCAGGCGAAAAATCCATGCCGCGCGTCAGGCAACGATTCACCAAACGATGCCTGGCTCAGTCAGACAGCCGACGAGCCTCAAGACCATGACGACAACGGTCTTTGAGGCGTTGGTGGAACGTGTTTTGTTGTCGTGAAGATAGACGAAAGCCCCATGGACAGGCCCGGCCATGCGGGGCAAATGTTCGAAGGATGGGATAATACGAAAAAAGCCCCCGCAAGTTGTGCTGCTTGCGGGGGCTTTTTGTGTTGTGCGAAGGGGAGGGACTATTGAAAGAGCGCCCCCTGGCTGGCGAAGAAGACCTTGCCGGGCGCGCCCGCGCCCAGGGTGTTTTTCTCCGCCGTCAGTTCCATGCGGTATCCGAAAGAGATGTACAGGGGACCGGACGAGCCCAAGGATTCGGGCGTGAGGTGGAATTCAAAGGGCACGCCCTTTTCGTGGTCCAGGCCGGTGGGCAGGTAAAGACGCAGGTCCTTGGCCAGGACGCGGCTCTGGTCGTCGCTCAGGTAGATCTGCATCCACAGGTCCTGGATCCAGGTCGCCCATTCGGGGATCGCTCCGGCCACGGGTTTGGCCGTGCCGGAAATGATCAACGTGTTTTCCTCCAGGCGGCTCGAGTAGGAGAATTCCCAGTAGCGCATGACAAGGGTCTCCTGCTGACCGAGGGTCCAGGGGTTCTTGTCCAGATGCACGACGCTCAAATGGGCACAGCCCGCGATAAGCAGGCAGGCAACCGCAAGCGACAGGATCAGCCGTGGACGCATGTTCGTCTCCTTGTATTTCACCGTGGTCATCATAACTTGGGACTGCCCTGCACTATCATCTCGGCCAGGGTGAGATCAACCCGGGGCAGGGCGCGGATTTGCCGGGGGCCGACGAACTGCACTTCGAGTTCCATCAGCCGCGTGTACAGCGTCGTGCGGTCCAGAACCGGGAAGGAATCCCTCTCGGCGCATAGCTCCTGGCTGCGGAAACAGCCCGGAAAGTCGACGCTGCGGCCATTCGGGTAGCGCAGCCTGTTGGGTACGCCGTGCAGCCTGCAGATCATCAGCCGGTGGGCGTAGACGCCGCAGCGCCCATCGTCGTTCAGTGGGCACATGATGGCAGGATGCTCGCCGCGAGAGAGGGCGGCGGTGGCATCGCGCACATAGGCGCGCGCCCGCTCTTCGTAGACGGCCCTGCGGTCGGACGGCAGCTCGCTAAGGCCGTGAAGCAGATAAGCCCATTCGATGCGGGTGTGATGCTGGAAAAAACTGGTGCAGCAGTTCTGCAGGCAACCGTCGCAGCTCAGACCCAAAGCCTGCGCATGGGCGGAGTAGCTGCTCTGCATGTCGGCGTAGAGACTGGCCAGTTTTCGGTACGCCTGGGCGGGAAGTATTTTTTTGATCACGGATATTCCTGTGCGGTTCGAGAAAGGCCCTCGATGATGGCGGAGCAGGATTCTTCCGGGCTCGCTCCGTCGGTGTTCACCGTCAGCTGGGCGAAGCGTGCATACAGGGGGGCGCGCTCGTCGTAAAGGTCTTTGAGGGTCTGACCGGGGCCGATGGCAAGCCCTCTTGAGGCCGGATTGGTCAGCCTGCGGGAGATGCTTGTAAAGGAGGTCTCGATGTAGACGATGTGTCCCTGGCCTTGCAGATGCGTCATGGCGTCCTCGGAATAGACCACGCTGCCGCCCGTGGCGATGATGCAGCGTTTGAGGTGCAGGCGCTGGATCTGCTGCGCTTCGGCCAGCACAAAAGCCTCAAGGCCGAGATGATCCCTGATCTGCTGCAGAGGAGCGCCCCACCAAGCTTCCATGAGCAGATCCGTATCCACGAAGGCCCAATTCAGCCGCCTGGCCAGGCGTTTGCCGAGGGTGGACTTGCCGGTGGCGGCCATGCCGATGAGGATGATGTTTTCGTGGTTCATGTTTCGATCCGTCCAAAAAAATGAAGCCCAAGCATGACGCCCGGGCTTGTTGGAAAACGGGACACGCCGCGGCTGTCAGCCCCCGAGATACGCTTTTTTCACATCGGGGTTGTTCATCAGCTCCTTGGCATTGCCCGAGGCCACGATGGCCCCGGTGTCGAGCACGTAGCCCCGGTGCGCGAACTGCAGGGCGATGCGCGCGTTCTGCTCGATCAGCAGCAGCGTCATGCCCTGTGAATTGAGTTCTTTCAAGGCCCTGAACATGTCGTACATGAGAAGCGGCGCAAGGCCCATGGAGGGCTCGTCGAGCATGATGAAGTTGGCTCCGGTCATGAGCGAACGGCCCACAGAGAGCATCTGCTGTTCGCCGCCGGACAGGGATTCGCTGCGCTGCTTGCGGCGCTCGAAGAGCCTGGGGAAGAGGTCGTAGACCCTCTTGAAATCCACCTGGATCTGATCGTTATCCTTGCGTGCGTAGGTCGCCAGCTGCAGATTTTCTTCAACGGTCAGATTGCCGAAGATGTGCCTGCCTTCGGGGGAAAGCGCGATTTTGAGATCCTGCACGACCTTGTGCGCTTCCGTGTCGATGATGCTCTTGCCCTCATAGAGGATGTCGCCCTGGGTGATTTTCGGGCCTTCCGGCGGTGGGACGCGGGTGATGGTGTGCAGGGTGGTCGTTTTTCCCGCGCCGTTGGCGCCGATCAGGGTGACGATCTCACCCTTGTCCACGGTGAATGAGATGCCGTGCAGGGCTTCGATATTGCCGTACTTCACATAGAGATTTTTGACTTCGAGCAGCATTAGATATTCTCGTCTCCAAGATAAGCTTTGATGACATCCGGATTGTTCTGGATCTGCTCCGGAGTTCCTTCCGCGATGGTCACGCCGAAATCGACGACCTTGATCCAGGAGCACAGCGACATGACCACGTCCATCTGGTGTTCGATCATCCAGATGGCGATTTTGAATTCCTTGTGAATCCAGCCGATGAGCTTGATCAGGTCGTTGACGTCGGAGGAGTTGAGTCCGGCGGCAGGTTCGTCGAGCAGCAGCAGCGCGGGGTTGATGGACAGGGCGCGCGCGATTTCGACACGTCGTTGCAGGCCGTAGGGGAGGTTCTTGGGCATTTCCTCGGCGAATTGCCTGAGATCAAGGGCCTCAAGGATTTCATAGCCGCGGTCGGCGATGCGCTTTTCGTTGCCCATGTAGCGACGGGTGCGCAAAAAGGCGTCCACAAGATTGTAACCGAGGTTGTAATGCTGTGAGATCTGGATGTTCTCGAGCACGGTCATGTCGTGCCAGAGGCGGATGTTCTGGAAGGTCCGCGCTATTCCGAGGGCGGTGACCTGATGCGGCTTGAGACCGGCCAGGGACTTGCCCTTGAAGACCAGAGACCCTTCCGTCGGCGAATAGAACCCGGACACCAGATTGAATACCGTGGTCTTGCCCGCGCCGTTGGGGCCGATGAGGGCCATGAGCTCGTTTCCCTCGATGGCAATGGAGAAGTCCGACACCGCGCACAGGCCGCCGAAGGTTTTTGTCATGTTTTGAATCTGCAAAAGGGACATAGAAGCTCCGGATGATGAATACGATCGCTTGTCGCTGTTGTGAGCGTGTTACTTGAATGAGTAGAATTTTTTGAGTTTGGGGAACACGTCGGACAACTCCCGATTGCCCATGATGCCTTCGGGCCGGAATTGCATGAGCAGGATGAGGATAAGGGGAATGATGACCCATTTCCAGACCTGGCTCAGCTCATAGCTGTCAGGGAGCAGATGCATGTAATGCATGGCCGTATCCATCCAGGGAATGATGAAACGCAACGACTCCAGGAGCAGAGTGAAGAGGATCGCGGAGATGACCGAACCGCTGAGCGAGCCCATTCCTCCGAGGTACACCATGACGAGGCATTCCGTTGATTTCAGAATTCCAAAGGAGTTCGGGTTGATGTAGCCGAGGATGTGCGCGAAGAGGCCGCCCGCGATGCCGGCCAGGCCGCTGGAGAGCATGAAGGCCACCAGCTTCATCCTGTTGGTGTTGACGCTCATTATTTCCGCGGCCACTTCGTCCTGTTTGATGGCGATGATGCCTTTGCCGTAGGTCGAGGTCACATAGCGGCGGATGATGAATACCGTGCCGAAAGTGAAGATCATGACCCAGAGCAGAATCCAGGGGATGTCGTAGCTGTCGGTCATGGCGAAGAGCACCTTCTTCATGCCCATGAATCCTCTGGCGCCGCCGATCTTGTCGATGTTGATGATGGTGCTGATGATGATGAAGTTGGCTGCGATGGTGATGATGGCCAGGTAGTCGTCGCGGGTCTTGAACGAGGGGATGGCCACCAGTACGCCGGCCACCGCGGCTGCCGCTCCGCCGATCAGCAGGGTGAAGGGGAAGAGATAGACGGCCGTTTCCGGAGGCAGCAGCGCGGCGCCGAAGACCTTGTCGTCGGTGAAGAGCATCACGTTGACGACGGAGGTCACGTATGCGCCCACGGCCATGAACCCGGCGTGCCCGCAGGCGAACTCGCCCATGTAGCCGTTCACGATGTTGAAACTGGTGGACAGGATGATGTTCACGCCCATGAACATGATGACGGACTGGATGTACAGGTCGATGTATTCCTGATGGGACATGAACACTATCACACCGGTTATCGCCAACAGGAGCGTGGGGACGGTTAATTTTCGCATTGAATTCCTCGAGTACCAAGTGAAAAAGAAGAGAACGCTCGATCCGACTCTGTATCCGCTTTTAGATTTTGGTCGTACCTGCCACGCCGAACATGCCTGTGGGCTTGATGCACAGGATGGTCATCAGGATGGCGAAAGCGATCAGGTCCCTGTAGGTTGACGGGAAAACCGCGACGACGAGAATTTCCACGAAACCGAGGAGAAAACCGCCCAGGAAGGCCCCGCGAATGTCGCCGATCCCTCCGACCACGGCGGCGATGAACGCTTTCCATCCGATCATCGCACCCATGTAGGGGTCCAGAATGGGATAGGAGAGGGCGAAAAGCAGACCCGCCAGCCCGGCGAAAGAGGAACCGAGGATAAAGGTGAAGACGATGACCGTATCGATGGGGATGCCCATGAGTGGCACCGCGAATTTGTCGTAGGAGATGGCGCGCATGGCCATGCCGATCTTGGTCTTGGTGACGATGAAATGCAGAAAAATAAAGACCAGGATTGCCGAGAATACGACTCCAATTTTCAGGTTGGTCATGCTCAGATCGCCGACGGTGTAGACGACCTTGTCCACAAGTTCGGGAAAGCTTTTGCGGCTTGCCCCGAGTAGCGCGAGGTTGCCGTTTTCAAGGACCAGCCCGCACATGAGCGCGGTGATGACGACATACAGGCGGTGTGCGCCCTTGCGGCGCAGCGGCCGGTAGGCGATGCGCTCCAGCGATACGCCGACGACGGCGGTGAGGATCATGGTCAAGGGTATGACCATGGCCAAAACCATCCAGCCAGGGAGCGAGACCGCCATGCCCAGGATGGCCGTGGCGATGAAGAACGCGATATAGGCGCCGACCATGAAGATATCGCCGTGCGCGAAATTGATCAGACGCAACACGCCGTACACCAGCGTATAGCCAAGCGCGATCAGGGAGTAGAAGCTGCCCCACTGAAACGCGTTGAAGAGGTTCTGGATAATACTTGCGAGCACGAGTTTTCCCCTATGAGTCCAGTGTCCCGTTGACTTCTGTTGACAATGAAAGGCCCAGGCGGGCTTTGAAACAAAAAAAGTGCGCGGAGTTCAAACCCCGCGCACTTTGATCGATTTGTTACGGGCAAACGGATTTGGTGAATACGAATTCGCCCTGCTCGTTGATCTTGACGACCACCGCGCACTTGATGGGGTCGCCTTCGGCGTCGAACTTCATGTTGCCGGTGATGCCGGGGAATTCGGGGATGGCGGCCATGGCGTCACGGACGGCCTTGCGGTCGTCGCGGACCTTGCCGGACAGTCCGCCGGTGTTCTGGATGGCCTTCAAGACCAGATTGGTCGCATCCCAGGTCAGCGCGGCCACGTCGGCGGGCTCATAGCCGTATTTTTCCTTGTAGCGGTCGATGAAGACCTTGGTCTCGCCGGTGGCGCCGGCGGCCGCATAATGGGTCGAGAAGTACTGGCCCTTGCAGTTGTCGCCGCACAGCGCCATCAGTTCGGAGTTGCCCCAGGCGTCGGCGCCCATGAAGGGGTTCTTCCAGCCGAGGTCGTGGGCCTGTTTGATGATCAGCGCGACTTCGTTGTAGTTGTTGGGCAGGAAGATGAAATCGGGCTTGGCGGCCAGGATGGTGGTCAACTGGGCGCTGAAGTCCTGATCCTTGGAGGAGTAGGATTCGAAGCCCACGACCGCGCCTGCGCCGTTCTTGGCGTTGAAGTCGTCGCGGAAGATTTCGGCCAGGCCCTTGGAGTAGTCGTTGTCGAGGGCGTAGAGGACGGCGGCCTTCTTGGCGCCGAACTGTTCCATGGCGAAGTCGACGGCCACGGGACCCTGGAAGGGATCAAGGAAGGCGGCGCGGAAAACCCAGGGGCGATCCTTGGTGGTGTCGGGGTTGGTGGACCAGGGCGAGATCATCGGGGTCTGGTTGTCGTCACAGACCTGGCCGGCCGGAACGGCCTGCTTGCTGGAGTTTGGGCCGACAATGGCCAGCACGTTGTCGCGCTCGATGAGCTTCAGGGCCGCGGAGACGGCGGATTCGGCTTTGGATTCGTTGTCTTCGTAGATGAATTCAAGCGGGTACTTCTTGCCACCGATTTCAAGGCCGCCTGCGGCGTTGATATCTTCCTTCAGCATTTCTGCAGCGAACTTTGATTCTTCACCCACTTTCGGGATGTCGCCAGTCAGCGGAATGTTGAAGCCGACTTTAATGGACTCGGCTCCAGCGGCCGCGGCAAAGAGCAGCACGCATACCAGGGCAAGTAAAACACGGGCGGATTTCTTCACAAACAACCTCCATGAAGTAAGTGTTACAAAGTGATGATTTTCTTAATGGAGAAAATCAAAAAAAGAAAGTTATTTTAGGTGCGTGCGCGCTTTTTGATGAAATTGCGGCCCTCGCGAAAGAACTCCGTGATTCAGCACCTTTAGCCCTGAGTTGATTGTGCAATCATTATGCCTGGATTGCACGGAGAGGGGATGCCGTCCTTGAACGTGCGCCGGAGTTTGACAATTCGGATAGAGAGGTATTTCCGGGAGAGGATTTATGGGCATTTACGTAGGGGTAGGATGTCGAAATTGTCAAAAAGAGGAGACACTCCGAGCTGCAAATTCACATATTTGTAGAATTGCTCGGGTCGGGAACGAGGAAGAAAACCTTGCCAAAGGCCGGGGGGGGACTTAGAAACCATGGTCCTGTTCAAAGAGCACGGGAGGTGTCCATGACGGAGCGGGTGCACAAGATCATAACGGACCATGCGCATGACGGCGCGGCGCTGCGAAAGACTTTTTTTGCCGACAACGCTCCGCAGGTGGCCGAAGTGGCGCGGGCCATGGCGCTGAGCCTTGCGGCCGGCGGCAAGATCCTTTTTTGCGGCAATGGCGGCAGCGCCGCCGATGCGCAGCATTTCGCAGCCGAGCTGGTCAACCGCTTCATGATGGAGCGGCCGCCTCTGCCGGCCATCGCCCTGACTACGGACACATCGGCCCTGACCGCCATCGGCAACGACTATTCGTTCGATCAGATTTTCAGCAAGCAGGTCCAGGCTCTGGGGCGGCCAGGGGACGTCTTGATCGGCATCTCCACCTCGGGCCGGAGCGCCAACGTCAACGAGGCGCTCCGCGTGGGACTGGAGAACGGACTGGTCACGGTCGGGCTTGGTGGAGGCAGCGGTGGAGCCATGATTGCCCATTGTCATCACACCCTCATCGTGCCGGACACGAGGACGCCGCTGGTCCAGGAGATTCATGGCGCCATCGGCCACCTCCTGTGCGGCCTGGTGGATTATTATCTGTTTGAAGCGGTTGCGGAGCTCGAGCCTTTTCTGGGTTCGGAGCAACCATAAGGAGGAAACATGCCCATCTTCGAATATGTCTGCAATTCCTGCCACAAGGAATTCGAGGAAATCGTTCTCGGCGGGGAGCAACCCGTCTGTCCGGCCTGCGGCGCCAATGACACGACCAAGCTCATCTCGCGTGGCGTGTTCCGGACCGGAGGCCCCATCGTCATGGGCTCGCCCTCTGCCAGCGCCATCACCACCAGAGGCAAGAGCGGTTGCGGCAGCTGTGCCGGCGGTAATTGTTCCAGCTGCGGCTAAAATGTAAGGATTTATTTTTGATGAACACCATTCGCATCGCTACCCGGGGCAGCAAGCTGGCCCTGTGGCAGGCGCATCACATTTCAGGCCTGCTTCGCGCCCAGTATCCGGGCATGACCGTCGAACTGAACATTATAAAGACCAAGGGCGACAAGATCCTGGACGTGCCCCTGGCCAAGATCGGCGGCAAGGGCCTTTTCGTGAAGGAGATCGAGGAAGCCCTCCTGGCGGACGAGGCCGATATCGCCGTGCATTCCATGAAGGACGTGCCTGCCCAGCTGCCTGAAGGCCTCAAGCTCGGCATCATCCCGGAACGCGAGCAGCCCACCGACTCCTTCCTGAGCGTCAACTATCCCGACATCGCGTCGCTGCCGGCCGGAGCCCGGGTCGGGACGAGCAGTCTGCGTCGTCAGACCCAGCTCATGGGGTTGCGACGGGATCTGTGCATCCTCTCCCTGCGCGGCAATCTGGACACGCGGGTGGGCAAGCTCATGGCCGGAGAATTCGACGCCATCATCGTGGCCACGGCGGGCATGAACCGTCTTGAACTTTCCGCCCCGCACATGCAGGAACTGGCACCGCCCATGTTCTATCCGGCCGTGGCCCAGGGGGCGCTTGGCATCGAATACCGCGCCGACCGTCCGCAGCTGGACGAGCTGCTGGCCTTTTTGGACCATGCGCCCTCAAAGATCTGCGTAGAAGCGGAGCGGTCCTTTCTCTTCGGCCTGGACGGAGGCTGCCAGGTGCCCATCGCCGGGTATGCGACCCTCAGCGGCACCGAGATCACCCTCACGGGCCTGGTTGCCGATCTTTGCGGCGAGCGGGTCATTCGTCGGCAGGCCACGGCTTTGTCCCATGCGGCCGTCGAGCTTGGCGCCCAAGTGGCCAAGGCCGTGCTGGCCGATGGCGGCAAGGAAATTCTGGACGAGGTCTACCGGAGCGGCGCTGCGGTCTGAGGCGGACCTTGGCTTATCTTGCAACGTAAAAGGGCAGGCGGTTTCTCCGCCCGCCCTTTTGACATTTTGGCCCGGGCTCTTGCGGCCCTTTTTATTCGCCGCTGTTTACGCCCGCGGCTGAGAACGTGGCCATATCGGTGTAGAGATTGGCCGCGCTGCGCAGGATGAAAATGGCCATGGCCGCGCCGGTGCCTTCTCCGAGGCGCAGGCCCAGGTGCAGGAGGGGAGTTGCATCGAGGCGGTTCATGACGGCGGCGAACCCGGGTTCTGCCGAAGCATGGGAAAAGAATGCGTACTCGGCCACGAGCGGGCAGATGGCGCGGGCCGCCACATAGGCGCTGGAAGAGATGAAACCGTCGATGACCAGAGGCATGCCCAGGCTCGCGCCACCCAGGATCATCCCGGCCAGGGTTGCGATTTCAAACCCTCCGAGGCAGGCCAGGATGTCCAGTGGGTCGGCCTTGGCGATCGTCGGTTCATGCAGGGCCAGGGCTTTCTCGATGACCGCGATTTTGTGGCGCACGCCATCGGCCCCAAGCCCCGTGCCGGGGCCGGTGATGGCTGCCGGGGCCAGGTTCAGATAGGCGCAGAAGAGGGCTGTGGCCGGGGTCGTGTTGGCGATGCCCATCTCGCCGCTGCCGAGGGTCACGATGCCCTCCGCATGGGCGGCTTTGGCCAGGGCGATTCCGTTTTCAAGGGCGCGTACGCATTCCTCGCGGCTCATGGCCGCCTCTGTGCTCAGGTCTTTGGTGCCGGGCGCGACCTTGCACTGGACAAGGGCCGGATGATCGGGGAATTTGCCGCCCAGGCAACCGGCATCCACGACCTTGAGGTCCACTCCGGCGGTGCGGGTCAGGACGTTGATAGCCGCGCCGTTCATGACGAAATTGGCGACCATCTGCCGCGTCACTTCCTGGGGGAAGAGGCTCACGCCCTGGGCCGCCACCCCGTGGTCCCCGGCGCAGGTGTAGATGCGGGCCGGGTCGACCCTGGGCGCTTCCCCGCCTGCCATGGCCACCAGCCTGCAGGCGACCTGTTCCAGGACGCCGAGGCTGCCTTTGGGTTTAGTCTGGGAATCCAGGTGGGCCTGAGCTTGGGCGAAATACGCGCGGTCAAGGGGGCGGATCTGGGCGATGGTGGACTGGAGCATGAATATGAACCCTCCGGAATTTCACGTTATTTTAATGCGAATTATCGCGTTCAAAGGGCTACAGGATGGGGAAAACGATGACAAGAACGGATTTGAAGGTCTGCGGGCCGATATTGGTCAGCGCCTGTCTGCTGGGAATCTATTGCCGCTATGACGGGCGGTGCGAGACGGACGAGAGGGTCATGGCCTTATCAAAGGACCATGTCCTGATCCCTGTCTGTCCGGAGCAGTTGGGCGGCCTGCCCACGCCCCGTTCGGCCGTGGAGTTGCTTGATGGCCGGGCCGTGACCAGGGACGGAGCGGATCTGACCGAGGCCTTCGAGCGCGGGGTCCAGCAGGTTCTGCGCGTGGCCCGTCTGACCGGAGCCCGGGCGGCCGTGCTGCAACCGCGTTCGCCGAGTTGCGGGCGCGGAATCATCTACGACGGCACCTTTTCCGGCACGCGCATCGAGGGTGATGGCGCCTTGACGCAGTGTCTGAGGGCGCAGGAGTTTTTGCTGCTCGCGCCGGACGAACTGGGCTGATCGCGCCGGACGAACTGGGCTGATCGCGCCCTTTTCTTTTTTTACGGATGAGTTAATAGCTTAGGTGATTCATCCGAAAGATTGAGGAGGGGGCGATGACAAACAAGGCAAACAGGCGAGAATTCACGCGCCAGCGAAAAGAACTCAAGGTGCGTTTCAGTCTGCTCGGCAGCGAAGAATATAGCGAGGCCCGGCTGGTGGATATGGGCGAAGGCGGATTGTGCATGGAGGCCAGCGCCCCGATCAAGACCGGGACCAGGATTTATGTCCAGCTTTTGAACATTCATCCGGAAGTTTCGGGACTGGCCGCGCACAGGAGTTCCCAGGGCAGGGTGTGTTGGACAAGGGATCTGGGCTATAAGGAACAAACCCGTTTCGGGATCGGGGTGCAGTACACGCATCCTGTCTGTCACTGATGAACGTAAGCAGGAAGAAGCATGTCCGCATTTGAACAGGAGCTGGAAGCGACCGGGGAATTGTTGAAGAACGTGAAGGTTACCAAGGAGTTGGCCCGGGCCTACGCACGATCCCTGGCCTGGTTTCGGGAAAAGCGGGCAGAGCTTGAAGCGGCTGGCTGGAGAGTCGACGAATTGTACCGCATCGGGACCTTGGCTTTTCCCTATTCAGAGTGGGGACCGGGTTGGATGACCTTGTGGAACAATGATAAATGTTCGCCCCGGCTAGGCCGCCGGGGCGAGATAGAGTTCGTTCTGCACGAGGCAGGAGGAGAAGTGGTTCAGTCCTGCCGCCTCGACAAGAGTTTTTTGTCCTGATTATTGCCCTTCGCTTAGGGTGCCGTTGTCCGTAATCACCTGCTCCACCTCCGGCTGGGGCTCGAGGGAACGCTCGTGCACCGCCTCCGCCGTCCTGACCAGGAGTTCTCCGGCCTTGGCCAGGCTCCCCAGTCCACTCGGATCCTCCAGGCTGCGCCGATAGACCCATTGCGCCAGATAGATCAGCTCCGACGCGTCCATGCCCTGCGGGTTCGAAGCGCTGACGATGGCTTGCAGGAGACGCTGGCGCGAGATCTCGCGGGTCTGGATGGTGGTCTTGATGCGGGCGCTGGCCTCGTTTTTGGCCGAGATGGACGCCTCCTGCCCGTGCAAATTCCAGAACGCCAGATGCGCCTGACTGACACTCTCCATATCTTCAAGATATTTCGTCACCAAAAGCCGGATCGAGTCTGTTCTGGCCAGGGAGGAGACGGTCTTGCCGATGGTCTTCAGCCGCGCGGCCAAAAGAGTCAGCATCTCTTTGCGCTGCGCCTCGCTGACCACGGACATCTGTCCGGAAGGCAGGAGATAGGTGGTCGACTGCAGGGCCCGCTCCAGGCTGTCCAGAAAGAGCGGCGTGTATGCAGCGTGCAGAAAATCAAGCACCGGCTCCTTGAGCACATGCGAAAAGACGACCTTGCGCGCTCCGAGAGTGTCGGCCGGATCGACGTTTAATCCATTGAAATCGACTCCGTAGCGGATGTTCACGGACTTGACGTTGAGGTCGAACCGGCCCTCGGATCCGGGATTTTTCTTGGTCCCGCCCGGCAGGTAGCGGTCGACCAGATAGCCGCTCAGGTCCTCCACGAAATCATGGCGCACGATATCGTCGGCCGGGAAGGCAGGCCGGGTGCCGTTGCCTTCCGCGGTGGCGTTGCCGGCAGTGGCGTTAGTCCCGTTTTCGGGCATGGTCGCGTTGGGGAGGCTCGGAATGGCCGGAGCCGGCTGGCCTGTGCCGACCTGCCAGCGCTGCGGAGCCACTTCCGTGGCGACCGGTTTGGGGAAAAAACGATCGCGGTTCTGCATGAACCAGTAACCGCCTGCCAGAGCCAGAATGAAAGCGATGGCGAGAATACGTTTCATGAGCTTCTATGCCTGTTTGGCGCAGTTAAACATGGCTTGGGGTTGTCCGGTGGATTCCATGACTGATCTCCAGTAGTTGGAGAAGATATTGAGCTTGCGGCGCTTGGCGATGACCAGTTCCAGGGGCAGGTAGAGGTAGCGCTCCTGCAGCTTGGAGACGACCATCCCGGTCTTGCCGGCCATGGCCGCGTGCACGGCGTGCTGGCCCAGGAAGCCGCAGTAGATGCGGTCGTTGGAGTTGGCCGGGATGGAGCGGATGATGTAGCTGGGGTCGATGTATTTGAGGGTGTAGGGAAAATCCGTGGCCGCGAAGAATTTCTTGATCTCCGAACGCAGCACGTCGCAGATGTCGCCCAGGATGGGATTGCCCGAAAGATCGACCTGATTGTCGATGTGGCACAGGTCCTGCCCAGCTCCCTCGGCCACGACGATGACCGCGTGCTGGCGCTGCTCCAGGCGGGTCTTGAGCTGGGCCAGAAATCCTTCCGGGCCGTGCAGTTCAAAAGGCGCTTCGGGGACCAGCACGAAATTGACCTCTTTCAAGGCCAGGCTTGCCTGGGCCGCGATGAAGCCCGACTCGCGGCCCATGAGCTTGACCATGCCGATGCCGGCGGGCGCCCCCAAAGCCTCGATGTGGGCGCAGCGGATGGCCTCGGTGGCCTTTTCGACGGCCGTGTCGAAGCCGAACGAGCGGGTCACGAAGTTGATGTCGTTGTCGATGGTCTTGGGGATGCCGATGACCGAGATCTTCAGCCCGCGTCGCAGCACCTCCTTGGTTACCGTACTGGCGGCCTTCATGGTGCCGTCGCCGCCGATCATGAACAGGACCGAGATGTTCATGCGCTCCAGCGCGTCCACGATCTCCTCCGGGGCTTGCGGCCCGCGCGAGGAGGACAGGATCGTGCCGCCGAATTCATGGATGTCGCTGACGCTGTCCGGGGTCAGTTCCATGACATCGTGCTTGTATTTGGGGATGAAGCCCTGCAGGCCGTAGCGGATGCCGTAGATTCCGGAGATGTGGTAGTTGTGGTGGGCGCTCATGACGATGGCCCTGATCACGTCGTTGATGCCCGGACACAGGCCGCCGCAGGTCACGATGGCGCATTTGGTCTTGGGCGGGTCGAAATAGATTTTCTGCCTTGGTCCCGCCTCCTCGAATTCACAGACGGTGTTTGACGTCGCGCCGTCGAGGATTTCGCTGGAGAGATAGAGGGGCATCTTGATAGCGTCGTCGATATGGTGGCAGTAGGGCAAGGGATTGTCGACCTTGCATGGGCCAAGGGTTGTGACGGAAGTATCGAGGCGTGGCGCGTTGCCCATTGCGTCTCCATGAGGTTGCGATCTTGAAAAAAGGAGCTGGAATGAAAAAAGCTTCCTGTTTGTTAAGCCAGGGAGGCCTAAAAAACAAGAAGCGTGGCGAGTTGTAATAAATCAGGCGGAGCGGGCGGCCTTGAATGCGGGCACGATGTGGGCCAGGGCAGCGTCGATGTCCGGGTAGTCGAAGGCAAAGCCCAGACTTTTCAACGCCTCGGGGTGGCAGCGCTGACCGGTCAGGAGCATGCCGGCCGCTTCGCCCAGAACCAGGCGCAGCGCAAAGGCCGGCACCGGCAGGATGGCGCGGCGGCCCAGAGCCTGCGCCAGGGCCTGCGTGAAGCGGGCATTGGTGACGGGCCCCGGGGCGCAGGCGTTGAACGGGCCAGAGGCTGCCGGCGTTTCGAGCAAAAAGCTCATGACCCTGGTCAGATCATCTATGTGTATCCACGAGAACCACTGCCGCCCATTGCCGATCCTGCCTCCAAGCCCCAGGGAGAAGGGTGTCATCATCTTGGCCAGCGCGCCGCCATGGCCAAGAACGACCGAGATGCGCGGGATGACAACCCGATGTCCAAATTCCTGGGCATGCAGGGCCTCGGCCTGCCAGGCTTTGCAGACCTCGGCCAGAAAACCGTTGCCGCGCGGGGTTTCCTCGGTGCAGACGCTGTCCCCGCCGTCGCCGTAAAAGCCTATGGCGTTGGCGCAGAGCAGGGTCTTTCCCGTGGTGCGGGCCAGAGCGTCGACAATGTGCCGCGTGCTCAGGATTCTGGACTGCAGGATGCCTTCCTTCCCGGCCTTGTTCCAGCGGGTCATGACCGGGCTACCGGCCAGGTTGACCACCGCGTCGTGGTCGCCGACCAGGTCCTGCCAGGGCCCCGGCGTGACCGGGTCGGCTTTTACGACAGGCACCTCGGGGGAGAATCTCGTCTTTC
This sequence comes from Desulfomicrobium baculatum DSM 4028, assembly GCF_000023225.1. Lineage (NCBI taxonomy): Bacteria > Pseudomonadati > Thermodesulfobacteriota > Desulfovibrionia > Desulfovibrionales > Desulfomicrobiaceae > Desulfomicrobium > Desulfomicrobium baculatum. Next base: position 610,216 of record NC_013173.1, read on the forward strand.
CGGAACGGGCGACCACGGTAACCTCGTGGCCGCGCTCTCGGAGATGAGGCACAAGATGAGCGCCTACGAAACCGGTTGCGCCGAAGGCCAGAATTTTCATGATCGCCCTCCCCCGAGCCGTCTACAGCCCGAAATGCTTCTGGATATAGCCCGTCATGACGTTCTGCGCCTCTTCCTTGCATTCGCCGCAGTCCGTGCCGATCTTGGTCATCTCCTGCAGTTCGAGAAAGCTCCTGGCCCCGTCGAGTACCGCGTGCTCGATATCCTCGTCCGTGACCTGCATGCACTGGCAGACGACTTTCGCGCCCTTGGTCCTTACGCGGTCTTCCATGCCGTTCTTGCGGTAATAGTCGTCGATGGCTGCCCGCAGCGCCTTGTCGCCAAGCACCGAGCAGTGCACCTTGTTGTCGGGCAGGCCGTCCAGCTCTTTCAAGATGTCCTTGGCGGTGATGGCATAGGCCTGGTCCAGGGTCATGCCGATGACCATCTCGGAGAGGATGGAGGTGCTGGCGATGGCGCTGGCGCAGCCGTACGTACGCCATTTGCAGTCGGTGATGGTCAGCGTGTCCGGGTCGACTTTTATGTAGACGATCATCTCGTCGCCGCACTTGATGTTGCCCGTCTGTCCAATGCCGTGGAAGTCCGCCTCGTTGTCCTCGCGCAGGATGTTGCGCGGGTTCATGAAGTGGTCCTTCACCTTGTCCGAATAGGTCCATTTTGCCATGTTATTTTCTCCTGTACGCACTGGACATGGTCCTGATGCGGTCGATGATGGGAGGAAGGTGGTGGAGCATGTAGTGCACGTCTTCCAGGGTGTTCTCCCGGCCCAGGCTGATGCGCACGGAGCCGTGAGCGTTCTCCACCGGCACGCCGGTGGCCATGATGACATGGGACGGGTCAAGAGAGCCCGATGCGCAGGCCGAGCCCGTGGATACGGCGATTCCGGCCAGGTCGAGGTACAGCAGGATGGCTTCTCCCTCAGCCCCGGCAAAGGAGACGCTCAGCGTGCCCGGGAGGCTGTGCTCGGGGTGTCCCATGAAGAGCGTGTCGGGAATGGCTTTGGCGATGCCGTCCTTTAAAATGTTCTTGAGTTCGAGCAGACGCTTTTCCTCTTCTTCCATCTCCAGGCCGCGCAGCTCGATCGCCTTGCCCATGCCGATGATGCCCAGGGAATTTTCCGTGCCCGCGCGGCGGCCGTGCTCCTGGTGCCCGCCGAGAATGAGGGGGCAGTAGGGGGCGCCTTTTTTGACGTACAAGGCGCCGATGCCCTTGGGTCCGTAAAGCTTGTGGGCGGAAATGGTCAGAAAGTCCACGTCCAGGTCGCGCACGTCCACCGGTATCTTGCCTACCGCCTGCACCGCGTCGGTGTGGAACAGGGCTCCGCCTTCATGGGCGATGCGCGCTGCGGCCTTGATGTCCTGGATGGTGCCGATCTCGTTGTTGGCCATCATGTTGGAGACCATGCCGATCTTGTCCGTCACGGCCCGGCGCAGTTCTTCGAGGTCGATGCGACCGTATTTGTCCACGGGCAGATAGGTCACTTCGTGACGTTTGCGCCCCAGATCGCGGGCGGTGTTCAGCACGCAGGGATGCTCGATGGCCGTGGTCACAAGGCCGCTGCGGCCACTCAAAGCGCACGAGCAGCGCGTGCTGTCGCAATGCAGCAGGGACAGCACGGTGTTGTTTGCCTCGGAGCCGCTGCCGACAAAAAGGATTTCATCAGCGTCGGCACCGATGAAAGACGCGACTTTTTCCCGCGCCTCCTCGATTTTTTCCCGCGCTTCACGGCCAAAGCCGTGCATGCTGGAAGGGTTTCCAAATATTTCGAGGCCCTCGATCAGGGCTTCTTTCACGCCCGGATGCAGGGGGGTGGTGGCATTATTGTCAAAATAAACGGTTCTATTTTCCATGGCGGCTCCTTGTTTCGCAAAATTACGATGAGATTTTAATCCCTAATTCGGACCTGTCTACCCCGAGAATGGATGCAGGATGCCCGGAGACGGCGATTCCGGTTCTTTGCCGGCCTCACGCCAGAGCCCGTCTTCCCAGCTGAACACCTGGTGCGGATTGAATCCGGCCTTGTAGGCCATGCGCTCGCATCCCGGCACGACATAACCGAGGTAGTAGTGGGAAAGCCCTCTTTTTTTCGTCTCCTCGATCTCGCGCAGTACGCTGAAGATGCCGGGGCTCAAGGGCGACGCCGCAGGATCGAAGACGAAATAGACGGAACTCAGTCCATCGCTGCCAACGTCCAGATATCCGGCCCCCAGCAAGCGTCCGTTTTCCTCGTAGCGGGCAAGCAGGTTCGGGCAGGGCGAGGAATGCAGGTTGGCGATGAATTCGTCGAAGCTGCTTTCTTGTCCGAAACGAACCTGGGAATGTGTATGATACAGGTCAAAAAGTTCCTTTTCGTAGCGAACCGGGCCAAAGCTGACGCGCAGATGGCTGCAGCGGCGCAGCACGCGCTTCTGTCCGCGGCTGGGCAGGAAGCGCCGCACGGGCACGCGCAGGGGGGTGCAGGCCCTGCAATCCGGGCAGGCCGGACGAAAGAAATAATGGCCGAACTTGCGCCAGCCTCGGGACAGGAACCAGGAAAGCTCGATGTTATTCAAGCCGTCGGCAAAAAAAAAGGAATAAACCAGCGTCCTGTCCGGCAGGTAGGGGCAGGGAGCGGGGGCCGAAAATTCAGGTTGAGAGTAAAGAATCATAAACCCGCCCCCAAGCTCCTCGCGGACAAAGGAAAAGAGGGCCGACCCGGTCGGTTCCGCCCGGCCCTGCCCATCGTCAGCCTATTTTGTCACTTTGGCCCAGGAATCGCGCAGCGTGACGGTCCTGTTGAAAACCGGCCGATCCGGTTCGTGGTCGTGGCGGTCCGCGCAGAAAAAGCCTTGCCGCTCGAACTGGAAGCGGGCCTCGGGCGAGGCCTGGGTCAGGGATTTTTCCACCTTGCAGTCGGTCAGGACTTCCAGGGAGGACGCGTTGATCTGGGTCAGGAAGTCAGCTTCCTTGCCCGGCGACTCCACCGTGAAGAGACGGTCGTAGAGGCGCACTTCGGCCTGTGCGCAGTGCCGTGCGCTGACCCAGTGCAGGGTGCCCTTGACCTTGCGGCCGTCGGGAGCGTCCCCGCCCCGGCTTTCAGGGTCGTAGGTGCAGATCACGGCCTTGATGGTCCCGTCGGATTTTTTCAGCACGTCCTGACAGGTCACCAGATAGGCTCCGCGCAGGCGCACCTCGCGGCCGGGCGAGAGACGAAAATACTTGCCGGGCGGGTTTTCCATGAAATCCTCGGCTTCGATGAAGATCTCGCGGGAAAAGCCGACCTTGCGGCTGCCCATCTCCGGGTTTTTTGGATGGTTGGCCAGCTCGAAGAATTCTTCCTTGTCCTCGGGATAGTTCTCGATGATGAGCTTCACGGGGCGCAGCACGGCCATGGCTCGGGGCGCGGCCGCGTCCAGGTTTTCGCGCACGCAGTTTTCGAGTACGCCCATGTCCACGCAGCTGTCCGAGCGGCTGACCCCTATGCGTTCGCAAAAGTCGCGCAGGGCCGCCGGCGGAAAACCCCGGCGGCGCAAGCCCGAGATGGTGGGCATGCGCGGGTCGTTCCAGCCGCCGACCACGTCGTTTTCGACCAGGGTCTTGAGCTTGCGCTTGCTGGTCACGGTATAGTTGATGTTCAGGCGGTTGAACTCATACTGCCTGGGTCGGCTGGGAACGTCGAGTTGGTCGAGGATCCAGTCGTAGAGGGGCTTGTGGTCCGCGAATTCAAGGGTGCAGATGGAGTGGGTGATGTGTTCCAGCGAATCGGACAGGCCGTGGGCGAAATCGTACATGGGGTAGATGCACCACGCATTTCCCGTGTTCTGGTGCTCCTGATGCAGGATGCGATACAGGGCCGGGTCGCGCATGTTCATGTTCGGCGAGGCCATGTCGATTTTGGCGCGCAGGATGTGCGTGCCCTCGGGAAATTCCCTGGCGCGCATGCGGGCGAAGAGGTCCAGGTTTTCCTCCACGGAGCGGTCGCGGTAGGGGCTGTTCGTGCCGGCTTCCGTCAGCGTGCCCCGGTACAGGCGCATGTCTTCAGCCGACAGCGAGCAGACGTAGGCCTTGCCCTTGGTGATCAATTCTACCGCGAAGGCGTAAAGGCGCTCGAAGTAGTCCGAGGCATGGTAGAGGTGTTCGCCCCAGTCAAAGCCCAGCCATTGCACGTCCTCCTTGATGGAGTTCACGTAGACCGGATCTTCCTTGCCCGGGTTGGTGTCGTCGAAGCGCAGGTGGCAGCGTCCGCCGTAATCGCGCGCCAGACCGAAGTTCAGGCAGATGGACTTGGCGTGGCCGATGTGCAGGAACCCGTTCGGCTCGGGTGGAAAGCGGGTGTAGACCCGGCCGTCGTTCTTGCCGTTCTTGAGGTCTTCTTCGATGATGGCGCGCAAAAAATTTGAAGGCGTGGATGGCGTGTCCATGGTGATCCTTGAATGCTGGGGATGTCTACGGGTTATGGGTCAAAGTGCTTACGGACAGCGGCATGGGTTGGCAAGTCCGCCCCTGCACATAGGCCAAGAGGGCGTCGCGGGTGCTCGGAAAGGCCAGCTTGTCCCACGGTATCTGGTCGTGCGAGAAGAGATCCAAATCCTCCGTCTCCTCGCCCGCGCTGGGTTCGGCTTTGTCCAGATGGGCGCTATAGACGATGATGACCGGCGGCCATCCGGCGTAGGAGAAGACGCCGACCAGCCCGTCCAGGGTGATGTCAAGATTCACTTCCTCGCGAATTTCGCGGATGGCGGCCAGTTCGACGGGCTCGCCTTCGTCCACATAGCCTCCGGGCAGGAGCCATTTGTGGGTGTCGTCCAGGCGCTTGCGGCGCATGAGCAGAATCTTGTCGTCGATTTCAAGGATGACGCAGGTCACGACCTTGGGGTCGAGATACACCACGCCCGAGCATTTCGAGCACACCAGGCGTGGTGGTTCGTCCGGGCGCAGGCGTTGCAGCTCCAGGGGCGCTCCGCAGGCGGGGCAGAAACGGTAGCGGTCGTGACGGATGGGACCGGCGGTTGTGGTCATGAGTAGATGTTGGTCCTGATCGTGTGATCCTTGAGGGTTTCGCGGGCGTGACCCGCGAGGGATTTGGCCGGATACCCGATGCTGATGATGGATTCAACCCGCAAATGGGGCGGAATGCGCAAAATCTCGCGCACGCGGTCCTCGGCCGTTCTTTCCTGGTCGTGGGGCCGCAGGCGGATCTGCACCCAGCAGCTGCCAAGGCCGAGGCTCTCGCACGCCAACTGCAGGATGATGGAGGCGATGGCGCAGTCCTCGATCCAGGTATCGGCCTTGTCTTCGTGACCGAGCACGACCACGCCCAGCGCCGCGTCGCGCAGAAAGTGCGCGCCGTGGGGTTTGGCCGTGGACAGGGCCTCAAGAAGGGGCTTGTCCGTGACAAAAATGAACTCCCAGGGGTCGAGCCCGCGGGATGACGGCGAGCGCAGCACGGCTTCCCGCAGCAGTTCCATGACTTCGGGTTCAAGGGCCTCAGGCGTGTAATGGCGGATGCTGCGGCGTTTGCGCAGGATTTCGAGCATGTTTTCTCTCCCCGGGACGTGTATAGGGCGCGGCCCTGACCGTTGTTGATCGCACTCCTTGATCAGTGCGGACGCATACCGTATCAAAGCCCTCATTGGGCGGCAATCGCCGAATCCTGGTGCTTTTCAAGGAGGAACAATGGATGGACTGATTCTCGTCTTGACAGCGCTGGCCGGGTGTCTCATGCCGGTCCAGCCGGCCGTGAACGCTGTTACCGCACAGATGATGAGCAGTCCGTACCTGGCCTCGTTTTTTTCTTTTCTGACCGGCACGCTGGCTTTGGGTTTTTTGTGTCTGGCTCTGCGTCTGCCTTGGCCCGACGGGAAGATCATCATGGGCCTGCCGTGGTGGGCCTGGCTGGCCGGGCCCATGGGAGCCTTTTTCGTGACCATGACCATCGTCGCCGTGCCTCGTCTGGGCGCCATGAGCGTCATGGCCCTCTTGATCGCAGGACAGATGGGCATGTCCCTGGTCATGGATCATTTCGGATGGCTTGGGATCCCGGCCCAGCCCATATCCATGTGGCGGATCCTGGGCGCGATCCTGCTTTTCACCGGCGTGGTGCTGATCCGCAAATTCTAAGGAGGTTGTCATGAAAACAGCCCTGTTCGTATTCAACGGCGACCCTATGTGCTTTATCCACGTACTCCTGAACGCACTCGATATGCACGCCGGCGGTCACGAAGCCCGCATCGTATTGGAAGGCGCGTCCGTGGCCCTGGCCCCGGCCCTGGTCAAGCCCGAACACCCCCTGTCCACACTTTTCGCCAAGGCCCGCGAAGCCGGACTGCTTGAAGGCGCGTGCAGGGCCTGCTCCGTCAAGCTCGGCGTTGCCTCCGAGATCGAAGCCGCAGGAATTGCGCTCATCGGTGACATGAGCGGTCATCCGGCCATGCGCGCCTATATGGAAGCCGGGTGGCAGGTCATCACGTTTTGACCCGGCAGAACCAAAGCGGCCTTGGCTGCGATGCTGCGCTGGTCATTCGGGTCGGTTCGCTCAATCCGGTCAAGCTCGGGGCCATCCGCGAGGTCATGCGCGTGCCCTTCCCCCTGGCCCGCTTTGTGCCTGTGCCCGCCCCTTCCGAGGTGCCGGATCAGCCCCTGGGCCTGGAAGAGACTCTGCGCGGGGCAAAGAACCGCGCCAGGAACGCTTTTGCGGATTGCGCCCTGTCCGTGGCCCTGGAATCGGGACTCATCGAAGTGCCCGGATCGAATACGGGCTACATGAATCTGACGGCCTGCGCCATTTACGACGGCCGTGAAATGTACCTGGGACTGGGCCCCGCCTTCGAACTTCCCCCGGACGTGACCCGTCTGGTGGTGGAGGATGGGCTGGAACTTGATCCGGCCGTGCGGCGGGCCGGGCTGACCGATAACGAACGCATCGGCTACGCCCAGGGCATCATCGGCATCCTGAGCGGCGGGCGCGTGACGCGCATGGACTACAGTCGCCCGGCGGTGTCCATGGCCCTGGTGCGCATGGGCCGTTGAATTTTTTTAACCATTTGCCAACGAGGAAAATATGTCCCGCTCATATCTGGTTTATCGCTGCAAGGAAGGAGAAGTGCTCAAAAAGCCCGAGGCCGTCATCGCCCTCTGGGACGAGGATTTGCCGCGTTTCTCCGAGATTCTGGACGAGGCCACTGCCTCTCGCCCTGCAAAGGCTCGCAAGCCCGGTGAATACTGGGAACTCGTGACCAAGGAAAAAGCCGACCCCTACGATTGGGACAAGGTCGTGGCGCCCGTGAAGAACAAGGAGCACGATCCGTTGGGCGACATGTGGAAGGAACGCGCCAAGATCGAGAAGCTGATCGAAGAGGGCGCGAGCCTGGAGCAGGCCCTGGACGTCATGACGCCGTTCAGCCACACTTTCCGCTACGAATCCGAGGCTCCCAAGAACCTTCTTCCCAAGATGGGTGAGATCGAATCGTAGCTCTTTTTGGGGCCGCTTCGCCCCGCCAAGGAGACACTCATGCGCTGGATCATCCTGTTTCTGCTGTTGGTCCCCCTGCCCGGATTTTGCGGCGGGCCGGTCCTGTCATCGGGGCAGCTCCTGTATGTGCCCGTGTATTCGCACATCTATACCGGGGACAAGGAGCGGCCGTTCAATCTGGCCGTGACCCTGTCCATCCGCAATACCGATCCGCGCGGTAGCCTGAGGCTGACGGCAGTGGATTATTACGACACCGATGGGCATCTGGTCCGGCACTACCTTGACGTGCCCGTGGAGATGAAACCGCTGGCCTCCCTCCGTTACGTGGTGGCCGAAAAGGACGTAAAGGGCGGCTCGGGTGCCAATTTTCTGGTGCGCTGGGAGGCCGCAGAGCCGATCAATGCTCCGGTGGTGGAGTCGGTCATGATCGGAGCCCAGTCGGGGCAGGGCATTTCCTTCACTTCCCCGTCGCGGGAAGTTCAAGAATAATCACAAAAGGGAGTACGAATGGAGAACGTGACGGCAGAGCTGGAGGCGTTTGTTTCCGGGTGGGATTCATGCGACGCCAAGGCCGCATTTCTGCTTTTCAGACAGACTCTTGAGACAGTCAACGGCGTGAACCTTGATTTCAAGGCCCGTCCGGGCATCACCTATTCCCTGCGCGGCGCGCATCCGGCGCAGCAGGGGCGGGATCTTTTCGCATTGATCGACGTCATCGACGACGATCCCGAACAGCGCTGGCTTTCGGTCTGCTTTTACGACGATCTGGTCAGCGACGAGCAGGAACTCGGAGACTGGGTTCCTGGCGGCCTTATGGGCGAGGATGCCCGTTGTTTCAACGTCGACGAAGCCGACGAGGAACTGGTGGCCTATGTGGTCGAGCGTATCCGCGAAGCCGGAGCGGGCGCGGCAAAATAAGGGTAATATTTTACATCCAAGCCGGGCACTGACCCGGCTTTTTTTATCAATCCTCAAAGTCAGAGCCAGCCATGCGATTTCACGGAGAGATTTCCGAATGGAGAGATGATCGAGGTTTTGGATTCATCACGCCGACGGGCGGTGGTACCAGAGTCTTTGTGCATATCAGCGCTTTGCAGAAAGGTCGGCGGCCGCGTGCCGGGGAAATGGTCACGTACGAAGTCGGAAACAGTGGAGACAAAGGGCCTCGCGCCCTGAATGTGAACTTCGTCAATGCATTACCGGGGCGTAGAAATGAGAGCCCCCGGAGATCCTTTTTTCCTGTCGTTGTTCTTGTACTGCTCATTGCGGCCGGAGCATATGGGGCAAGACGTTTTGTGCCATCCGATATTTTTCAGGCTATAAATATCAAGCAGCAGAGCCCACGTGCTCAAGCCTTCGCGTGTGAAGGGAAGATTTATTGCTCGGAAATGAACTCCTGCGAGGAAGCACTGTTTTATCTGGACTCTTGTCCGGGGGTGCAAATCGACGGCGACGGAGACGGCGTTCCGTGCGAGAAACAATGGTGCAATGAATGAATGCGTGTCGCAGCGCGCTGAACAGGGTCGAAAAAGCGGGAGATCAGATCATGACGCACATTCTGGCCGCGGACATCGGCGGAACCAACAGCCGCTTCGGGCATTTCGAGGTTATGAGCGGGCAGGAACCGCGGCTTCTGGAATCGTTCAGCGTCCCGACCGCTTCGGTTCAGTCCTTCGCGCACGCGCTGGAAAGGTTGCGGGAGTCCGGCTTCGGGCTTGATCCCAAGGACGCGGAGCGGATCGTTCTGGCCGTGGCCGGCGCCGTGCAGGATGGTGTCCGGTGCCGACTGACCAACGCCTCCTGGAACATTGATCTGGCCGATCCTGATGTCGTGCTGCCGCTGGACCGAACCGTTCTGATCAACGATTTCGTGGCCCAGGCTCTGGGTTGCCAGACGCGTTACGCGGCGCAGTCCGCCATGACGATCCAGGAAGGCGTGGCGCGGTTCGGAGTCGTGGCCGCTGTCGGGGCGGGGACGGGGCTTGGCCTGTGCGCCCTGGCGCCCCTGCCCGGCGGGGATTTTTTGCCCCTTCCTTCCGAAGGCGGCCACGCGCCCCTGGCGTTTGTCAGCAGACCCGAATTCGAATTTCAGGAATTTCTCCAGGCCCGAACCGGCCACTCTCATGGATTTGGGGACATCATGGTCTCGGGACCGGGGCTCTCCTTTCTGCACGAATTTTTGACCGGCAGCCGGCTGGATCCTCAAGAGGTCGCGCGCGAGATCGGCCCGGACAGCGAAACCACGCGCTGGTTCGCCCGCTTCTATGGCCGGGCCTGCCGGGCCTATGTTTTGTACGTCCTGGCTTGGGGCGGAGTAAATCTCTGTGGCGGGCTTGCGGCCAAAAATCCCTTTCTGGTCTCAAGCGAAGAATTCCTGCGCGAATTTAGGGACTGTCCGGCCTATGGATCTCTTCTGGAACACGTCCCCATCCGGCTGATCACCACTCTCGATACGGGCCTTCATGGCGCGGCCCGTCACGGGCAGATGCTCCTCAAAAAACGGGGAGAGTAGGGAACCATCCACATTTTTGTCGCGTAAGAGATGACGAAAATGTGGGGGCTTCTTTTTCTTTCACTTAAAAATCAGAGAGATATGTCTGGCATGGGATCTGCTTTGGTCTTCCGTAACAGGAGGCTGCCATGCCGCTCATCATCACGCCCTTCGGGGCCATTGACGCTCTTCCGGATACAGAATTCTTCCCCGACGGGTCCGTGCGTTCCTGCATCGCCGTTCGGGCCTGTCCGCTCATCACCCCTCTTGGGATGCTTGTTCCCCAATTCACCGCCAACACCCTGCGCAAGCGGCAGCTCCCTGCCATCTCCTTTCATCCGAACGGCATGATCCGCAATCTTCCCCTGGAAGAGCAGATTCTGGTGTGCACTCCCGTAGGTGTTCTGCCCGCCGAGCAGGTCTCGTTTTATGAAAGCGGGGCCTTGAAGCGCATCTTTCCCTTGAACGGAACCCTGAGCGGCTACTGGACTCAGGAAGACGAGGCCAAGCTGGCCACTCCCCTGACCCTGGAGACCCCTTTGGGCCCTGTCGAAACCCTGGCTATCAGCCTGTATTTCAGTCCGTCCGGAGCGTTGCGCAGCCTGACCCTGTGGCCCGACACGACTTTGGACGTACCCACTCCCTTGGGCGGCGTCGCCGCGCGGATTGGTGTGTCGTTTTTCGACAGCGGGGTGCTTCGCTCCCTGGAACCGGCGGAGCCGGTCAGCGTGGCGACGCCCGTGGGCGAGCTCCTGGCGTACGATCCCGATGCGATCGGCATCTGCGGCGACAACAATTCCCTGCGTTTTCGCGAGAACGGGTCTCTATGCGGACTGACAAGCGCTGCGCACTCTTTTGACGTGGTTCTCGAAAATGGCCGGGTCCGGCGTCTGACCCCGCCCCTGCGGCGTCATCCCTGCGATGGCGAACGCATGGAGGCAAGCCCGCTCTGCCTTGAATTCCGCCCGGGGGTGGTCAGAATTTCCTCGGCCGATCTGTCCCGGCTCTCCGCAGCCGTGGAGAGCGTCACACCATCCCGATTTTTTCTGCCTTTGCCCAGCTTGTCGCCCATGTGTTCCATGGGCGCGGGCAAGTGGTAGGCTCACACGAACCAAACCGTAAAGGAGGAATTGTGAACGTCAGTTGCCTGGAAAAAGTGGTGGAATATGCATCAATGCCCCTGCATGGGACACTCTCGCGAAAGCTCAGGAAAGGTCTCAAAATTCAGATCAATGAAGGCCGGATCTATGAAAAGTCCGTCTTGTTCCTGGGCTCGGATTTTTTGCGCGTGACCGAAAAGGAGGACGGCTTGTCCGTCAATACCTATTACGGCTGGGACGAGATAGCCTCCATCCGTACCTACAGCACGGAACCGGAGGAGTAAGACCGGGCGGGGCCGGTGCCCGGATAAGGCCGGCCCCGTAAAGGCATCGAGACAGGCATGCCTTGTCCGATGAGATGCTGGCTTTCCCGCGATTACGCCGCAGTCTTGAGCGTCACGTGCATTCCGGCTTTCGTGGCAAGAATGATCAGCATCTCAAGACTGAACTTCTCCCACTTGCCTCTGGTAAGATCGGAAACCCTGGACTGGCTGACGCCCAGTATTTCAGCCGCTTTGGCTTGGGTCAGCTTCTTCGTTTTGATGAACTTGCGAAGATCGGCCATAAGGTCTGCGCGCATTTGAAGAATTGCCGCTTCTTCGGGGGGGTAGCCGAGATCGCTGAAGATGTTTCCAGATGAATCGACGATGGACTCACTCATAGGTTGCCTCCAATTTGTTGAAGCCGCGTACGGGCCAGTTCAATATCGTTCTTGTTGGTCTTTGCCCCCTTTTTTTGAAAGGAGTGCAGCACGTAGACGGCGTCCGACAGTTTCGCCACGTAGATTACCCGCCATTCGCCCAACACATGAATCCGGATTTCCTTCACGCCGGAGCCGATCGTCGGCATGACCTTCCAATCTCGAGGCTCCACTCCGTTTTGGATTGCGCGGAGTTCGAAACCCGCAACTCTTCGGGCTTCCTCTGGAAAATTCCGAAGATCATCAGGGCTTTTGTGCTCATAAATGAATTATATAAGTTTTTATATATTTTGCAAGTCCATGCTGTACTAGCCCGCCGCCTTCCGCAATGCCGACAAAAAGCGCGAGCGCAGCTTTTCGCCCAAAAGGGCGCGTTTGACCGGGGGGAGTTTCAGGAATCCGCCGACCAGCGCGCGCATGAACTCCTGGGTGCGGCTTTCGGGGTTGTCGAAGATGAAGGTCTGGAAGGTGTCCCGTTCCAGGGCCTGGAGCATGACCCGCTCGAAGCTGTCTTCGGGGTGATACACTTTTTGCGGGCGGGACTGGAGCGTGATCGCGCCGGTGGGGCATTTCAGGGCGCAGACCCCGCAGCCCAGGCAATGCTCCTTCATGTCCGCCAGCTTTTTTGGCTTCCGGGCGTCCTGTCCGGAAATCTTCTCGACGCTCACGGCGTTCACGGGGCAGGCCTTGGCGCACAGGCCGCAGCCCGTGCATAGCGTTTCGTCCACCACGGCCACCACGCTGGCCGTGACCAGGATGCCCGTGTAGCCGGTTTCGCGCACGCCCTGCAGCAGATTGCAGCAGCAGCCGCAGCAATGGCAGATGAAGCCCGCGTCCTTGCGCACATTGTCGGCGGACAGGGTCAGGCCCTGGTCGCGGGAGCGGGCCAGGATGTCGCGCATCTGCATTTTGTCGATGGGTTTTGCGAAGCCGTTGCGGATCAGAAAGCGCGCCCCGGTGCCCATGGAGGTGCAGGTGTCCATGGGCGTTCGGCAGGGTGCGTGCCCGAGATGGTGCTTCTCATGACGGCAGGAGCACAGGCCCAGCGAGAATTCCGTCTGCTCCTCGATGAGGGCCGAGGCCTTCTCGTAATCCAGGATCTCCACATGCTCGCCCAGGGCTTCCTCGTGGGGCAGGGCGCGCATGACCGAGGTGGTTTGTCCGTTCCCGAAATTGGCGTGCAAAAAATCCTTCTCACCGAACATGTAGGCCTGGAAAAGCTCGGCCCAGCGGGCCCGGGGCAGGTTCGGTCCGGTGCGCATCATGGTGAACTCGAAGAAGCCGATAACGATGGGGCTGACCATGTATTGGTATTTCTCGCCGTCCCAGATATCGATGACCAGACCCTTGGCGCAGAGCCCTTCGATCATGGGCTGCAGGGAGTCTTGCGTATCGCCCAGCATGGCCGAGATGCGCCCCAGGGTCGACGGGCGATAGGGCAGGCGTGCGACCAGTTCGGCCTCGGGCCGGGAATACAGCTCTTCCACCAATTGTCTGAAGACATCTGTCCATGGGGTGCGTACCGGGGCCTGATCAAGGCGGCGTCCGAGTTTGCGGTAGATGTCCTTGCTTGCGATGTGTCCCATGATGGTCCTTGATTGCGCGTTTGATGGCCGATGATTCCCCGGCTCATTTGGAATTGCAAGTACGAATCCACTCTTTTGCGTCCCGTGCCGTTGACAAGATCATCAGACTGGTCCAGAGATTGGTCCTACCAATTTTGCGGGGGTTCGAACGCGGCATGTCCTGCACGGCCTCCATCAGGAGGATATCATGTTTGAAGTAGTTGCTTTGTATCTGGCTGTGGGCGCGGTGGCAGGCGTATTGGCCGGATTGCTGGGCATCGGGGGCGGGCTTGTCATCGTGCCCATGCTGGTATTTTGCATGGAGTTGCAGAATCTGCCCCAGGACCTGATCATGCATATGGCGCTGGGTACCTCCATGGCCAGCATCATGTTCACCTCGGTTTCGAGCTTCATGGCCCATCATCGCCGTGGCGCGGTGGAGTGGGATGTGGTTCGGCGCATCGTGGCCGGCATCCTGGTCGGCACGTTCCTCGGCGCCTGGGTGGCCGCGCAGATGAGCACCGGCGCGCTCAAGATATTCTTTGTCGTTTTTCTTTATTACGTCTGCTACCAGATGCTCTCCGGCAAGAAGCCCAAGCCGTCGCGAGTGATGCCGGGAGCGGCCGGAATGTTCGGTGCGGGCAATGTCATCGGGGTGGTTTCGAGCCTGGTCGGCATCGGTGGCGGCACGCTCTCCGTCCCGTTCATGGTCTGGCACAATATACCCATCCATAAGGCCATCGGCACGTCTGCCGCCATCGGCTTCCCCATCGCGGTGGCAGGAACCGTGGGCTACATCATGAACGGTTGGGGCGTGGACACCTTGCCGCCCTATTCCCTGGGTTATGTCTCCCTGGTGGCCCTGGTCTCCATCGCGGTCATGAGCGTCATCACCGCCCCGCTGGGAGTGCGTCTGGCCCACAGCCTGCCTGTGGACAAACTGAAAAGAGTGTTTGCGCTGATCCTCTTTCTGGTCGGTACGAAGATGCTCATTTCCCTTTTTTAGTCGGACCGGTCCCCTGACCGCACGCCCCTGGGGCAGCGTCGGCCCGGAACAGATCCTCCCTTGGGAGGGGTGTTTCCGGGCTTTTTTGCGTTCACCGCAGGCCCTTTTCTTTACACATGACATGGGGTGGGCGTGGCCGGTGTCGATCTGAGGCCACTCGGTACTGTGAAAAGATAGGTCATGCGGATATGCGGCAGAGCCTTACATGTACCAGCGCCAGCTTTGACCGGCCCGGAACAGTTCGCGCAGTGTGAGGGGTCTGTTTCCGGCGATCTTTTTGGCCAGATAGATGAAGAGGTAAGCTGTCTGCAGGGCGTCGCCCAGGGCCTCGTGGGCTGTGAAGCGGGGCAGGTCGAATTCGTGGGCCAGGTCGGTCAGTACGTAGGAGATGCTGAGATTGAACTGTTCATAATGCGAGGGCGTACGTTTCTCGCGCCACAGCATGGCCATGCGCATGGTGTCCAGGCAAGGATTGGCCAAAGGCTGGCCGTGGTTTTTCCTGCAGGCACGGTTCAAAAAACTCATGTCCAGCCCCACGTGGTGGCCGACGATAAGAGTGCCTTTGCAGAATTCGATCAACTCGGGAAGAACCTCAGCCAGGGGTGGAGCCTGGGCGATGGCTTCGGGAGTGATGCGGTGGATGAGGGTGCTGGTCTTGGGCAGGGGGATGCTGGGCCGCACCAGGACGCTGAAGCTTTCGCCCGGCACGATGGCCAGGCCGCGCACGCGCACGGCACCGATGGAGACGATCTCCTCCCTGCGGGCGGAGAGCCCGGTCAGTTCGGTATCCAGGACCGTATAGACATAGTCTTCCAGGGGGCGGGTCTGATCCAGTGCCCGGCACAGACGGTTGTTCTCCTCCAACAGCGGCAGGTTCGTTTTCCCGGGGCCCGGTCTGAGGCGGGCACATAAGCTTTTCAGATCAAAGAGATTCATTGCTCACGCCATGTTCAGTCTGAAGACTTCGCGTAGAACCCCGTGCAGGGCGGTGGTCACTCCGAAGGCTTCGCGCAGGGTTCGTTTTTCCAGGGAAGACAAATTGCCGGGGTCGAGCCGGTTGTCCGGGGTTATGCCCTGCTCCATCTGTTCGAGCTGGTGCATGAGCCGCGAATGCAGCAGGAATTCGAAGGCCTCCCGCGCTTCGTGGAACAGGTCCCGCGACAGGTGCCCTTCCTGATGCAGCAGTTCGAGTCTGCCCAGGGTGCTGGTCTCGCGGATTCCGTGGTACAGGGCCATGACCCGCGCAAAGTCCATGAACGGCAAAAGTCCGCGCGTTTTAATGTCCAGGGTGTTTTTGTGCGCCCCGTCTTTTTCGACCATGAAATTCTTGAAGAAGGTCAGCGGTGGTTTGGCATTCAGGCAGTCGGCGGCCAGGTAGCGCAGGAAGAGGTCTTTTCCGGCGCAGGCATTGGTGACGTGCTGGCGCAGGTTTTCGGCCAGGTCCTTGTGTCCGTAGACGCCCCTGAAATCAAAAAATACGGAGCTGGCCAGGACGCGTTCGGGTTCGGGCGTGGCCGTCCATGTGTTGATCCGGCCTTTCCACGTGTCCAGGGAGCCCCTCCATGCGGGGTTCGAGGCCATCATGTTGCCCGGGCAGCGCGGGAAACCGCAGTTTATGAGATGAGCGACCATGCGCTCGGTGAAGGCCGAAAAATACGTCTCCGCCGCGCGATCGAGAAAATCCACCGAGCAGTTATCGGTAACCAACGCATTGTCCTGGTCCGTGGCGAAGGTCTGTTCGCGGCGTCCCTCGCTACCCATGAGCAGCAGGCAGAACTTGACCGGGGGAGGCCCCAGTTCGCGCAGCATCAGATCCAGGAGCTTGGACATGATCTGGTCATTTAAAATGGCGATCATGCGCGTGATGTTGCCCGCCTTGGCTCCCTGCTGGACCAGGGTGCGGATGACCGGGGTGATGCTGTCGTGCAGAGGATAGAGCCCGGCGATGGTGGTGCGGGAGGCAATTTCGCGAAACACGGACATGGGCGAGCGGCCCTGCAGGAGCATGATGTCGTGGGAACTGATGACGCCCAGCAGCTTGTTGTTGGATTTGACCACGAGGTGGTGGATGTTTTTGGACATCATGGTCAGAAGGGCGTCGAAGCAGACCGCGCCGGCATCGATGCTTTCCACCGGCGTGGTCATGACTGTTTCAGCCGGAGCCTGCAGGTCGAGGCCGAGCGCCATGGCCTTGCGCAGGTCCGTGTCTGTGATGATGCCGCAGATTTCACCCGAGGGTTCGCGGAACAGGAGCGAGCCGGTGTTGTGGCGGATCATTTCCTTGGCCGCGGCCTGGATGCTCAGGCCAAAGGGCACGCTGACCGGCTCGCGGGTGACAAGGCCGCCCACCGGGTTGCTGAAGAGATGCAGGCTGTGGTCCTCGTGGGCGGGTTGGGTCTTGCAGCGCATCTCCTCGAAGGCCTTGGACAGAAAGGTGTCGGCGAAGGATTTGAGATAGAAGCGCGGGATGGCGGGGTTGAGATGCACGGCTTCGAAAAAACGCTCGCGGGGAATCTTGATGATGAAGGTGTCTTCAACGGTTTCGGCGTCCATGGCCGCTTTTTCGCCGTTGAAGAGGGAAAGCGCCCCCAAAGAGGCCCCATCCGTGCGGATGTCCATAAGGACGCCCTCGTCTTCCAGAAAAAGGCGGATGGCCCCCTTCTGCACAAGATAAAGCCCATCCACCTCGCTCACCCCCCGGCGAAGGAGCCGCGTCCCGGCCGGAAAGAAGTCCACCAGGCACGTGCGGGCCAGGCGGACCAGGCTCTGCCTCTCCAGTTCGGAAAAGGGCAGGGTGGTTTCAAGAAAGGTGATGATGCTGTCGTATCCCGCAGGCTGAGTTCCCGCGTTCATGGCATTGTCCTTCTGGGTTGCGGGGCCGGTTTCCCGGCCCCTGTTTGAACGGATCAGTGATCTATGGCCGCACCCGCTCCGCGCGGGATGCGCACGCTCTCGACCATTTCCTGCACGGCGGCCGGCGGGGCCTTGGTGATCAGGGAGACGCCGAATGTGACCGCGAAATTGATGACCATGCCCACGGTGCCGATGCCTTCGGGGCTGATGCCGAAGAACCAGGGGGACACGCCCATGAACTTGGTCTGCACTATGTAGAGCATGGTGAAACCGATGCCGCTGATCATGCCGCTGATGGCTCCCTCCTTGGTCGCGCGCTTCCAGAAGATGCCGAGCACGATGATGGGGAAGAAGGAGGATGACGCCAGTCCGAAGGCCAGTGCCACAACCTGGGCCACAAAGCCCGGAGGGTTGATGCCGAAGTATCCCGCGATGACGACGCCCACACCGATCATGACCCGGCCCACGAGCAGGCGTATCTTCTCCGAGGCGTCGCGGTTGATGATACGGTAGTAGAGGTCATGGGAGATGGACGAGGCGATGACCAGCAGGAGGCCGGCCGCCGTGGACAGGGCCGCGGCCAGTCCGCCCGCCGCGACCAGGGCGATGACCCAGGGCGGAAGTTGGGAGATTTCGGGCGTGGCCAGGACCATGATGTCGTTGTCTATGTAGAGTTCGTTGGCGTTGTCGAGAGGCGTGTTGGTGACCAGTCGCTGGCCGTGCGCGCCTGTTTCCCCGCTGTACGCGGGCTTGCCTGCGAAGGCCGCACCGCCGCGATAGGTGATGATGCCGTCGTTGTTTTTGTCGACCCAGGCCAGAAGTCCTGTTTTCTCCCAGTTTCCGAACCAGGCCGGCACGGAGGAGTAGGGTGTTTCGCTCAGGGCGTTGGTCAGCGTGTAGCGGGAAAAGGCGCCCAGGGCCGGTGCTGTGGTGTAGAGGATGGCGATGAAAAAGATGGCGTAGAAGGCTGAGAGGCGCGCAGCCCGGACGCTTGGCACGGTGTAAAAGCGGATGATGACGTGGGGCAAGCCCGCCGTGCCGACCATGAGGCACATGGTGATGGCGAAGACGTCGATCATGGGCTTGGTGCCCGCGCCAAAGGCACTGGTGTACTCGGCGAAACCCAGGTCCCTGCCGATCTGGTTCAGCGTCTCAAGCAGGAATTTGCCAGAATCCGGACCTCCGAGGATGGTGCCGCCGAATCCGATCTGCGGGATGGGGTTGCCGGTCAGCTTAAGGGAAATGGCGATGGCCGGGATGATGAAGGCCGTGATCAGGACGCAGTACTGGGCCACCTGGGTCCAGGTGATGCCTTTCATGCCGCCGATGGCCGCATACAGGAAGACCAGGACCATGCCGATCATGACGCCGGTGTTGACGTCGACTTCCAGGAAGCGGCTGAAGACGATGCCCACGCCGCGCATCTGCCCGGCCACGTATGTCAGGGAGATGAAAATGGCGCAGATCAGAGCCACAAGGCGGGCCGCCGAGGAATAGTAACGGTCGCCGACGAAATCCGGGACCGTGAATTTGCCGAACTTGCGCAGATACGGGGCCAGGAGCAGGGCCAGGAGCACGTAGCCGCCGGTCCAGCCCATGAGGTACATGCAGCCCGCGTAACCCATGAATGAGATCATGCCGGCCATGGAGATGAATGACGCCGCGCTCATCCAGTCCGCGGCAGTGGCCATGCCGTTGGCCAGGGGCGGAACCCCGCCGCCGGCGACGTAGAAGCCCTTGGTGTCCTTGACGCGGGACGTCCAGGCGATGCCTATGTAGAGGGCGAAGGTCAGGCCCACTATGAGATAAGTCCAGATTTGCAGTGACATATTTCCTCCGGTTGGTCGCTATTCGTGCACGTCGTATTTCTTATCCAGCCGATCCATAAGCATAAAATAGGCAAGGATAATAAGTACGAAAACATAGATGGAGCCTTGTTGGGCAAACCAGAAACCTAGAGGAAATCCGCCCAGGGAAAAGGCATTGAGCTGCTCGACGAATAAAATTCCGAATCCGTACGAGACCGTCGCCCAAATGGTCAAAAGGATGAGCATGTACGTTTTGTTTCTTTTCCAGTAACTTTGCATTGACTTTTCCATGTTGTCCCCCCTGTGCAAAAAGCGTTGATGAAATGTGGCTTCACCCGATTGAGCTTGGACGTTTTCTGACACGGTTTGAAAACTATTGCATCTGCTTTCCGGTGAATGGAGGGTGGAACTGGTTATTGGCAAAAGGAGCCGAATTGTTCTGGTGAGCGGGACTCTGTTGCCGCTGACCGGGGCGGGGCAACCGTTCGGGTCAGCGTGATACGTAGAGATAATGAGCCGGTGCTTAAACGGGATACGTATATTTTGCGGCGAATTTGGGGCCTTCCACGACGGGGAAAGGATTCATGGAGGCTGTGAAGTGCTGCAGACGCTGGGTCAGCGGTCAGAATCACTCATCACCGCATGCAGGAGGAAGATCATGATTGCCGTTGTTGTCGCCGACATAACGACTTTGCAGGTGGACGCCATTGTCAACGCGGCCAATTCGTCGCTTCTGGGCGGAGGCGGGGTGGATGGAGCCATCCACCGTGCGGCCGGTCCCGGGCTTCTGGCCGAGTGCCGAACCCTTGGGGGGTGCCCTGTGGGGCAGGCGCGGATAACCGGAGGCTACATGTTGCCGGCGCGGCACGTGATTCATACCGTCGGGCCGGTCTGGAAAGGTGGCGGACACGGCGAGAGGGAATTGCTGGCGGCCTGTTACAGCGCCTGTCTGAGTCTGGCTCGTGAACACCACCTTGACAGCGTGGCTTTTCCGGCCATCAGTTGCGGAGCCTACGGTTTTCCCGCTGCGGAAGCCTGCGCCATAGCCGTGGCCCAGGTCCGTGCTTTTCAGCGCGAGAATGTAGCGCCGGCCACAGTTGTTTTTGTCTGCTTTTCGGATTCCATGCGGCAGTTGTATGAGGAATGTCTTGCCAGGGAAGAAGCCTGACGATTTTGGCGCGTGATCTTTCTGCGCACCGGCCTGCGCACATTGGTCCGGAGCGCGGGCTATCGGCACGGAGCCTGGAACGTACGTTGCAGCCTCGAATGTCCTGAATCCGGATGTGGTTCGCGTGAGGGCTCCGCGTCTGGTTTTCGCGCCCGTTGCAGAGCCCCTTTATTTTGCAGGGGGCATGGGCTAGATCGTGGCGACGAAAACGGTTGACGCCGCTTTTTTTTGCGATCGCGGCCACTGAACACATTTGCCGGGAATAATATGAAGTTTAGCGCTGTTTTGTTCTGCCTGCTTGCCTTGTTTTCCTGTGCCGGACATTCCGGTCCTTCGCAGGAACCCGTGGTCTCGCAGGCGCCCGTCCTTCCTGTCTTTGAGCGGCTCCACGCCCTGCACGAGCAGTTTCTCGTCTTCAGGGATAATGACGTTTTTCAGCGTTACGGTTTTACATACAACTCTCCATACGCCGACTGGTTGCAGCGGGTCCGTGATTTCGAGCAGGACCCGGTCACGGACGAAGCGGCCCGCCTGTTGGCCGGGCTTTCCGTCGCGTACCGCACGCACGGGGCAAAGAGCAGGATTTACAGGCAGTTCGAAGATCGTTTCGGTCAGGCGCTACGCATTCCGGCAGCCGAAAAGCAGGCGCAGCCGGCCGTGGTCGTTGCCGAGCCTGTGACGTTGCCCATCCCCGAGGCCACGGCACGTTCCATCACGCTTCTTTTCAGCGGGGATACCCAGGGCGTGGTTTATGCCCAGCCAGGGGAATTCGGCCCGGTCGGCGGCCTTGCCCGGCGTCCGCCCATTCTCAATCATTTCCGGGCGGAAGACCCCGGCACCGTAGTGCTCGATGCAGGGGACGCTTTTGTCGCGGGATTTGCCAAGGCCGAGGCGATCAATAAAGTGCTGGTCCGCGCCATGAACCACATGCGCTATGATGCCATGGGGCTCGGTCCGTATGATCTGGCCATTGGCGAGGTAATGCTGCGGGAGCTTGCCAGCATCGCGTCATTTCCCATGATCTGTTCAAACATGCAGTTCCAGAAGGGCGTGGAACCATGGATCAAGCCCTATGTCCTGATCAAACGCGATCAGGTCAGGATCGCGCTCGTAAGCCTGTTGCCGCCAGCGCCGGGAGTAAGGATCACGGGCGCGAAACTCATCCCGCCCGGGCAAGCCTTGCAGGCTATGCTGCCGGAACTTAAGGGCAAGGCCGATTGCATTGTGCTTCTGACGCAATTTGGCACGGAGGAAATAGCAGCGTTGCTGGGCGATGAAGGTGCCGTGGATGTGGTCCTTGGCGACGGCAATGGGAAATCGGGCGAAAACCCTGCGTATCTCCCGGCAGTGCCCAAGGGGCTTGGTTTTGGACTCGTCCGCTTGAAAATGGCGGATGACGGCGGCTTTCGTCCTGTTGAGAGCCTGCCCGTGCTCCTGGGTACTGCTTCGGACGATCATGTGCTTCAGATTATGGAAGAACTCAAATAGTATAAAAAAGCGCTTGCTTTTTCAAAAGGGTTTGGGCAGTAACCGTTTTCGCGTTGTGGGGCTGTAGCTCAGCTGGGAGAGCGCTTGAATGGCATTCAAGAGGTCCGCGGTTCGATCCCGCGTAGCTCCACCAATTTACGCTTGAAAAAACAATAAGTTACTTGAATGCCAAAAACAAAAAAGCCGTCAGAAATGACGGCTTTTTTGTTTTGTGTCCGCTATATGTCCGGCGCTTATTCCGAACCGATAAGAGGCCGGAAACTCGCGCCTGCTTTCTCTCTTTCGGCCATTGGTCAAGTGCCCATACTGATGAACTATTTTATGATTTTTCAATCCCAAGCCCTCCATCATATTCTTCTCGTTTCCTCCTGCGCTGAATATCGCTGAAGCGTTGCAATGCCGCTCATCATGCGCCCTGAATTGGCCTTGTGTTTTGGGCAGGGGTTGGAAACGCGTTCCGCCGCGGGCCGGGCAAGGGCTGCCGGAACTCCCTCGCGGGCCTCGTAATGCTTCCCTGCCTTGAGAATTGGGCAGAGGGGGAGCGTTGAGCGTTTGACGGCCGGGAAGCAAACGATGCCTGGCTCAGTCAGACAGCCGACAGCCCTTTCCCGGCCCGCGACGGAACGCTTGCGGTGGTGTGAATGGGCTTGAAGGAAGAAAGACGTGAATGGGGTGCAGGGGACGCGTCCCCTGCCCGCCGGAGGCTCTCTTATCTTGGCGTCATTGCTTTCTTGGTTTTGGCCGTGGGCATGGCTGTGGCCGGGTCTTCGGGCCAGGGGTGTTTGGGGTAGCGGCCGCGCATTTCGGCGCGCACCAGGGGGTAGGCGTTTTTCCAGAACGAGGGCAGGTCGCGGGTGACTTGCAGCGGGCGTCCGGCCGGGGAGAGCAGGTGCAGGACAAGGGCGTAGCCGCCGTCAGCCAAGGTTGGCGTGGTGGCGCAGCCGAACATTTCCTGAAGTTTGACCGGGAGGGCGGGGCCGGATTCGGGGCTGTAGTCGATCCTGCGATGCGCTCCTGTCGGTACGGTCATGAATTCCGGGGCTTGGCGGTCCAGTTCCCGCATTTTGTCCCATCCAACCAGCGCCTTGAGGGCTTGCAGCAGGTTGATTTTGCCCAGGTCTGCTTGTGATCGCGCGCCGGTTGCGAAAGGAGCAAGCCATTCATTGATGCTTTCGAGCAAGGCCTGGTCAGACATGTCGGGCCAGGCTGGATCCAGGCTGCGCAGGAACCGAATCCGGTCCCGAAGGTTTTTGCATTCCTCGCTCCAGTTCAGGCGCGCGAGGTCTTTTTGTCCCCGCAACAGCGCACTGGTCACGGTTTCCGGGTCGGTGCCCAGCTTTTCTTCCCGCATACAGAGCGTATCAAGCATGATCTTGCGCAGGCTGACGACCCGGTCTTTGAGCGGGTCGAAGCGCACTTCGTCCTCTTTTCGGAATTGCTGCCTGAAGTGGGTTTGCAGTTCGTCCCACGAAAGCGGTGCCGACTGCCAGATTTTGGCTCCGGCCGCGTCTCCGTCCAGATCGGCGATGGCCAGGAATTCGTGCCCGGCCAGGGTGCTCGGTCCGGGCCATACGGCCTTGCGTCCGCTGGTCAGGCGGTAGGAGCCATCCTCCTGGCGGCGTGCGATGCGGTCGGGGTAGGCCAAGGCGGTGAGGATTCCGGCGGCCTCGGGGTCGGGTTGCTCCAGATTGATCGAGGCGAGCCGCGCAATCTGTTCCATGCTGGCGCGTAGGGTGTCTTTACGTGACAGGGTGCTCGGATGAATGCGCAGCGAGTCGCGCAGATCCGAGGAGCCGCGCATGCTCCGTCCCGGTTCGCCGAGGATGGCGGCCAGGGCGGCGGCGGTGGGGCCGAGCCCGTGTTTTCTGGCGCTCAGCACCATGTGCCCCAGGCGCGGATGCAGGGGCAGGAGCGCCATTTCGCGCCCATGCGGGGTGATGCGGCCCTGGTCGTCCAGGGCTTCCAGACTTTGCAACAGGCGCAGGGCGCTGTTGAAATGGCCTGGCGGGGGCGGCGTGAGCCAGGACAGCGTGGCTGGGTCGGTCGTGCCCCACAGGGCAAGGTCCAGTACCAGCGGAGCAAGATCCGCTTCCAGCATTTCCGGGGCGGGGTAGGGTTTGCGGCTGATCTCGTCAGTCTGATCCCAGATCCGAAAACAGATGCCGGGTTCCGTGCGTCCGGCCCGGCCCCGGCGCTGGGTCACGGTGGCCAGGGCGGCCGGTTCCGTGACCAGCACGGTCATGGAGCTCTTGGGGTCGAAGCGCGGTAGCCGTGACAGGCCGCTGTCGATGACGATGCGCACGCCTTCGATGGTCAGGGATGTCTCGGCGATGGCCGTGGTGAGGACAATCTTGCGCGTGCCGGGAGCGGGCGGGGCGATGGCCTTGTCCTGCTCGGTCGCGGTCAGGGCACCCAGCAGCGGGTGGATTTCGACTCCGGCTCCGGGGGGGCCGAGCAGTTCCGCCGTGCGCCGGATTTCGCGGGCTCCGGGCAGAAAGGCCAGGATGCTGCCATGCTCCGTGGTCAGGGCGTGGCGAATGGCGAAGGCCATGCGCTCTTCCAGGAAGCGTCCGGACACGCGCAGATAGCGGGTTTCCACTGCGTGAGGCTGGCCGGGGCATTCAACGATTCGGCACGGAGCGATCAGGTCGGCCACGGCCTTGGCGTCCAGGGTAGCGGACATGACGATGAGGCGCAGGTCCGGGCGCAGGGCGGCGCGGACCTCAAGGCACAGGGCCAGACCCAGGTCGGCCTGGAGGCTGCGCTCGTGGTATTCGTCGAAAATGACGCAGGCGTATCCCGAGAGCTCCGGATCGTGCTGCAGCATGCGGGTCAGGATGCCCTCGGTCACGACCTCGATCCGCGTTGCGCTTGAAACACGAATATCGAGGCGGGTGCGATAGCCCACGCGCGCTCCGGCTTTTTCTCCCAGTAATCCGGCCATGTGGCGGGCAGCGGCTCGCGCGGCCAGGCGTCTTGGTTCGAGCATGAGAATCTTGTTTTTGCCCAGCCAGGCAGAGGCAAGCAGCGCCAGCGGGATGCGCGTGGTCTTGCCGCTGCCGGGCGGGGCATGGACCAGACACGCGGCCCCCGTGGTCAGGGTGTCCGCGAGCTCGGGTAGAATTGCATCGATCGGGAGCGGGGGCATGCCGGCCCAGTCACGCGAATTCGTCGACATGGATCAGAAAAGGGCGCGGCATACGAGCAGCGCCATCATGGCATAAAGACCCGCGAGCCCGTCATCGATCATGATGCCCCAGCCGCCGGGCAGCCAGCGCTCCGAGGCCCGCACCGGCCAAGGCTTGGTGATGTCGAAGAGACGGAAGAACAGAAAGGCCGGGATGATCCAGAGCGTGTCCGACGCGGCCAGGGGCAGCAGGGTTATCCACTGCCCCCACAATTCGTCCACGACCACGCAGGACGGGTCCTTGCAGCACAGGCTTTTTTCGGCCTTGCCTGCGCACCAGCTGCCAAAGGGGAAGAGCAGCAGCAGAACCACAACGCGGCCCCAAAGCGGTAGCGGCAGGAAGAGAAATGGCGCGAGGATCGCCGCGACCAGGGACCCCCAGGTACCGGGCGCTTTTGGCATGCGTCCGGCCGCGCCGAGGGTGGCCAGATTGAGTGGCAGCGATTCGAGCCAGTTCCCTTTGCAGCTTGATTTATCGGGCATTGGCCACTCCGATGGCTTTGATTTCAAGGAGGAAATCGAGGACCGAGCGCAGGGGCAGGCCGACAACATTGGTGTAGGAGCCCTGGACCTCGTCGACCAAAAAAGCCCCGATGCCTTGGATGCCGTAGGCTCCGGCCTTGTCCATGGGTTCCCCCGTGCCAATGTAGGCCTGCAGCATGTCGCGGGAATTGTTTGCCATGTGGACCCGCGTGGTCACGGTGCGGCACAGGGAGACGCCGTCTCCGTGACGCAGCACGCAAAATCCGGTCATGACTTCATGCCAGCGGCCTGCAAGGGCGGTGAGCATGTTCAGCGCGTCGGCGGCGTCTTTGGGTTTGCCGAGGATGCGTGCATCCTGGACCACGATGGTGTCGGCGCTGACGATCACCTTGTCCGGGTGTCTGGCCGCGATGTCCTGCCCCTTGATCCGGGCCATGCGGGCCGCGTAGTCCGCCGGGGCTTCGCCCGGTTCGGGTGCCGGTTCCTTCAGGGTACTGGGCACGACCTCGAAGCCCAGTCCCTGTCCGGCCAGCAGGGCTTGCCTCCGGGGCGAGGCCGAGGCCAGGATCAGGGGCAGCAGGGCGCGAAACGGGCCCTGCTTTGACAGGCCCGGGTTCATTTTTCCTCCTGCGGGGCGATGAGCGCATCGCGCAGGGCCTCGTCCAGAGTGGGGTGGGCGAAGATGTGTTCGTGCGCCGTATGCGCGGTCCAGCGGTCGCGGACCATGATCTCGGCCAGGGTGACCAGATGCGAGGCCCCGTGTCCGACGGCGGTTACGCCATGCACCACGCCGTCCACCCATGCGACCTTGACCAGCCCCTGGGCCTGGCCGTGGGCCTGGGAGATGGGATTGGCACCGAGGCTTGCGCGGGAAACAGTCACGGTTTTGCCTTGGGCCGCAAGTTCGGCGGCGGTATGCCCGGCGCGCATGACCTCGATGGAGCCGTAGATGCAGCCCGGAATGGGGCCTGGCGTGTAGGCCGCAGTCGTTTCACCCAGTGCGTGCAGCACGGCGTAGCGGCCCTGATGCTCGGCCGCGTGGGCCAGCAGGGTGCGGCCGTTGACGTCGCCGATGGCATAGATGTTCGGCGTTGCCCGTAAAAAATCGTCGGTCGTGACCCAGCCCGCGCCGGTCATGGCAACACCTGCGTTATCGAGCCCGAGGCCCGGAGTGTTCGGTTTGCGTCCAACCGCGACCAGGGCCTTCTCGACCCGGATTTGAGTGCCGTCCTCCAGCCTGACCAGGACCGATTCGCCTTCATTGACGAACTCGGCCACCCGTTTGCCCGTGACGATGTTCCATTTTTTGCGCTTGAGCATTCCGTGAAGGGTCTGCGCGATTTCCTCGTCTTCGGCGGGGGCGATGCGGGGGGCGGCTTCGATGATGTGGATCGCCGTCCCCAGGCGATGCCAGAAGTCGGCCATTTCAAGGCCGATGGCTCCTGCTCCGATGACCGCGAGGCTCGCGGGCGCTTCATCAAGATCAAGCAGATCCGTGGAGTCGAGAATCCGCGCATGATCGGGCTCAAGCCCCGGGAACCAGTTCGTGGACGAGCCCGAAGCGATGATGAGCGTCGTGAAGCTCAAAGTCTGTTCGGCCTCGCTGACGACACGCACCGTGTTTTTATCGATCAGGGACGCTTGACCTTGGACCAGGGCGACCCCATGTTTCTCAAGACAGCACCCCATGGCCTTGTGGGTCGCCGCGACAAAGGCGTTTTTGCGTTTCTTGAGCGCGCCCATGTCCATCTGCACGGAGCCGCTGCACAGGCGCAGGCGCGACTGGGCGTGCAGGCCCTCCAGGTGAGCGGTGGCTCCTAGGTAGAGTTTGGTGGGGATGCATCCCCAGTTCAGGCAGGTTCCTCCGAGGTGCTCTTTCTCGATGAGGGCGACCGTTTTTCCTCTTTGACTGGCGAGCAGAGCTGCGGCATAACCGCCCGGACCTGCACCTATGACAATGATGTCAAAATGGCTCATGTGGCTTCCCGTTTGAATTAATTGATGGGCGTGCAAGCGAAACATGAAATCCTAATCGGAAGCAGGGCGGAACTCAACCCTTGGCGCAGCCTGTGCGACTTGGCCAAAATCAAAGCTGGACAGGTGTCCGGTTTTTTTATTTGGCAGGGCGGGTTGGCAGGGAATCCAATACCAAAATACTCGGATTTATAAGTCGTTAGCCTCTTCGTCGCGGTGGAGGGGATATGGAGATACGATGCAGGAGAATTTGAAGAATCAGAGCAGGGGAAAGCGAAAAGGAGTCGCCTCGCTCTTTGACGATTACGAAATCAAGGACCTTTTTCGCAGGTACATCCAGCTCCTGATTGTGGTGGAGGTGCTCATCTTTCTGGTTTGCTGGGTCTACCAGCTCGGCATCGACGAGGTCGCGGTGACCGGCAAGCCCGTGGATATTCCTTTTCCCTGGAAGGCCTATTTTCTGGTTTCCTTTACGGCCCCGGTGGCCGTGACGTTTCTGGTAGGGATAGTGGTCGTGGCCTTCAACTCTTTTCTTTTCGGTCAGAAAAATGGGCCTGTTTTCAAGGAAAACTCCGCCACAGGAGCAACGGGCAAGCTTGCCCAGGCAGCCAATTTCTGCTTCCAGCTTCCTTTTCTGCTGACCCTGCTGCTGCTGGGCATATTCATAGGGATTGTGTATAATTTAGGCTCGATCATGGATTACCTGGCCCGTTTTGGAGAGGCCGCATCCAAGGTCATTCTGATCGGGCTGGGCTGTGTCCTGGTGGCCGGAACCATTTTTGGGGTCGTGCGCATGATTCTCAACTATAAATTGCGCAAGAAGAACATGGAGTACGATTACAAGCGCGAAGTCATGGACCGGCTGGGCATCGCCATTCTTGATGAGCGCACCATGATCGACAGTCAGGGGCAGATGGTCGGGCCGCGAAATATCGAGATATCCGCCGCCGATCAGGATGTGCTGCCGCCCGCAACGCCGGAGTCCGTGGTTTCTGAAAAGCCTGATTGCCGCTGAAAAGTCTTTTCGTGTCGCCTTGGGGATTGGTCCCTTGCATAACAACCCGGTCTTTCCGGGTTTTTTTGCGTCTGGGGCTCAGCGTCCGGCATTATTTTTAGGTGACTGGCGAAAATGGGGCGGCTGATAATATTCTTTTCCTCAAAAAAAGCTTACGAACGATGTGAGGATGATTGGATCACAAGTAGTGAATGTTTATCTGCTCTTGGATAAATGTGTAGTAAAACAGTCCGAAATATGATGTCGACTTATTGGGTCTGAATTCAAAATGGTATTTACACATTGGCTTTTCTAGGCTAGCCGGTTTGCAAGGAAATTTAGATAGTAAAGTTAGTCTGCAGCATGATTTAAGTGGGTTGCTGACTCGGATTGTGATGCTGAGTTTGTGCTGAAATCATGTTCAAGAGAAGCTTTTGGCGTAACCTAGTTGGTAAGGAGGGCGTGTATGAGTGAGTATTCTGCCTGGGATTGGGGCATAGGCTCCAGAACCGTGGCCGACCTATCCGAATGTGACTGCGACGTTGAATGGCGCGAGGAAAACCAGGCCAGCCCAGACGGGGAAAAGGTGGCGGCCGTGGTCAAGACCGGGGAAGGGGAGTTCAGCGTGTGCGTCAACAACACATGCTGGGAACCGAGATACGAGCGCATCTGGTATCTGCGCTATTCTCCGGACGGGCGCCTGGCCGGTCTGGCCTGCGACGGTGACTGGACCTTGTGCGTGGACGGCGAGCCGTGGGAAGAGACGTATGGATTTCTGTTCAACACGTTGTTTTCCAAGGATGGTTCGGTCATCGCCTGTTGCGTGGCCGATTCAATGACCTATGGCATGGTGCTTGAGGGCGTGGCCTGGGAAACGCTTTTTCCCAACGCCAATAATTTCATACTCAGTTCCGATGGCAAGCGCAGCGCCGCTGTGGTTCAGACCGTGCCCCTGGGGCAGGCTGATGTGTTCAAGTTCAAGGACGGCGCTTACTCCGTCGCAGTGGACGGAACGCCTTGGAACGTGAACTTCGTGAACGTCTGGACCCCGCGCTTCAATGCCGACAACAGTTCGGTTGCGGCTCAGATTCGTCACACGCTCTTCGACTACACCATTGCCGTGGACGGCAAGCCCTGGGCGGAGAACTTCAACCAGGTCTGGGAGCCGCTTTTCCACCCTGCCAAGAATTCGGTTGCCGCGCCGGTGCGCCTGGCCGGCAAGTGGGGCATGGCCCTGGACGGCAAGATCATCTGGCAGCCTTCTTTCTTTCAGGTCTGGCAGCAGCAGTTCAGCCCATCCGGCGACAAGCTCGCCGCCATCGTCTGCCCCAAATACGGGCGCTGGACTTTGGCCGTGGACGGCACCCCGTGGAACACGACGTTTGGCGACATGGTCATGGATATGACTTTTAGCCCCGACGGAAAGCGTCTGGCCGCACTTGGCAAGCAGGACGGCAAGTGGACCGTATTTTCCGACGACAAGGCCTGGAATAGCAATTACGATATGTGTTATGCTCCGGTTTTTTCGCCGGATAGCAACCATGTGGCCGTCAGGGTCGAAAAGAAGGGCCGTTTCACTATCGCGGTGGATGGCAAGGAATATGGCCAGGGTTTCGATCAATGCTTTGACCCGACGTTCAGTCCTGATGGAAGCCGGATTCTCATTCGCGCCATCGTGGATGGAAAGTACCAAAGAATTGTCGAGTCCGTAGCAAAAATCATCGGATAAGGAGGCTAGACATGCAGGATGTCTATTTATTGGTATCTGGCCCCCTGGCTTGGGCTGCCTGGACTATTTTTGTACTTGGATCGATATACAAAATCTGGTCGACACTGAATACCGCAAAAAAGAAAGATCAGGTTTTGCTCAATTACGTCTCATTCAGATATGGAATGAGATCCATCATTAACTGGTCCATTCCGTTCAATACGGTCAACATGAGGTTGAACCCTGTTTTTACCGGAATCGCATTTTTCTTCCACATTGCTTTTTTTGTGCTGCTCATCTTTGTCTCCGCACATCAAATCATGATCGAGGAAGGGTTCGGCATCGGCTGGTTCACCATTCCTGATTTCGTGGCCGACATTCTGGCTTTTGCGGTCATTGGCGCGTGCATCTTCTTTGCCGTGCGACGGGTGATGCGTCCTGAAGTGAGTTATGTCACCGACTGGACGGATTTTGCCCTGCTCGCCCTTGTGGCGGCGCCCTTTGTGACGGGAGTTCTGGCCTACCATCAGCTTGGCGATTACATGCTCATGGTCGTGCTCCACATGGTCTCGGCAGAGCTTTTGCTCGTGGCCATTCCCTTCACGCGTCTCAGTCATATGCTGCTGGCTCCCTTGACCAGGGCATATATCGGGTCTGAATTCGGCATGGTGCGCCACGTCAAGGATTGGTAAAAAGAGGAGAACGCTATGAAAGAACGCGTCTGGATAAAAGACGAAGGTGTTGAACGGGGAGCTGAAAAGCTGACCCCGGAGAGGATCGAGAAGACGATCAACGCGGTTTTCGACAACGAAGCCGGGGCGCGCCTCAAGGCTTATGTCGATACCTGCGCCCATTGCGGTTTGTGTTCGGAGGCCTGTCATTTCTTTTTGTCCCGGGATCGTGACCCGCGGTTTTCCCCTGTGGGCAAGGTCAAGCAGACTGTCTGGGAGATGCTTGACAAGAAAGGCAAAGTGTCTGTTGAATTTATGAAACATGCCACGCAGGTTGCGCAAACAGAGTGCAACTTGTGTCGAAGATGCGTGCAATACTGTCCTTTTGGGATAGATATTGGCTATATGATGAGTATGGTGCGACGTATTGTTCATAAGCTTGAGCTTACACCTTTGTATATACAAGATACTGCGCACTCGCATTCGGCGACCATGAATCAGATGTGGGTTAAGGATGATGAATGGATCGACGCCCTGATCTGGCAGGAAGACGAGTTGCGCGAGGAATTACCCAACGCCCGCATCCCGCTGGAAAAGGAAGGGGCGGAAATCATGTATTCCGTCATCGGGCCGGAGCCCAAGTTCCGTACTCAGCTCATTTATCAGGCTGCGGCCATCATGAACGAGGCAGGTTGCGACTGGACCATGCCTGCCACTCCCGGCTGGGACAACTCCGACATGGCCATGTTCACCGGTGATACGGAAATGATGGGACGCTTGAAGAGAATACATTTCGAAACCGCGGCCAGGTTGCGTGTTAAGAAAATTGTCATGGGCGAATGCGGACATGCTTTTCGTTCCGTTTATGACACAGGAAATCGTGTTCTTGGATGGCAAATGCCTCCGGTTCAGGTTGTTCACGCCCTGGAATTTTACTGGGACCTTCTCAATGAAGGGAAAATCAAGGTTGCAAAGCAAATAGAAGAGCCAGTAACTTTTCATGATCCATGCAACGTTGTTCGTGGGCGAGGGCTGCATGAGAAGGCCAGAGAAGTTGTGCGTGCATTTTGCCCGAATCTTGTGGAGATGCATCCAAACAGGGAACATAACATCTGCTGTGCGGCAGGTGGTGGCGTGATCAATTGTGGACCGCCATTCAAGAACTCTCGCGTTGAGAGCAATAGCGTGAAAGCTGAGCAGCTCAAGGCCACGGGAGTCAGGCTTTGCATAGCTCCGTGTCACAATTGTCACGGTGGGCTTGAGGATATTATCCATAAGTATAAACTTGATATGGAGCTCAAGTTCCTTGGAGAAATTATCTATGATTGCATGGAAAAACCAAATGCTGTCTAGGGGTGAGCAATGAGACATATACTATACAGATACTTCATTTTCTGCTCTGTCGTGCTCTGCGTCACGTTTTGCAGTATTTCGGCTTTTTCCCAGGACGACACATATCTGAAGGTCGATGCCTTTGGAGAATTGGAACGTCCTGTCAGCGCATTTGATCATGATGAACACAATGACAAGGCTGCTCTGGAAGACTGTTCAGTTTGCCATCATGTCTATGAAGATGGAAAATTGGTCGAAGGTGAGAGCTCCGAAGATCAGGCTTGCGCCGACTGCCATACCCTCAAGGCGCAGGGCAGCCAGCCCGGCCTCATGATGGCCTACCACCAGCAGTGCAAGAGTTGCCACATCGAATCAAAAAATGGCCCCGTCGCTTGCGGCGAATGTCATGTAAAAAAATAACCGGCTTTAGTTTTCAGATCAGTGAACCCGGCTTTCGTTTGAAGGCCGGGTTTTTTTTGCAAAAATTTTCCTATCCTGTTGTCCATCCTGCCGACATTTCAAAGTGATCTGTCTCGTTAAGCAAATGTATTCAGATTTAATTTTTCTATAAAAACAAGCATGTTGATTTGGTATTTTTGACCGGGTCCGGCCAGGAAAGTCCAGATATTTGAAATCTCAAGTGATTGTGAAAAAATGGATTAGCTCTTGACGGGTTTGTTGATATTCTATACCTCCGAGGTCGGAATAAATCATACCCGAATGGTCTGCTTAATCTCAATTTTTTTAGTGGACTTTATGTGCAGACGCACAAGGTTTGATTTTTTTCCGTTTTAAGGAAGGTGCAGGGGGGGCGGAGCCTCCGCGCGAGGGAGGTTTCCGGAATTTTCCGGAGCGGATTTCAACAAAGGAATTTTCACATGGAGAAGGGAAGACCAATGCTGCGATGGGTTGGAATCCTGTGCGTAAGCATGGCTGTGGCTGGATTCGGTCTGAACGCTCTTGGGGGAAAACAGGAATCGGTCGAAACGAAAGCAATGGGCGCGGATCTCATATCCATCGAAACGCTCAAGAAGTTCGGTGATCTCGATTATCCTGTGGTCCGGTTCGAGCATGACAAGCACACCAAGGCTGTGGAGGGGAAGTGCGAATCCTGCCATACTGTGACCGGCAACACGGTCACGGCCAAGTTCAAGCGTCAGGAAGATACGAATGCCGCGGAAATCAAGGCCATTTATCACGACAACTGCATCACGTGCCATGACGACACGTCCAAGGCCGGCAAGAAAAGCGGACCCGGCAGCGAGCAGTGCCGGACCTGTCACGCGGGGCCTGCGGATTCGTCACGGACGTTGATCTCGTTCGATAAATCCCTGCATTACCGCCACTCGTCTTCGAAGATGGTTCTTCCTGCCCCTGGGCAGAAGGAGAACTGCTCCAAATGCCACTCCCAGGACAAGCCCGAAGAGCGCAATCTCGCCTTTGCCGAGAACAAGGATCAGGCGCATGAAAAATGTCTGTCCTGTCATATGGAGATCGGTAAGGCGCAGCAGCCTACCGGTCCTGTAGAGTGCGCCGGCTGTCATGACGCCACTGTCCGCGCCGGATTCAAGAAGGTCGCGGATGCGCCACGGCTTGAAGCCGGTCAGTCCGATTACGCGCTGCTCATGGCCGCCACGGCTCAGGCCGGAACCGAGCCCAAGCTGGTCAGCGCCGTGCCTTTCAATCACAAGCTGCATGAAGAAAAGAACGAGAACTGCTCGGTCTGCCATCATAACGCTTCGTCCAAGGGCGTGATCCCCTGTTCGCAGTGCCACACGTCATTGGGCAAGGAAGAGGGCGGCTTCATAACCACCGAGCAGGCCATGCACCGCGTGACCGCTCAGGCCAGTTGCGTGGGGTGTCATGCCCAGGCGCAGGCCAAGCCGGAATGCGCCGGATGCCACACCTTCATGGGTCGAACCGGTCAGAACACAGATGCCAGTTGCGTCAAATGCCATGTCGACATCACGCCCGGAGCTGAGCTGATCAATGACAAGAACGCCCGCAGCAACACTGCGGCGATGCTCATGAACACCCGCATCAAGAGCGACCCTGAGATCAAGGTCGGCGAGATTCCCGAGATCGTCGAGATCAGCGTCCTGGCCAACGAGTACCAGGCCAGCAAATTCCCACATCGCAAGATCGTGCAGAAGATCATGGAAGGCATGAAGGACGACAGCATGGCTGCGTACTTTCACTCCAGCCCGAACGCTGTCTGTTCCGGTTGTCATCACAACAGTCCAGCTTCAGCCAATCCTCCCAAATGCGTCAGTTGTCATGGCAAGGTCGCGAGCGCGCAGGATGGAGCCAAGCCAGACCTCAAGACCGCCTATCACCAGCAATGCATCGGTTGTCATAGCGAAATGGGCATCCAGAAGCCGGCGGCCACTGCCTGCGCGGAATGTCATGCCGTAAAGCAATAACCTGCCCGGAAGGTCGCAATAACGAGGAGCTACTATGAAACGCAGAAAATTCATTGGCATGCTGGCTGGCGCAGGAGCCTGTATGGCGGCGTCAACGGCCACAGCCGGTGGAACACATCATTTTAAGGGTTATCCCGAAAGCTTCGGGGTGCTCTTTGACAGCACCAAATGCATCGGCTGCAGAAAATGCGAAGCCGCTTGCAACAAGGTCAACGAACTGCCCGCGCAGCCGGTGCCCTTCGATGACCTGACAGTATTGGACTCAAGACGGCGTACGCACCACGACACCTTCACCGTGGTCAACAAATACTCCGTCAACGACAAGCCCGTGTACCGCAAGCAGCAGTGCAATCATTGCCTGGAGCCTGCCTGCGCTTCGGCTTGTTTCGTCGGCGCCTTTGTCAAGGACAAGACCGGGGCCGTCAGCCACGACGCCTCCAAGTGCGTGGGCTGCCGCTACTGTATGATCGCCTGTCCGTTTGAAATCCCGACCTACGAATATCACGATCCCATCACTCCCCGGGTACGCAAGTGCACCATGTGCCAGCCGCGGATCGAAGAAGGAAAGCTGCCGGGGTGTGTTGAAGACTGCCCCAAGGGCGCCCTGGTCTTCGGTCGCCGCGAGGACCTGCTGAACATTGCCCGTGAACGTATCCGCAAGCATCCAAACGTCTACATCGACCATATCTATGGCGAACGTGAAATGGGTGGAACGAGCTGGATGTATATCTCCGGCGTGCCGTTTGAAAAAATCGGCATGCGTGAGGATCTGGGCGTCACCCCTGCTCCGGAACTCACTTCCGGCGCACTTTCCCTTGTTCCGGCCATCGTGGGCCTGTGGCCCATGTTTTTGACCGGTGCCTATGCCCTGACCAAGCGTCGGGAGAAGATTGCCGAAGAAGAGCAGCACCATGCCGTGGCAGAGGCCGTGGCCGAAGCGCAGGCTGAGGCGGCAAAGAAGGCGAAAGCGGCCATGGACAAGGCGGAACGCGACAAGCAGGCCGCCATTGATCGTGAAGTGAAAAAAGCGCTCAAGGAAGCGGAAGAGGCCCGGCTCAAAGCCGAAACTCCCGCTGATCCGAGCGAGCAATAAGGAGGAGTGTTGATGTCTCACCACACCACACCAAGCAAGACATTCTGGACTCCGGCGAACATCCTGACTGCCGTCATCCTGGTCATTGGCCTGGTTCTGACCGTGAAGCGGTTCA
The DNA here is from genome assembly GCF_000023225.1 of Desulfomicrobium baculatum DSM 4028. Taxonomy (NCBI): domain Bacteria; kingdom Pseudomonadati; phylum Thermodesulfobacteriota; class Desulfovibrionia; order Desulfovibrionales; family Desulfomicrobiaceae; genus Desulfomicrobium; species Desulfomicrobium baculatum. Next base: position 645,885 of record NC_013173.1, read on the forward strand.
CCATGGGCATCGGCTCGGTGACCAATCTGACCGACGACAATCCATGGGGCATCTGGATCGGTTTCGACCTGCTCTGCGGCGTCGCTCTGGCCGCCGGCGGTTACACGACCTCCGCGGCCGTGTACCTGTTCGGCATGAAAAAATATCACTCTGCGGTGCGTCCGGCCATCACCACCGCATTTCTGGGCTACGCCTTCGTGGTCTTTGCCCTGCTCTACGACCTGGGCCGCTACTACCGGCTGCCCTATCCGCTGACCATCTATCCCGGCCCGACCTCCTTTCTTTTCGAAGTAGGTCTGTGCGTGGCCCTGTACCTGACCGTTCTGGCCATCGAATTCTCGCCTGCGCTGTGGGAAACCCTGCGCTGGAAGAAGCTGCGCTTCTGGGCGCATAGCCTGACCCTGGTGCTGACCATCTTCGGCGTTGTCCTGTCCACCCTGCACCAGTCTTCGCTGGGCGGGCTGTACCTGCTCGCGCCTTCCAAGCTGCATCCGCTGTGGTACTCGCCTTATCTCGCGCTCTTTTTCTTCATCTCAAGTATCCCCGCCGGTCTCTCCATGGTTATTTTCGAAGGGGGGCTGTCGCATAAGTTCCTGCATCACAAGATGGACGATACCCACATCAAGGAAGCTCCCGGCGTAACCCTTGGTTTCGCCAAGGCCGCAGCGGTGGTCCTCTTTACCTACTTCAACCTGAAGTGGATCGGCGTGGCCCTGGACAACAACTGGCACTACCTGTCGACGGGCTGGGGCGCGTGGTTTCTGGTCGAAATGCTGGGCTTCGTGCTCCTGCCTTGCCTGATGTATGCGGTCGCGGCCCGCGAAAAGAACCAGAAGCTGGCTTTCTGGGCCTCCATCGTCACGGTGCTTGGCATCGTGCTGAACAGGCTCAACATCTCGCTGGTGGCCTTCAACTGGCAACTCCCGACCGAATTACGCTACGTCCCTTCCTGGGAAGAGATCATGATCACCGTATTCATCGTCACCCTTGAAATCACCGTGTTGCGGATCTGCCTGAACAAGCTGCCGATCCTGCATGAACACCCTGAGTTCAAGGGCGCGCACTAAAGGAGGCAGGAAAATGGAATTCATGACACTTCATGACTTCATGTTCTGGACCAAGGGCATGGCCTATGTAGGAATGGGCGTTGGTCTGGTGGCATTCGTGGCCTTCTGGCTGTTCTTGTCCGAAAGGGACGAGGACAAGTTCGCCGACACGGAAGAAGAATAGGCTCGGGCCTTATCCGACCAATGAAGGAGTAATCTATGTATGAGATATTGACTGGTCCGCTGCTCTGGATTGCCTTTGCGGTATTCTTTGTCGGCCTGACCACCCGGGTGGTGCTGTATTTCATGGGTCTCGACTGGAGACTCGATCGCGTGGCCTACAAGCCGCACATGAATTACGGCATCAAAGGCGCTTTCAGGTCCGTGTATCGCTGGCTGCTGCCATTCGGGACATACAGCTGGAGGGCCAAGCCCATCTTCACGATCATGTTCTTCGCCTTCCACATCGGGCTGGTCATCGTGCCCCTGTTTCTGGAAGGGCACGCCGTCATGATCAGAAACGGTCTTGGCATCGATTGGCCGGCAATGCCGCAGCTGCTGGCGGACGTTCTGGCCATTGCAGCCTTTCTGGCCGGCCTTGGGATCGCCCTGCGCCGCCTGCTTTTGCCCGAGGTGCGCATCCTGACCGACATCAAGGACGTCATGCTGCTGGTGCTGATCCTGACCCTGCTGGGTTCCGGCATCATCGCCACCTACCATACCGCCAACTATTCGTTCTGGATCACCCTGCACGTGCTGTGCGGCGTGATCGTGCTGCTGACCGCTCCCTTCACCAAGCTGTCTCATATTGCGCTCTTTTTCTGCACGCGCATTCAGATCGGCATGGATTTCGGGATCAAGCGCGGCGGAATGAAGTCCAATTTTGACTGGTAAGCCAAGAGGAATACGATATGCCCGAAGGTACAATTTGTAATAAGAGACCCGTTGCCTCCCGAGAGGATCTTGACGCCCTCTTGGCCGACAGCAACGGAAAGAAATACTATGCGGAAATGGAAGAACTGGATGTGGATGCCGAGAAGCTCTGGGCAACCATCCAGAAGACCATGAAGTCACGAACCAAAACATGGCTGGATATCTGCGCCCATTGCGGACTCTGCGCCGACAGCTGCTTTCTGTACAGCGTGAACGAGCGCGATCCCAAGCAGGTGCCCTCGTACAAGATCCAGTCCACTCTGGGCGAGATCGTCAAGAAGAAGGGCAACGTGAGCAACGAGTTCATGCGCATGTGCATGGACACGGCCTGGTCCAAGTGCACCTGCTGCAACCGTTGCGGCTCGTTCTGCCCCTACGGCATCGATATGGGCGTCATGTTCGGCTACCTGCGAGGACTGCTGCACTCCCAGGGTTTCGTGCCGTGGGAGCTCAAGATCGGTTCCGGCATGCACCGCCTGTTCCGCGCCCAGATGGACGTCACCGTCGAAGAATTCGTGGATACCTGCGAATGGATGGTCGACGAGGCCCTTGAAGAATGGCCTTGCCTGGAAATTCCGGTGGACAAGGAAGATGCCGACATCGTCTACATGATCAACGCCCGCGAGGCCAAGCATTACCCCGAAGACATCGTCGAGGCGGCCATTCTGTTCCACGTGGCCGGGGAAAATTGGACCATGCCCTCCGAGGGCTGGGAAATGACCAGCCTCTCCATGTTCGCCGGTGACTGGGAAGCCTGCAAGATGCAGGTCGAAACCGTGTACGGCGCCATGGAACGTCTGCGTCCCAAACGCATGGTCGCTACGGAATGCGGACACGCCTACCGTGCCACGGTCATCGAAGGTCCGTATTGGGCCGGTCGGCCGGATGGACAACCCCCTGTGGAATGTCTGCACTATGTGGAATGGGTGGCCGAAGCACTGGAAACAGGCAAGCTCAAGATCGATCCGGCCAAGAGAATAAAAGAGCCGGTCACGCTGCAGGACTCCTGCAACTACGTGCGTAATGCGGGACTGCGTGACTGCGGCCGAATCATCATGAAGCATATTGCGGAAGACTTCCGTGAGATGGCTCCCAACAAGGAGCACAACTATTGTTGTGGCGGTGGTGGCGGGTTTAATGGTATCGGACGCTATCGGAAACAGCGCAACGTCGCGCTGAAGATGAAGCGGGAGCAGATCCTGGCCACGGGGGCGAAGTTTGTCATTGCCCCGTGCCATAACTGCTGGGATGCCATCCGCGATCTGGAAGAGGAGTTCGAGATCGGCATCCGCTGGAGCTTCCTGAAGCCGCTTCTGATCAAGATGCTGGTTGTTCCGGAGCATCTCTTGCCGCAGGAATAAGTCTGTCCAGACAACGGCATGCCGCTTTTTAAGGCGGCATGCCGCAAACAGAACGGGAGTTGACATATGTTTACAAAGATTCTGTTCGCCACCTCCGGCTCTCCCTGTTGTGATGCCGCAGCGCGTGTCGCGTTTGATTTGGCAGCGCGTTATAATGCCAAACTTTTTGTGCACCATGTGCTCGGAGTGCCCAGCCGGGGTTTCAGTCAGGTTGTGGTCGATGTGCGCACGGGCGAGAAAGTCGAGTTGGACGAAGATTACATCATGTGGGTCAAGGATGAGCTTAAGAACACCTATGACCGTCAGTTGAAGAGCGGAGTGGATTGCGAGATCGAGACCTCCGTAGGCATCCCGCACCGCGAGGTGCTGCGCAAGGCCCGCCAGGAAGACGTTGATCTGATCGTCATGGGTGCGAGCACCACCGGCTGCGAGGCCGATGCCGACGCCTATCAGCGCCATTTCGCCGGTTCGACCCTGCAGCGGGTGGCCAAGGCTTCCAAGGCTCCTGTGCTGGTGGTCAATCGTCCTGTGGCCTCATTTTGGGGCGGATTCACCAATATCGTCTTTGGCGCGGATTTTTCCAAGGCGTCCGAACATGCGTTCAAGTTCGCCCTCAATACGGCCAAGGAACTTAATGCCAAATTGCATGTTTTCCATGCCATCGACATCGGCACCACCCATAGCCTCATTTCCCAGAAGCAGCTCGACGACCAGATGATTGAGGCCCGGGATCGGATACGTCGCAAGTACCTGATCCAGGCCGGTGATTTCAAGAATATCACGGCCGATATCTGGGAAGGCATCCCGTATGTCGAAATCGTCAAGTACGCACGTGAGAAGCAGGCCGATCTCATTGTCATGGCCCACCATTCCAAGGACGTCAGTGACGAGGACTCCGCGTTTGGGCACACATTGGAGCAGGTGTTGCTGCGTGCGACCTGTCCCGTGGCATCGGTCAATCGTGCGGATAAAATCTAGACTGTGTAACGTGTAATCATGATTGGGGGTGTATGATGGGCAAGAAGATTCTGATCATTGATGACGATCCCAACATCGTCACGTATCTGGAAGACATTTTTCAGGACGCAGGCTACGCAACCTGCAAAGCTTCCGACGGTGCCGACGCGCTGGCCGTTGTCAAAGAGGAAAAGCCTGATCTGATCACTTTGGATCTTGAAATGCCAAAGGAATGGGGCCCGCGTTTTTACCGGGAGCTGAGCCAGGACGACGAATGCGGCAATATCCCCGTGATCGTCATCAGTGGCCTCTCCGGGAACAAGTATGCGATTCAGAAAGCCGTGGCTTCCTTCACCAAGCCTTTTGATCGCGAGGACCTTCTGAAAGTCATCAAGGAAACAATTGGTTAGCCGCAACTCAAACGTGAAAAACCCTTGCCCGGGCGCATATGTGAAACGAGCAAGGGTTTTTTGTGGCAAAACATATGCATGACATCGTCCTTTCCGAATCCATTGTGATCATAACCCAGGACCCTGAGCACGGCAGGGTCCTGGCGCATATCCTGAATGAATATGGGTATCAATCTTCCAACTGCGATTATGACGACGCTCTTGTCACCGTAGGCGTGGTGCGGCCGCGGCTGGCGGTTCTGGGGATCTGTGATTGCCAGCTCGGACAGGAGTTGCTGCGGCGGATTCGTGTCGGTTATCCGGAAGTGCGTATTATCGTCCTGGTTCCGGATGGCGAATATGACCTGGGATTGGGTTTCCTGGCTGATGGCGCTTCGGATTTTCTGTACAAGCCCGTCTCGGAGAGGGCCCTGCGCATTACTCTTGATCGGGCTCTGACCCTGCTTGACCTGCAGCAGGAAAATGGGCTCCTGAAGGAAAAGAACAAAATCCTCGGATCCAGCCATCAGCTTTGCCGTCAACTTTTCGATGAAGTGCCGTGCTATATCTCGGTGCAGAACAGGGACCGTCGCATCGTGCGGGCAAACCGGCAGTTCAAGCTCGATTTCGGCTCGTGTCTGGGCGAGCGCTGCTATGAAATCTACAAGCATCGCACACACCCGTGTCCGCAATGTCCCGTGGAGGAAACCTTCCGCGACGGCATGGTGCACCAGACCGAAGAGGTGGTCACCACGCGCGGCGGCCAGCAGAAGATCGTGCTGACCCTGACCGCCCCGTTGCGTGACGAGAAGGGCGAGATTCATGAAGTCATGGAACTTGCCACGGACATTTCGCAGATCCGCGAGTTGCAGGGTCGGCTGACCTCGCTTGGGCTCTTCATCGGCTCCATCTCGCACGGCGTGCGCGGCATGCTGACCGCACTCGACGGTGGACTGTACCGGCTTGAAAAGGGCATCTCGAACAAGGATCTGGAGCTTGTCGCCAACGGTGCCGAGCGCGTCAAGCTGATGATATCCCGGATTCGCAATTCCGTTCTGGAGATGCTCTATTATTCCAAGGACCGGGACCTCAATATCCAGCTCATCGATGTGCACAGTTTTGGCGACGGGGTGGCCAATTTTGTCGAACCTAAAGCCACCAAGCACGATGTTCGCTTTCAAAAGGAATTTCATGGCGAGCTGGGGCGATTTGAAATCGATCCGGAAGTCATCTCCGCCGGCCTGGTCAACATCCTCGAGAACGCGGTGGACGCGTGCATCGAAGATGAATCCACGGATCGCCATAATGTTTCCTTCCTGATCGAAGGCAGCAAGGATTCTGTTTCATTCATCATCCGGGACAATGGACCGGGAATGGACCGTGCTACTCAGGAAAAAATGTTTTCCTTGTTTTTCTCTTCCAAGGGTAGCAAGGGGACTGGGCTTGGGCTTTATATAGCCAATGATGTCGTCCATCAGCACGGCGGGCAGATCCACGTCGATTCGACGCCGGGTGAAGGTACTGAATTTCGGGTGGATTTGCCCCGCAAGCATGTACGATTGGAAAATCGGGCAAATGGTGCCCAGAATGAGTCCGGCAAGTCCGGCGGCAATGGCTAGACCTTGAAAATTTGGAGGACCGCATGCGCTTGACCACGCGAAGCCGGTATGGAACGCGATTGCTGCTCGATATTGCCTTGAATCAGGACAGAGGTTGGGTCAATACGACGGATATTGCCAGGCGTCAGAAAATTTCACAGAAATACATCGAAAAATTGATCACGGGTCTGCGGCGTGGCGGGCTCATCGAGAGCAAGCGCGGTCCTTTTGGCGGTCACAAGCTGGCCAAGCCTGCCATGGACATCACTGTCGGGGACGTGGTGCGCTCCCTTGAAGAAAAAGTGGCCCTGACCCAGTGTGCCGAAGGGGAGCCCATCTGCGGGGAGTGTTCCCTGGCTGGCGAATGCGTGACGCAGTTTGTCTGGATCGAAGCCAGCAATGTGCTCATGCAGACTCTTGACTCCTACCGCCTAGGGGAACTGGTCGCCCGCAAGGGATAGGACCTTACGTTTGTCGTGTTTGCGGCCGCAAGCTTTCCCGGTTGGGTGGCTTGCGGCCGTTTTTTTATTTTCCGGTTTTGAGCAGGATGAGTTCGCCAGGGCTTCTCTTGGGCACAAAATGGGTACCGGCTTCGTCCCGGTAGTATTTGATGGAGCCGTCCGCCGGCAGATCCACGATGCGAACGTCCTCGGCGGGTTTGCCCAGGGCCAGCACTAGGCTGATTTCTAGTTCCGGAGCCAGAGCGAAATGGGCGCGCAGCTTTTCCCGGTCCATGGCGCCGACCATGCAGCCGCCGAGTCCCTTTTCCACCGCTCCCAGCAGCATGGTCTGGCCCATGATGCCCAGATCGAACTTAGCGAAATCCCAATCCGTGGCCGTGTTGAGCATGACTATGTATGCCGCGGGGCGCTCCGTCGGCGCGGGTCCACCCCAGTCCTTCAGATAGGCGGCCCATTTCAGGCAGCCGAAGATGGCGTCGTTATCCTGCGGCGAAGTGCTCAGAATGAAGCGCAGGGGCTGTTTGTTGGCGGCCGAGGGGCAGATTCGGGCCAGGTCCACGAGTTCTTCGAGGGTGGACATGGGGATGGCGACGGAGTTGTCGAATCTGCGATAGCTGCGGTTTTTGAGGGCAAGATCCTTGAGCATGCGGGCCTCCTTTTGGGATGTAAGAAAGATGAATAGGTTTTATTTTTCGGAGGGCGGCGGGTCGGTCCGGAGGCATGGCCGGGCCGGAACTCCCTCGCCGGCCTCGTAGAGCCGCATCATTGCGTGCTCGGGCACGATACGGCGCTTCGGCCGGGGGAGCAATGATGCGGCAAACGATGCCTGGCTCAGTCAGACAGCCGACCCGCCCCTGCCCCCGGACCGATCCGCCTTGAGCTTCGCGCGGAGGAACTTTTTTTGCCTTTGTTTGAGTTCTCTTCAAAAAAGTCGCGAAGGAACCTCGGCGTCATTCCCGCGAAGGCGGGAATCCATTCTTTTCAAATGGTTAAAGACATGGCCTCTCTTCTTCAAGGGGATGACGCTTTTTTACCGTGACGCCTATGTATCGTAGATACCCTCGAAACGCGCTTTGTATGCCTGAAACGTACCTTCCTCGATGGCCTTCCTGGCGTCTGTGACCACGGTCAGGAAGAATGCCAGGTTGTGGATGGTGTTGAGGCGATATGACAGGATTTCCTGGGCCTGGTAAAGGTGGCGCAGGTAGGCCTTGCTGAAGTTGCGGCAGGTGTAGCAGGAGCATTCGGGATCAAGGGCGCTGTCGTCCTCGGTGTACTGGGCGCGCTTGATGTTGACCTTCCCCTGCGAGGTGAAGAGGGTGCCGTTGCGGGCGTTGCGGGTGGGCATGACGCAATCGAACATGTCGATGCCGGCGTCGATGCCGCGCACGATGTCCAGCGGAGTGCCCACGCCCATGAGGTAGCGCGGTTTGTCCGCCGGCAGGAACGGGGCGCTGTGGTAAAGGATGTCCAACATTTCCGGCTTGGACTCGCCGACGCTAAGCCCCCCCAGCGCGTAGCCGTCGAAGGGGATGTCGATAAGCTGGCGGATGCTTTCCTCGCGCAGGTCCTTGAAGAATCCTCCCTGACCGATGCCGAAGAGGAGCTGGTCTCCGCTGCCCTGGGGATAGGCTTCGCGGCAACGCCTTGCCCAGCGCGTGGTCAGCCCCAGGGATTTTTTGGTGTACTCGTAGTCCGCCCCGTAGGGGACGCATTCGTCGAGAACCATCATGATGTCCGAGCCCAGGTTTTTCTGGATGGAGATGGCCTTTTCGGGCGAGAAAAAATGCTTGGAGCCGTCGATGTGCGAGGAGAAAGCCACGCCGTCCTCGGAGAGCTTGCGCAGGCCCGAGAGGCTAAAAACCTGGAAGCCGCCGGAGTCGGTCAGGATGGGCCGGTCCCAGTTCATGAATTTGTGCAGCCCGCCGCGCCTAGCGATCATCTCGTCGCCGGGGCGCATGCACAGGTGGTAGGTGTTGCCGAGGATGATGCGCGCGCCGAGGTCTTTTAGATCCTGGGGGCAGACCGCCTTGACCGTGCCCTGTGTGCCCACGGGCATGAAAATGGGGGTAGGGATGACGCCGTGGGCGGTGTGCAGTTCGCCGGTGCGGGCTTTGCCGTCGGTGCTGTGTAGAGTGAATTTTCCGATATGCATGTTCACGCTTTGTGTTACGTTACGGGTGAAGCGGAGCGGGAAACAACCCCGGTCCGCGGACAAAGGTCGGCGAGTTCGCAGGCATCGCAGAGGGGTTTGCGGGCAGCACAGACCTCACGGCCAAAAAGGACCAGGTAGTGGTTGACCGCTCCCCAGCTTTCCTGCGGGAAAAGTTTGAGCAGATCCTGTTCGACCTTGTCCGGGTTGGTTTGCCGGGTCAACCCGAGACGAAAGCTGATCCGCTTGACATGGGTGTCCACGGCGATGCCCGCGTGCACGCCGTAAGCGTTGGACAGGACCACGTTGGCCGTCTTGCGGGCCACACCGGCCAGGGTCAGCATTTCTTCCATGGTCCTCGGCACCTGACCGCCGAAGTGGGTCACGATGCGCACTGCCGAGGCGTGCAGGTTTTTGGCCTTGTTGCGGAAAAACCCGGTGGAGCGGATTACGCTCTCGATCTGAGCGGGATCGGCCGTGGCCATCTGCTCCACGGTTCTCCAGGTGGCAAAGAGCTTTGGTGTGACCATGTTGACACGCGCATCCGTGCATTGGGCCGACAGGATCGTGGCCACGAGCAGCTCCCATGGCGTGGACCAGGAAAGCTCGGTCCGGGGCCTGGGATACCGCCGGGCCAGTCGCTCGCGAACGGCCCGGGCTCGTGCGGTGATGGATGAAACTCTCATGCGATGCTCCACGTGCAGACGTGTCTGAAGACGCCGAGCCTTGCCTGACAGTTTTTTTTCGCAACCTCAAGTTTTTTGCATGGAGGTAAAAATGGGACAGATTCTGGTCTACATGACGTTTCCGGATCAAAAGACCGCCACGCGGATAGGGCGGGCCTTGCTCGAAAAGCGCCTGGTCGCCTGCGTCAACATCCTGCCGCAGGTCCAGTCCATGTATTGGTGGGAAGACGAGATCCAGCACGAGACCGAGGTGATCGTGCTGGCCAAGACGGCCCAGACCCTGTTCGAGCCGCTCAAAACTTGCGTTCTCGGCCTGCATCCTTATGAAGTACCTTGTATAGTGGCATTGGCGCTGGGCCATGGCCACGAGCCTTTTTTGCAGTGGGTTGACAAACAGACCCGTGACCGTTTGGAGAAATGCCCCCAAAATGAGTTGACTGGGTTAAAAAAACGTTCATAGCAATGCGCAACGCATAATTGAGGAGGCTACCCCTTTTCGTGAGGTTTCATATACTGACTTTTGGATGCCAGATGAATGTGGCGGACGCCGACTGGTTGACCCAATCTTTGGTCTCCAGAGGCTGGACCGAGGCGGGCGAATCCGACGCCCAGGTTTTCGTGGTCACGACGTGCAGCGTGCGGGAAAAGCCCGAACAGAAAGTGTATTCCCTGCTCGGCCGGCTGAAGAGCTACGCCGACCGGAGTCCGGATGTTTTCGTGGCCGTGGGCGGCTGCGTGGCTCAGCAGATCGGCGAGGAATTCTGGAACCGTTTTCCTTTCGTTCGCCTGGTTTTCGGCACCGACGGAACGGCCATGGTGCCCCAGGCTCTGGAGCGGCTGGCCAACGACCCTGCGCTACGGATAAGCCTGCTTGATTTTCTGGACCATTATCCCGAACGCGAACAGCCCGAAGGCGGTACTGTCCAGGCTCAGGCCTTTGTGAACATCATGCAGGGGTGCGATAATTTTTGCGCCTACTGCATCGTGCCTTTCACCAGGGGACGGCAGAAATCGCGCAGCTCGGACGCCGTGGTGGCCGAATGCGAGGCCCTGGTGCGTCGTGGCGCGCGCGAACTGACCCTTTTGGGGCAGAACGTGAACAGCTACGGCCAGGACAAGCATGGCGACGGAACATCCTTTGCGTCGCTCCTGGAGCGGATATCCGCCATTCCCGGCCTCATGCGCCTCAAATTCACGACATCGCATCCCAAGGACATCGCCCCGGAGGTTGTGACCGCATTCGGCAAACTGCCCAATCTTTGCCCGCAGCTGCATCTGCCCGTGCAGTCCGGGTCCGACGCAGTCCTGAAGGCCATGGGGCGCAAATACACACGGGCGCGTTACCTGGACACGATCCGCGAGCTGCGCCGGGTTTGCCCGCAAATTACCCTGACCACGGACATCATTGTCGGTTTTCCGGGCGAGACTCTTCAGGATTTTGAAGATACTCTGGAACTTATGCGTGAAGTGCGGTACGAATCCAGCTTCTCCTTCAAGTATTCGGACCGGCCGGGGGTGCGCGCCGAAAAGATGGATTTCAAGGTGCCCGAAGAAGAGAAGTCGCGGCGTCTCGCGGTGCTGCAGGAGATGCAGGACCGAATCACCGTCGAGGAGTTGGCCGCGCAGGTGGGGTCGATGGCCGAAGTGCTGGTCGAAGGGCCGAGCAAGATGCAGGACAGTGAGTATATTTTTTGGAGAGGCCGTGACGGGGGCGGACGGATTGTCAATTTCTCATCGCCCATACCTTGCCTGACTGGCAGAATGGTTCGCGTGCGCATCGTGGACGCGAAGAAACACTCCCTCGTGGGAGAGATTCGAGGTGAACCGTGGTAGACATGATGGTTTTCGGATTGGCACTGGACGAGGATTCGCAGATGCCCATCCTTATTTTAAAGGACACATCGGAAGATATCATTTTTCCCATCTGGATCGGCGCCATGGAGGCCATGTCCATTTCCATGGCCCTGAACAAGGTCGCCGTACCCAGACCCATGACTCACGACTTGATTTTGACCATACTGGAGAAGATGGAAACCCGGCTGGTCGCGGTGGAGATCATCTCCATCCACGAAGGCACCTATTATGCCGAACTTGTGTTGCAAGGCGAGACCGGCGAGCGCCGCGTCGATTGCCGTCCTTCGGATTCCATCGCCCTGGCCCTCAGAGCCCAGGTGCCCATCCGTGTTTCGGAGGAAGTCATCGCTTTGAACAAGACGTTGCAGAAAGGCGTTTTTCAGGAGGTTGTCACGGGCGAGGACAGCGACAAGTGGACGGACATCCTCTCCAAGTACAGCCTGGACGATCTCAAGTACAAGATGTGACGCGGCTGTGATCGATCTGCATACCCATTCGAGCTTTAGCGACGGGGAACTGATCCCGGCTGAATTGGCGCGTCGGGCCAAGGTGGCCGGGTACCGGGCCATAGCCATCACCGACCACGCCGACGCCTCCAATATGGATTTTGCGTTGCCGCGCGTGGCCGCCATGGCGAAGGAGTATTCCATCTACATGGATATCGTCATTGTGGCGGGGGTCGAGCTGACGCACGTGCCGTCCGCCCTCATGGAGCAGGAGGTGCGCCGCGCCCGCGCTCTGGGCGCGGGAATTGTCGTGGCCCATGGAGAGACCATTGTCGAACCGGTGGAGGCAGGTACGAACCTTGCGGCCATCATGGCCGGCGTGGACGTGCTGGCCCATCCCGGGCTGATCACGGAAGAAGAGGTTCGGCTGGCGGCTGAAAAGGGCGTGCGGCTTGAAATCACGACCCGGGCCGGACACGGATACACCAATGGGCACGTCCTGGCCCTGGCCCGTGCGCATGGCGCCAAACTGGTTGTCAATAACGATGCCCATTCTTCGCGGGATCTGACCTGCGCGGAGCTGCGCCGCAAGATCGCGCTCGGGTGCGGCATGACCCCCGAAGAATATCGGCAGGCGGACGCAGAGGCCTGGGCTCTTGTGTCCCGGAGCCTTTGCCTGTAGTGAACCGAAAATTTGTTGTGCCCTATATAATCTCGTAGTGTAAAAGGTGACAGATATGGAAGCAGTAGCTCAAACGGGCGTTGTTGAGCAGATGAATGTTACGCAGCCGATCGATTCCATTCAATCTCTTGGCGCCGCCACGCAGCTCGGCGGTATGTCGCAGATGGGATTCTGGGACATGATTTCTAACGCGACCGTGGTTGTGCAGGGTGTCATGACCCTCTTGGCCATCATGTCGCTTATCAGCTGGTCGATCATTTTTTTCAAGATAATCCAGATCAATGTCGGGCGGCGTAAAGCCCTCCGCGAACGGGCGCTGTTCCAGAACGCCACGAATCTGGCCGACGGAGTGCAGACCTTGCGCGAGCAGGGCAACTCGGCCCTGTACCCCATAGCCAAGCGGGGCTTGCAGGAGTTTCGCCGCCTGGAGCAATCCGTCATTCATCCCAACCTGAAGTTCCGCGTCGCCGGCGACAACCTGCGCCGGGTGCTCGAACAAGGGGTGAGCGAAGGGCTTGGAGAAATGTCCAGGTCTTTGTCCTTTTTGGCGACATGTGCCAATGCGGCCCCGTTTATCGGTCTTTTCGGTACTGTCTGGGGCATCATGAACTCGTTTCATGCCATCGGACAGATGAAAACGGCGGCTCTGGCCGCAGTCGCGCCCGGTATTTCCGAGGCCCTTGTAGCCACTGCCATCGGTCTGGCCGTGGCCATTCCGGCGACCATCGCTTACAATACCTTTCTGGGCATGATCACCACCGTGCATACGGAGATGGAGTGCTTCGCCAGCGAATTTTTGAATCGCGCCCAGCTTGAACTCCCATGGATGAACAAGCGGAGTGAATAAATCATGCAGGTAAATTCAGGAAAAGGCTTTCTGGCGGAGATCAACGTCACGCCTTTTGTGGACGTCATGCTGGTGCTGCTCATCATTTTCATGGTGACTGCGCCCATGCTGACCCAGGGTGTTGAAGTCGACCTGCCTGAAACCAAGGCTGTTGAGACCCTGCCTGAGGACAGCGACACTGTGGTGTTGCACGTGCTCAAAGACGGGACCATCAAGCTCGACAAGTATGAGGTCAAGGTCGATGAACTGGGCAACTATCTCAAAAGAATGGAATTTGAGAAAGGGAAACTGCTTTATCTGCAGGCCGACAAGGATGTGGCGTACGGCGTTGTCGTCAAGGTGATGGCGGAAGTCAGGGCCGCAGGCGTGCAAAAGCTGGGAGTCGTGGCAGAACCTGAGGAAGAGAACCCCTAGGATAAGGCGTTTTTGTGTTTAATTCGCTACGTCATTTGAGTTGGGTTTTCTCCATTGTGCTGCATTTGGTCGTGCTGCTCGGCGGAGCCTATGTGTCCACGGACACCCATATTAAACTTAATCTGAACAAAAGAATGTACGAGGTCGACCTGGTCGGCCCTCCGAATAAAGGCAAGCCGGGGGCCAAGAGCGCGCGCAAAAAGGCCCCCGAAGTCGCCGAGGCTCCTCAAAAACCCGAAGCCAAGGATGCCAAGACCGTAAAGGCTCCGGATGAGCCCAAAAAGCCGGAGAAGAAAGCTGCCCCAAGCGAGACAGCCAAGGCGATTCCTTCAGACACGGTGAACGCCACCAAGGTGGCCGAGGCCAAGCCCGAGGAGCCGAAGAAGCCGGAGCCGAAGAAGGAAGAGCCCAAAAAGGAAGAGCCGAAGAAGGAAGAACCCAAGAAGACCGCCAAGGAAGAACCGAAAAGCGAGCCGAAAGCCGAGAAGAAGCCGACCAAGGAAGAAATCCTGGCGCAGGCTCTGGGCGAGGCGACCAAGGTCGCCAAGTCTTCTACCAAGAGCGGGGCGGACGGAGCGGCGAAAGGCACTGCCACGAGCGGCTCCAAGGATGCCTTGGCCGATGCTCTGGCAGATCTTGGGCGCGAAGTCTCGGGGCGCGGCACGCGCGGGGACGGGACCGCCGAGGATGGCGATGGCGAAGGAGTGTCTTCGGGCAGTCTGGATCAATACTATGCCACGCAGGTCATTCGGGCCATTCGCCAGAATTGGAGATTTCCGCGTCTGTCGAACGTTGTGCTGGCCACGACCGTTGAGCTCAAGGTGAACAAGGCCGGTGATATTCTGAGCTCGCGTATGCTGAACGGGTCCGGGCGGTCCGATTTTGACGCGTCGGTCATGCGCGCTATCGAGGATACCAAGAAATTGCCTCCTTTGCCTGAAACATTGGACGCGACTCTGGCCATAACATTTTATAATACGGAAAATTGAGCAGGAGCCTGTCTTGATAAAAAAAATCCTTCTCATTCTGCTGGCGCTGCTGGCGTTCTCCGCGTCTGCCCTGGCCGCCGGAGTGCTGAACATCGACATTTATGGACCGGGACAGTCCCGGGTCAATCTTTTCGTGGCCGAGGCGCTGTCCAAGGACGGTTCGGGCCCGGTGGGAGCCATCCCCGGCAACGCGCCGTCGGAATTGCAGCAGCGCATTCATGCCAACTGCGCCTTTTTGCCATTTTTCAACATGCTCTCCGGAAAGGATATCGTCGGTGGCCCCAATCCCGGCGGCTATGTGGCGCAGAGCATCGACTTCAACAAGTTTCAGCTCGCGCGCACCGACGTGCTGGTCACGGCTGCCTGGGCGCCCCGCCCTGGCGGAGTCGGCGAGGTGGAGCTGCGCGCCTATGAGGTCTACACGGGCCGCCTGATTGTGGGCAAAGGCTATGGCGTAGCGAACAATCAACAGATTCCCGAGGTGGCGGCGCGGTTTTGCGCGGACCTGATGGAGGCTTTGACCGGGCAGGGGGATTTCTTCCGTTCGAACATCGCCTTCGTCAAGAAGGAAGGGCAGCGCAAGCAGGTTTACATGGCCACGGCCCAGGGCCTCAATCTGCAGAAGATCACCAACCTGGACGGGATCGCGGTCAGTCCTGCCTGGTCCCACGACGGTCAAAAGCTGGTTTTTGTCTTTCTGGACAAGAAGTATCACAATCTGTGCGTCTGGGATCGACAGACCAGAACCCTGGATAAAAAGAGGCTCCCCGGAAATACCCTTATCGCGCCTGCCTTCACCAAGACCGGCAATGTGGCGATCAGTCTCGACATGCGCGGAAATCCGGACATTTACGAGCTGAATTCCGAATACAAGGTCGTGCGTCCTCTCGAGGAGAACTGGGGTATTGACATCGGGCCGGATTTTGATCGGTCTGGCGAGAAAATGGTGTTTGTTTCCAATAGGTTAGGAAATCCGCATGTATTTTTGAAAAATATGGTCACAGGACAGAGCAAACGCATCTCCCTGACTGGAAAATACAATACCGGTCCAAGCATCAGTCCCGACGGTTCTCAGGTTGTTTTTGCCCAGATGGTGAACGGAAATCATAAATTATTTCTGGTGGATTTGGCTTCCGGGCACGAGCGCCAGTTGACATTTGGCCCCGGTAGTGATGAAGATCCCACTTGGTCTCCTGATGGTTATTTCATAGCTTTTGCGTCAAACAGATCCGGCCCGAGCAAGATCTACCTGACGACCAAACATGGAGACGAACCTATTTTGATTCCAACCGGACCAGGGGAAGCTACTTCTCCGGCCTGGGGGAAATTATAGTGGCTGAGGCGTGTTTTTTTTTCGTTAATGGAGGAAGTTATGAAGAAGTTAGGCGTTTTTGGATTGATCGTTTTGGTTTTTTGTTTGGCCATGGCTGGCGGTTGCTCCAAAAAAGTGAGCTCCACCCCTGCTGGCGCGACTGCTGCTGGCGCTGGAGACGGTTCCGGTGCACAGGGTGGTTTGACCGCAGAGCAGCTCGAAGCGCAGCGCCTTGCTGAATTGCAGCGTCAGGCTATCGAAAAGATTGGTGCAGACAAGATTTATTTTGCTTTTGATTCTAACGAGTTGACTCAGGAATCCCGCCAGGTTTTGACGGATAAGGCCGAGCTGTTGAAGGCCAATCCTGCACTGTCCCTGCTGATCGAAGGACATTGCGACGAACGCGGAACCAACGAGTACAACTTGGCTCTTGGCGAGCGCAGAGCCCGTGCTGCGTATGAATTCCTGGTCCTGCTGGGAATTGATTCGTCCAAGTTGCAGATCATCAGCTACGGCGAAGAATACCCCGCTGTTCAGGGTTCCAACGAAGACGCTTGGGGCAAGAACAGACGCGACGAATTCAAAGCCAGTGCTAACTAGTTTTAATTGAATTCTAAAGGTTGGGGCAATCCCACCCTTTTTTAAGCCCCGGTTCGCCGGGGCTTTTTTCGTGGTGCGCCCGGGAGGGCGCCTGATGAGTTGGAGCTTTGGGAGTGATGGGAGCTATGGGAGTGATGGGAGCTATGGGAGTGATGGGAGCTAGGAGCTATGAGAGTGATGGGAGGCATGGGACGTATGGTGCCGATCAAGAATGGCCATCCTCAATCCATGGGTCTCAGAAGCCATATACGCCTCATCGAACCCATGACTCCCATCAGTTCCATTCTTCCCATTCTCTTTAGTCCAGCCTGACCTTCCAGCGTTTTTCAAGCACATCCTGAGGCAGTTCCCAGATGTGTTCGTGCAGTTTTTTCATACGCTGTCCGTCATACAGGAGTTCTTTCTTTTCTTTCTTGCTGAGCGCCTGGGGGCCGTTGTCCATGGCTTTATCCAGGATGCCGTCGCGGCGTCGTTCTATATCCGGGGACAGGGCGCGTGATCCGCGCAGCAGGCTGAGGTGCAATGTGTTGACTCTCGGAACCACGGCCGCTCTCAGAAATCCCTCCTCGGGTGGAATGCCGAAACTGGTTCTGTCTTCGGCGATGCTCTGCATATAGTTTCCTATATCCTCGTATTCGCGAGGCAGCCGGACTTCTTCCGGCGTCGTGAAGATCCGCATGCTGCGGAAAATTCGGCCAAGTTCGGCCCGGCTGGTGAGCATGGAGACCGGAATGGAGAGCAGCAGGGAAATGACCAGTGGCGAACTCCACCAGAAAAAGACCCGGTTGATCTGAAACATGGCCACTCCCCAGATAAGGCCTAGCAGCGTTCCGCCGCCGTGGAAGCGCAGGGCGTCCCAGAAGCGCGTGCCTTCGTCGTCGCGCTGCTGTGTGCCCCAGCCGATGCCCATGCCCATGAGGGTCAGGAAAACGTACTTGCTGTGAAAGAGCATTCGCACCGGGGCCAGCAAGGTGGACAGGACGACCTCTGTCAGGATGCTCCCGCACAGGGCGAAAAATCCGCCGAACTGTTTGCGACGCCCTTTGATGAGAGCCAGGAGCAGGGCGCAGACCTTGGGCAGGAAAAGAATCACGGCCGTGCCCGCCAAGAGCAGCAGTGCCGGCGTGGGATCCCAGACGGGCCAGACGGGGAAGAGGGATTTGGAGGGCGTGAAGTAGTCGGGCTGGACCATGGCCTCGGTCACTGCCGCCGCAGTAGCCAGGGCCAGGAACAGAAACCAGAGCAGGGCCGAGCCGTACGCCATGACCCCGTTCAGAAAGAGGGCGCGGTGACCGGGAAAGATGCCGCGGGTGAAGACCAGCCGCAGATGCTGCAGGTTGCCCTGGCACCAGCGGCGATCGCGCTTGAGTTCCGTCAGCAGATTGGGCGGAACCTCCTCGTAGCTGCCCTCAAGATCATAGGCCAGCCAGACCGAGTATCCGGCACGGCGCATGAGGGCGGATTCCACAAAGTCATGGGAAAGGATGTCGCCGCCCAGCGGCGGTTTGCCCGGCAAGCGCGTCAGGGCGCAATGCTTCATGAAGGGCTTGACCCGGATAATGGCGTTGTGTCCCCAGAACTGCGCGTCTCCCAAAAACCAGTGGTGCAGGCCTGCCGCGTACATGGGCCCATAGGCCCTGTTGGCGAACTGCTGGGCGCGGGCGATGAGGGTCTCGCGACCTGTGCAGGCCGGAGCTGTCTGCAGGATGCCGACGTTGCGCCTGCGTTCCATGATGCGCACCATGCGGATGAGCGTTTCGCCGGACATGACGGAGTCGGCGTCAAAGACGATCATGTAGGTGTAATGGGCGCCGTAGCGGCGGCAGAAATCGGCGACGTTGCCGCTTTTGCGTTTCAGATTGACGCGCCGACGACGGTAGAAAATGTGACCATGCGCGGAGAGGTCATCGCATAGCCTGCTCCAGGCCGCCTGTTCCTGCACCCAGCGGTCCGGATCGTTCGAATCGCTCAGGATGTGAATGTCGAACCTGTCCGCCGCGCCAAGCCTGACCAGGGAGCGCCAGACGGCCTGGATGCCGGCCATGATCCGTTCCGGGTCCTCGTTGCAGACGGGGAAGAGGATGGCGGTCTTGACGTGAGCGCGGATGGGCGCGTCGAGTTCCCCGCGCGAGCGTGTCACGGCGAAGCGGTCGTCTTTTTTGAGCAGGGTCCAGAATCCGGCCAGGGCAGTCCAGAAACCGAGCGAGATCCAGATGAAAAGCACGCAATAGACAAAGATGATGCTCGCTTCGAGATAGGTGGTGCCCCGGTGCGGGAGGAGCGAACCCATGACGCTGGCGGCAACCAGGGCCGGAGTCAGGACCAGGATCAGGAGAAGAAGTCTGCGACGGCTGGCGATCTTGCGCCAGGGTTCGTTCAAAAATTCTCGTTTCATGAAGTTCCTTGGTGAAGCGGCCGGACCATGGCGACTTAAGGCATGGCGCGGCTTTATGAAAGTCCGGGCAATCCGCCTGGCGAGTGTTATAAAAAAACGAAGTTGCGTAAACCGTTGCTAGCGCAAGGTCGCGTCGAGAATATAGAGTCCTGCGAGCAGGAGCGCGTACTGAAAAATATCGATCAGGCGCGTGTTGAAAAAGTACGCGGTCATGCTCCAAAGAGGCCGCCCAAGGCGCAAAAACACGCGCACCCAGGGCCGCCTGTCCATCTCTTCGGGTTTCATGTGCATGCGTTGCAGTGGTGGTCCCGGCACCACGAAAAGAGGAATCGGCTGTTCGGCCAGGAGCTCCCGGAGGATGGTCATGGCTCTGGCTTCGGCCTGGGACGGGTTGTTGCCGGGGTCTTCCGCCAGCGCGGTCAGCGTCATCAGGGCCAGTTCGTGGCGGCTTTTCTCCGGCAACGGAAGATGCCGCAGATAGGCCGCGATCCTGCGGCCCGCTGCTTCCAGCCTGGTCTCGAGGATCGTGGCCGCTGTCTCGACTGGAGGGCGGAAGACGCCTGAATTGCAGGCGTCGTACGGCAGAGGAGGCTCCGTGGTTTTGTTTTTCATCAGAGTTTGATGGCGTAGGTCCATGTTTCGGTCAGCGGGGTTACGCCGTGTTGCAGGATTGCCCGCATTTCGATGCTTGGCCTTTTGTCCGGCAGGACCATGGAAAGGGCGGAAGCCGAATCGGGTTCGATTTCAAATACCAGACGCCAGCTGTCGGTGACAGGATTTTTATAGACGCGTTTTTCCAGAAGCTTGCCGCCCATTCCGACCCAGACGTTGGCGTCCAGGGCCGCGTCGTCCGGCAGATCCTCAAGCTTGCCGCCCTTGAACTCAAGCACGAACAGTCTGGAGTTGGCCGTTTTTCCTTTTCCGGTGCGCGTGAAGATGACCTGCCCCTCGGGAGAGGTCACGCGTTTGGGCGGCGCCCAGCGAAGCCTGTAGTCAAAGGCGATGGGTTGCCCCGGCTGCGGAGTTGAGTCGGGAGTCCAGAAGGTGACGATGTTGTCGTGAATCTCCTCCGGTGAGGGAATCTGCACCAGATGAAGTTTGCCTGGTCCCCAGTCGCCCTTGGGTTCGATCCAGGCGCTGGGTCTGGCCTCGTATTTGGCCTCAAGGTCGAGGTAGTTCGCATAATCCGTGTCGCGCTGCATGAGGCCCATGCCACGAATGTTGGGTGCGCTGAAGACATTGACGGACAGGGATTTGGGGTTTTGCAGCGGCCGCCATATCCATTCGTTGTTGTCGAACGCAGCCATGAGGCCGTCGGAGTCATGGACTTCGGGTCTGAAGTCGTCGCTCACGCGAGGATTGGAGTTCTCCCCGAAGATGAACATGCTGGTCAGGGGCGCGATCCCCAGCTTGGCCACCGGTTCGCGTAAAAAGAGAATGGACTCGACGTCGAGCACGGTTTCCGCCCCGGTCGTGATTTCGAAACGATAGGCTCCGGCTACGCGGCGGGAGTCCAGCAGCGCGTAGACGGTGATGGACTTGTCCTTCTTGCCGGGTTTTACGATCCAGAATTCCTTGAAAAAAGGAAACTCCTCGCCGGAAGGCTCCGCCGTGTCGATGGCCAGTCCACGGGCGGACAGGCCGTAGTTCTGCCCCTTGCCCACGGCCCTGAAATAGCTGGCCCCAAGAAAGACCAGAAACTCATCCAGATAGTTCTTGGTATTGATGGCGGTGTGGATGCGAAATCCGGCATATCCCATTTCCGTCGGGATCTGCGCGGCAAAGTTGTTCTTTCCGTAATCGAAAGCCCCGGTATCAAAGGCCAGGCGGGTGGGGACATTCTTTTCCACCACGTTGACGGCTATGGTGCGGTCATAGAACAGCCCCGGATGGAAGAATTGCAGTTCAAAGGGCAGCTTGTCCGCGCGCCACAGGCTCTTTTCCGGGACAAAGCGAATGTCCCGCCATTGGTCGTACGAGATGGTCTTAAGGACCTCGGGCACCTGTCCGGCGTTGTCTTCATACGGCTTGGCCGCGAGCGCTTGCGCCATGGTCGCGACATCCTGCAGCCCAAAGCCTGGCGCCTGGGTCTGGGCCTGGGTCTGGGCGTGGGACAGAACGGTGGATAAAAAGAGGAAAAGTCCGGCCATAAAGCCGAACAATCCGTTATGTCTGAACATGCTTGGTTCTCCTGCTGGGAAATGTTGCCCATCACGGGTCGGGCAATTTTCGGTATTTCCACTTGTGCTTTTCGTTGACGCTCGTCAAGAGCTAAGAAATATCTCGCCAGCCCTTGACATCCGTGGCTTGCGCCATTCGTTTCGCTGTACTTTACACGAAAAAGGGCGTGCCTCAAGCACGAGAAGTTTGGAGCGGGAAGAGAGGCCCGGCCGGAAACGTGTCGGAGGGATTGATTCCGGCCAGGCCGAGGGGTTTTATGATTGCTGTCTGCGGTGATCGACTCGCCCTTTGGCGATGAGCTCTTCGAGGTTGAATTTTCTGACCCGGTAACCCATCTGGCGGGGCGTGAGGTTCAGTTCCCGGGCGGCCTTGTACTGAATCCAGGCGTTTCGTTTGAGCGCCGCCAGGACTTCCCGGCGTTCGGTTTCCTTGAGCGGCTGGCAATAATCTTCCTGCTCGGGATGAGCGGGCGGTTCTGGAGCGTGCCTGGCCGGTCCGGGCCGGTGTGTTTCAGGCGTGAGGAACCCGCGCACCAGCTCCGCTTCCACCGGCTTGTCGTCGGTCAGGATGACCAGCCGCTCCACCAGGTTTTCCAATTCGCGCACGTTGCCGGGCCAGTCATAGGCCAGCAGCAGGTCGAGGGCGCCCGTGGTCAGGGTCAGGCTGCGGCCGTATTCGCGTTCCATCTCCTTTTGAAAATGATTGAGGAGGCGCGGAATATCTTCCTTGCGCTCCCGGACCGCCGGCACATGCACAGGGAAGACGTTCAGGCGGTAGTACAGGTCTTCGCGGAAAAGCCCGTGGCCGACGAGGGCTTCCAATTCGCGGTTGGTGGCGCTGATGATGCGCACATCGACTTTGCGCGTCTTGTTGCTGCCGATGCGTTCGAACTCTCGTTCCTGGAGCACGCGCAGCAGCTTGGATTGCAGAGTGAGGGGCAACTCCCCGATTTCATCAAGAAAAATCGTGCCCAGGTGCGCATCTTCAAAACGGCCCGGTTTCGTGCTGTTGGCTCCGGTGAAAGCCCCTTTCTCGTAGCCGAAGAGTTCGGCTTCAAGCAGATTTTCAGGGATGGCGGCGCAGTTGACCTTGATGAAGGGGTGGGTCTTGCGGTCCGACAGCTCATGAATGATCCGCCCGATGAGGGTCTTGCCCGTTCCCGATTCCCCGAGGAGCAGCACCGTGGCTTTGGTGATGGCGACTTTGGCTACGTATTGTTCCACTTCCAGCATGGCCTGGCTCTTGCCGACGATGTAGGGGCCGTGGTTCTCCCGGGCGATCTGGTATTTGAGGGAGGTGTTCTCCTGCTTGAGAGCGGCCTCTCTTTTTTTTACTTTTTCGTTAAGACTTAAGAATTGAGAAATGAGGGTGGCCACCACGGTCAGAAACTCCGTGTCGGCATCGAGTTGTTCCTGACCCGTGAAGACGCGGTCCACGTTCATGACCCCGATGGGACTGCCGTGCAGCAGAATGGGCACGCCTACAAACGATATGCGCTCCTGGCTGATGCGCCGCGTGCCGGTCTTGTCCAGAAAGAGGGGCTCAAGGGAGATGTCCGGGACCACGTATGGCTTGGCCGTGCGAAAAATGATTCCCGTGATGCCTTCGTCCATGCGATAGACGCCGCGCTGCTTTTCCAGGGCCGAGAGGCCGTAGGAAGTGGAGATGGCCAGACGGCCCGAGAGGGGGTCGTACAGGGTGACCGTGGCCCTGCGCATGCTCATGGTGTCGGACAGGATTTTCAGAATTGATTCCAGAGCGCTTTCCAGGTCCAGGGCCTGATCGATGACCTTGCTGATGGCCAGCAGGACGCGCAATTCTGTGGAACAGGTTGAGGTGCTCATGGAGGCTGTCAAGCAACAAGGATGCCGCAATGGTCAACGCAAACGAAGCTATGGTCTGTCCAAGACTTTGTTGCCAAATGGAAAGATAAAATATTTTAATATTAGATGGTTAAAGCGTAAACTGGGGGGCTGGAAGATTGGGCTGCATGGAAAGAATTTTTCTGAATCGATGGCTGTGCTCCATCATAATTTACTTTTTTGTAATTTCATTCCGAATTGTTGGTGGTTAATTTGGGATGGTTTAAACAAAATTGATTAATTTTTCTTCGTGGCATCTGCAGAGCCGGCCCCTTGGCATTGCGCAGGTTCGATATCGCGCAGCAATTTTGTGGCGGCAGTGTGGTCGAGGTCGTTTCGCAGCGTGTCCAGGCAAGCGGCTATGGCCGCAAGCTTGGGTTGGTCATGGGTAAAGCTCGGGTTCGCATGAGCATTGTCGACGGCAGCAAGCACGTCGCGGATGGTGATGTTGGCGCTGTCGCGGGCTGGCTGCAGTTGGGGCGTTTCGTCCCCTTCGGGCTGAACACGGTGCAGGAGGTGCGTGTGAACCAGCATGTTGATCATTTCGGAGGTTTCACTGCGGGACATGTCAAACTCCGAGGCAATGATTTCTTCGCTTAAGCTCGGTTCATCGCGGTGAAAGCGCTGCACGATCTCATGGCAGATCGCCAGCGCCAGCAGCCTGGTTTGCGCCATGCTCCGCTCGCGCCATTTCGGCTCTGCCGCGACGGTGTCTGAATGGGGAAAGAAGTGGGCGATCTCGGCCCCGAAGAGAACGATATGCCAGCTCAGTTGCAGCCAGATCAAAAAGAGGGGCAGGGCCGCGAAGCTGCCGTAAATGGCATTGTAGCTGGCCACGTTGATTTGAAAAGCGATGTAGCTGACTTGCAGGAGCTGGTACGCCGATCCTGCCAGGATGCCGGCCAGCAGTGCGCCTGCGAACTGGACACGGGTATTGGGCATGATCAGGTAGAGGAGGGTGAAGAGGGCCCAGAGCAGCAGGTAGGGGGCGAAGCCCAGGCCCAGGGAGACTGCCGGGTCGAGCATGCCGGGCATGCCGACTTGGTTGGAAATGGCCCGCACCTGGGATGCGATGAAGACCGTGGCGCTGCCGGACAAGATCAGGAGCAGGGGGGCGATGAGCATGATGGCCAGGTAGTCGCTCAGCCTGCGCGACATCGAGCGCGAGGGGACAGCCCATATTCGATTGAAATTTTGTTCGATTCTGCCAAGAACCTTGATCACGGACCAGAACAGGATGATGACGCCGATGCCGGCGATGAGCCCTCCCTTTGTGTTGTCGAGCATGTTGCGGGCGAAGGCGATGACCTGCAGGACCACCTCCTGCTGCGCGGCAAAATTGCGGAGCAGTTCTTTTTCAAGCAGCTGTTCAAGTCCGAAGCCTTTGGCGATGCCAAAAGCCATGGCCGCGAGCGGCACCAGAGACAGGAGGGTGTAGAAGGTCAGGGCGGATGCCTGCAGGGAACCCTGGCGGTTTTGAAAATCCCGGGTCGCGAAGAGGAGGGTCCGCAGCAGGCGGATCACGAACCACGGAGCAGGCGTGTCTTCGCGCCGGGCATGCACGATGGACCTCGTCACGAAGTGCTCGCCCCTGGCCAAAAGGTTGTTGAAATATTCCATGGGCGCAAGTCCGGTTTGTTTCAGGTTTGGCGATCAATACCAACCCTGTGGCCACAACGGGCCGTAGTGTCAACCGGGCAGCAAGGAATGAAGCGTCATCAGGGATGATTTCGCTTCCCTCCCCCCCCCTCCAAAAAAAACCAAGGCCTTGCGCGGGGCAAGGCCTTGGTGATGCAGGGATGGTGAGTTAATATTAGCCGAGAATGGCTTTCAAGTCTTCGTCCGGGGTGGTCAGGGGCTTGATATCGAAGTTTTCGACCAGCACGTTCAGCACCGTCGGGGTGATGAAGGCGGGCAGGGTGGGCCCGAGGCGGATACCCTTGATGCCGAGGCTTAAGAGGGTCAGCAGGATGGCCACGGCTTTCTGCTCGTACCAGGACAGCACCATCGAAAGGGGCAGGTCGTTCACGCCGCAGCCGAAAGCTCCGGCCAGGGCCGAGGCGATCTGGATGGCGGAGTAGGCGTCGTTGCACTGGCCGATGTCCAGAAGGCGCGGGATGCCGCCGATGTCGCCGAGCTTCTTGTCGAAGAAGCGAAACTTGCCGCAGGCCAGGGTCAGCACGATGCAATCCTGAGGAACCTTTTCCACGAATTCCGTGTAGTAGTTGCGGCCTGGCTTGGCCCCGTCGCAACCCGCCACGAGGAAGAAGTGGCGGATGTCGCCGCTCTTGACCGCCGCGATGACCTTGTCGGCAACGCCGAGGACCGCATTGCGGGCAAAGCCGGTCAAAACGCTGCCCTTGTCCTCATCGGCCGCGAATCCGGGCATCTCAAGGGCCTTTTCAATGACCGTGGAGAAGTCCTTGCCCACGTGGGTCACGCCGGGCCAGCCGACCAGGCCGGTGGTGAAGATGTTGCCCTTGTAGGACTCGACCGGCTTCTGGATGCAGTTGGTGGTCATCAGGATCGCACCGGGAAATTCGGAAAATTCCTTTTGCTGGTTCTGCCAGGCGGTACCGTAATGACCATGGAAGTGCGGGTGTTTTTTGAGTTCCGGGTAGCCGTGGCAGGGCAGCATCTCGCCGTGGGTGTAGATGCTTATGCCCTTGCCGGCGGTCTGCTCCAGGAGCAGCCCCAAGTCTTTCAGATCATGGCCGGAAACCAGGATGGCCTTGCCCTTCTTTGGTCCGAGGGGAACTTCCGTGGGTACGGGGTGGCCGTAGGTGCCGGTGTTGCCGCCGTCGAGGAGTTCCATGGCCTTGAGGTTGATCTGGCCACACTCCATGCACAGACCGACAAGCTCGTCCACGCCCAGGTTTTCGAGGCTCTTGACCAGAGCGCGCTGCACGAATTCGTATACGCTCTCGTCTTCATGACCGAGAATGGCCGCGTGGTCGGCGTAGGCTGCCACGCCTTTGAGCCCGTAGATAAGAATCTGCTTCAGGGAGCGCAGGTCTTCATGGGCTTCCAGCGCCTCGGAGATGCCGTGCTGCTCGCCCTGGGCGACCAAGCCTTCCAGGGTGGCGGCCGGGGTGAAGGTGGCGGCGGGGTTGTCCACGGTCAGGCCGGCCCGGAGCTTGATGGCTTCACGGTGGGCTACGGCTTCATTGATGAGCACCTGAAAACGTGCCGGGTCGAAATCCACATTGGTCAGGGTCGAGAACACGCCTTCATTGATGAAGCGGTTCACGGCCGCATCGGACACGCCTTTGGCCCGGGCCTGCGCCGTGACCAGGGAGAGCCCTTGCAAGGCGTAGATGAGAAGATCCTGCAGGGCTGCGACGTCGGGCTGCTTGCCGCATACGCCGACCTTGGTGCATCCGGTTCCTTTGGCGGTCTGTTCACACTGATTGCAAAACATGAGGGGTAGCCTCCATTGTTGGGGGGGTGTTGTCGTTTCCGTTGAGAAGGGGTTTACGGGGAAGGATGCGCAGAAGCTTTGACGCAGATCAAAAAATGTGACTTTTTCGGGCGCGATGACCGTGGTCTTTGTGAATGATTGCTCTATCTTGACAAAGGCGTCACGGCGGAACAGATGATTCTGACACGGTCATAAACGATAATGGAGTGCCCATGGACCCGATGAATTTCAATTTCCTGTGTTCCGAACCGGCCGCGCCTGTTGGCCGCAGCGTCGGGATTATCGGTGCGGGCCCTTCGGGTCTGGCCGCCACGGGCTATCTGTCCTGTCTTGGGTACCAGGTCGAGGTTTACGACAAGTTGCCCAAGCCGGGAGGTCTCATGCTTTTCGGTATTCCCGGCTACCGCATCCCCAAGGAGCGCATAGATCTGGGCGCGCGCAATCTTGAGAGAAAGGCGGGGGTCATCTTTCACACCCACACCAAGATCTGTTGCAGCGGACCCTTGCATGACGAGGAGGGGGACCATTTCTGCCGCGAGATTCTGGGCTTCGGCGACATGGTCAAAAAGCACGACGCCATCATGATCTGCACGGGCTCTTGGCGTTCACGCAAGCTCGGCATTCCAGGCGAGACACTGCCCGGCGTTTTCTCGGGCCTTGAATTTCTTTTCCCTATCCGCGCCGTCAAATACAGCGCGCCCAACGTGAAGCTGCCCGATGTCGCGGGCAAGACCGTGGCCGTCATCGGCGCGGGGCATTCGGCCGTGGACGTGGCCCACAGCGCGGTGCATCTCGGAGCAGCCAAGGTCTATCATATCTATCGGCGCACCAGCCGCGAAGCGCCGTGCGGAGCCTTCGAGATCGAGCAGCTGCGGCAGATGGGCGTGGAGTGGCTGGATCGCACCACGCCGCTTCGGGTCCTGGGCGGAGGCACGGTCGAGGGGCTGGAGATTTCCCGTCCCGGTCAGAACGGGACGGAGGTTTCGGTCCTGCCCGTGGATCTGGTGGTTGCCGCCATCGGCGAGACGGCCACACCGCCGTTCGCCAAGGAGCTTGGCCTTG
Organism: Desulfomicrobium baculatum DSM 4028; assembly: GCF_000023225.1. NCBI lineage: Bacteria > Pseudomonadati > Thermodesulfobacteriota > Desulfovibrionia > Desulfovibrionales > Desulfomicrobiaceae > Desulfomicrobium > Desulfomicrobium baculatum. Next base: position 673,533 of record NC_013173.1, read on the forward strand.
AGGACGTGCGCAAGGGCGAGGTGCGTTGGCTGCACATGACCGCCATCGAGAACGTGTTCGTGGCCGGCGACGCCTTGAGCGGCCCGAGCAAGATCGGCAAGGCGGTCTACAGCGGCCTGCGCGCGGCCCGTTCCTTGGCCAACTGGCTGGATCTCAAAGCCCAGGACAGGCTCGACGCCTATGACTACAACGACCTCGTGACCAACGAGGCCGGATTCGGGAGGCAGGCATGAGCGGCCAGAAGACCCTGTACATCGACTACAGCCTGTGCATCGGCTGCGAGACCTGCGAATACGTGTGCCGCTTCACCAACGACACCTCGCGCATCCACATGACCCGGACCATCGACGGGGTCATGGTGCCGCTGTATTGCCAGCACTGCGAAAACCCCAAGTGCGCCAACGCCTGCCCGCGCGGGGCGCTCAAAAGGGACAAGGACGGGGCGATCATCCTGCAGTCCATGCTCTGCCGGGGCTGCCAGACCAAGAACTGCATCCTGGCCTGTCCGCATAGCGCCATGTTTGAGACCGATCGCGGGGTCATGGTCGCCAAGTGCGACATGTGCGCCCAGCGCCGCCAGGTGGGCATGGGACCGGCCTGTGTGGAGATGTGCCCGTGCGCGGCCATTCGCTACGTGGACCGCGATGAGATCCCTGCTCTGGAAACGGAGAAATCGAAACTGGCGCATCAGAAAGTGCTTGATCATCTGAAGCTGCCGGGAAAAGAATAGGGCCTGGCGTGGAAGGGGCAGACAGAGGCTGGAAGAGATTCCGGCCTTTTCTTTTTTTGCAAAGTTTCCATGATGTTGCCCCGCTACCAATGAAAACCGTGCCGGGTTTTGATGTTCTGAATGTGGCATTCATTATGCTTGGCTACTCCGTCAATCAGTCCAGACCTTGATTTTTAAGACATTTCGACTTTTTTTTGCACAGCCTGTCCTGCACAAGTGCTCAGGTGTACTGCACCCCACGCGCGCGCTCTTTTCTGATCAAAGGGCGAGTCTCAACAGTTCATGATTTTTTGCGAGGAATCCCGTGCGTTTCACCCTGCCGTCACCTGCCGTGTTCCAACGTCTGATCCAATCGGCATTTCTGATTTTTTGCCTGTATTCGGGCTGGAAATTCTACCACTTCGTGCAGTGGATGACAGGCCACAGCGAAATCCCGGTAACCAGGCCTGCCTCCGTCGAAGCCTTTCTGCCCATCGCGGCCCTGATGGGTCTGCGGCGCCTGCTCGAAAGCGGGGTGTGGGATGTGGTCCATCCCGCGGGGCTGGCCATTTTCCTCGCGGCGCTGGGCATGGCCCTGCTCCTGCGCAAGGGTTTTTGCGGCTACGTCTGTCCGGTGGGCCTTGCATCCGGGCTGCTCAACCGTCTGGGCCGGAAGCTGAGGCTCTCCAGGGTTCCCGGCCCGCGCGTCGATGCGCTGCTGCACGCTCCCAAATATGCGCTGCTGGCCTTTTTTCTGTACACGGTTTTCGTGGGCATGGATTTACGGGCCGTGGAGCAGTTCGCTTCCAATCCGTACAATTTCGTGGCCGACGCCCGCATGCTGCACTTTTTTCTCGATCCTTCGTCGCTGACCCTGATGGTCCTGGCCGGACTGGCCGTGCTCGGAGTCCTTCTGCGCAGCGCGTGGTGCCGCTATCTCTGCCCCTACGGAGCGCTGCTGGGCCTCTTGAGTTGGGGCAGCCCCGTGCGCATCCGCCGCGACAAGGACGCCTGCGTGCAGTGCGGCCGCTGCAGCGCGTCCTGTCCCGGCGGCATCCCGGTGCACCTGAGGGACGACGTGCGCAGCCCGGAATGCGTGGGCTGCATGCGCTGCCAGTCCGTCTGTCCGGTGCCCGGCTGCGTGACCCTGCGCGCCTGGGGCAGAGACGTGCCGTTCTGGAGCATTGGACTGGGATGCGTGGCCTTGCTCCTCGCGGTTTGGCTGTTGGCCGATTCCCAGGGATTGTGGCATCAGAATCTGCCCGAAAACATGCTGCGCATGCTGTATCGCCAGGCCTTCTAGAAAATGCGGATCAGCCTTTCATTCCTTTTTTCACCGACTTGACGAGTCGGCCAAAGGCCTTGTCTTTCTTTCGTTTGTCCAGCGACGACATCTCGTTGAATTCCGCTTCCTTCTTGAGTTTGAGGTAGCTTGCATAGCGCTCCTCCTCAAGGTCGCCGCGTTCGATGGCGGCCCTGACGGCGCAGCCGGGCTCGTGCCGGTGCGTGCAGTCGGCATACCGGCAGTCCGAGGCCAGGGCGGCCATCTCCCCGAAACCCATGTCGACGCAGTCCCCCGCCCCGAGGATGCCCAGCTCCCGCATGCCGGGCGTGTCGATGAGCATGGCCCCGGATTCAAGCAGGATGAGCTGGCGGCGGGTGGTCGTGTGGGTGCCTTCGCCCGTGGCGCTGACGGCCCGGGTCGCATAGGCGTCCAGGCCCATGAGGCGGTTGACGAGCGTCGTCTTGCCCACGCCCGAGGAGCCGAGCAGGCAGCAGGTCTTTCCGGGGGCAAGGGCGCCCCGGAGTTCGCCAAGTCCGGCGCCGGTCACGCTGCTCAGGGCGATGATCCGGGCCGTGGTCACGGAGGCGATGATCGCAAGCCGGTGTTCGAGCTCCTCTTCCGTCAGCAGGTCCGTTTTGGTCAGGAGGACAATCGGTTCCACCTGTCCGTCCGCGGCCATGATCAGGTACCGCTCCAGCCGGTTGGGATTGAAGTCGAAATGGCCCGACTGGACAATGAAGGCCATGTCGACGTTGGCGGCGATCATCTGCTCATTGGCCCTGCCGCCCGCAGCCCTGCGCCGAAGGAAGGTCTTGCGCGGGAAGACCTGGTGGATGATGGCGGCTCTGCCCTGGTCGTAATACTGCGCCGCGACCCAGTCCCCGACGCTAGGCAGATCCGTCGTCCTCTCGCTCTGGTATAAGAGCTTCCCGGACAGCTCCGCCGGTACGTCGCCGGACTCGTTTCTGAGGCAATACGAGCTGCGGTCGACCGCGCAGACGCGGGCGATGGCGCAGCCCTCGGGCTGTGATTCAGGGGCATGGGCCGCAAACCATGGGTCGAAGCCGAGGCGTTCCGGGATCATGGCAGGTCTCACCAGTTTTGTTTTTCACAGATCAGGCCGTGAGTGGCGAAATAGCGGCCCCCTTCCATGTCCATCATGACCATGTCGGTCTTGGCGTGCTCGTTGTCGCTCTCCAGCCATTCGGCCCAGGCCTGCTTATGGCAGCCCATGTCGAAAGCCTCGCGCAGGGTCAGCCCCGTGCATTGCAGCCACATCTCCCGCCACCACTGCAGGGTGAAGAAGTTCATGCCGTCCACCCAGTAGGGGCGCAGGTCGTCCGGCACGGCGTCGAAGGCGCGGCGCAGGCCGGGGACGCCGACCGCAAGCAGGCCTCCGGGTCTGAGCAGGGGAAGCAGGTGCGTGGTCAAGAAAGCCGAGTCCGCGGCGAAGTAGTGCCAGGCATCGATACTGACCACAATGTCGAAGGACTCCGGCTCGAAGGGCAGGGCGCGGGCCTCGCAGTGCACGGCCGTGACCCGGCCCGAGAGGCCGGCCTCGGCGAAGCGCCGGGCGTTGTCTTCGGCCGGGATCCACAGGTCGGCGGCGGTCACGGTGCAGCCATAGCCTTTGGCCAGGGCCATGGAGGTCAGACCCATGCCGCAGCCAAGGTCCAGCACGCGGGCATTGGCCGGCAGGTCGATCCTGGTGAGCAGTTCGTCCAGGATGCGCAGGCAGTTGGGCCCCATCATGGTCTGGAGCTGGAAATGGCGGGAAAAAAGTGTGGTCGAGTCAAAGGTCATGATCGCATCTCCGTGTTTGTTTGATCGGGGAGTATACGACTGCGATGCGTCCGTCCCGCCCCTGGACGGTTATGAAACAAAAAAGCGCCATGGGACGGTCCCATGGCGCTGCGTTCACCTTCCGGTGCTCCGTGCGCGGAGAATTTTGGCGATGGTCTTGGGGGACAGGTAGAACTGTTCCGCCAGTTCCCGCACTCCCGTGCCCCGGGCGTGCCGGGCATGGATCTCGCGGTTTCTGGCCGTTATGTTCGCGCGTGTCTGCGTCTCTTCTCCCCAGGCTTTTTTGCGGTCATCCCGGCGCGGGATGTACACGCACTGCCCATCGATATACTTCTGCACGGCCTCCAGAATGGTCTTCGGCAAAACTTCCGTGGCGTTGGTGTAGCCCATGATGCTCCTCCTCGTGATGAATCAATTGAGGACGGGGCAGGGGCCACGGCCCGGCTAGATCACCGGGCGTCGCCCCTGCGGAGCGTGCCGACAAAATCCAATGATGCGCTGAACATCCAATCTCCGGGGTTGAGGGTTATTGATGGGCCTCGTGTTTCAGGCAGGATCCCGCATAGCGCGGGGAGGGGAGGTTGTCACCTCCCGAGGGCGAGTCGTCCGGGCCGTCGGGAAGCCGCTGGAATGCCTGGGCGGGGATCCGGTTGATCCGCACTCCTAAATGCTTTGACCATCCTTCTCGCCGACCAGCAGGAAATGCTTCGGCAATTCGTCAAATACATTCACGTTCTTGAAACCGGCATTGAGCAGTTGTTCCATGACCTGTTCAGGCGCGCATCTGATTTCCGTTGGCGGACCCTCGGCCATGCTCTGCTTTTTCCAATCGACGATGAAAACGGTCCCGCTGGGCTTCAATGTTCTGAACGCCTCCGCAAGTAGCAGGGTCGGGTTGTCCAGTTCATGATGAAGATTGATCGTAAACACGACGTCGGCGATTTCGTCGTCCAGGGGAATCGAGTTCTCCTCGCTTTGGACCGGGATGATTCCTGGAAAATTTGGAACGATGTTTTCATGCATCCAGTTGAGCATCACCTCGGACACATCGCAGGCATACATTTTAGAAGGCTTGGCGTGCTGAAGAAAGGCCACGCTGAAAAAGGCCGTTCCTGCGCCTATTTCGAGAAGCACGTCTGCTTTGGGTCTGTTCAGCTTGTTCCAGATATAGGCTGGCGGGATGTCCTGGAGCCGCAAAGGGTTGTTCAGTTTTTCCAGTTTTTTGGGATCGAATTTTTTTTCGTGCACTAGATTTCCTTACGTCTCAAAATTAAATTTAGCCCGTGGAGATATCCAGCCACTATGAAGCTGCAGCGGATAGTGGTCAGGAACTGCTACTGGTTGGACGACCCGTGCTCTTGGACCATCCGGATACTGTCCCAATGTTGATGCCCCCACGTGATAACCTGCTTCGCAGTCTCAAGAAGCGCTCCCGGGGGAAAGTGGGAATATTGAGTGCCATACCGTATTTGGTTCGGGTATTTTGAGGCCCCGCGAGATTCTCCTTCAAGGACTTGTCCCACCGTTCCCGAAGTTCCAGATTGAATGGGCTTGCCGCGAATATCCGTAGCACGGACCCAATGAGTTTCTTCATGTATGACAAATGGAACTTCGCAGTCGCAGAAGTCCTTGAGCAATAACGACAAGTTGTGAGAGCGTTTCCGAATGGTCTCCGGCGGAAAGCCGGCCCGCTCGAGAAGAGCCTTCATCGCGATCTCACATGCAAGGAGACTGAGGTAGGAAACTGCTTGAAAAGAATCAAAGTCTCCATCAGAATCTCGGAGCACGGCATCAGCGGCCGATACCAGCTTCTCGCTCAAATCCATATTGTAAACTGTCATTGCGTTGCTCGATTTACCAGCCCAACAGTTCTATTATCCAAGCCTCACCAAGCCGACATTCCATCGTTATTGATGCATCGTCTTCAAATCAATGCGCAGGAACAGCCTTGATCTTAACGTTCAGCGCAGTCAGTATTTTGCTTACGGTTTCGTAGCGGGGCTTGGAGCCAGGGCGCAGAGCCTTGTACAGGCTCTCACGGCCAAGTCCGGAGTCTTGCGCCAACTTGGTCATGCCGCGCGCGCGGGCCACGTCCGCGACGGCTCGCAGGAACATGTCCGGGTCCGGGTCTTCCATCGCGGCGGTGAGATATTCCGCGATGACCTCTTCGTTGTCGAGATAATCCACCACGTCGAAGCGCTCGAATTTTGTCATATCCATATTATTTCTCCATCAATTTTCGGGCTCGGAGGATATCCTTGCCTTGAGTAGACTTTTCCCCGCCAGCCAGCAGGAAGACGACTGTCTCCCCATTCCGGGTGAAGTACAAACGGTATCCCGGTCCGTGATGCACGCGCAATTCGAATAGCCCGCCGCCAAGGGTTTTGTAGTCTCCAAGGTTGCCTAGCTCGACATTCCGGATGCGGTTGAAAATGCGGGCCTGCGCAGCCTTGTCACGCAGGGATCGCAACCACGAGTCAAACAGGGAGGATCGGTACACCGTGTTCATGCTTATATGTGTATTCATTTGGATACAGATGGTCAAGCCTTCTTGGCTTTCTCTGACCAATTATTCGGAGGAGCATTTTCCCCCGGAATGGGTGATTGGGGTCATTTGAATAGCGGTCGAATGGAGAAGGGGTTCGCGGCTCTGGGCGGAGAAAATGAGGCTCGAGTGGAAGGGTTCAAGGCGGCGCGACCGACTCATCGGGCGCGCCGTCTTGAAGTGGTGTAAAGGCAGGGACGTTGCCTTCTCTATTTGCCGAGCGTCCCCATGATCCCGCGCACTGCCGCGGGCAGGTCGGCGGGGAGGACGATGATTTTGGAGTTGTTGTTCTCGGCCATCTTGCGCATGGCGTCCACGTAGCGCTGGCCCAGCAGGAAGACCAGCGGCAGTTCGCCGCCCTTGGTGGCTTCGGCCACCTTGACGATGGCCTCCCGGTCCGCTTCGGCCAGCACGACCTTGGCCTCGGCGTCGCGGCGGGATGCTTCCAGGCGACCGTCGGCCTGCAGGATGGCCGCCGACTTGTCGCCCTCGGCCCTGGTCACGGTGGCGCGCCGGGCGCGTTCGGCCGCGGCCTGTTCTTCCATGGCGTGCTGCATGGTGTCGGAGGGGTTGATGTCCTGGATTTCCACGGTCTTGAGCATGATGCCCCAGTCCGAGATATCATCGGAGATGGTTTCTTTAAGTCTGGCTTTGATCCTGTCCCGGGAGGACAGGGCGTCGTCGAGGTCCATTTCACCGACAATGGACCTGAGCGAGGTCTGCACCAGAGTCTGGATGGCCATGCGGTAGTCTTCCACCCCGTAGACTGCTTTTTCCGGGGACACGATGTTGATGTAGGCCACGGCGTTGGTGATGATGACCGCGTTGTCGCGGGTGATGACCTCCTGCGAGGGGATGTCCATGACGATGTCCTTAGTCGTCACCTTGTAGGCCACGGTGTCCATGTAAGGAATGATGATGTTCAAGCCCGGGGCCAGGGTGCTGTGGTACTTGCCCAGGCGCTGGACGACGAACTTGAAGCCCTGGGGCACGATGCGCACGCCCATGCTGATGGTGATGATGACCAAGAGAAGCAGGAAAGCGACTACGATAAGTCCTGGACTGAACATAATGATCTCCTAGAGGGCTTGTTTGTTGTTTTTCGGGGCGACCACAAGTGTGTTGCCCGATACGTCGCGGATCTGGACCCGGTCTCCCAGTTGCACGGGTTCGTCACAGATGAAGGACCACTCGTCGGAGCCGAGCAGGGGTTTGGAGAAGCGCACGACGCCGCGCCGATCGCCCTCTGGCGTGCGGATGACCTGGCCGGTTTCGCCCAGCAGTGCCTCGCGGGACATGCCGGCGCGGGTTTTGTCCAGCATGCGCGGCTTCATGACCACAAACCAGAACGTGGCCAAAAGTGCGGAGAATATGGCCCAGAGCAACAGTTGCATGGTCAGGCTCAAGGCCGGGGCAAGCCAGACCAGACCGCCCACGGCCAGCGCGGCCAGTCCGAACCAGACAATGGTGAAACTTGGAATGAAAATCTCGGCGATGATGAGGATCATGCCGAAAACAAGCCAATGCCAATACTGTAGGTCCATGAGTTCTCCCGCAAAAGTGATTCGTTTCCGCCTGCCTGAGTGCTAGCAGGGTCCGGGAAGCAAATCCAGCACCATGTTCAACTTTCGCTTGGGCACGGGATGTCGGAGGCGGCCAACAATCCCTTATGACTTCATGTTGACAAATCCCGCTCTTTTCGCATAGCCGTTTCGCAGCTTCACGAATAGGTTCTCTCAGCGGAACGGGTTGTTCATTATTTCGGTATTTCCAATCGTTCAGCGCATTTTCATCGTCAACCGGAATCATCCATGGCAGGCAAGGACAACAGTTCCGAAACATTGGCCAAAGGCCTCTGGATTCTAGATATTTTCGGCGATGACGACGTCGGTTACACTCTCGCCCAGATTTCCCGCCGCACGGGCATCAACAAGACTTCCATATACAGATACGTCAATACGTTTTGCGATCTCGGCTTTTTGAAGCGCGACGATCGCACCGGCCTGTACAGGCTTGGGGTGCGCATGCTGGCCCTGGCCCATGCCATGCTTGAGAAAAGCGAGCTGGAGCGCGCCGTCAAGACCCAGGTCGACGCGGCCCATGAGCGCCACGGCGTGCATGTCGACGTAGGCCTTTTGTCCGGAGATTCCATCTATCTGATTTATCGTCGCGAATCCCAGGACACCAAGGCTTTCCGCTCGTTCAGCTATGGCTCCGAGCCGTATTATCTGGCTGCCGGCAAGGCGGCCATGGCCTTCATGAGCGATGAAGAGCTTGCCGCTTTTGTCTCGCGTCTCTCCTTGACCCCTAAGACCGACAAGACAATCACTTCCGCGCCGGAGCTGCTGGCGGATCTGCATCAGTCCGTGGAGCGCGGCTATACACGCAACCGTGAAGAGTTCGTGCCCGGGCTCATCGCCATCGGCGCGCCGCTGTACAGCCTGCGCACCGGCAAGGTCGTGGGCGGGGTGAGCTTCGACTCCTCCACGGACCGTTTTTCCATGGAAGAGTTCGAGACGCGTTTCGCCGGCTATCTGGTTGAGCTGGCCAAGAAAATTTCCGCAGTGGTGTCTTGGTAGATTACAGAGTATCACTGCTCCGGAGCCTTTGCGGGCTCCACCCTGGACGAGGAAAAAGGGAAGCCGGAAGCGTTGGGTTTCCGGGTTCATGGCAGGCTTCGTCGCGTTTGCGCGAAGCCAAACGGCAGCCGGTGATACGGGGCGCGGCGCGCGACGTAGTCTCCGGGATTCAACGTTCACCTTGGAGGATTTTTTGATGAAACGACTAGGAGTCCTGTGCATGGTTTTGGCCATGGTTTGCGGCTTCGCCGGCATGTCTTTGGCTGCCGACGAGACTGTGAAGATTGGCGTGTTTCTGCCCCTGACCGGTCAGAATGCCTTTGGCGGCCAGCTGGAATTGGAAGGCGTGCAGATGGCCCACAAGGAAATGGGCGAGGTTCTCGGCAAGAAGGTCGAGCTGTTCGTAGTTGACAACAAGTCCGACAAGGTCGAGTCCGCAAACGCGGTCAAGCGCCTGATCGAAAAGGAAAAAGTCCAGGCCATCATCGGCACCTACGGTTCTTCCCTGGCCATGGCCGGTGGTGAAGTTTCCGAAAAGGCCGGTATCCCGCAGGTCGGCACCAGCTGCACCAACCCGCTCGTCACCCAGGGCAAGAAGTACATCTTCCGCGTGTGCTTCATCGACCCCTTCCAGGGCGCCGGCGCAGCCACCTATGCCTATCGCGATCTGGGCCTGAAAAAAGCCGCTCTGCTCATCGACGTGGCCAACGACTACTCCGTCGGCCTGGCCAGCTTCTTCAACAAGTCCTTCACCAAGCTGGGCGGCGAAATTGTCGCCACCCTGAACTATCAGTCCGGCGACCAGGATTTCACTGCCCAGTTGCAGGAAATCATGAGCAAGCAGCCTGACGTTTTGTTCATTCCCTCCTACTTCGCCGAAGGCGCCATCATCATGAAGCAGGTCCAGGAACTGGGCGGAACCTTCAAGATCATGGGCGGCGACGCCATGGACAATCCGGAGATCACCGCCATCGGCGGCTCTGCCGTGGAAGGTTTCATGCACACCACCTTCCCCTACGATCCGTCCATGCCCGACATGAACCCCGTGGCTCAGAAGTTCACCGACGAGTGGAAGAAGATCAATCCCGACAGTGACCCCAACGTCAACGCCGCCCTGGGCTATGACGCCTACATGATCATCATGGACGCCATCACCCGCGCCGGTTCCGCCGAACCGCAGGCCATCACCGACGCCCTGGCCGCTACCAAGGGCTTTGTCGGCGTGACGGGCACCACGACCATCAACGAGACCCACGACGCTGAAAAGCCGGTTGGCCTGGTCATGATCAAGGACGGCAAGAAGACCTACATCGGTGCCATCACTCCCGAACTCTAATTCTCTGAATGAGCGCTTTTTTGGCGTGAGCGGCAGGGGGGAACCCCTGCCGCCGTATTCAGACAAGGATCGTCCATGAATCTGGCAACATTCATCCAGCACTTCCTGAACAGCCTGACCCTGGGCAGCCTCTACGCGCTTATCGCCATCGGCTACACCATGGTCTACGGCATTTTGCGACTCATCAATTTCGCGCATAGCGAAATTTTCATGCTCGGCGCCTACTTCGTTTTCTGGGGCATCACCCTTTTTCACATGCCCTGGGCCGTGGCCATGATCGTCTCGGTCATCAGCGTCGCGGGCATCGGTATCCTGGTCGACCGCATCGCCTACCGCCCGCTGCGCGATGCGCCCCGCATATCGGCCCTGATCAGCGCCATCGGCGTTTCCTTTTTTCTGCAGAACGTGGCCATCGTGTTCTTCCAGGCCATTCCCCGCCAGGTGTACCGCCCGGAATGGCTGGAGAAGCCCCTGCTCTGGGGCGACGTGCGCGTTCTGCCCCTGACCCTTTTCGTGCCGGTGCTTTCGTTCTTCCTGATGCTGGTCCTGGTCTACATCGTCTACCACACCAAGGCTGGGCTGGGCATGCGGGCCATCAGCAAGGATATCGAGACAAGTTATCTCATGGGCGTGCCTGTGAACAAGGTCATCGCCCTGACGTTCGGCATTGGCTCTGCCCTGGCTGCCGCCAGCGGCATCATGTGGGCCCTCCGGTATCCGCAATTGCAGCCCATCATGGGCGCCATCCCCGGATTCAAAGCCTTTATCGCGGCTGTTGTCGGCGGTATCGGCTCCATTCAGGGGGCCGTCATCGGTGGCCTGCTCCTTGGCTTCATCGAAATCATGACCGTGGCGTTTTTCCCGGATCTGGCAGGCTATCGTGATGCCTTCGCCTTCATCCTGCTCATTGGCATGCTGCTGATCAAGCCCACCGGCATCATGGGCGTCAAGACGGAGGACAAGGTCTGATGAACCGCAATACAACCATACTTCTCAATTTCGTGCTGGTGGGTTGCCTGGGACTTTTTCTGTGGTGGGCCGAAGGGAATCTGGACGGCTACAAGATCCAGATCCTGAACCTCATCGCCGTGAACATCATCCTGGCCCTGTCGCTGAACCTCATCTACGGCTTCACCGGCATGTTCAGCCTGGGCCATGCAGGCTTCATGGCTATCGGCGCCTACGTCTGCTCCATCCTGATCATGACTCCGGACCAGAAGGCCACGCTCTTCATACTGCAGGAGGCCTTTCCTCTGGTGCAGAACTCCCACGCCCCTTTTCTGGTGGCGGTGATCGCGGGCGGGCTCGTGGCGGCTCTGTTCGGTATTGTCATCGGCGCGCCCCTCCTGCGTCTGGGAGACGACTATCTGGGCATTGCGACCCTGGGTTTCGCGGAGATCGTGCGCGTCATCGGCAACAACATCCCGCGCGTGACCAATGGGGCGCTCGGCTTCAAGGGCATCCCGGATCACGCCAACCTGTGGTGGAATTTCGGCTGGTGTCTGCTGACCCTCTATTTTGTCATCCGCATCGTGAACAGCAACACGGGCAACGTCTTCAAGGCCATCCGCGACGACGAGACCGCAGCCAAGGCCATGGGCATCAACGTCTTTAAGATCAAGCTCTTGTCCTTCACCTTCGGTGCCTTTTTCGCAGGGGTGGGCGGGGCGCTGCTGGCGAGCCTTCTGACCACCATCGACCCCAAGATGTTCCTCTTCACCCTGACTTTTAGCGTGCTCATGATCGTGGTCACCGGCGGGCTTGGCTCCATCACCGGCTCTATCCTGGCGGGCACCGGCATCACCGTGGTGCTTGAATGGCTCCGGATCGTCGAGAATCCCATCACCATCGGGGATTGGAGCATGGATGGCATCCCCGGAATGCGCATGGTCGTCTTTTCCCTGGTGCTCATTCTGGTCATCCTTTTTCGCCGGGAAGGTATCATGGGCATGCGTGAAATCACCTGGGACGGCGTGGCCCGGTTCATGAAGAGAGGTAAGGCATGAGCACGATTCTCGAAACCAAAAATCTGACCATGCGTTTCGGCGGCCTTGTCGCCGTGTCGGAATTCAGTGCCTGCATCCCCCAGGGCAGCATCACCGGGCTTATCGGCCCCAACGGCGCGGGCAAGACTACCTGCTTCAACATGGTCACGGGCTTTTACCGGCCAACTGAAGGCCAGGTTTTCTTCGAGGGCAAGGAACTGACGGGAAAGTCCCCGCATCAGGTCTGCCGGGCCGGAATCGCCCGCACCTTCCAGAACATCCGCCTGTTCGGTAACGAAACTGCGCTTGAAAATGTCATGATCGGAAACTTCGTACGCCAGCGCACGGGCTGGATCCAGTCCGTGCTCATGACGCCCGCGTCCCTGCGCGAAGAGCGCGAGATCCGCAAGCGCTCCATGGAGCTTCTCGAAGTGGTCGGACTTGGGGACATCGCCGGGGAAAAGGCGAGCAGTCTGCCGTACGGCGCGCAGCGTCGTCTGGAGATCGCCCGCGCCCTGGCCACCTCGCCTCGCTTTTTGCTGCTCGACGAGCCTGCGGCAGGTATGAACCCCCAGGAATCCATGGAACTCATGGCTTTCATCCGCACTATCCGCACCCGTTTCGACCTGACCATCCTGCTCATCGAACACGACATGAAAGTGGTCATGGGCGTGTGCGAACATATGTGGGTTCTGGACTACGGAGTGACCATCGCCGAGGGCGACCCTGAATCCATTCAGTCCAACCCCAAGGTCATCGAAGCCTATCTGGGTGAGGAGTACGTGAAATATGCTTAAGATCAGTGACTTGCATGTATATTACGGGGGCATTCACGCCCTCAAGGGGATCTCGCTGGATGTGCCCACGGGCAAGATCGTGACCCTCATCGGGGCCAACGGCGCGGGCAAGAGCAGCACGCTCAGAGCCATCTCAGGGCTTATCAAGAACAAGAAAGGCACCATCACCTACAACGATCGCGATATCACCACCCTCGACCCGGTGGAGATCGTCAAAGGCGGAATCGTCATGGCCCCCGAAGGCCGGCGCATCTTCCCGCATCTTTCGGTGGCCGAGAACCTGTACCTGGGCGCTTTCAGCCGCAGCGACAAGGACGGGATCGAGCGCGACAAGGAGTGGGTCTTCGACCTCTTCCCGCGCATGCGCGAGCGTCAGAATCAGAAGGGCGGGACCCTGTCCGGCGGTGAACAGCAGATGCTGGCCGTGGGCCGGGCGCTGATGAGTGCGCCGGATGTGGTCATGCTCGACGAGCCGTCCCTGGGACTGGCTCCGCTGCTGGTCAAGGATGTCTTCGAGATCATCAAGGTCATAAATGCCCAGGGCAAGACCGTCGTTCTGGTTGAGCAGAACGCTTTCGCGGCCCTCAAGGTGGCCCACTACGCCTATGTGCTCGAAACCGGGGCCATCGTCCTGCAGGGCACGGGAGAAGAGCTGTTGAACGACGAGCGGGTCATCCAGGCCTACCTGGGCGGGTGAAGCCGGGAACGAAGTGCTGCGAATACGGTCCGGGCCGTCTTTGTATGGATATGTGAACGCCCTCCCTCTTTCTTGAGACGGAGGGCTTTTTCGTTCACTGTCCGGAGCGACCATATGAAGAAAAATCAGGTGAGTCCGGCTACATATGGGGTTAAATTGCACTTCTCATGGCGGGCGCAACCGGTTATGGGGAAGTTCTGACGCGTTGGGCGGAGCCGGTTCGCCGGCCCGGTGCGGGGAGTACCCGATGATCGAGGCGACTGCGGAACATCCATCGTCACGGTCCGCATTTTCACCAGTGTTACGGGAGACAATGGAATGTTCAGAATAATCAAGCGCGAGGAAATGGCCGGCGGAACGGTCGTGCTGAATGAGATCGAGGCGCCGCGCATCGCCGTCAAGGCCCGGCCCGGACAGTTTGTCATCTTGAAGGCCAACGAGGACGGTGAGCGCATCCCCCTGACCATGGCCGAGACCGATCCGGCCAAGGGCACGATCACGGTCATCTACATGGTGGTCGGCAAGAGCACGGAACTGTTTTCCCGGCTTCAGGTCGGGGACTCCTATCAGAACGTCATCGGCCCGCTGGGCCAGCCGACGCATATTGAGGGCGGCAAGAACGTCGTCTGCGTGGGCGGCGGGACAGGGGTGGCGGTGCTGCATCCCATCGCGCGCGGCATGAAGGACGCAGGGAGCACGGTGACCTCCATCATCGGAGCCCGCAACAAGGACCTGCTTATCCTGGAAGACAGGATGCGCCAGGCCTCTCATGAACTGCACATCTGCACCGATGACGGCTCCCACGGTCGCAAGGGGTTCGTGACCGAAGTGCTGCGGGAGCTCTTGGAGCAGGGCGGCGTAGACCAGGTTGTGGCCATCGGGCCCGTGCCGATGATGAAGTTCGTCTCTCTTCTGACCAAGGAATTTAATGTCCCGACGCTGGTCAGCCTCAACCCGATCATGATCGACGGCACCGGCATGTGCGGTGGATGCCGGGTCTCTGTCGGCGGCGAGACGAAGTTCGGCTGCGTGGACGGCCCTGAGTTCGATGGACACAAGGTGGATTTCGACGAACTGATCCTTCGCCTGCAAGCCTACACGGAACAGGAAAAGCTCAGTCATCACAAGTGCAAATGCAAAGGAGAACTGTAGATGGGGGCCGCGAACCAGAAGTCACGTCAGGCCATGCCCGAACAGGATCCTCACGTTCGGGCCAGAAATTTTGAAGAAGTGCCCTTGGGCTACACGCCGGAAATGGCCATCGCCGAGGCGAGCCGCTGCCTGCAGTGCAAGAATCCGCTCTGCGTGCAGGGGTGCCCTGTGGGCGTCGCCATTCCCGAGTTCATAAAGCATATCGCCGACGGAAAATTCGATCTGGCCATCGGCAAGATCTGGGAGCGCAACAGCCTCCCGGCGGTCTGCGGCAGGGTCTGTCCGCAGGAGGTCCAGTGCGAAGGCAACTGCATCCTTGGCCGCAAGGGCGAGGCCGTGGCCATCGGCAACCTGGAGCGGTTCGCTGCGGACTGGGAGCGGGCCAATCATGCCTGCGAATTGCCGTCCCGTGAAAAGGCCACGGGCAAGAAGGTGGCCGTGGTCGGTTCCGGCCCTTCCGGCCTGACCGTTGCCGGAGACCTGATTTTAAAAGGGCACGAGGTCACCATTTTCGAGGCCTTTCACAAGCCCGGCGGGGTGCTGGTTTACGGCATCCCCGAGTTCAGGCTGCCCAAGGAGATTGTCGCGTCCGAAGTGTCCTGTCTGCAGGCCCAGGGGGCCAGGATCGAGTGCGACGTGGTGGTGGGTCGCACCGAGACGGTGGACGAGCTTTTCGAGCAGGGCTTTGACGCGGTTTACCTGGGCGTGGGCGCTGGTCTGCCCCGGTTCATGAACATCCCCGGCGAAAACATGATCGGCGTGCTCTCGGCCAACGAATACCTGACCCGGGCCAATCTGATGAAGGCCTACCTTTTCCCGCAGGTGGACACGCCCATTCCCCACGGCCGCAATGTGGTCGTGCTTGGAGCCGGAAACGTGGCCATGGACAGCGCGCGCACGGCCATGCGCCTGGGCGCGGAGAAGGTCAGCATCGTCTATCGTCGCTCACGGGCGGAGATGCCGGCCCGAAGCGCGGAAATCCACCACGCCGAGGAAGAGGGCCTCCATTTCGAGTTGCTGTCCAACCCGGTGCGCTATCTGGGTGACGAGAAGGGTCGCCTGACCGGGATCGAGTGCGTGCGCATGGAACTTGGCGAACCTGATGCATCCGGACGCAGGCGCCCGGTGGTTGTTCCGGGTTCGGAGTTTGTCATCGAGTGCGATCTGGCCATCGTGGCCATAGGTTCGGGGGCCAACCCGCTGCTGACCCGCTCGACCCCCGACCTGCCTCTGGGCAAATCGGGATACATCATGGCCAACCCGGAGACCGGCAAGACCGGGAAAAAAGCCGTGTGGGCCGGAGGCGACATCGTCACCGGAGCGGCCACGGTCATCCTGGCCATGGGCGCGGGCAGAAAGGCCGCCGACTCGATCCATGAATACCTGACCTGGGGCTGGTAGAAACTGTTTTCTTAAAGAAGACCGTCATCTCGATGACAAAACGCTGCCCCGGGCAGGCGCCACGGCGGATGTATCCGATCTGTGGACGCTTGACCGGGGCAGCGTTGTTTCAATTTTCGTTCGTCATCCGCTACGCGAGGGCCTCTGCCTGATCCTTTTTTCTGCGCATCATGATCCTGCTGCCCAAAGCCGTATCCCTCTTGAAGGAGATGGCTTTCAAGCACCCGAAAAGACAGAAATAAATATGCCTTGAACAAGCCGCCCTAGACGGAAATGGCTTGTCGCGGCAGTTCGCGACTTTTTGCAGCGCCTCCAAGTATAGCGCAGTCAGGATTTCTGTCTTTTTCAGCTGAACAATTTTCATTTTTACGATAGAAATGCAGTATAATGGTGATGAATATTCATTTCAAAGAAAACTTCTTATTCTGAAAACGGTTTGTGTCCGATAAATCGGACATATTTTGACAAAGATAGAGCTCTTTTTTTTATGTATTACAAAATTAATTTCAGTAGTATGTGTTAATTGTTATTTAAAACATAAAGATTATATTTTTTTTAAACCCAATCTTTCAAGATTAAGCTAAAAAAAATTGTAATCAAAATAATTATACGTTTTGATAAATTTATCACGAGCGTGATTGGTTGTGCGAACAGTTTAAGAAATAGTTTTTTTCGTTCATTTATGAAAAAAAAAGATAATTTATTCATAAATTCTTGCCGCACAGCTTCTCTGGGGGTAGTCGATTTCAAACTAATTTAACCGTTGGAGGGTATTTGGAATGTTGAAACTGAAGACCATTCTTGCGTTTGCGGTGGGTGCGGTTTTTCTTTGTGCTGTGTCCGCCATCGCTGCTCCCATCGTCATCAAATTCTCTCACGTTGTTGCCGAAGATACCCCCAAGGGGATCATGGCCAACAAATTCCGCGATCTTGTGGCTGAACGCCTTGGCGACAAGGTTGTGGTCGAAGTCTATCCCAACTCCCAGCTCTTCGGCGACGGCAAGGAACTCGAAGCCCTTCTTCTGGGCGACGTGCATCTGCTGGCCCCGGCCCTGTCCAAATTCCAGAAATACACCCCCTTGCTGCAGATCTACGACCTGCCCTTCCTGTTCAAGGACATGGCCGCTATTGATAAGTTTCAGCAGGGGCCCAATGGTCGCGCGCTGCTTACTTCCATGAAGGACAAGGGCATTGTCGGCCTGGATTATCTGCACAACGGCATGAAGCAGATTTCCGCCAACGATCCCATCCATGGTCCCGGCGATGCCAAGAACAAGAAATTCAGGATCATGACCTCCGACGTCCTGGCCGCCCAGTTTGAAGCCGTGGGCGCCATGCCGCTCAAGAAGCCCTTCGCCGAGGTCTTCACCCTGCTGCAGACCAAGGCCATCGACGGACAGGAAAATTCCTGGTCCAACATCTATTCCCAGAAGTTTTACGAAGTGCAGCCCTATATCACCGAGACCAATCACGGCATCCTGGACTATCTCGTCATCAGCTCCACGGAGTTTTGGGATGGCCTGCCGGCGGATGTGCGGCCCGTGCTTGAAGAATGTCTGAAAGAAGCCATCGTTGTCGGCAATGCCGCCGCCGCCCAGAAGGATTTGGACGACAAGCAGAAGATCATCGATTCCAAGCGCAGCGAAATCATTACGCTGACCGAAGAAGAACGCGCCGCCTGGGTCGAAGCCATGAAGCCGGTCTGGAAGCAGTTCGAGGATGCAGTGGGCAAGGAAAACCTCGAAGCAGCCATCGCCTCCAATAACTAGTCCCGTCAGATCATGAATACATTCATCAACAAAGTGGAGGAGGGGATTATTTCCCTCCTCCTTGCTTCCATGACGCTCCTTGTCTTCATGGAAGTGCTCATGCGGTACGGGTTCAACGTGGGCATCCACTGGTCCCAGGAATTAACCCTGCTCTTGTCGGGCTGGATGGTCATGTTCGGGGTTTCCTACGGCATCAAGGTCGGGTCGCATATCGGTGTCGACGCCTTGGTCAAGCTGTTCCCGGCGCATGTGCGCAAGGCCATCTCCATCGTGGCGATTTTGCTGTGTCTCACCTATTGCGGGCTTTTTCTGGTGGGCAGTTGGGCGTATCTCGGGAAGCTCAAAAGCATAGGCATCCACCTTGAGGACATTCCTGTTCCCAAATGGATCGCCAACAGCATCCTTTTTGGCGGCATGGTCATGCTCGCCATCCGGCTTCTGGATCTTCTCTGGGCGGTCATCCGGGGCCGGCAGGAAGGTTTCAAGCTTCTGGATGAGGCCAAGGAGAGCATGTATCTGGCGCAAAAAGAGGGTACTTCCCTGGATGG
The DNA here is from genome assembly GCF_000023225.1 of Desulfomicrobium baculatum DSM 4028. Taxonomy (NCBI): domain Bacteria; kingdom Pseudomonadati; phylum Thermodesulfobacteriota; class Desulfovibrionia; order Desulfovibrionales; family Desulfomicrobiaceae; genus Desulfomicrobium; species Desulfomicrobium baculatum. Next base: position 692,139 of record NC_013173.1, read on the forward strand.
AGACGACGAATGACAACTGCGGCACTGTTCACCCTGCTCTTCCTCTTTATTGCCACGGGGATGCCCATCGCCATTGCGCTGGGCCTTTCGAGCATCACCACCATCCTGTTTTTTTCCAACGATTCTCTGGCATCCATTGCCCTCAAGCTGTTTGAATCGGTTTCCGAACACTATACCCTGCTGGCCATTCCGTTCTTCATTTTGTCCTCCCAGTTTTTGTCCACGGGAGGCGTGGCCAAGCGGCTTATCAACTTCGCCCTCGACTGCATCGGGCACGTCAAGGGCGGCCTGGCCATGGCCTCGGTCCTGGCCTGCATGCTCTTTGCCGCCGTGTCCGGATCTTCGCCGGCCACGGTGGCGGCCATCGGCAGCATCGTCATCGGCGGCATGGTCCGTTCGGGCTACCCCGAGAGCTTCGCGGCCGGTGTCATCTGCAACGCCGGGACGCTGGGCATCCTCATTCCGCCGTCCATCGTTATGCTCGTGTACGCGGCGGCTACCCAGGAATCGGCGGCACGGCTGTTCATGGCCGGTTTCATCCCCGGCATCTGCCTGGGGCTGCTCCTGATGATCGCCATCTACATCGTGGCTCGCATCAAGAATTATCCGGCCCTGGCCTGGCCCGGGTTCAAGCAGGTCTTCAAGTCCGGGTTCACGGCCATGGGCGGCCTCATGCTGGTCGTCATCGTGCTGGGCTCCATTTACGGCGGCATCTGCAGCCCCACGGAGGCAGCGGCCATTTCGGCCGTGTATGCCTACTGGATCGCCGTCTTCGTCTACCGCGACATGGGGCCGCTCAAGGAAGTCCCCCTGCGCAAGGTCGACGAGCCTCTGGCTTCGGCCCTGTTTCGCGGATTGTGGCAGACTCTCGTAGCCATCCCCAAATCCTGGTATCATCCGGAAGTGCGGCACGTCGTGCTCGATGCGGCCAAGGTCAGCATCATGCTGCTTTTCATCATCGGCAACGCCATGCTCTTCGCCCACGTGCTGACCACGGAGCGAATCCCCCATCTCATTGCCGAGACCATCGTCGGCTGGGGCTTGCCGGCCTGGGGTTTTCTTATCGTCGTCAACATCCTGCTTCTGATCGCCGGCAACTTCATGGAGCCTTCGGCCATCACCATGATCATGATCCCGATCCTCTTTCCCATCGCGGTCAAGCTCGGCATCGATCCCATTCATCTGGGCATCATCTGCGTGGTCAACATGGAGATCGGACTGATCACCCCGCCGGTGGGGCTCAATCTCTTTGTCACGGCGGGCATCACCAAACGCGACCTGACCTGGGTCGTGCGCGCGGCGACACCGTGGCTCATGATTCTGCTCTTCTTCCTGATCCTCGTCACCTACATCCCGCAGATATCCCTGTGGCTGCCCGAGTATATCGACAAGCTCAAAGGGTATTGACGGATTTGGTGGGCAAAACCGCATTGCAACCGGGCTTCGAGAGAGGCCCGGTTTTTTTATATGTTTCTGCCTGAATGAGGATTATGAATCAGATTTGTCAGGTGGCGTCGAATCATGCGGCCCGCGCAGCTTTTTCTGGCAGGCCGGGCAGATGCCTTCAAGGCGGATGTCGACATGGCGGATGTCGAGGGAGAGGTCGTCCAGGGCCTCGCGGTCCAGCGGCATGTGCGGGACATTCAGGCAAAGGTAACAGTCGCAGCGGGTGCAGTGGAAGTGCGGATGCTCGTCTTCATGGGCGCCCCGCAGGCAGAAGCGCTGGGATTTCTCGCCAAGCCCAAGCCGGTTCAAGACGTGGTGCTCCACCAGCAGATCCAGAATGCGGTACACCGTGACCCGGTTGATGTCCTTTTTGGCGCTGATCTTTTCCAGAACATCCTGTGCGCTGGACGGGTGCGCCGTGTTGCCTACGGCCATAAGCACCTGCACGCGGTGCTCGGTGATTTCAAGTCCAGCCTCTCTGAGCCTGCCAAGGGCCGCCTTTTCAGTCATGCGCGCCCTCATGTCCGCCGCCAAAGAGATTTGAAACCCCAGGCCAGAACGTATCCGATCGTGGCCACAGCGATGATGGACGCGCCTGAGGTCAGGTCCAGATGATAGGAGATCGCAAGCCCGCAGAGGCAGAAAAAGAGGCTCGCCAGGGTCGCAAGGGCCATGGTCTTCCAGAGGGAATTGGTGAACAGTTCGGCCAGCATGGGAGGGATGGTCAAGAGCGCGATGACCAGAATGAGCCCTGCGATCTGGATGACCATGACAACGGTCACGGCGGTCATGACCTGCATCAGCACGTAGAGCAGACGCACGGGAACGCCCGTTGAACGCGCGAATTCCATGTCGAAGGACAGGGACAGAAAGTCTTTGTACCAGAACAGAACCACGGCCAGGATGAAGACATCAAGCAGAAGCATGAGCCAGATGTCGCTTCTGGGAACTGCCAGGAGGCTGCCGAAGAGGTAGCTCATCAGGTCGACGTTGTAGCCCGGAGTCAGGTCCAGCAGGATGATTCCAAAGGCCATGCCCGCAGCCCACATGATGCCGATGATGCCATCGCTGCGTTCGCTGCGGCCAAAAGAGGCCAGGGCCATGATCAGAGCGGCCAGGACCGTGAAGCCCACGGCGCAGGGCAGCACCGGGAGGCCCAGGAAAAAGGCCAGGCCCACTCCGCCGTAGGCTGTGTGGGCCACGCCTCCGGCCATGAAGACCTGCCGGTTGACGACCACCAGCGAGCCGATGACGCCCAGGCCAGGCTTGCCAGCAGGCCCGCTATCAGGGCGTTCTGCATGAATTCCATGCCGAGAACAGAGCTCATACGGAACTCCTTGGCCCGGTCTGGCCGAAGATGGAGGACACGCCCTTGATGTACTCGTCCAGGGGGCAGGATGCGTCGTGAGTGCCGTAGATGAGTTCGAGCATGGCGGGGGTCAGCTCCCGGCTCCTGTTCTGGATGAGTTTGCGGTTGACCACGGCCACGCTTGAGATGCGCGTGGAGGCGGAGATGAGGTCGTGGCTGACCATGACGATGGTGATGGAGGAACTCAGCGCCGAGAGCAGGTCGAAAAGGCAGACCTTGCCCTGGGGGTCGATGTTTGAAGTGGGCTCGTCAAAGAGCAGCAGCGCCGGGTCCGAGACCAGGGCCCGGGCCACCAGGACGCGCTGCTTCTGCCCGCCGGAGAGGGCGTCGAAGCGGCGCGTGGCCAGATCGGCCATGTCCACCATGCGCAGGGTCTCCACTGCTTTTGCCTTGTCCCGGGCGTGGTAGCCGGGCCAGCGCGCAAGCGAGAGCAACCCGCCCTGGCGGCGCAGTCCCAGCAGGACCACTTCCTGCACCGTGACCGGAAAACTTGGCTGGATAAGCGCGTGTTGCGGCACATAGCCCACAGCGGGTCGCACGGAGAGCGGATCGGCCCCGAGCACGCGCACCGTCCCGGACTTGGGCGCGAGCAGTCCGAGGATAAGCTTGACCAGGGTGGTCTTGCCCCCGCCGTTGGGACCGATGACGGCCATGAAGTCGCCGCTTGAGATCTTCAGATCGACGCCCGAGAGCACTTCCCGTTCGTCGTAGGCGAAGCTGACGTCCTGAAGCTCGATGACCGGGACCCCGGTGCCGGGCAAGGGTTTGAAATGCGGCTCCGGTATGAGCGGATGGCCGTGTCCGGTGCAGGTGGGGCAGGAATGGTCGTGGGCGTGCATGCGGGTCCTGGTTTGTGTTGATGGGGGCCGTGCTTTACGGCTGCCCGGCGTCATGGTTTTTTTAAGGATTCTTTATTCCAGGGCGTCGGCAAAGGCGCGGGCCGCGCTGCGCAGGTTTTCGGCCCAATCCGCGGCCAGGGGGTCGAGGCGAACAATCCTGGCTCCGATCTGTTTGGCGATGACGGCGGCGCTTTTCTGCGAAAACTGGGGCTGAACAAAAACAACCTGCGCCCCCGATTCCTTGCCGGCGGCGATGATCCGCGCCAGATCCTTGGGGCTTGGCTCCTTGCCGTCCACCTCGATGGAAGCCTGGGTCAGACCATAGGCTTTGGCAAAATAGCCCCAGGAAGGATGGAAGACAAGAAACGTGCGCTTTTCCTGCGGCAGCGGCTGCAGAATGGAACGGATTTCCCGGTCCAGCGCGTCCAATTCCTGCTCAAAGGCGCGGGCATTGGCGGCGTAGAGGTCCGCCCGCTCAGGGTCGACAGTGGAGAGGCCGTCGCGGATGCTGGCTACCTGAATCTTGACCAGCGCCGGGTCGAGCCAGATGTGCGGGTCCAGCGTGCCGTGATCGCGGTCGTCGTGATCAGGGTTCCGGGCTTCATAGGCATCGTGCGGCTTACCCTCGTGTCCGTCCCCGGCGTGCTCTTCCCCATGGCCATGTTCTTCTTTCATGGGAATTTTGGTGATACCCTCGGCCGTGTGCACCACGGTCATTCCTGGGCTTGCGCTCGTGATCCGCTCAAGCCAAGTCTGATCGAAGCTGTCGCCGATGGTGAAATAGATGCTTGCCGTGGCCAGTTCGGCCATCTGTCTGGGACGTGGTTCGTAAGCGTGGGGATTGGCCCCGGGCTCGACCATGATCGAAACGGGAACCTCGCCGCCGCTGACCTTGTCGACGAAGTATTTTTGCGGGGTGATGGTCACGAAGGCGAGCGGCCCGGCCTGAGCCGAGGCTGAGATCACGCTCAAGAACAGTGTGAACAGGCAAAGAATTTTTCTCATTTTTCCTCCATGCTTTGGGAAGGAAATCTATGCAACAGGATTGCATGAAGTCAAGGACCATGCAGTAAGGTTGCGCACTTGTGCATCCACCGATCAGGCCGTAGGAGGAAAAGTGATCGCCGACCATGACTTTTGGAGGAAGCATGCTTGATTTTATCATCGATGAAACCCGCTGCATACAGTGCGGAGAATGCGCAGCCGACTGCCCCGTGTCGATCATCGACATGGATGGCGGCTTGCCGCGCATACCCGAGCACCGGGAATCGTATTGCATTGGTTGTCAGCACTGCCTGGCCGTCTGCCCCACAGCAGCCCTTTCCATTCTGGGCAAGGACCCGGATCAGAGCGCCCGGATTCTGCCGCCGTCCCCGGGTGCGCTGGAAAATCTGATCAAGAGCCGCCGGTCCGTGCGCCGTTTCAGCCCTGAGTGTGTTGACGGGAAGGTCCTGGACCGGCTCATGGATGTGGTCGCGCATGCGCCTACCGGCAAGAATCAGCGCAACCTTCGCTTCACCCTGGTCGATGACCGGGATGTGATGGAGGAAATCCGCGTCCGGACCATGGAAGGCATCCGCAAGGCCGTGGCGGATGACAGCCTGCCCGACGGCATGGAATTCTTCGCCAAGATGGTCGCCCCTTACGATCAGGGCCGGGACATCATCTACCGCAAGGCCCCGCACATGATCATCGCCTCCGCGCCCAGGGACTCGGCCGCTCCGGATGCGGACCCGTTCATCGCCCTGTCCTATTTCGAGCTCATGGCCCACAGTCTGGGGCTGGGCACGGTGTGGTGCGGTTTTGCGCGCTGGGCCCTGCAGAGCGTGGTTCCAGAGTTGGGCCGAGCCTTGGGCATCCCGGCCGATCACCGCTCCATGTACGCCATGATGTTCGGCTACCCGGCGGTTCAATACGCCCGGACCGTGCAACGCGACGTATCGGGCGTGTACAGGGTCTGCCTGGCCGATCTGGAGGGTGGACGGTGAAGAAGCATATCATGACCGTTCTGGGCGAGCGGGTGGTAGTGGCCGACGGGGCCATGGGCTCGCTGCTGTTTGATCGCGGCGTGGACAGCTCGTCCTGTTACGACGCCTTGAACCTGACCGAGCCGGCCCTGGTGCAGTCCATCCACAAGGCCTATGCGGACGCGGGCGCGGAGATCCTCGAGACCAACACCTTTGGGGCCAACAGGGTCAAGCTCGGGCGTTATGATCTGGCGCACACGACCCGCGAGATCAACCTGCGCGGCGCGGAACTGGCGCGCGGCGAGGCCGGGGCAGGGCGCTGGGTGGCCGGAGCCATGGGGCCCCTAGGCCGCATGGGCCTGGATGCGGTCAGCCAGGAGGAAATGGAGGATGTTTTCAGCCAGCAGGCCCTGGCGTTGGTGGAAGGGGGCGTTGATTTCATCATGCTTGAGACCTTTGCCAGCCTGTCCCTCCTTTTGACCGCCCTGCGCGGGGTCAAGGCATGCGTTTCCGTGCCCGTGGCCGCGCAGATGGTTTTTACCCAGCGCGGACGGACCCATTCCGGACACACGGCCCGTGAATGTTTCGATGCGCTGATCCGGGCCGGAGCCGACGTGGTGGGACTCAACTGCGGAATCGGACCCAAGAATGCCCTGGAGGTAGTGCAGGGACTGGGCCCCGTGACCGTTCCGCTCTCGGTGCTCCCTAACGCGGGATTTCCGGAGTCCTCGGGCGATCGGCTTATCTACGCTTCCTCGCCCGAGTATTTCGCTCGCCGCACGGCGGCTTGCGCGACCTATGGCGCGCGCCTTCTGGGTGGTTGCTGCGGCACCGCGCCGGAGCACATCGCGGCCCTGGTGCGCGCCCTGGACGCGGGTTCGCCGGAGGCGCGGATCATTTCCGTGTCGCCGGACGAGATCAAAACGCAGACGGCCGCGCCGACGCGCCTTTCCCGCCGCCTGGGCGAGGGCAAGGTCATCCTGGTGGAGCTCGACCCGCCCAAGCATCTGGATGTGGAGCCGGTCCTGGCGGCGGCCGAGGCCTTGAGCGCCGCGGGCGTGGACGCCATCACCATCGCCGAGAATCCGCTGGCCGTGCCGCGCCTGTCCAATATCGTGCTGGCAGGCATGGTCCGGGCCAGGACCGGGGTGGATGTGGTGGTGCACATGACGGGCCGCGACCGCAACCTGGTCGGCATGCAATCGACCATCATGGGGCTGGCCGCTTCAAAGCTGCACAACGTATTGGCCGTGACCGGGGACCCGCCCTCGGCCGGGAGCGCGGAGCGGGTCTCGGGTGTGTACGACCTGCGCTCTCTGGAGCTCATGGAACTCCTGGCCGGGTTCAATCAGGGACGCAACCACTATGGCGACTCCATGCGCCTGCCCGTCAATTTCTGCATTGGCGGCGCCTTCAACCCCAACACCCGCAACATGGCCCTGCAGGTCGGACGCATGGAGAAAAAGATGGCGGCCGGTGCGAGCTATTTCCTGACCCAGCCCGTCTATTCCAGGGCGCGCGTGGACGAGATCCTGGCAGCCACGAGGCACATAAAAGCGCCCATTGTGCTTGGCATCATGCCGCTGGCCAGCAGCCGCAACGCGGAGTTTCTGCACAACGAGTTTCCAGGCATCGAGATTCCGCTTGAAACCCGCGAGCGCATGGCCCGCGCCGGAGACCACGGCCAGGAGGAGGGCGTCGACATTGCCTGGGAACTTCTTGAATATGCCTGGTCGCATTTCGCCGGGGTCTACATCATCCCTCCCTTCAATCGCCACGGCATGGCCCTTGAACTGATGCGCCGCCTCGGGCGCTAAAAAAACGGCAGAGACATTACCCCGCCGTTTTTTTAGGAGTTTCAGGGAACTGTCTCAGCCTTGGGCGCTGTTGGCGCTGACATAGCGGTCCATGACCCATCCGCGCAGATCGTCTCCCTCCACTTCCACGTAGAGCCATCCGGGGGCACTGCCAAGAACCCGCAGGGTCGTGTAACGGTCGACCTGAGCGATGACCTCCTCGCTTGCTTCCGGGCCGTAGCGGACGTTCAGCAGGTCGATGATGACCTCCACCCGGTCCGGCCGGTTTGCGGCGTGGCTGCGGATCGGCTCCACGACCTGATAGCCCATGGGCACCCGGCGGTAATAGACGTCACCGAAGACATGGTAGGTGATGCCGGCCGAGAGGACCATGCGGCTGCCCAGCGGAATGTTCAGTACGACCAGCCCGAGCGGCGGGCGCACCAGGATGAAGCCGCTGTTCCAGGGGCGGTAGAACCTGCCGGAATAATAATGATATCTGTCCCGGCCATGCATGACGACCGCATGGCGCGAAGGGATCTTGTGGATCACGTGTTTGACGACTGCGGGCCGGTGGCGCGGGCCGTTGTCGTGGCGCACCTGCGGCGAGTGCCTGCGACTGTCTCCGCCTGTCCTGTAATCCTTGCGGTAATCGACCTGCGGCCGCCTCACATCGCGGCGGCCATCATGCCTGTCTGCGTCGCGGTTCAAAACAAGGCTGTTGTGCACGGAACTTTTCTGCCGGGGCTGCACGACATGATCAGCGCGGCGGTCTTTGTTTCGGCGCTGTACGGAAGAGTCATGCCTGGCCCGTTCCGGCTTCGGGTCCAGGCGCAGGAGATCGGCCGGGGGCGTCACCGTGCCAAGGTCTTTGGATGTCGGAATCCGGCCCAGTGAGCCAGGTCTGTCATTGACAGCGCGCTGCGCGGCGGAAGGCGCTTTGGGCCGGGTCTGGCCCTGATGGTCGATTTTCTCTTTTCGGCGCTGTGAATGCTCCTTATTTTTCCGGCCTTGCCTGTCATGGTCGCCGGCATCTTTGGTGGTCTCTATGACGGGGCGGCTCTGACCGTCCGCGCGGGAACCCCTTTTCCTGATTTCCTGTTCGGCAGGGTGCTGCGATTCCCGGGGCAATCCCTGTGCGCCCTGGACCGGCACGGCAAGAAAATGAAGGCAGAGCAGGGTCATAAGGAGCGGCAGTCGTGTATTTTTGAATAAGGCGTTCATGGTTTTCCTCCTGGGATTATTGGAGGATTCCATCGCAAGGGGCGTGCCAAGAGGCGGAAGCGACGTCTGGCGGGGAACGCGCCACCAGACGACGGCAATGACATGGGCGGCGGGTGTATAAAATTTATGCAGCGCGGGTGTGCCTGAGCATTCTTTTCACATCCGAAAAGAAGCCCTTATTCAAGCCCGAGACGCTTGAGCTTGTAGATGAGCCCGCGTCTGGTGATGCCGAGCAGCTGGGCCGCGTGGGTGCGGTTGCCTTTGGTGTGCTTGAGGGCGGCGGTGACGGCTTCGATTTCGTGCTGTTCGAGGGTCTTGGTCTGGGCCGGGGCATCTTGCTCCACGGGAATGCGGGATTCCGGCGCTGCCTTGCCGGCAGACTTGCGCACGGCCGGGGGCAGATGTTCGGGCAGGATGACGTCGGTCTGGCTCAGGAGCCGCACATGGGCCATGGCGTTGGCCAGTTCGCGCACGTTGCCCGGCCAGGGGTGGCTGATGAGGGTCTGCATGGCCGCGCGCGAGAGGCGCCGTGCTTCGGTTTTGTCCTTGTTCAGGAAGAGGCGTGCCAGGGGCGGGATGTCCTCGGGGCGCTCCCGCAGGGGCGGGATATCGATGGTGATGACGTTCAAGCGGTAATAGAGGTCCTGGCGAAAGCGGCCCTCGGCCACGTCGGTTTCCAGGTCATGGTTGGTGGCCGCGATGAGCCTGCAGTCGATGACGGTCTCCTTGTCCGAGCCCACCGGGGTAATGCGGCCCGTTTCCGTGGCCCGTAGCAGGGACGGCTGCAGTTCCAAGGGCATGTCGCCGATTTCGTCGAGAAAAAGAGTCCCCTCGTGGGCTTCGCGGAAATATCCCTTGCGTTTGGTCACGGCCCCGGTGAAGGCGCCTTTTTCATGTCCAAACAGCTCGCTGGCCAGCAGGGTCGGGGCGATGGCCGCGCAATTGACCGGAACCAGCGGCTTGGCGCTGCGGGCGCTGTGCCGATGAATGAACTGCGCCACGATCTCTTTCCCGCTGCCGCTCTCGCCGGTCAGCAGGATCGTGGCGTCGCTGGGGGCCACGCGGTAGGCGTCGCGCAGCACGGAGCGCATGGCCAGGCTTTCGGCCACGATGCCCGTCAGTGACGCGGCGGGGATCTCTCCTCCGGCGCCGGCGCCCACGCCCAAGGTGTCGCGCACGGCGGCGAGCAATTCGTCCAGATCCACGGGCTTGGCCAGGTAATCCACGGCCCCGAGCTTGAGGGCGTCCACGGCCTCGCGCACATCGGCATAGGCCGTGACCAGCAGAAAAGGCAGCTCCGGTTTTTCTGCCCGTACCCGGCGCAGCAAATCGAGCCCGCTCTCTGCCGGCATGCGCACATCGCTTACGACCATGTCCGGAGTCCGGCGGTCCATAAATTCCAGGGCGTCGGCCGCGCTCCCGGCTTCATGCACGTCAAATCCCGCATCGCGCAGCACGCGGGCGTAAAGTTCACGGTAGCGGATCTCGTCGTCGACAACCAGGATGGATCTGTTCATGAAGTCTCTCTTGCGGGTTTGATACCGGAAATGGTCATGGTCGTGCCTTGGCCCCGTATGGACCGGGCGCTTATCTTCCAACCATGAGCCTCGACCACGCGTTTGACAATGGCCAGTCCCAGTCCGTGCCCGGTGGCCGAGCCGCTGACGTAGGGCTTGAAGATGTCCGGGAGCAGTTCGGCGGGGATGCCGCGCCCCTGATCCTCCACGCAGAGTTCCATCCTGCGCCCCTGCCTGCCGAGCACTATTCGTACGGTCGTGCCTGCCGCCGAGGCGTGCAGGCTGTTTAAAAGCAGATTGACCAGCACCTGGCGCAGCATGACTTCGTCGGCGTAGATGCTGGTGGCCTTGACCTGGCTCAGAAGCTCGACTCCGCCGGCTTCGAAGTCGGGGCCGAGGATGTGGGCAACTTCATGGCAGAGTCTGTCGATGCGTACGGGCGCGAGGCTGGGCTTGCGCTGACGGGCGAAGTTCATAAAATTGCCCAGCCGCGACGAGGCCTTGTCCACCTCGTCCATGATGTATCCGAGCATGGCCCGGCTTTCGGCCGGGATATCGTGCCTGGCCTCGATCTGCTGGGCCATGCCCATGATGATGCCGAGCGGGTTCTTGGTCTCGTGGGCCAGCCCTGCGGCGGCCAGGCCGAGTTCTTCCAGATGGGCGCTGCGGATGCGCTCGGAGGCCAGTTCCCCGGCCAGGATGCGGCGGCGGATGCCCGTGATCCAGACGGCCGTGACGGCGAGGATGCAGACCAGGGCGGAGGCGAAGATGGGGGCCTGACGCTGCCAGAACCAGGAAGAGGTGAAATTTTCCGTGCTGCTGCGAAAACCCAGGTACATGACCGGGTTGCTGCGTGGCCACAGGCCAAGGCCGAGGTTGATCGATTCGAGCGCCTCGGTCCAGTTGGCGGGGATATGGGAGGGTTGCAGGGGGGACCACATGACAAACAGGTCGTCCGTTTGAATTTCGCCCCGGGTGCTGTTGGTCATCAGAAACTCCGGCATCGTCCCGGTCTGGACCAGACGACCGTGGCGGCCCTGGACCACGACAAAGAGGGTGCGCGAACCGCGGATGACGCTTGAGAGCACCGTCTCGATCTGTTTCCAGTCGGTCAGTTCTCCGTTGCTCATGGACGCGATGACCGCGTTCAGGGTGGCGAAGCTGTCCTGGGCGCGTTGGCGGCGCCAATCCATGGAGCGCTCGGAATATCCCTGCCAGGACCATAAGATCCAGACGCCAAGAGCCATGATCAGCCCCATGGCCGTCATGAGCGGGATGCGGTACAGGCGCGTGTCGTGTTTCATTTTTCCTCCTTGCCGGTTTATGACATAGCAAAGAGTGTGCTGAAGATCAGCCCAGCAGCATCCGGTCCGAAACTTCCGCGTCCGCCTGGCTCTGGAACTTGTCCAGCAGGTCCTCCACGGTCAGCCCCGCCTTTTCCTTTCCGCGCACGTCGAAGATGATGCGGCCCCGGTGCATCATGATCAGCCGGTTGCCGAGGGTCAGCGCCTGATGCATGTTGTGGGTGACCATGAGCGTGGTCAGGCCGTGCTCGGTGACGATGTTTCGGGTCAGCTCCAGGATCTGGCTTGCGGTCTTGGGATCAAGGGCCGCGGTATGTTCGTCCAAGAGCAGCAGTTCCGGTCGAACTAGAGTGGCCATGACCATGGTCAAGGCCTGGCGCTGTCCGCCGGAGAGGAGGCCCGCCCGGTCCTGGAGGCGGTCTTCAAGCCCAAGCCCAAGGGGGCGCAGGAGCAGGCGAAAGGCCTCCTTGTCGGCCGCCTTGACGCCCCGGGACAGGCCGCGCCGCTGTCCGCGTTTCTGGGCCAGGGCCAGGTTCTGGGCAATGGAGCCGCTCCCGCAGGTGCCCATCAACGGGTCCTGGAAGACCCGGCCGATGAAGCGGGCGCGCTTGTGTTCGGGCCAGCGGGTCACGTCGGTTTCGGCCATGGCGATGCTCCCGGAGTCCAGGGAGTGGGTTCCGGCCAGACAGGACAGAAAGGTCGATTTGCCCGCGCCGTTGGAGCCGATGATGGTGACGAAGTCGCCCTGCTCGATGTCGATGGACAGGTCCCGAAGGCTGTGCACTTCGTTCACGCTGCCGCGGTGAAAATACTTGTTGATGGCGTGGACGCGGATCATCGGGTGAACCTCTGCTTGAGCATGGGCGAGGTCAGGGCCACGATGACCAGAAAGGCGGTGATCAGATTCAGGTCGCTGGGGGTGAAGGAAAAGCTGCCGAGCCTGGATCCCAGCGCCAGGGCGATGGCGGTGCGGTAGAGGATGGAACCGACGATGACCGCGATGCAGGCCCTGGCGATGGTCGCCTTGCCGAAGACCGTTTCGCCGAGGATGACGGAGGCCAGTCCCGCGACAATGGTGCCCACGCCCATGTTCACGTCCGCCGCGCCCTGGTTCTGGGCGATGAGCGCACCGCTGAAGGCGACCAGAGCGTTGGAGAGGCCCACGCCGAAAATGATGACATTGTCCGTGTTCACGCCCTGCGAGGTGATCATCTGCCGGTTGTCGCCGGTGGCCAGCATGGCCTGCCCGTATTCGGTGTGCAGAAACCAGATCAGGCCGGTCGTGATGAGGGCTGCGACAACGAAAAAGAACACGGGGGTGAGCTGATAGAGTGGCAGTCCCAGATTCTCGAGGTCCGTCAGCACCGACGGCGTGCCGAGAAGCGCCACATTGGGACCGCCCATGATCCTGATATTGATGGAATAAAGTGAGATCATGGTCAGGATGGAGGCCAAGAGGTGCAGAATTTTGAGCTTGGTGTTCAGGATCGCGGTCACCGCTCCGGCCAGAAATCCTGCCATCGAGGCCAGCAAAAGGGCCAGGTACGGGCTGTGCCCGGCGGTGATGGTCACGGCGCTGACCGAAGCCCCCAGCGGCAGGCTGCCGTCCACGGTCAGATCCGGAAAGTCGAGGATGCGAAAGGTCAGGTACACCCCGAGGGCCATGATGCCGTATAAAAAACCCTGTTCCAGGGCTCCGAGAAAGGCGTAGAGGGTCATGTTGTGTTGGTGCTGGATGTGGATGGAAAAGGGCGTCGTCTGCCCGATGTGCGGGACATACATGGGGCCGGGGGGAAGGACAAGCCTGCGGCTGCGTCCCGGTCTCGGCCTGTGCAAGGCTCAGTCGTAGCGGGTACTGATCTTCATGAACTCATGCCGAGACTGTTCGAATGCGTCGACCACATCCGGGTCGAAATGGGAGCCGCGCCCATCCAGGATGATTTGACAGGCCTCTTCATGCGTCATGGCGTCCTTGTAGACGCGTTTTGTGACCAGCGCGTCATAGACGTCGGCCAGCGCCATGAGCCTGCCTCCAAGAGGGATGTCCTCTCCTTTGAGCCCCTGGGGATAACCGCTGCCGTCCCATTTTTCATGGTGGGAGAGGGCGATTTCCCGCGCCAGGCCGAGGAAGGAACGGTCGCCGCTGTCCGTGCTCTGGCGTTCCGCCTCGGCCAGGGTTTCGGCCCCAAGGACAGTGTGGCGCTGCATCTCCGTGAACTCTTCGCGGGTCAGCATGCCCGGCTTGAGCAGGATGCTGTCGGCGATGCCGACCTTGCCGATATCGTGCAGGGGGGCGGATTTGTAGAGCAGTTCGATGGTCTCCCGGTCGAGATGCTTTTTGAATTTTGTTTTCCTGGCCAGGACGCTGGCGAGAACGAGGATATACTCGCGAGTGCGCCGGATGTGCCCTCCGGTTTCGGGGTCGCGGGTTTCGGCCAGCGCGGTGAGGCTCATGATGGTGGCGTCTTGGGCGTGCAGCAGTTGTTGGCTGCGGATGCGCAGTTCACGCTCCTCCATGCCGTATTTGACGAGGCTTAAAAGAGCCATGTTGCCGAGCAGGATTATTTCCGTGGACAAGGGTGAAATCCAGTAGCCGGGTCCGTTCAGCAGCCAGAGGCTGGCGCTCCACACCCCGGTCGCTCCCAGGACCAGACCGGCCGCGCAGGCCAAGGGACCGGCGGACATCATCAGCAAGCTCGACAGGAGGCCGACTAGCACGATGGCGCATGCTTCCGCCCCGATGGCCCAGGCCGGGCGGATCAGGGTGTCTTTCTGGAGCAGGTTGTCGAGCAGGGTGGCGTGGACCTCTATGCCCGGAAAGACGCGGTCCACGGGGGTCGGATGATTGTCGCCAAGCCCTGAGGCGGTGGGGCCGACAATGGCCACGCGACCATGTAAATCGGGCAGGGGGGCGCTGAGGATATCGGTCGCGGAGTACGTGGTGAAGGTGCCGCTGGGGCCGCGATATCTGAGCAGCACATTGCCCTGGGCGTCGATGTGCGTACGCTTGCGTCCAAACTGCACGAAGCCGCCGTCGGCGTCCTGCCCCAGGCCAATGGCGGTTTCACCCCGGGTCATGACCGTGGCCAGGATCAGGCTTGGCAGCAGTTCGCCTGCGTGCAGCGCCATGAGCGGGGTCCGCCGGATGACTCCGTCGGAGTCGGGCAGGGCGTTGATGAAACCTGAATTTGTCGCGGCCGCGTTCAGGATCGTCAGGGGGCAGACGGCGTTCTCGGCCGCGTGCAGTGAAAACGCGGCAGATATGGTTTGTCCGGAGAGGATCGGATGAACGTTGCAGAAGGGTTCGTCGCTGCCGGTGGGGGTAAAGAGCAGTTTGTAACCCAGAACGGTCGGCATTTTTGCCAGCGCTTCTGCCAGCAGGTGGTCATGGTCCAGTCTGGTGCGAGGCAACCCTTCAAGATCAATTGAGAATCCCGTGTCTCGGCGCAGCTCTTCCTGGATCAGCAGCGGGGAGGTCCTGTCGCGTGCCGAGAGGATCAGGTCCAGGGTCACGATGTCTGCGCCGGCTTCATGCAGGCGGGTGATCAGGCGTGCCAGCACATGTCGCGGCCAGGGCCATTGCCCGAGATCGGCCAGGGATTTGTCGTCGATGGCGATGAGCACGGGCACAGGGCTCGGGGGGCGCTGACGGCTTTGGGACAGCAGTACATCGTAGACCTTGCGCTCGAAATGGACGAGCAATTCCGGGCGTGCGACATGCAGGATCACGATGCAGATCGTGATGACGCATCCGGTGCCCAGCAGGCGAAGAATGTCCCGGCGGCGGTATCTGTGTCGCTTCATGTGTTGATGCCTGGACGCGCGGGTGGTCAGCGGACCAGCACCTCCACGCGGCGGTTCCTCGGTTCGGGGGTATCGTCGGCGGTGGGGATGAGGAGGTTGCCCTCACCATGGGAAAAGACCTGCATGATGGACGGGTCGATACCTTCTTTGATCAGGATGTCCCGCGCGCCCTCCGCCCGTTCCAGGGAAAGGCGGGCGTTGTCCTCGCGCTGCCCGATCGTGTCCGAGTGGCCGTTGATGCGTACATCGCGGGAATTTCGGCGGGTGATGGCTTCAATGATCATGGGCGGAACGGGTTTCGATTCGGCGGTCAGTTCCGATCTGCCGAATTCAAAATAGAGCAGAAAGGTCTCGGGAGGAGTGGGCATGGCCTGAAGAACCGGACCGTACTCGCGTTCAATCTTTTTTTGGTCAAGGGTGCGCAGGGCGTCCGGCGTGGCCGAGGAGTCGCTGACCCGTGTGCTGTGCCCGGCGGCGGACAGATGTTGCGTTCCGGCCGGAGTGCTGACCTGGACCTGTCCTACCGAGCCGTCAAGGTCTTCGAGCAGGACCACGGTTGTACCTTTGGTTGCGCAGCCGGCAAAGGCCAGGCAAAGGATGAGCAGAAGAATGCGTGCGATCATTATTCCACCACCCGGACCAGAAAGCGCGTGCCGTGCACGGCGATGACCGCGTCCGGGGTTTCGATGTGAACTTTTTCGGGGGCAAGGCGGCCGATGACCCCGGACATATAGGCAAAAGAGCCTTTGAGCAGACGTATGGCGATGGAAAATTTTTCTTCCTGGGGCGCAAAGGCGAAGTCGCTCAGTTCGAGACGGCTGTTTGGACCAAGGGAGATGACCGTGTCGTCTTCCAGCATGATTCCGAGCGTGCTTTGATCGGAGGTGGTGACAGTGTCGCTTACATACAGGACGTCCCCAATCCCGGCCGCAATGACATCACCCGCGCGCAGTATTTGTCCGCTCCCTTCGGTGGTCTTGATGAAGCCCGCCACGTCTGGTTCCGCGTGGGCGGTGCCTGTGTGCAGAATGAAACTCAGGACGAGAAGCATGAAGAGATGCATGTGTTTCCTCCGGGGGTGCAGGGTGTCAACAATTCTTTAAACATATCCTACTCTTTGATATTGTTCAAGCAATGCGTGCAGGAGCGTGCGCGTCGTTGTCGCCGGGCGGTGATGATGACGGCTGATGGCCGATGGCCGTGATGCCGCATTTCGCTGGTGAACGCTTGATTCTTGATCCTGCGCGTGCGCCGATTTTCAAGGCTGCGGGGCCGGCGGGCAGACTCCTTGCATTGATTCCGCGCCGGGTCTAAAAACCTTGATCCGCGCGGGTTCTTGTCGCCGGAATCATCCGGCAGCCCGCAATTATTCCGTGGATGGTCGCGATAAAGCCAGCATAGGCATATTTGGTGGAACGCAGTGCCTATCCGGCGGGATTAAAGAGGATATTCCGCCGCTCAGACCTGCGTACTTTGACAGAAGCTCCACGCTTTGAGTAGGGCAGAGCCCAAATCATCCTTGACCGAGGTCTTCATGCCCAAACCTTGTGATATTCTGCGTACGGTTTTTGGTTACGACGGGTTCGTCGGACCGCAGGAAGCCATTATCAAAACCCTGCTGGCCGGTCGCGACGCCGTGGTGCTCATGCCCACCGGCGGGGGAAAGTCCCTGTGCTACCAGATTCCGGCCCTGATCCGGCCCGGCACCGCAGTGGTCGTGTCGCCGCTCATCGCGCTCATGCGCGACCAGGTGCAGAGCCTGACCCAGAACGGGGTGCGCGCCGCCTATCTCAACTCCTCGCTTTCGGCGGCCGAGGCCCGTAGCGTGGAGGCCGAGCTGCTGGCCGGACGGCTGGACCTGATTTATGTCGCCCCGGAGCGACTGTTCCTGCCCGGTTTTCTGGAACAGCTCGGGCGCATCCCGCTGGCGCTTTTCGCCATTGACGAGGCGCACTGCGTGTCCCAATGGGGCCACGATTTTCGGCCGGAGTACACCCGCCTCGGGATGATTGCCGAGCGTTTTCCGGATGTGCCGCGTCTGGCCCTGACCGCAACGGCGGATGATTTGACCCGGGCGGACATCATCCGGCAGCTGCGTCTGGAATCGGCGCAGGTCTTTGCCTCGGGCTTTGACCGGCCGGGCATCCGCTATCTCGTCGCCCTGAAGGATCACCCGGAGCAGCAGCTCGCGAATTTCCTGCGCTCGCAGTCTCCCGGCGAGGCGGGCATCGTCTACCGCATGTCCCGCAAGAAGGTCGAGGCCACGGCCGCGAGCCTGTGCAAGCAGGGTTTTGCGGCCCTGCCCTATCATGCCGGGCTGGATCCGGCCACGCGCGAGCGCAACCAGGAGCGTTTCATGCGCGAGGACGGGGTGATCATGGTCGCCACCGTGGCTTTCGGCATGGGCGTGGACAAGCCCAACGTGCGTTTCGTGGTCCATCTCGATCCGCCCACCAGCCTTGAGGCCTATCATCAGGAGACGGGCCGCGCCGGGCGCGACGGTTTGCCCGCCGTGGCCCTCATGACCTACGGCCTGGGCGACATCGCCATGCTGCGCCGACTGGTGGCCATGGACGCGGGATCATCCCGTCTCCCCGTCGATATCGGAGAAGGGCGCGGCGAAAGCCGGGCGCGGCACGAGCGGCTCAAGCAGCAAAAACTGACCTCTCTCTTGGGGTACTGCGAGACCACCAACTGCCGGCGGCAGGTGCTGCTGCGCTATTTCGGGGAAGACCTGCCCCGGCCCTGCGGCAACTGCGACATCTGCCTGAATCCCGTTGAATCCTGGGACGGGACGGTAGCGGCCCAGAAGGCTCTGTCCACCATTTACCGGGTCAAGGAAGGTTTTGGCGCAGGGCATCTGGCCGATGTGCTGGTCGGCAAGCAGACGCGGGCCGTTGAGCGCTGGAGCCATGAGACGGTCTCGACGTTCGGCATCGGCACGGAGCTCTCCCGGCCGGAGTGGCTGAGTGTCTACCGCCAACTGGTGGCTGCGGGTCTGGCCGACGTGGACATGGAGGGGTATGGAGCCTTGAAGCTCAATGCCCAAAGCTGGGAAGTCATGAAGGGCGGGCGGACTGTCGCGCTGCGCCGCGACCCGGTCCCGGTGAAGGGGGGACAAAAGTCGCCTGTGTCCAAGGTGGCGGAGGTGTCCTCGCCCGAGGCCCGCGAACTCTGGGAAAGTCTGCGCGCATTGCGGCTGGAGATTTCCCGCGAACAGGGCGTGCCGCCCTACGCGGTTTTTTCGGATCGGACTCTTTTGGAGATGGTGCGCTACAGGCCGCGAGGCGTCGAGGATCTGCTTGGCATCAGCGGGGTGGGGCGGATGAAGCTTACGGCCTATGGGGAGCGTTTTGCCGAGGTTCTGCAACGCCATGAGTCCGAACACGGCCGTCCGAATGACGTGCCGGATGCTCCCGCGCCGCGCGTGCAGAAGACAACGTCCGGGGCGCAGGTCCTGTCTGTCACGGAACAGACCAGCCTGGAGCTGTTTCGGGAAAACGGGACCGTCGAGGCGGTGGCCGGGGCCAGGGGGCTGAAGCCTGCCACCATTTACGGGCATCTGGTCAAGGCCATCGCCCAGGGACATGTCTCGGCGGCGGAGGTTACGGGGCTGACCCGCGGCCAACTCTCCCGCATCGAGGAGAGCATCGGGTCCATGCGGCTGCGCGGCGCGGCCTCTCTTGGCGCGGTGATCGAGGCGCTTGACGGAGAGTTCAGCTTTGAAATCCTGCGTTGCGTCCAGGCCCAGATGCTGCGCGAGCACGCGGAGCAGGCATGAAAATCTATCTTGTCGGCGGGGCCGTGCGTGATCAGGTGCGGGGCCAGGAACCCGTGGATCTTGATTTCGTGGCCATCGGCGGGGACGAAAGGGAACTGCGGCAACGGGTGCCGGGCCTGACCAGGGTCGGCCAGGGCATCCCGGTCTTTGTGCGCGGGTCCCGCCAGTACACCCTTTCGGATTTTTCGAGCATCGAGGACGATCTTTGTTCCCGTGATTTGACCATAAACGCCCTGGCCAGGGACGAGTCCGGCGAGATTGTGGCCCATCCCCGGGCGCTTTCGGACCTGCATGAAAAGATTCTGCGCCCCGTGGCCCCGGCCAATTTTCTGGCCGATCCCCTGCGGGCGATCCGCGCGGCCCGTTTTGCCGCTGCATTTCCCGATTTCGCGGTGCATGCGCAGCTCGTGGAGGCCATGCGCGGCGTCACGGTCGAAGCGCTCGCTCAGGTGGCGGCGGAAAGAGTCGGACAGGAGGTCTTGAAGGCCTGCGCCGCCTCTGTGCCGGGAAATTTTCTGCGCGTGCTGCAGGCCGGGGACAAGCTCGCGCCGTGGCTGGCCGAGTTCAGGGACGCGCACGCGATTCCGGCCGGTCCGCCCCGGTTTCACGATGCGAGCGTGCTGGAGCATACCGCCAGGGTCATGGACCGGTGCGCCGGAGACGGCCTTGGGGTCTGGATGGCGCTGTGCCACGACCTGGGCAAGACCGTGACGGCCCCCGAACTTCTGCCCCATCATCACGGGCACGAGGCGGTCGGTCCGGACATGGCCCAAAGCCTGGCTCGGCGCTTGCGTCTTCCGAACCGCCATGGCGCGGCCGGGCGTCTGGCCGCGCGCTGGCACATGGCCGCCGGATGTTATGACGGCCTAAAACCTTCGACGCGGGTGCGCCTGCTGCTGGAACTCGACAAGGCCGGGATAATGGAGAGTTTTTTTCGGATGGTGGCGGCGGACCAGGGCGGCGAGCAGCTGGAGCGGGCGCGGCGCGAACTGGAGCTGATCACGTCCGTGCGCCTGCCCGAGAAGCATCGTGATCTGGGGCCCAAAAGCGCGGAGATCCTTTTGATGATGCGTTGCGAGGCGCTTTCCGCCGAGTCCTGAAGGGGCTGGGCTGTGACGGGACAGGATGGTCGGACATGCCGGGACGAGTCCCGCAGGAGGTTTTATGAGGCGGTCTGTTTCAAGCGCTGCGGCAGTGCTGGCTCTTGTTTTTTGTCTTTTTGCGCTGACGGCCGGTGCCGCCTCCGATGGACTGTCGAAGGTCCCGCAATCGCGCGGCGCGGCGGATGACGTTCTGATCTATGAGCGTCAGGGCTGGATCTGGAGCTGCGATGGCGAGGGCGGGAATCAGAAGCGGCTGATCCGGGGCGCACGACCCGGGTCATGCGCGGACGGTCGGCTGATCGCCTTTTTCCGGCCGAGCGAGGGCAAAAATCCCGAGGAAATGTCCGATTTGTGGATTTATGATGCAAAGAGCGCAGCTGAGAGGAAGATCGCGTCTGCGCTTTTCGCCGCGTCTTCTCCGGTCTGGTCCGGGCAGGGCGCCTGGGTCGCCTTTTTGGCCCGCGACGCTCGCTCGCTGACCAGAATCGTGGTCCTGGCGGCCGACGGTTCAGGACTGCGCGTCCCTTTGCGCGAAGGCGACGAGGGCGCGGGGTTTCTCTGCGCCCTGTCCATCACGCCGCAGGACTCCCTTTTGGTGCACGACATGAGCAACGCCTACTGGGTGGACCCTGCCGGCGGCGTGCTCAAAAGCGTGCCGCTGGAGAAGATCATGGGTTCACTGGCCACAGGCGTCACCAGTTCGGACACGTTTTCGGTCTGCCCGGCGGACGAGACGGTGCTTGTCTTCAGCCATGCGGTTCGCGGAACAGCCCGTTTCGAGAAGATCATGCACGAGCCAAGCTCCGCTCTGTCCCTGCATGACAGCTGGGTCGGGGTTGGAAAAAACATGCAGATCACGCCGCAGGACGTTACCGCTTTCGATCCGGTCTGGTCCCGGGACGGCAAGCGGATCTATTTTATCGGCTACAAGGATACGCAGGCCGCCGATGCGGAGTTGTTCCGGGTGTTGCGGGTCGATCGTTTCGGTTCGGGACTCAAAGAGCTGGTGCCGGGGGAGGGTGTCGCGGTGGGCGCCGGGTCTGCGGGCGCGCGTTGACGGGGAATCAGGATTTGACCCGTCCCCTGCTGGACGCGAAGCACAAAAGGATTCCCGCCGCCAGCAGGGCGATTTTGCCAAGGTCGAAGGTCGTGTCTTTTTCGAGCGCGTTCACGTAGGGCAGCGCAGGCAGATAGTAGACGCCGCTTTTGCCCTTGGACATGCCCGCGCTCATGGCGCTGCCGATGGTCTTGGTGTTGCCGGCAATGATCCGTCCGTCGGGAAGGGGGAACTCATAGCCGACGGAGTAGCTGTAGCGGTTGGGTCTGGGGTCCTGGCGGTCGCCGAGTTCACGGCGGATGACCGTTATTTCGCCGCTCGCCCGTGCGCCGATGAAAGGCAGAAGGGGAATGACCGTGCCGTAGATCGTCAGGAGCAGCCCCACCGCAAAGACGACGACGCGGGGAAGAAGGGGGCTTTTCTGCTGTGCTTTGGGCATGCCGTTATTTGCCGTACGCAGGTTTATTTCTGGTACGCCCTGGGCATGGGCAGGTTCCATTTTTCATAGATCGGAGCCAGCTTGCCTTGATTTGCCAGGCTGCGCATGCCCTGCTCGAAGGTCGCGCGCAGCTTCTGCCCGCGCTCGGAGGTGGAAAAGACAGGGAAATATTGCCGGAATCCTATGGATTCGATGCTGAAGTCGTTTCGGTCAAGGGGTGTTTTGAGGGACTCTACGCTTTCCAAGATGAGGTTGCGGTCATCGATGTAAAAATCCGCTCCTCCCCGTACGACCCGTTCCAGGGCTTCGACGCCGGTAGTGGTTTCGCCATACTGGAAGGGAACGGGAAAATCTTTTGGGCTGTAATACCCGAGCCGCCACACAGCCCGCCTGTTCGCCATGGAGGTCACGCCATCCCAGTAGGGGAAGGCGGCTTTGCGGAAGAACGCATGGAACTCGCCCTCATACATGGGCTCAGCGGCCAGTTGCAGCCCGTCCACGGGCTCCGAGCTGCATGTGTAGATGTCGACGGTGCCTTCGCGGACCATGATCAGTCCTCGCTTGGCCGGTACTTCCAGATGGCGGACCTTATTTCCACCGGGTTCGTAGATTGCCCGCAGCAGGTCGTGATAGAGACCCTGGCCGTCGAAGCTGGTGAATCCCTGCCAATACGGGGAAGCGCTCAGCACCTCCTCCGCGCGGATGGACACGGGAAGCAGAAGCATAATGAAGCTGGCAAGCAGCACTATATGCGGATTTCGGTGGCTGATCATGGACAATTCACCTATCGCACCCTGTCTTCATGAACAAGCACAATCTTGGGTTTTTCACGGTCAGAAGCCCCGGCGGACTTGCGTCCGTGGCCCGGACGTGTTTTGTCTTGCCTCGGGCCACAAGGAATGCACCGGCCTTTGCGGCCGGGCGAAAGGCAGGATCGCGTATTTTTCATCGTTCAATCCACAGCCAATTCACGGCGGGATGCCATGCAGGATATATTGGATAGATCACGACAAATAGTCTCACTTCTAGATTTGACTTCGCTGACCGGTGTCGAGACCGATGCCGCCATAAGGGCGCTTTGCGCCAGAGCGTCGGGACCCTGCGGCCAGGTCGCGGCGATCTGCGTGTTCGCCCGGCACCTGCCTCTGGCGAAGAGTTGCCTTGCCCGGCTTGGCGCGGAGAGGGTCGCGCTGGCCACGGTGGTGAATTTTCCCGAGGGCGAGCTGGACCCCACAGGCAGTGTGCACGAGATCGAAGCGGCGCTGGCCCTGGGGGCCATGGAAGTGGACCTCGTCTTTCCGTACCGGGCGTTTCTGAGCGGCCTCGAAGAGCGTGTGGGCGCGTACCTGGACGCCTGCCGCCGGGCCTGCCCGGTGCTTCTCAAGATCATTCTTGAAACGGGAGAGCTCGGGACCCGGGAGGCGATCAGGGCGGCCAGCCTGCTGGCCGTGGAGCGGGGAGCGGATTTTCTGAAGACCTCCACAGGCAAATCGGCGGTTCACGCCACCCCGGAGGCGGCGCGGATCATGCTCGACGTCATCGCAGAGCGCGGCGGCACGGTTGGCTTCAAGGCCTCGGGCGGACTGCGCACCATGGATGACGCATTGGTGTATCTGCGGCTGGCGGAGGAGATCATGGGCCGGGACTGGATCAGCCCGCGTACGCTGCGTTTCGGGGCAAGCAGCCTGCTGGACGATGTGCTGGCCAGGGCCGTGGCGGAGCGCCGATGAGGCGGCTCTGCCTGCTGGTGCTTGATTCCCTGGGCGTGGGCGGAGCCCCGGATGCCGAGCTGTTTAATGATCGAGGCGCGGATACGTTGGGGCACATCGCCAAGGCCTGTGTCCAAGGGGTGGCCGACGACGGGCGCAAGGGACCGCTGAGGCTTCCGGTGCTGTCTTCGTTAGGCCTGGGGCTGGCCGCCGGGTTGTCCACGGGAACGGTTCCTCCCGGTCTTGGAATATGCGGGCAGGTTCGTGGCAGATATGGGTGCGCTTCGGAAATAAGCCGGGGCAAGGACACTCCGAGCGGGCATTTCGAAATGACTGGAGCGCCGGTGCTTTTTGACTGGGGCTATTTCGCACCGGACACGAATTCCATCCCCCAGGCTTTGTTGGACGAGTTGGCGGCCCGCGCCGTCCTGCCCGGGGTACTGGGCAACTGCAAGGCTTCGGGCACCGAAATTTTGACGCGGCTTGGCGAGGAGCATCTGCGCAGCGGTCGGCCCATCGTCTATACGTCGGTGGATTCCGTGCTGCAGATCGCGGCGCATGAAGAAGCCTTCGGCTTGGAGCGCCTGCTGGCTGTTTGCGCCATTGCCAGGGAGCTTGCGGACAAATACCGCATCGCCAGGATCATCGCGCGGCCTTTTGTCGGCAAGGACGCGGCCACGTTCGTGCGGACCGGCAACCGTCGAGATTTTTCCATTCCGGCTCCTTCGCCCACGATTCTCGATCTCTTGACGGACGGGGGCGGTACAGTCTTGTGCGTTGGCAAGGTCGGGGATATTTTCGCTCATCGCGGGGTGAGCAGGACTATCCGGGCGCATGGCCACGACCGCCTTCTGGACGCGACTCTGGAAGCCTGGGACAGTGCCGGGGACAGGACTCTGGTCATGACGAATTTCGTTGATTTTGATTCGGTTCATGGTCATCGTCGGGACGTGGCCGGGTATGCACGTGCATTGGAGGCCCTGGATGCCCGTTTGCCCGAGTTGCTGTCGCGGCTGATGCCCGGCGACGTGTGCATCCTGACCGCCGATCACGGCTGCGACCCGACCTGGCCCGGCACGGACCATACGCGGGAGCGGGTCCCGGTTCTGGTTTTTGGTCCGGGCCTTGCCGCCGGATGCATGGGCGTCCGCGATTCGCTGAGCGATATCGGGGCCTCGGTGGCGCATTTTTTTGGCATGACTGGAACCGGACATGGCCGGTCTTTTTTTGCTCAGGATGAGCTCTCAAATCTTCCTTAAGGAATACTCATGACCCCTGATTGCGGCCAAGGACCGACAAATGTAGCCGAACGGATCATGCCCGCGCTGATCAGAATTCTGGTCTGGGGCGGCGTGTTCGCGGTGGTATTCATCCTGCGTTCCTTTTTTCTGCTCCTTTTTTTGACGTTTGTTTTCGGGTATATCCAGAATCGCGGCGTGAACAGGCTGCAGGAGCTGATCCCGAATCGACCGCTCAGGGTCGTGTTGGTGGCGAGCATTTTTTTGGGCGTGCTCATCACCGTGGGCGTGTTTCTGGTGCCTCGGGCCAAGGATCAGACCGTCCTCTTCGTCACGCAGCTTCCTCAGTATGTGGAGCGCCTGGACCAGGAGCTGGGCGCGCTGGGTGAACGTTATCCCATGATTGCCAACGCCATACCCGAGCTTGGGGCTTTTGCGGATCACTCCGCGCCGGGCAACGGCAAATCCAGGGTCGCCGCTCTGGTGCAACAGATTTTCAGCATGGGCGACCCGCCCGACGGGCAGCACAAGGTCAATCAGCTGCTTGATCTGGTGCGCGGCGTGGGAGGCAGGATCGCGGCCATCGCCTCGGCCTTTCTCTTGGCACTGCTTTTCTCTTTTCTCATAGTGCTCGACCTGCCCCGTCTTTCAGCCAGCGTGTGTTCCCTTGAAAATTCAAAGCTTGGTTTCGTTTATCGCGAGGTGGCTGGCAGCATCAGGGATTTCGCCACTGTCCTGGGCAAAGCCCTGGAGGCGCAGTTCGTCATCGCTCTGGTCAACGCCGCTCTCACGGCCATCGGCGTGTCCTTGCTCGGCCTGGGTTCATCCATGGCTTTTTTGACCGTGATCGTCTTCTTGTGCAGCTTCATTCCCGTCCTGGGTGTTTTCATCAGCTCTGTGCCGATCTGCCTCATCGCCTTGCAGGATTCGGGGCTGACGACCATGATACTGGGCATTGTCATGATCACGGTCATTCACCTGCTTGAAGGGTATGTGCTGAACCCGAGGATCTACGGTTCCTACATGCGCATAAACCCCGTCATCGTGCTCGTCATTTTGACTGTCGGAGCCAAACTTTTTCATATCTGGGGGCTGGTGCTGGGCGTGCCCATCTGCACCTATATTTTCGGACACGTCATTCAGCACAAAGAGACGGTGGCGGCGGCGCCCCTTCCGTGCCCCCGTGACGACGATACGGAATGAAGCCCGGTTGTTCCGGCGCAAGCCGTAGGCCGGGATTTTGCCGGAAGTCGCGAATTCACCGCAAGAATGTAAATGTTTTTGATGGAGCCAAGAGTGGAAAATGAACTGAGTATCGTCATTGTCGAGGAGCCCTGCCTGTCGCGCAATGTTCTCGTCAAGGCGCTTGGGGCCTGGGGGTACTCGTGCGAGATCACCGAGGACGAGGATACGGCCTGGAAAGCCGCCCTGGCTGCGTCTGCTCCGGTGCTGATCCTGGCCGACTGGCACGCGGACTTCATGGGATGTGATGAGTTTTTCTGGCGGGTGCGCAGCACGCAGGCCCTGCAAGGAGTCTATCTCCTGGGCGCGGTGCCGCGAGGGGCGGTGGGAGCGATCAGGCAATGCATCTCTTCCGGGGCCGACGATTTCGTGTATCGTCCCTACGACCTCGATGAAGTGCGCGTGCGTCTGCATCTGGCCTCCAAGATCATGGGCCTGACCCCGGGCGGCGGCGTTTTTCCAGACTGAGCCGCCGCCCTTCGCGTTTTTTCCTTGTGGCGGAATCCGCCGGCCCAAGGCCGGCGGGTTCCGCTTCTTTTTTTACAGCGTCGTGGACCAGTAAAGCGCATTTTTCTGGATCGCCATGTTCATCTCGGGTTGCACGAATTCGTTTGGCCCTTCGACAAAGGGCAGATATTCGATGCTCGCCTCTCCTGGGCGCAATGATCCGCCCTGGATTTTGGGAAAGAGGTTCTTGCGGGCCGGGGCCAGGCGGCCAAGGACCACGGGCAGGGCCTGAAAGGCCTCTGTCCTGTGCAGGGTCACGGGATGCAGGGGCGTGCGGGGCAGGACCTCAAGCGTTGGAGCCTCCGGTTGGTACAGACTGACCTGGGCGCTCAGGTTCAGAAAAAGTCCGGGCCTGATCTTGAAGGCCGGTACGCGAAAGGAAAAAGCCGTTGATTCCATCCAGGGCAGGAGTGCCCGCGGCAGGTTGGTCAGCCGGATCAGGTCGGCCCAGGTCTGCAGCCGGAACCCCTTGGCCTGGACGCGCAGGTTCCAGAAGGGCAGGTAGATGTCCGGCTTCTCCTGGGTGTGCAGAAAATGCGGGGTGATGGGCTGTCCGCCCTCGGGGCCGGCCTCCCACGCCGTGTCGCAGTGCGGGCAGGTCTGCACCAGGCTTTGGCGGTCTCCGATCAGGTCCCAGCCGCATTTGGGGCAGAGGGTCGAGGCGAACTTGAGATGGCTGCCGGCCTGTTGCGCGTCCGCCACGTCGATGCAGGCCGGTCCCAGATGCTCGCCGGTGATGGCGTCCACAAGCTCATGGCTTTGAAAGACGGGCTGATAGATCAGCGAGAGACTGTCGCCCACGCAGGCCGTGAGCTTGGGGCCCGGCTGGGCCGGCATGCCGGGGAGGGCGCGCAGGAGAAGCGACCTGAAACCCGAACTGGGTATGGTCGGGGGCAGGAAGAGGCCTTCGCTTTCCGGTTCCACGAAGGACAGGCTCATGGCCTGGGTGCGTAGGCCAAGGGAGGGCGGCAGGGCCGGATTGGTCACGGCCAGGAGGCTCGAATCGAGAATCTTGTGCTGCGTGACGTCTGGCCCGAGCACAAAGGCGTTGCCCCGGAATCTCCAGTACGGGATATGGATGAGCATGCCCGGATGGGCGATGCGAGGCTTCAGGCGATATTCGAACGGTCCGCTGGAGTGGATGAACAGGCGGACCTGACAAAACGGACAGGAAAAAATCCTGTCCGTTTCCTCTAAAGCCACCGGAGCGCCGCATTGCGGGCATTGATGGGAGAGATGCGCGGTCATGGTCAGGCCATGCGCTCCCCGCAATGGTTGCAGAACGTGGACGAGGCCAGGTTTTCCTGGCCGCAGGACGGACATTTCGCCGTCTCGCGTACGCTGCCCGCCTGTCTGCCGCAGCGGGGACAGAAACGCGTGCCCGGAGCCAGATTTTTCCCGCAGCCTTTGCACTGCTCAAAAACGACCAGCTGGTGCCCGCAGGAGGGGCAGAATTTGTCGTCCTGGCGGATCGACTGGCTGCATTCCGGACACGTGAGGGCGTTTGTCTGCGCGGCCGATGCGGGCTGCCCAGTCAGCTGCATGGCCTGAGCCATGAGCGAGGGCATCATGAAGCCCACCCCGAGCCCCATGGACTCGCCCGCGCCGCCAGGGTTCGCGGCCGCCTTTTCCATGGCCGATGCAGCTTTGAGCTGCATCAGCTTGTTCATGTCGTCGAACATGCCGAGCTTGGTCTTGTCGTCCATGGCCTTCTGGACTTCGGGCGGCGGAGTGATGGCATTGATGAAGAGCTGGTTCAGGGACAGCCCGAAATGGCGGAAGTCGTGCTGCAGTCGTTCACGCAGGCCTGCGGACCATGCTTCGTAGCGGCTGGGCAGGTTCAGGATGGTGTCCATGTTTTCGCCCAGGTAATCATTGAACCTGGAGACGATGACCTTGCCCAGATAGTCGCTGAGGTCGGTCACGGAAAAAGAGGCCATGGTGCCCACAAGCGAGTTGATGAAGAGCAGGGGCTGCACGATCTGGATGTTGAACATGCCGTAGGCGCGCAGGCGGATCAGTCCAAGCTCCGAGTCCTTGAAGGCCACCGGCTCCCGGGTGCCCCACTTGAGGTTGGGGAAGACCTTGGTGTTCACCATGTAGGCTTCCGCCCGAAGCGGGCTCTCAAGACCCCAGGGAATGCCCATGATCTTGTTCAGGATGGGAATGTTGGCGGTTTTTAAGGTGTGCCTGCCCGGTCCGAAGACATGCACGGCCTTGCCGTTGTAGAAGAATATGCCGGCCTGGGATTCGCGCACGACCATCTGCGCGCCGTACTTGATCTCGCCGGAGCCTTCCTGGGGGAAGCGCCGGGCGAACTCCTGACCGCTGTCGTCAAACCATTCGATGAGTTCCAGAAAGAAAAGATTGTCGACTCCCATTCGTCCTCCATGGCCCGATAATTTGTCCAAAGGGCTATAGGACGATTCACTTGCAATTACAACTTGGGGCACTTACTGAACATGGCTTGTCACATGAAACGGAGGGATCCCATGCATCGCAGCAAGGAAATCATGGCTGCTCGCGATATCGAGCGCACACTTGACCGTCTCGCCTGCCAGATTCTGGAACAGATCACGGATCACGAGTCCATCGCCCTGGTCGGTATCCAGCGGCGCGGCGCAGACCTCGCCTGCAGGCTGTGCGGCCTTTTGTCGGAGCGCACCCGGCGGGCCATTCCCTGCGGAGAACTGGACATCAATCTGTACCGCGATGACTGGACCTCCTCCACGGCGACTCCGAACATCAACGCCACTCGCATCGATTTTTCCGTGGAAGGCAAGACCATCATCCTCATCGACGACGTGCTGTTCACCGGCCGCACCATCCGCTGCGCGCTGGAGGCCATCCTGGATTTCGGCAGGCCGGAGGCGGTGAAGCTGCTGGTCCTGGTCGACCGTGGCCACCGCGAGCTGCCCATTCAGGCTGATTTTGTCGGCAAGACCGTGGCCACGGAGCGAGATTCGCAGGTCAACGTCTTCCTGCAGGAGCGCGACGGCAAGGACCAGGTCGTGCTGAGCTGATTTTTTTTGCGTCAAAAAGCAAAGGCCGCCTCCCCATTGGGGACAGCGGCCTTTTTTCATGTCGTGCGCTAAAGGATCAGATCAGTTTCTTGTCCGCCAGGAACCCGCGCAGGGTTTCGCTGTTGGCCGGGCTCATGGGGGTCAGCGGGAGGCGCATCTCAAGGTTGATGCGGCCCATGAGGGAGAGGGCCGTCTTGACCGGAATGGGGTTGGTTTCAATGAACATCATGCGGGAGAACGACGCCAGCAGGTAGTGCATCTCCCGCGCTTTGGGCAGATCGGCCGCAAACCAGGCGGAGCAGAGCGCGCTCATCTTGTCGGGCAGAATGTTCGAGACCACCGAGATGACGCCGCAGCCGCCCACGGACAAAAGGGGCAGCACCGTGAAGTCGTCGCCGGAGAGCACCTGGAAGTCGGGTCCGCAGAATTCCAGGACCTGCGACACCTGATTCAGATCGCCTGTGGCTTCCTTGATGCCGACCACGTCAGGGATGTCCTTGTTCAGCCTGGCCACCGTGGGCGGAAGTAGGTTGACACTGGTGCGGCCCGGAACGTTGTACAGGATGAAGGGCATGGACACTTCTTCGGCGATGCGCTTGAAGTGCTGGTAAAGGCCTTCCTGGGTCGGCTTGTTGTAGTAGGGCGTGATGAGCAGCGCGCCGTCGGCTCCCGCTTCCTTGGCGAAGCGGGTCAGTTCCACCGCCTCGGCAGTGTTGTTCGATCCGGCTCCGGCCAGGACCGGCACCCGGCCCTTGACCTGGTCCACGCAAATTCGGATCACCCGTTTGTGTTCGTCGTGGCTCATGGTGGCGGACTCTCCGGTGGTGCCGCAAGGCACTACGCCGTTGATCCCGCTTTGGATCTGCCATTCGATCAGTTTTCGATAGGCTTCTTCGTCAAGCTGGCCGTTTGAAAACGGGGTGACCAGGGCTGTAAACGCTCCTTTGAATTGCATCGTTTCCTCCCGGATTGGGGCTGTGGTTGATACGCTGGCCGTCTGAAGCCTTAGAGGCCCAAGGCGGCGGGGCAGAACTCGCCCTTGTAGACGAGTTGGGCTTTGCCGCGCAGGAAAATATCCGAGCCGTGAACGCTGATCTCAAGCACCTCGCCACCCGAAGTGGTCACTTTGGCCTTGGATTCGCACAGACCCAGCGCGTGGGCCACGGCCACGGAGGCCGCAGCGCCCGTGCCGCAGGCATAGGTTTCGCTCTCCACGCCGCGTTCGTAGGTGCGCAGCAGAAGCTCGCCTCGGCTGACGACCTGGATGAAGTTGGCGTTGGTTCCGGCCGGGGCGAAGTGGTCGTGATAGCGGACCTTGGCTCCAAGCCCTTTCACGTCGATGCTCTTGACGTCGGGCGTGACTATGACCGCGTGCGGGACGCCGGTGTTGGCGAAATGGGCTGCAAAGGTTCGGTCGTCCAGATCAAGGGTGAAGTTCAGGGCCATGTCCCGCGCCGGGGTCAGCTGCACGTCCACTTCGCCTGCCTCGGGGAAGACTTGTGCGTGCACCGTGCCCGCATCGGTGAGCATGAGGTGTTTGGCCGGGGCCATGCCCAGCATGTAGGCCAGGAGGGTGGCGCAGCGCGACCCGTTGCCGCACATCTCGGCCCTGGAGCCGTCGGCATTGAAAAAGTGCCAACGCGTTGCGGCCTGCCCGGAGTCGTCAATTTCCAGAAATATGATGCCGTCGGCGCCGATGCTGAAAGCGTGAGGGCACAGCGTTTTGGCCCAGCGGGGCATGTCCTCGGGGGAGATGGTCTTGGCGCGGTTGTCGATGACGATGAAGTCGTTGCCGCTGCCTTGCATCTTGTAAAAAAACTGGGTCGGGCCGGTGAAAATGGTCATGAGTGTTCCCTGAAAAAATGTATTATGAGTGTCGAATTATGGGGAATTGCGCCAAAATGCAAGAAATTGGCTAGGGGTTGAAGATGGCGTTGATTGTCGGGTCCGCGGCGACCGTTCCGCCAAGGGGCACAGACTCGGTGAAAACCGTCGTTTGCGGTTCCCAGACCATCTTTGTGCCGGGCGCCGGCAGCGTGGGGATGGTCACACTGAGGATGCTTCTGCCTTTGGTGAAGGCCCGCGTCCAGAGCAGCGAGTTGTCGCGCAGGTAGAGCGCTGTATAGCCCGGGCCCTGCCCCGATCCGAGAATGATGTCGAAAGCCGCGCCGTGGCGGTCAATGAAGTCCTGCTCCCGGTTCGCTCCCCAGGTGCTGACCCCGATGATCAGATTGTGCTTGCCGTTCGTGCGCAGCGATTCGGCGAAATCGGCGGCCTTCCTTTCAATGTCCGGGTCGGGCTGGCCGCTGTCCGGGAAAAGGACAAAGGCCAGGCTGCCGTCCGGCACGTTCTTGACGACCAGCTTCGGCTCGCCCAAAGGGCCGCTCCACACCGGCCCGGCTTCCAAGCCTGCATGTTCAAAGACCGTTGCGTCGTTGGGAGCGCGCAGCGCGATGTCGTAGCCGAGCAGGTCGTAGGCTTTCTTGAGCTTGAAAATGATGGAAGGGTGCCTGTCCCTCTCCAGGCCGAAAGGGGAAAACTCGTATCCGCCGCTGACAATGATGGTGTTTGCACCTTCGCGTGCGGCTTTGAAACTGGTGGCCCGCCGGGCCAACCCCCCGTAGGTTTTCCCCCCTCAGCTGGGACAGGGATCGAATTCACCCAGGCTGTTGGCGGTAAAGAGGATGGTTGTTTCAGCCCCGGCCAGGGCCGGCGAAAGGAGGCCAAGGGCCAGGACAAGCCAGAGCGCGGCATGGACGCGTATGTGCACGGGAGCCTCTTCAGATCAGGGGTTTGAGGATTGGGCTGCGGGAGATGAGATCTTTGAGCCGGGTTCGGCGGTCCATGATCTTTTTTGCGATTTCGCGGATGTCCTGGGCAGCCTGACAGCCGGGCGCGAATTTCAGCAGCGGGACCTGATGCCGGACGGACTCCGTGACCATGGGGTCGCGGTGCACCACGCCAAGCAGGCTGATGGGCAGGTTCAGGAAATGCCCGCAGGCCTGGGCCAGGCGCTCGTAGGCGTTTTTGGCCTCTTTGTGCGATTCGGCCATGTTTACGATGACCTGGAAATTCTTGATCTGATGCTGGGTGAAAAGCACCTTGATCAGGGCATAGCTGTCGGTCAGGGACGTGGGTTCAGGGGTGATGACCACGATCCGCTCCTGAGGCATGGCCGCGAATGAAAGCACCGTCGGGCTGATGCCGGCGCCCAGATCAAGGACCAGGAAGTTGTAGCGTCTGAACAGGGCGTCGAGCTTGCCCAGCAGCAAACTCTGCACGTCCTCGTCCATCTCCACCAGCTCGGCCACTCCGGAGGCGGAAGGCAGCAGGACGAGTCCGTCTCCGGCCAGGGGGATGACCACGTTTTCGGCCGAGGCATCACCGAGCAGATCCTGCAGGTTTTTTTCAGGGGAGAGGCCAAGGAGCACGTCCAGGTTGGCCAGTCCCAGGTCGGCGTCCAGCAGGATAAGGGAATTGCCGAGGTCATGCAGGGCAAAGCAGAGGTTCAGGGCGAGATTGGTCTTGCCTACGCCGCCTTTGCCGCTGGCAACGGCGATGCTGAGTGTCGTATTGGCTTCTGTCATATCGGTCCTTGTTCTACTCCGCGCCTGAAGAAGGGTCGGAGAATGAGGAAAAAAGAAAGCGTTTTTCGTTCTGGTGCACCAGTGACTGTTCCTCGCCATAGCCGAGGTCCAGGATGGGCGAGGTCTCGATCCTGTTCTTTCCGGTCCGCTTGGCGCGGTACAAGGCCTTGTCCGCCTCGGCCAGCAGCTTGACCGGATCAGGGGTCAGTTTGCCCCGATAGCTTGCCACACCCATGGACATGGTCATGGTGAGCCGTGCGTCGCCGCACGTGATTCTGGTCGCCTGAATGATCGACTGGATGCGCTGCAGCAGCTTCAAGGCCCGGGCCAGTCCCGTGCCGGGCAGCAGCAGGGCGAACTCCTCGCCACCGATGCGGGCCGCCGTGTCGATCATTCTCATTTCGTTAAGCAAGATTGACGCCACGGTTTTGATGACATCGTCTCCGCAGGGGTGTCCGTAGGTGTCGTTGACGGCCTTGAAGTTGTCCAGGTCCATGATGCACAGCGTCAGTGGCGTCTTGAAGCGCGAAGAGCGTTCGACCTCCATGACCATGGTCTGGTCGAATCCCCGGCGGTTGGCCAGGCCGGTCAATGGATCCAGGCCCTGCAAGACGGTCAGGTGCTCGATGTGTTCCTTGAGCCGCACCAGCGCCGGAAATTTGTCGCCGTGCAGGGGCACGACGACCCAATTCCCCAGATTCTTCTGGCGCAGCCGTTCGGGCCAGGACGGATCGGAGCGGATCAATCGAACCAGGGCGGCCACCCCGGAAATGACCGGGGAAAGCCGCAATTCCTGTTCCAGGACCTCAAGTTCGCCCAGCAGCGCCTCGTCAGGAGGAAGATTATGATTTGCCATGCAGGTACAAAAGATAATTGTGTATGAATGCGTCAATGTTGCCGTCGAGCACCGAGTCGACGTTGCTGGTGTCCGTGCCTGTGCGGTGGTCCTTGACCAGACGGTAGGGCTGCAGGGTGTAGGTCCTGATCTGGGAACCGAACGCGATGGCTCCCTTGGCAACATATTCGGCCTGCCGTTCGCTTGCGATTTTTTGCAGCTCGAGTTCGTAAAGGCGGGCTTTCAGGACTTTCATGGCCGCCTCCTTGTTCTTGTGCTGGGATTTTTCGTTCTGGCACTGGGCCACCAGCCCGGTGGGAATGTGCGTCACGCGCACCGCCGAGTCTGTCGTGTTCACGGACTGTCCTCCTGGTCCGCTGGAGCGGAAGATGTCGACGCGGACGTCCTCGTCCCGGATCTCGATTTCGATGTCCTGGCCTGCGTCGGGATATACGTCGACGGAGGCGAAGGAGGTGTGTCGCCGTCCGCTGGAGTCGAAGGGCGAAATGCGGATCAGGCGATGGGTCCCTTTTTCGCCTTTGAGCTGGCCGTAGGCATAGGGTCCGTGGATGTGCAGGGTCACGCTCTTGATGCCCGCCTCGTCGCCAGGCAGCAGGTCCAGAAGCTCGACCTTGAAGCCCACGCGTTCGGCGAACCGGCGGTACATGCGCAGCAGCATTTCGGCCCAGTCCTGGGACTCGGTGCCTCCGGCGCCGGGATGAATTTCGAGGATGGCCTCGCTCACATCCTCCGGATCGCTGAGCAGGGTCCGCATCTGGGCGGCTTCGAGCTTGGCGCTCATTTCCTCCAGGGCTTCCTCCAGGGCCTGCAGCATCTCCTGGGTCTGTTCGGTGGAGGCCATCTCGACCCATTCCAGCGCGTTGTCCCTGGCTTGCAGGAGGGCTTCCCACTCATCGACCCGGCTTTCAAGCTGGGTCTTCTCCTGCAGCACCGGGGTCAGCAGTTCGGGCTTGTCCCATGCTCCGGGCGATGAGATCTGCTTTTCGATCTCATTCAGGCGTTCCTTGTTCCTGCGCAGGTCAAAGCCGCCTCCAGAAGTCGGTGAAGCGTTCGTCCAGTTGCGCGGCCTGGGCCTTAAGTTCTGAATATTGCAGCATGATGTTCTCGGTTACGTGTGATTTTTTCGACCTGTCCGCCAAAGAATCCCGAGGAGGGCAGACGCCAGCATGGGAAAGGTCATGTGAATGAAAAAGAAATGTTCGTGGTAAAAGGTCGTCTCTGTCAAGAGCGGTATGGCTGGGTCGTGCGCGATCTTGGTCGTGAAGAGGGCTGTTGGCCCGCGCAGGCTGCCATCGGGTCCGATAAAGGCGCTCACCCCGGAGTTGGTGGCGCGGATAATGGCCCGGTTCTGTTCCACGGCGCGCAGAATGGAGAGATGCAGGTGCTGCCACGGCGCCGACGAGCGGCCGAACCATGCGTCGTTGCTGATATTGACGAGCACGTTGGCACCGAGTTCGACTTGCTTCTGGGCCAGTTCCGGAAAGATTGCTTCATAGCAGATAAGAAGGCCCATGGCCAGCGGGCCGGTTTTGAGCGGCTCGGTGTTGCGGCCGGGCTTGAATTCGAATTGTCCGGGCACCAGCTTGGTGATGAAGGGCAGCCATTTGCCCAAGGGCACGTATTCGCCGAACGGGACAAGGTGCTCCTTGTCATAAAAGGCCAGGGACTCCCCGTTTGCGCTCAGCAGGTAGGCGCGGTTGTGTAGGACATACTGGGGCGCTCCGGGTCCGTCGGGAATGGAGTAGGCGGGCGCTCCGGCCAGGACCGGCACCTGCATCCGCGACACGCCCAGGCGCATGCCCGTGGTCAGGTCGGAAGGGTCCTGAAAATAGAAGGGCATGGCTGTTTCCGGCCAGACGACAAGGTCCGGCGCGTTTTCGGCGACGGCCTTGAACGAAAGGTCAAGGTACGTCCCGAGGATGCCCGCCTGCATGCCCTCATCCCATTTGAGGCTTTGATCGATATTGCCTTGGATCATGGATACCGAGGCCGTGGCCGCCGGGATCTGGGGGGAGCGCGTCAGCGCGGGCAGCAGGCACAGGCCGGCCAGGGGCAGCACGGCCAGACGCGTAAAACCCCTGCCAAGGACAAGGCAATGGCTCATGCCGACCAGCAGCGCGGACAGCCCGAAGCCGCCGATCCAGGCTGCCAGGCCCAGGGTTTGAGGCCAGGGCGCCATGGCCTGGGCCAGGGTCAACCATGAGAAGCCGGTCAGAAAGTGGTTGCGGAGCAGTTCCAGGCTGGCCCACAAGAGGCCCGAGGCGAGCATGGCCAAAAGATGGGAGATCCGGTGCCTGATCAGGTGCATGCCCATGCAGAACAGGCCGGCGTAGGCGGCGAGCAGGGCGCCGACCAGGACCGGGCAAGGCAGGGCCAGCGCCCAGGGCAGCCCACCGTGATCGTGGACGGGGATTGCCAGCCAGTAAAGGCTGGCGGCATAGCCGGGCAGCGCGGTCAGAAATCCGTTTTTGAAGGCCTGGGCAAAGCTTTGAGCCCGCAGCGTCGTCAGGATAAGCGCCGCGGGCAGAAGCAGGATGGCCAAGGGAAAGTGCAGAAGCGGGTTGGCGAAGCCGAACCAGGCCCCAACCAGGGCCATGCCCATGGGGCCGAAACGGTGCAAAGAATCAGGACGCTGGTTTGGAGACAATAACCCATTGGATCTGTTTGACATCGGCTTCCTTGATGAGAAACGTGTAGCCCTGCAGTTCCAGGGATTCGTCGGTCTCGGGAACACGGCCGAGCTGTTCGCTGATATACCCGCCCACGGTTTCGACCTGCTCAGATTCCAGCAGGATGCCGCATTCCTCGTGCAGGTCCTCGAGGATGGTCCGTCCGGAAACGAGGAACGAACCTTCGTCTATGGGCTGGATGTCCTCGGGGCGTATGGGATCGTATTCGTCCTCGATGTCGCCGACGATTTCTTCCAGAACGTCTTCCAGCGTGACCAGGCCCGCCGTTCCACCATACTCGTCCAGTACAATGGCCATGTGCTGTTTGTTGCTCTGGAAATCAAGCAGGATGTTTTTGACGTTCTTGGTTTCCGGGATGAAATATGGCGGCCGCAGGACGGAAGCCAGGTCCGTCGGGGCCTCTTCGTCGCCGACAAAAAAGCGCAGCAATTCTTTGCAGTGCAGTACGCCTACTATCTGATCCTTGGTTTCCTTGTAGATGGGCAGTCGTGAGTGCCCGCTTTCAAAGAATTTTCTGGCGACTTCCGTGATTGTTTCGTCGATTTCGGCACAGACGATGTCCGTGCGTGGAACCATGATTTCGTATGCTTGTTTGTCATCAAGCTGCAGAACGTTTAAAAGCATGGACATTTCGTCGTTCTGCAGTTCACCGCCGTCCTTGGCCTCTTGTATGGCTTCTTCCAGATGGCATTCGCCTCTGCGTGAAAAAAAGCGTCGAAGTGTGGTCCAAAGTCGACTGTCAGGGCCCTCGTCCATAGATACGTTGTCCTCCAAGGGAAGGTTTACAGGTTAAAAACGCATGCTCGTCTAAACAATTTCCCGTTCCCGGTAAAGCTCCAGGTGGCGCTTGAAAACCCAGGTCACCAGATCGTCGATGCCGCGTTCGGGATCGATCTTGACCCAGTCGATGGTTTCCGAGCCGTCGGTCGAGCAGCACTCCACGAACTCATAGCCAAGCATCATGACCCCCAGGGCAGGGTCCTGGAGCTTGGTGCGCAGCCTGGCCGCCATGAAGTACGGCGGAAATTCCATGTCGTCTGTCTGTTCAAGCTCCAGGCGCATGAACAGGACCGGATTTCTGGCCACGAAATCATCCAGCCCGTCATAGAGGTGCGGGTCGAAGGAGAGTTTGATGCCTCCGCCGGAAAGGTCAAGCACCTTTAATTTGCTGGGGTCTTCACGGATGTAGACGGCCAGGGGTTCGGGCCAGTTTTTCGGGTCGGTTTCGAAATGAAAGCTCCCGTCCTCGGTTGCCGGCCAGATGCGAAAATCTTTAATGTCCTTGGGGGGCAGTTCCAGCCTGAGATGCTTGCGTTTCTGGCCCAGTTCGACCTTGGCGGGGATGCCGAGGATAACATAGGAGATGTCTCCTTTTTTCCACACGCCGGTCACCTGGGAAACGAAAGTATAGTAGTAGGGTTGCTTGTTTTCCCGGGGGATGCGGAAATAGCAGACCATGAGTTTGCCTACCCAGGCATCGGAGGGATTCACGCCGATGGGCATCTCCAGGGTGATGCCCGTGTCCGCCAGCTCGAAAAGCGTGCACGAGATGGTCTGGCGGGAGGTGGTTATGGGGTGAAAGCTCATGTCGATGCGGCTACGCAGGACCATGGCCTGTTCCAGAATGGAGGAGATGTCCCTCGGCACGACGGTGGCTCCGGACTGCCGGTTCCAGGGCGCGCCCCCCCCAAAGCGTTTCCAGATGAGGTAGGCAAGGATGACCGCCCCGACCAGGACCGCCGTGGTCACGATGCGGCTTTCTTCAGGCTGGTGTCCGCCGGAATTGAAGAAGGCCAGGGATATCTGCCGTAGCGGATTATCAGAGGCCTGAAATGAAAACAGGTCGATCATCTTCTGTCTCGCTCAAGGTTGTTCCGGTCGGGTGAATGACTGCCGCCTCGCATGCGGGATTGTCCGCTGAGTGCTTCGCAGAGGCGAAAAAGGGGCCGTGTTCCGGCGCATTGCCGCGCGGCCCTTTTTTACGGTTGCGCAGGCCTTTTTGCATGTCCGGATATGCGAAAAAAAGCAAGAATTGAAGCAAACCGGTTCAGGAATCAAAGGGTTGTGCGCGGTCCGCCACGAAAAAACGCATGGGTTCAGGAGCAGCCTAGAGCAGGGCAGGCATTGCTCCGGGGGTGTTTTGGTCCAGCGCCCCGCACTCAAGCAGCTCGTCCAGTTCTTTGAGAAGCCTGCCTTTGTCCCGGGGCAGCCTGCCGGAAAGGGGCAGGATATTGGAGCTGTGATCGGCCCGGAACACCGTTCTGACAAGATCAAGGTCCAGCAGGATGTCGCGCAGTTCGCGCACGGACTGCTCCTCCGTGAGCTGCCTGAAACGTTTGTCCGCGATGCTGCGTGCAAGCGCGGTGTCCCTGATGGGAACCAGACGCAGGCAGGACAGGAGGGCGGGCTGCATGGCGTTCAGCGCTTCCGCGGTCTGCCGGGCATGCAGCGCGGACAGTTCCTGCCCGCCGATGCCGATGAGCACCATGACCGACACGGACAGGCCCGCGCTTTGGGCGCGGATGCAGCCCGCGATCATTTCGCGGACCGTGCCGCCTTTGGCCATGCGGCGAAGAACCTCCTCCGAGCCGCTCTCAAGGCCGAGATACAGCGTGTGCAGGCCGTTCTTGCGCAGCCGCGCCAGGTCCGCATCGCTTTTTCCCGCCAGGGCCTGCCCGGAGGCATAGCAGTTGACCCGTGCGAGTCTCGGAAAGGCCGTGCGCGCCTGCGTCAGGATCATTTCCAGCAGCTGGGCGGGAAGGGCCAGCGCATCACCGTCGGCCAGGAAAATCCGCCGTGCCTCGGGGTGCTGCGCGGCAGCCAGGGCGACGCGCCGGCTTATGGTCTCCTGGTCGTGCACGCGGTAGGGAATGCCCCTGTACATGGCGCAAAAAGCGCAGGAATTGTGCGGGCACCCATCGGCCACCCGGATGAGCACGCTGCCGGCTTCCGCCGGAGGGCGGAACATGGTGTGCGCGCCGGTCATGTCTGCCGCGGTCCGGGTAGTGAGCGCAGAAACCGTTCCAGGTCCCGGCGGGAGATGGGCTTGGGCAGGTGCCCGTTCATGCCGGCGGCCATGAAGCGATCGCTGTCGGAGGAGAATGCGTGGGCGGTCATGGCCACGATGGGAGTCTTTCCGCCCTCGGATTCGGGCCAGGAGCGGATGATGCGGGTCGCTTCCAATCCGTCCATTTCAGGCATCTGGATGTCCATGAGCACCAGGTCGAAAGATTCGCTGCGCATGAATTCAAGCACTTCCTGTCCGGTTGTGGCCAGGGTGGGCTCGTGGTTCATGGCTTCCAGAAATTTCATGGCGATGAGGCTGTTGACGGGGTTGTCTTCGGCCACGAGCACCTTCAAGGCAGACATGGGCGGCTCTGTTTCGGATTGGATTGGCGGCTCGTGCCGGGGCGGCTGCTGCGTCGCGGGGTGCAAGGGCAGGCAAACGGCAAAGAGCGATCCGTGCGGGCTCGATTCAAAGGCGAGGGACCCGCCCAGCAGTACGACAAGCTGCTGCGTGATGCTGAGGCCCAGGCCCGAGCCCTCGAATTTTCGGGTCTGGGTCGAGTCGGCCTGCGCAAAGGGCGCGAACAGGCCGGTCTGGGCCTGGTCGGGAATGCCTACGCCCGTGTCTTCCACCTCGATGTAGATGCGGTGCGCGCCGGATCTGGCCGGAGTCAGGCTGGAAACGCGGATCTCGACCTTGCCCCGCAGGGTGAATTTGACCGCGTTGCCGATGAGGTTGGTCAGGATCTGCCGGATGCGCACGCTGTCTCCGAGCAGGAATGGGGGAACATTCTCATCGACCGTGCTGCGCAGTGCAAGGCCCCGGTCCAGGACCACGGCCTGGAAGCTGTCCGTCAATTCTTCCATGAGCTCACGAATGTTGAAAGGCTCTTCCACCACGGGCATGCGAGAGGCTTCGAGCCGGGAGAGGTCGAGAATGTCGTTCAGAAGACGCAGCAGGCTGCGCGAGGAGCGCATGGCCGTCTGCAGATATTTTTGCATGACTGCCGGGTCGGAGTTGTCCATGGCCAGCTCGAGCATGCCCATGATTCCGTTCATGGGCGTGCGGATTTCATGGCTCATGTTGGCCAGGAATTGGGTCTTTGCCTGGGTCGCGCTTTCGGCCTGCTCTTTGGCCTGGGACAGCCGCGATTCGGCGATGCGCCTTTCTTCGACTTCCTCGCTCAGCTTGGTGAACGCATCCAGGAGTCCGCGCCGCATTTTTTCCAGTGACGCGGTGACCTGATCCAGCTCGTCGTCACGGTATCTTTTGCAAAGCGCGATGGGTTGTTCCAGGTTGGCGGGGGAGATGTCGCGGACCCGGGCGGCCAGGGCGTGCAGATGCATGCCCACCTGGCGGTGGAAAAGAAAAAGCAGGGCCGAGGCCATGAGCAGCGCGACAATGGCCTCGCCAAAGAGAATTTCCAGGAATTCGCGGCCGACCTGATCCCTGATCCCATCCAGCGAGGCCACAAGCACCAGTTTGCCCAGTTCATACGGCTGATCGTTGAAGGAAAAGGTGAGGTCGAATTCGCGTCGTATGGATCTTTTGGCGTCGACACGGCCCGCAGCGGCGATGGTCTTGCCGGATTGGACAATGGTTGCGTGCACGAAGTTCGGCCGCGCGACGAGTCCGTGCAGCTGGATGTCCAGCAAGGTGGTGTCGAGTTGCCACAGGCTCGCGGAGATGCTTTTGAGGTCGCCGGAGGCCACCAGGTCAAGGGATTCGTGTACGGCGGCAATGTTGCTCTTGTATTTGAAATGGAGCTGGACGGCGGCCAGGATTGTGCTGGCCGCCAGACTCAAAAGTCCCATTGAGATGATCAGGCGCAGGCTGAGGCTGCGGCGGGTAGAAAACATTCGAATCCTTGAAGTAGTGCTCCAACAGGTGGAAACGTCGGCCTGGCCGGGATGCGTCTCTTCAGAGACGGTGCACGCTAGCGTTTCATGTTTTTTTTGACAAGAGCGCAATTTTTGC
Source organism: Desulfomicrobium baculatum DSM 4028 (assembly GCF_000023225.1). NCBI lineage: Bacteria > Pseudomonadati > Thermodesulfobacteriota > Desulfovibrionia > Desulfovibrionales > Desulfomicrobiaceae > Desulfomicrobium > Desulfomicrobium baculatum. The sequence continues at coordinate 733,621 of NC_013173.1, forward strand.
CCTGCTCTCTCTTTTGCCAACAGGCCTGCGTGCTGGTAAGGCTGCTGGTCATGAAACACGGCATGCGGCTTGGCGACTATCTCGACCTTGAATGGTTCCTGGAAAAGGACAGGATTCTGGCTCCCGGAGAAATCCTGGACCGGGATCGAAAAATCGGCCTGGCGGCCAAAGCCGAGGCCGTGCCTTTGAAGCTGCACGCCGCATACTGGCTGGAACATCGCCGGCGCGCGGACGCCGGGGGGCTGCCTTCGCGTTCGCTACGCTCGGTCCTGGTCGTACTGCGCCTTGTGTTCGGGTTTGGCGGCCTGCTGGCGGGCATATCCCTGGTGCGTGCGCTGCTCCTGTATTCGGGCGTTCAGCCGGTCAATGTCTCCGTTTTTCTGCTGCTGGCGGTCTTTCCCCAGGCCGGGCTCAGCCTCCTTGCCGCAGGGCTCCTGGCATTGAGAAGGCTGCGCCGGAACGAATTTCACATTCCGCTTCACTTCGTGTTCGATTTTATTTGGCGCAGACCAGGCAAACTTTCGCCCCAGGCCGGATTTATCCGCGCTCTTTTTCTGCAGCGGGGCTGGCCGGCGCGGATGCTGGGTTGGGAGAGCCTGCGAATCATGCATCTGGGCGGCGTTTGCGTGGCTTTCGGCTCTGCGTCGGGGCTTGCGCTCAGTGTCGCGGTCACGGATCTGGCATTCGGCTGGCAGTCGACCCTGCAGGTCGGGGCGCAGGGCATGCATAGCCTCGTCTCGACTCTGTCCGCGCCGTGGTCCTGGCTGCCTGCGACGTGGGGGTTGGTGCCGACCCTGGTCCAGATCGAGGGCAGCCGCATCATCTTGAAGGATGGCATCGAGGCCCTGGCCAGCGCGGACCTTATCGCCTGGTGGCCATTTTTGTGCATGTGTCTGATGGTTTACGCCCTGCTGCCCAGATTTCTCTTGCTGGTGTCGGCCCACTGGATGCTGCGTCGCGCGGAGCAGCGGTTTGTCCATCCTGACCTTGGGCGCATCCTTGATCGCATGCAGGCGCCGCTGCTCGGCTCGGCCAGGGCAGGAGAGACCCCGTCCGCGCCCTTGCCCCTTGGCGTCAAGCCGGCCGCGGGCGCGGAGCAATCCGGCCTGCAGCCCCAGGGCAATGTCGGCTGCGTGCTGGTTTTGCCGCCGGAGCTTGTGGGCCGGATCGGAGATGATCTTCTCTTTGACCTGACCCGGCGGGTCTGTGGGTATCCCGCTGGGCGCATCATTTCCGCTACCCTTGATCCGGATGATGTCCGGCAGGTGCTGGAAGACTGCGCCGGGCTGGACTGGGCCGGCGGGTTTGAGCGTTTCGTGGTGCTTGTCGAGGCCTGGCAGCCGCCCATCCGGGAGAACCTGCAGGCCCTCACGCTGCTTGGGCAGGCGGACGGGCGGCGCCTGATTCTTGTTTTTTGCGGCCGCCCGTCCGGCGGAAACTGGCTGACCGCCCCCGATGACGCCGAGCGGGAGGTCTGGACCGATGCCATCGCGCGTCTGGCACCGCTGCGCGTCGATATTTTTGGAGCAACCACATGAAGTCCATGCCCGTTTTTGCCGTTATCGGTCATCCCAACGAAGGAAAATCCTCCGTGGTGGCCACCCTGGTCGAGAACGACCAGATCCGCATCAGCCCTCGGCCGGGCGAGACCGTGGAGTCCATGACCTACCCGGTCAGCATCGACGGACAGGACGTCATCGCCTTCGTGGACACCCCCGGTTTTCAGAACCCCGTGCAGACCCTGGGCTGGATGCGAAAATTCCGGGGGCCGGAAAGCGAGGTTTTCGCGGCGTTTCTGGCGGAATTCAGGGACGATCCGGGCATGGCTCACGAGTGCGAATTGCTGACTCCGGTGCGGGACGGGGCCGGGATCATCTATGTGCTCGACGCCTCACGGCCTCTGCGCCAGGTCGACAAGGCCGAGATGGAGATTCTGCGCCTGACCGGCAGGCCGCGCATGGCCATCCTCAACTGCAAGACCGGCGAGGAGCAGTTTCTGGAGGAATGGAAGACCGAGCTGCGCAAGCATTTCAACATGGTGCGGACCTTCAACGCCTTGCGTGCGACCTTTGCCGAGCGCATGCGCCTGCTCGAAAGCCTGCGCGCGCTGGAACAGGACTGGGAGGACGCGCTGGGGCTGGTGGTGGATGCCTTTGTGCGCGATTGGCAGCGCAGGAACGCGGAGTGCGCTGCCCTGGTCTGTGATTTCCTGCGGCGGGTGCTCGGCATGGTCGAGACGGCGCAGCTTGCCGATCCGGAGCGCAGGGCCGAAGTGGAGGCCCGCCTGGTCACGCGTCTGGAGGAGAGGATCCGGCGGGAGGAGGAGCTGCTGCTCGAGCGGGTCTGCCAGCAGTTTCGCCATGACAGCCGTTCCTTTGTGCTGCCGCAGCAGTCGGTCCTGCGTCAGGATCTTTTTTCCCGCACCACCTGGACTGTTTTTGGCCTGAGCAAGGGCAAACTCGTGGCTGCGGCCGTAGCCGCCGGAGGAGCGGCGGGAGTTGCGCTGGATCTGGCCACGCTGGGCAGCAGCCTGGGGCTTTTTGCCGCAGTGGGCGGAGCCACCGCCGGCCTCGCGGCCCTGCTTCAGGGAGAGCGGCTGGTGCGTGGCAAGGTGCTGGGGCTGGGCATCGGACGACGCAGCGTGCAGGTCGGTCCGCTGGACACCGTGCAGTGGATCTTTGTTCTGCTGGACCGCTTTCTGCTGCATTATTGGTACGTGATCCACTGGTCCCATGCCTGGCGGGGTGAGGATTTCGTGCCGGCGACCATCGACGAGGGTGGCAAGCAGGGCTTCAGCAGCATCTGGAGCCGGGAGGCGCGGGGCCTTTGCGCAGAATTCTTCAAGGTCAGCACCGCAGGCGATGACTCCAGGGCCATGACTCTTGAAATGGACCTGCGCCGCTTTCTGGAAGAGGAGCTGGAACGGATGTCCAGGCTTTAGGGGGCTTGCCTGTGCTGCTGGGCGGCCCAGAGGTGCAGGGACAGGACCAGGACGGCGGCGGTCTCGAAGCGCAGGATGTTCGGACCAAGCCCCACCGGGGCAAAGCCGTGCTCCCGGAAAAGATCGGCTTCCTTTCGTTCCAGGCCGCCTTCCGGCCCCAGTACCGCGATGCTGCCCCGGCGATGGGCCAGCAGCGTGGGGTCGACGAACCCGTTCTCTTCCTGTTCCCAGCACAGCACCTTGGATCCGAGATCAACGGCGGCGCTGATGACGTCGGCGGGTCCTGCAAAGGTCCGGATTTGGGGCAGCCGGCTCGCGCCGCACTGCTTGGCCGCAGCCGTGAGCTGCCTTTCCCATCCGTCCTTGCCTTCTTGGGGCACCTCGCCCTGGGAGCGGGCCGCCTGCCATAGCCAGACCTCCGCCGCGCCGAGTTCCACCGCTTTTTCCAGCAAAAAACCCCGCCGCAGCCCCTTGGACCAGCCCACGGCCAGGATCAGCGGGCAGGCCGGGGCGGGGGCTGTCTGCTCCGACAGGCGCTGGAGACTGGCGCTTTTCTTGGACAGATCCCGGATGCAAAAAATACCCCATCGGCCCCGGCCGTCAAAAAGGCGAACCGATTCCCCTGCCTTGGCGCGCAGTACGCGGGTCAGGTGGTGGAACTCTTCCCCTTCGAGGGAAAAAGGCTCCCGCCACAGGGCGGGAGCCAGATAAAAGGAATTGAGACGCGCCACCTAGGCCAGCTTCCTGCGGGCCGTGCCCGCGGTGTAGAAGGGCATGTCCACGCGGACGGCTTCAAGGGTGGTCCGGGGCCCCTTGATCGTAAACGACTCCGTGTCGGCCATGTCCGCGCGCACAAAGGCCATGGCCACGCAATAGCCGAGGCTGGGCGCGATGGAGCCGCTGGTGACCATGCCGACCTTCTCCTCGCCGGCATAAACCTCGTCGTAATGGCGGGCGCTGCGGCGGCCGTCGATACACAGGCCGATCAGCTTCTCGCGCACGCTGCCAAGGCCTGATTTGCCGATGTAATCGGCCTCGCTCTTGAGCATGCCTCCGTAGCCTGCCTCCACCGGGGTGTGGTCCATGTCCAGGTCCTGGCCGTAGAGGGGCAGCCCCACCTCAAGGCGCAGGGTGTCGCGCGCGCCAAGGCCTGCCGGGCGGACAGCTTCATCGGCCATCAGCTTCTCCCACAGCACCTCGGCCTTGCCCCAGGGCAGGTAGAATTCGCAGCCCAGTTCGCCCGTGTAGCCCGTGCGGCTGACAATGACCTTGAATCCTTCGAATTCCACTTCACGGAATCCGAAATAGCCAAGGCTGTTCCAGTCCGCGGGCATGATGCGGGCCAGCACGTCAAATGATTCCGGTCCCTGCAGGTCGATCTTGGCGATGTCGAAGCTCTGGTTGACCAGGGTCAGGTTTGCCGGGAGGTGACTTTTGATCCAGGCGAAATCGGAATCGATGCATGCGCCATTGACCACGAGCATGTATTTTTCCGTGTCCAGCCGGTAGACGATGAGGTCGTCGAGCACGCCGCCCTTTTCGTTCAGGAGGAAGCCGTAGCGGCACTTCCCCGGAGCAAGCGTGGCCAGGTTGTGGGTCACGACAGAGGCCAGGGCTTCGGTCGCGCCGTGCCCTTCGAGCAGGAACTCTCCCATGTGGGAGATGTCGAAGATGGACGCCTGACTTCTGGTGTGTTTGTGCTCTTCAAGGATGCCGACATATTGGACAGGCATGTCCCAGCCCGCGAAAGGGACCATTCTGGCCCCGTTGTTCTTGTGCCAGGCATGAAGAGGGGTGGTCAGCAATTCGGACATAGGTGTTTCCCGCTGTTAAATGGTGATGAGTTACGCTTCGGCTTTTGTCTTGCGTATGGCTTTGAGTTCGTCAACCAGAGAGACCAGCCTGCGGTACAGTTTTCTGATCATCATCCCGTTTTTGGTCAGTTGATCTTCTTTTGGGGTCATGTAGGCCTTGATCAGATAGCGGTCGTTGAGCATGGACTCGGAAAAAAAGATGGCCTTTGTGACCAGCGGCTCGAAATAATGGGCGAATTCAAATCTGAGGTCGGCCAGGACCGCGGTGCTCAGGCGCAGCATTTCCAGGTAGGAGATTTTTTTTCCTTTGTAGATACGGTCCTTCAAGTCTTCGAATTCTTTGATTTTTCTGGCCTGCTTGATGTAGCTGAACGTGGTCCAGACCTCGTGGTAGAGTTCGTGGTGCTCGCTGAATTCTTCGGCAAGGCTTGGGTCGCCCAGGTACCCGTCCAGCACGCGCACGATCTCGGCATAGAATTCATCCGAATATCCGATCATGCGCCGCTGATGTTTGCCGAGCCACGAGTGCAGGAACTTGAGGCGCTTTTCGTGGGTCTCGGTGTTCTCGACGATGTCGTTTTTCTTGTAGACCACCCGGCCGACAAACTCCCCGCGCACGATATCGTTGAGTTTGAGGCTCATGGTGTAGGTGTCTTTGAGCAGGTTGACGGAGGTGCAGACCTCCCCGGTCAGGGGGTGGATGATCTCTTGCCTCCAGACGGACAGGGCGCGGTCCTGGCGGACGTTGTTGGCGTCGAACTTGTGCTGGCGGTAGACCACCCGCAGGATGACGGTGCGCCGCTTGCGGTCGAAGAAGTAGCCCCCTTTGTCCAGATAATCGAGGACGTCCATGCCGCGAATTTCCACGGGAACCAGGGCGACTTTCTCCACCCGCGGATAGGCGTGTCCGGATTGAGTACTGAAAATGGAGGTCAGGGTCCGGTCCGATTGGCCAAGAGCCTTGACCAGGAATTTTTCTCCCATCTTGTGCAGGCGCCTGGCAAAAATGGCGGCCGAGGTCTTGCGTTCCGAAGAGATGGGGTAGCCGTACAATTCCATGAGAAACTGGTACACGAATTCGCGGTTGTTTTCGTAAACGAGATTGTCGTTGGGCTTGAATTTGCGGCTCCTGAGCCCGAAACGCTTCAGTTCCGTGTCCAGGTCCGAGGGCAGGGACGCATAGATTCCGGAGAGGTAGAACTGTCCGTCGCAGTCCAGCGAAAGGACATGGGCGCGGTCCATGCGGCTTAAAAAACCGATGAGCAAGGAATAGGAGGAGATGTCTGAGATCTGGTGATCCCTGGTCGCCTCCTTGAATTCCTCGCGCATTTCCTTGGACATGTGGGCCAGAAAACAGGCCAGGTTCTTGCTGTGCAACGAGGCTTCCAGCACGCAGCTGTTCCCCAGCACCCGGCAATCAGGGTCGCGGCAGGTATGCAGCAGGTCGAACTGGAAAATCTCATTGAAGTAGTCCAGGGATCGCCCGAGGGCGACCATGGAAAACCCCGGAAGCTCCGGGAATTCAGTCAAGGAGGGCTCAAACGAGGGCAAAAGGTCTCTGGCGTCGACCATGGGATAGCCCTTGATCTCGGTGTAAGGCTTGAGCAGGCAGAATTTGATATGGATGAAATCCAGCAGACGACGAAGGTCATCCAGGTCACGCAATGGCGATTTCGGCAGCAGATGCCCGTTTTTCAGGGCTTTGAAGGCCGGGATTTTGGAGAACGCGTTTTGCCATTTCATGCGGATGCCAACTATCTCATTGTGTTTGTTACGGTAGTGTGTAGACTATTTTTCATGTTTTGCGTTGCCAGTAAACAGGATTTTCAGCTTGAGCTGCCGGCCCTTCCGGAGGTTGAAGAGCTTTCCCCTTGCCTGTATGTTGGAGTCTTTGCGATGAAGCGTGTTGTAAACCATAGGCACGCCGTGCGAGCGTTTATCCCATGACCATGAAATATCCTTCCCTGGACAGATTGCTGGAGAGCATCGGTAGCGTTTTTGACGCCTATTCGGTGGTTCTCTTTTGCCGCAATTCCGCCGGGACCTTTGATCTGACCACCTCGTTCAGTCTCGGGGATTCCATCCGCAAGGGCACGAAGATCGAGCAGGGCCAGGGCCTGGTGGGCTGGATTCTCAAGAACAACTCGCCGCTTGTCGTCGAAAAATTCGACGAGAAGAACACTTTTCTGGGCTACTATGGCGCAGAACAGGACGAGCAGATCAAGGTTTTCGTGGGCTGCCCCCTGCCCGGCGGGAGGGGTGCCCTGTGCATGGACAGCAAGAAGACCTACGCCTTCACCTCCAAGGATCAGCGTCTGTTATCCCTCTTTGCCGTGGTCGTGGCCGCCATCATCGAAGATGTGGGCGAGGGCGGGGTCTCCAGCCGCGAACAGGCCCTGTATCGTGTGCTGCAGCAGGTGTACGCCTTGCGTGAGGCGCATCCCAAATGGACGGACTTTTTGAACCGCTATCTGGCGCTTCTGGCCGGGGCCAGCGGTTACGAATACGCCTTCCTCGTGGTCAGCGACGAATGGGGAAACAACTACCTCCTTGAAGGCAGCAACAAGCCCTTCATGCCCGAAAACGTCTCCGCGCGGCAGTCATTCAGCACGGGCAGCGGACTTTTGGGCTGGGTATTCAAGAAGAACCAGTCGGTCTTTTTCGGCGACGGCAAGAGCGAGCTGGGGCGCACGCCTCTTTTTGGCCGCGATATCCCGGGCCCGGTCTTGAACACGCTCATGGCCTTCCCCTTGAAAGTGCATACCCGTTGCCGGGGCGTTCTGGTCTTCGGGGATCGCGAAAGCCGCGTCATCAGCGCTGAAATCAAGGATTTTGCCAACATGGCCGCGGATTATCTGGCTCTTTTTCTGGAGAATCTGTATCTGAGGAACAAGGTCAGGCGTTTTGCTCCTCCAAGCGTTACCGACCCGGGCGACGCCCCCGATTTCGACAATTCCGATTACCACCCTTAAGTCAGGCAGGGCGAATATGTTTTTCAGCAAGCTTTTCGGTTTTCTGGGCAAAAATCTGGCCATGGACCTCGGCACGGCCAACACGCTCCTGTACTCTCCCAAGGACGGGATCGTGCTCAATGAGCCTTCGGTGGTGGCCCTCGACATCCGCAACGACGCCATTCTGGCCGTGGGCCGGGAAGCCAAGGAATATCTCGGCCGCACCCCGGAACGCATCCGCGCCGTGCGCCCCCTGAAGGATGGAGTCATCGCCGATTTCGAGGTCACCAAGGTCATGATCGCCTATTTCATCAAGAAGGTCATAACCGGCATGCGCATCGTCAAGCCGCGCATGGTCATCTGCGTGCCTGCGGGGATAACCCAAGTGGAGAAGAGGGCGGTCATCGAGTCGGCGCTGCAGGCCGGCGCGCGGGAGGTCAAACTCATTGAAGAGCCCATGGCGGCGGCCATCGGCGCGGGTCTGCCCATCCACGAGCCCAGGGGGAACATGGTGGTCGACATCGGCGGCGGCACCACCGAGGTGGCGGTCATTTCGCTTTCCGCCGTGGCCTATTCCGAATCCGTGCGCATTGCCGGGGATGAGCTCAACGACGCCATCCAGCGTTACGTGCAGGATGAATTCCAGCTTCTGATCGGCGAGAACATGGCCGAGGCGGCCAAGATCCATATCGCCTCCGCCGTGCCCCTGCCCGAACCCCTGCAGTACCGGGTGGCGGGCAAGAACCTGGTCGACGGCAACCCCAAATCCATCATCCTGAACGACTCCCATGTGCGCGAGGCCATCAAGGAGCCTGTGGCGGCCATCGTCGCGGCCGTGCGCAGGGCCCTGGAAAAGACTCCGCCCGAGCTGGTCGCGGACATCGCCACCAACGGCCTGCTCCTGGCCGGCGGCGGGGCGCTTTTAAAAGGCCTGGACAAGCTCATCACGCAGCAGAGTTCGCTCATGGTGCATATCGACGACGATCCCTTGACCACCGTGGTGCGTGGGACAGGGCGGTCTCTTGAGGACGAGGCGTGTTTTTCGAAGGTCTACATCAACTAGCTTCGGTCCGGGTGATGCAGGCGGGCGTTCCATACGGTCAGAAGCGCCGGGGAGAGCTGGTCCGGGTAGGATGCGGCCAAGGCGCCAAGTTCGTCCGGGTCCACGGCCAAAAAAGAGAGGTCCTGCAGCAGGAGCCGGGTGTCTTGGCTTGAAAGCCCGGCGGAAAAGACCTCCACGATTTCGTTGCCCGTTCCCGCCCCTTCGGTCAGGGTCAGCGCATGCCGCAGATTTCCGGTCAGGTCGGCCGCAACGGGGGGCAGATGCCGTTCGGCGGCCTCCTCTGCGGCCTCTTTGGCCCCGATGTGCCCGCAGCCCACGATGTCCCAGCGCCCCGGGTACAGGGGATGGCTTTTGCTCAACCTGCGCAGCATGAGGCGGCCTTTGACATCCGTCAGCATGAGCAGAAAACCCCTGTGCTTTAGTCCCTGCAGATGGACCTGCTCCGAAGCCATGATGGCCAGGGGCAGGTTGTTTTCGTCCACGACGTAGATTTTTTCCAGGCCTGTTTCCAATGACATGAATTTCCGCTGTTACGAGGTGTGAATGGTTGAGCCGGGTCTTGAGCTGCGTCTCTTGGGTCCGAAAGATGCTTCGGCGCTGGCCGCCCTGGAAGCCCAGGTCTTTGCCGACGCCTGGGACGCGGAGCATTTCCGGGCGCTGCTGGGGCAGGACCGTTTTGTGGCCGTGGGGGCTTTTGACCATGCCGGGTTGTGCGCGTATCTGACAGCGTACAGTGTGGCGGGTGAGCTTGAAATAGTCAACGTGGCGGTGGCCGCCGAGCTGCGCGGGCAAGGAATCGGCCGGTCGCTGCTGCTTTTTTTTCTGGAGCAGGGGCGATTGCGCGGCGCAGCCCGCGCTGTTCTTGAGGTCCGCAGCGGCAACGCTGCTGCCAGGGCTCTTTACGCGAGCTGCGGTTTTGTGCAGGTGGGGGTGCGCAGGGCGTATTACGCCGACAGTGGCGAGGATGCCCTGGTGCTGGAGTGGACGCCGTGCCCAGACTGATTAAAGATCCGCAGGCGTATTTTCGCGCCCTGGTCCCGGACCGGCCGCAAGGCGATCTGCTGCTGGCAGCGGCGGCCGCCCAGCGCGGGGTGCCGGTCATCGGGCCGGTCATGGGCAGCCTGCTTGCGCTTTTGTGCCGGGTCATGGGCGCGGTGCGCGTGCTCGAGCTGGGCTCGGCCGTGGGGTATTCCACGGCCTTTCTGGCCCGGGCCATGCGGGACACGGGCGGCTTTGCCTTGAGCGTGGACATGCACGAGGCACACTGCCGGGAGGCCCGCGCCAACCTTGCGTCTTTCGGGCTTGGCGAGCGTTGCGCCGTGCTGTGCGCCGACGCCCGTGCTCTGCCTTTTGGGCGCGCAGGCTTTGATCTGGTTTTTCTGGATGTGGACCAGCGTTACTATGCAGAGCTTGAGTCCGTCTGTTATCGCCTGCTGCGGCCCGGTGGGCTGCTGGTCGCGGACAACACCGCCTTTGCCGACGCCGATGCCTTCAACATGCTGATTCAGGACGGCGGGCGCTGGGACGCGGTCAATATTTACGCATTTTTACCGAATCATGCGCCGGAACAGGACGGAATCTGTCTGGCGCGCAAGAAACAAACAGGAGAAGCAAAAAATGATAGTCATGGAAACTTCCAAAGGGACGATGAAGATTGAACTTTTCGCGGACAAGGCCCCTGTGACCTGCGAGAACTTCCTTCATTACGTGCGCGAAGGCTTTTACGACGGCACGATCTTTCATCGCGTCATCCCCAACTTCATGATCCAGGGCGGCGGGATGACCGAGACCATGAGTGAGAAAAAGACGGGCAAGCCGATCAAGAACGAAGCCGACAATGGACTCAAAAACCAGCGCGGCACCCTGGCCATGGCCCGCACCCAGGCTGTGGACAGCGCGACCTCCCAGTTCTTCATCAATCTGCGCGACAACGTGTTTCTGGATCACGGTTCGCGGGATTTCGGCTATTGCGTGTTCGCCCAGGTGGTCGAAGGGATCGAGGTCATGGACGAGATCGCGGGCGTGCCCACGGGCAGCTTCGGATTTCACCAGGACGTGCCCAAGGAGCCGGTTATCATCACCCGCGTCAGCGTAGAGGAATAACAGGTGGTGCGGCTTGCGACCGCGTTTCCCTTTTCCTCGGGACATGTGCAGACCCTTTTTCCGCCTTTCTTCCGCCCCATGGCGGACGCGTGCTACGAGCGGGAGCGCTTTGAGACATCGGACGGCGATTTCGTGGATCTGGACTGGTCCCGGGGAGACGGGAGCGAAGGCCTTGCGTTCATCTTGCACGGCCTGGAAGGACACTCCAGGCGCAAGTACGTGCTCGGAATGGTCAAGGCTGCGCGCGAGCACGGACTTGACGCCGTGGCCATGAACTTCAGGGGCTGCAGCGGGGAGCCGAATCGCAAGGTGGCCATGTACCATTCGGGTTGGACCCGCGACCTGCATGAGGTCCTGCTCATGATTGCGTCCATGGGATGCTACCGGAGCGTGGACCTAGTCGGATTCAGCCTCGGGGGAAACGTCGTTCTCAAGTATCTCGGGGAGGATGCATTGATCATTCCCCAAATTGTGCGCGGGGCCGCGGCCATATCCGTGCCGTGCGACCTGGAGGATTCGGCCCGGGCTCTGGCGCGTCCCCAGTGCGCACTCTATACCCGCTATCTGCTTGACCAGTTGCGAAAGAAGATTATTGAAAAGAGTCGGCTTTTTCCGGGAGCGCTTGACGTGAAGGGCGTGGAGAAACTGCGCACCTTTCGCCAGTTTGACGACCGCTTCACGGCTCCCCTGCACGGATTCCGCGACGCGCTGGACTACTGGCGCCGCTCCAGTTCGCGGCAATATCTGTCCGGGATCGATCGGCGGACCTGTATCATCAATGCCGCCAACGATCCTTTCCTGGGGCCGGGCTGCTTTCCTCATGACGAGGTCCGCGCCAACGAAAGCCTCACCCTGTTTACTCCCCCGACCGGCGGGCATGTGGGTTTCGTGGGTTCGGGCCGGGGCGGGATGTACTGGTCGGAATGGATGACCATGCGATTTTTGCTGCAACGGCCCGCCGCGCGCGTGCAGGAATGAGGCTCCGGTTGCACCTGCGTGGACAGATGTGCAGCCTCTTGCGCGTCGCCGTTCTGTGCAAGATTTTTTTCCTTTCCGATCAGGGGATTGGCTCTGGCATGATCGATGCTTTTTTCAAGCTGTCACTACGATACGGAGGTCTCTCATGAAATATGCACTTCGACTCTTTACCATTATGTTCGTGTTTCTGGCCTCGGCCTCCATGGCTGCGCAGTTGCCGGATTTCACGGAGCTCGCGGAAAAGTCGGGCCAGGCGGTGGTTAACATCAGTACGGTCAAGCTCGTGAAAAATCAGGGCAACATGCAGCAGTTTTTCCCGAGGGGGCCACAGGGACAGCACCCGTTCGGAGATTTTTTCGACCAGTTCGAGCGTTTTTTCGGAGAGCAGGGGCAAGGAACTCCGCGTGAACAGCGTTCTCTGGGATCGGGTTTCGTCTTCTCCGCCGACGGGTACATCGTCACCAACAATCACGTCATCGAGGGCGCGGATTCCATCAAGGTCAACCTCCAGGTCGACAAGAACGGAGACCGTTCCTACGACGCCGAGGTCATCGGGACGGACAAGGAGACGGATCTGGCGCTGCTGAAGATCAAGGCCGACAAGCCGTTGCCGTACCTCGCCTTTGGTGACTCCGACGTGCTCAAGGTCGGGCAATGGGTCATGGCCATCGGCAACCCCTTTGGCCTTGATCATACCGTCACGGCCGGAATTGTCAGCGCCAAGGGGCGCACCATCGGCGCCGGTCCCTACGACAACTTCATCCAGACCGACGCCTCCATCAACCCCGGCAACAGCGGTGGTCCGCTCATCGACCTGGACGGAAAGGTCATCGGCATCAATACGGCCATCGTTGCTTCGGGTCAGGGCATCGGTTTTGCCATCCCCAGCGATCTGGCCAGACAGGTCATTGAGCAGCTCAAGGAATACAAGAGCGTGAAGCGCGGCTGGCTCGGCGTGTCCATCCAGAATGTGGACGAGAACTCCGCCAAGGCCTTGGGCCTTGACCAGGCCAGCGGCGCCCTGGTCTCGTCCGTGACTGTCGGAGACCCGGCGGAAAAGGCCGGAATCAAGGCAGGAGACGTCATTGTCGCGGTGGATGGAGTGTCGGTGGCCGACGCCGGCGATCTGACCCGCAAGATCGGCGACCTCTTGCCCGGCGTGAAGATCACGCTTTCGGTCTGGCGCGAAGGCAAGACCGTCACGATCCCTCTGGTTCTGGGTGAGCGCAGCGCGGAGAAGGTCGCTCAGGGCCGGCCCGGCGCTCCTGGCAGCCAGGGCGAGGATGTCCTGGGCCTGAGCGTTCGGCCCGTGGCCGAGGCCGAGGCGAAGGCGCTGGAACTCGACCGGGCCCAGGGGCTTCTGGTGGTTGAAGTGAGCGAGGGATCCCCGGCTGCGCAAAACGACTTGAGCGCAGGGGATGTCATCCTTGAAGCCAACGGCAAGGCCGTGAACACGGTCAAGGCCCTCAAGGACGTGATCGAAGGCGATGGCAAGGAAAAGGGCGTCGTCATGCTGCTGGTCAAGCGCCAGGGTCGCAACGTGTTCCGCACCGTGCCCCTTTCCTAGTTCGGACGCGCAGGGAGTTTTGCTACGATGAGCACGGTCTGGAAGCTGCACGCCGGGTGCAAGGTCAACCTCTATCTGGACATCGTCGGGGTGCGGGAAGATGGCTATCATGAGATTGAGAGCCTCTTCTATCCGCTCCCCGCTCCCTGCGACATCCTGAATGTGGGGCTGACTCGCGGCCAGGGTCTGCGCCTGACCTGCACGGCCGCGGTACTGGAAACCGAGGAGAACATCCTGGCCAGGGCATACTCCGGATTTGCCGGGGCCACGGGCTTTGCTCCGGGCGTGTCGGTGCACCTCGATAAGAATATCCCCATGGGCGCAGGGCTTGGCGGCGGCAGCAGCGATGCGGCCGCTTTCCTGTCCTGGCTCAATGCCCGGGCCGGCGAGCTGGCCCTGTCCACGACCGAGCTGGCCAGGCTCGCGTTGACCCTGGGGGCCGATGTGCCCTTTTTTTTAGGCAAGGAGCCGGCCTGGGTCACGGGAATCGGCGAAAAGATCACGCCGGTGTCCTGCGATTTGGCGGACTACACGATGCTGGTGGTCAGCCCCGGGGTGCACGTCGACACGAGATGGGCCTACAGGCGCTGGGACGAGATGTTTGAAAGCGCAAGGGTGCGTCCAAGAAAAGAGTTGACACCCGAAAACAGCCCTATTATGAGTCTTTGCTTCACGAAACCGCCCAAGCTTTGGAATGGATTTGAAGAAGTTGTTTTTCATGAATTTCCAACGCTTTACGAGGTTAAAAAACACATACTGAATCACTTTCCGGACGCCTGCGTCATGAGTGGAAGCGGTTCGAGTTTTGTGGCTCTTTTTTCTTCTCCGCAGAGTGCTGTCCGATGTGCCGGCGACATGCGGGCCAGGGGACACGCCTGCTTCGCGAGCAGATCTGGAGAGCCGCTTGTCATGGACTCGTGAAGGGTGAAGGTCGGGCTGCGGGTCTGAAAACCCGGCGCTCTTTTTCTTTTACTTGAGGAAGCCGCGGGCCGAACAGGCCGGGCGACCTATGTTGGGGCGTCGCCAAGCTGGCAAGGCAACGGATTTTGGTTCCGTCATCCGGAGGTTCGAATCCTCCCGCCCCAGCCATTTTTTATCAAAGGACAGATTATGCCACGCATGGGCGAGCTGAAAATCGTCACGGGAACCGCCAATCCGGCTTTGGCTGCCCGCATTTGTGACCATCTGGGCTGCAAGTTGACTCATTCTCTGGTCGACAAGTTCAGCGACGGAGAGATCCGCGTCGAGATGGGCGATAACGTTCGGGGTGACGATGTGTACGTGGTGCAATCCACCTGCGCTCCGGTCAATCACAACCTCATGGAACTCTGTCTGATGCTCGACGCTTTGAAGCGTGCTAGCGCAGGCCGGGTCACGGCGGTGGTGCCGTATTTCGGCTACGCGCGTCAGGACCGGAAAGTCGTGCCCAGGGCGCCGATCAGCGCCAAGCTGGTGGCCGATTTCATCACCGTTGCCGGTGTCGATCGCGTGTTGACCATTGATCTGCATTCAGGACAGATCCAGGGCTTTTTCAACAAGCCCGTGGACAACCTGTACGCGGCCCAGGTACTGCTTGAATATATCCGCAAGCTCGGCGACAACCTGATCATCGTTTCGCCCGATGCGGGCGGCACGGAGCGCGCCAGGGCTTATGCCAAGCGACTTGGCGTGGGACTGGCCATCGTGGACAAGCGCCGCGAAGGTCCCAACAAGGCCCACGCCATGCAGCTCATCGGCGACGTCAAAGGCAAGATCGCGGTTGTCCTCGACGACATGATCGATACCGCCGGCACCATGACCGAAGCCGGCAACATGCTGGCGGAAAACGGCGCCGAGGATGTCGTGGCTTGCGCTTCCCATGCGGTCCTGTCCGGACCCGCCGTGGAGCGGCTGAACAATTCGGCTTTTTCGCAGGTCATCGTGACCGACACCATTCCGCTCAACGCCCAGGCTCTGAGCAGTGACAAATTCAAGGTAATTTCCGTTGGCAGTCTTATTGCCAAGGCTATACATAATATCCATTCCGAATCTTCCGTCAGTGTCCTGTTCAGCTAAGTCCGAACAGAACACGTGATTGATTTTTTAGTTGATGAATAAAGGAGAAAAGCATGTCTGAAGTCACAAGTTTGCAGTTAACGCCTCGTGAAGAAAGGGGAAAAGGCCCTTGCTCCCGTTTGCGTTCCAATGGTTTGGTTCCCGGCGTGTTCTACAATGCCAAGGGTGAAAACATCTCCTTTGTTGTAGAGAACCTGGCTTTGGGCAAGGCTTTCGAGAAGGTCCGCTACTCAAAGATGATTGAGTTGCAAATCGAAGTCGATGGTCAGTTGCAGACGCGCAACGCCCTGTTCAAGAAGCTTGTGAAGCACCCGGTCAAGCGTCGCTATGACCACGTGGACTTCATCGGCATCGATCTTGACAAGGAAGTGCAGGTCACCATTCCCGTCGAGACCGTCGGCCGCGCCAAGGGCGTCGTGCTGGGCGGCAAGCTCGAAATTCTGGAGGAGCGGGTCATGGTGCGTTGTCTGCCTACCGCCATTCCCGATTCCGTCGTTGTCGAGGTGACCGAGCTCGAGATCGGTGGCAAGGTGCTTGTCGATCAGCTCGTTCTGCCCGAAGGGGTCAAGGCCGTTTACGATCGCAACTTCCCCGTCATCGCGATTCAGACCGCTCGTGGCGCCAAGACCGGCGAAGAAGAATAGTCTGACATTCCTGGGGGCCTTGCCTAGGCAGGGCCCTCTTTTCTTTTTCGTCCATCCTCTTTTCTGACGGTTCCCCATGACATATGAAGGCCTGATAGTAGGTCTGGGCAATCCGGGCACAAAGTACGCCCGGACCCGGCACAATTTCGGTTTCATGCTCGCGGATCATCTGCTCGAGCACTGGGCCGGTCAGCCCGGGACTGCCTGTACCGCCCGTAGCGGGCGCTTGAACGCACAGCTGTGGGACGTCAGCGAAGACTACGGGGCGCGGCGCTGGATCGTCGCCAAGCCGTTGACCTTCATGAACCTGAGCGGTCAGGTCGTGGGGGAACTCAGCAGAAAAAACGAGATTCCCGCGGACCGCATTCTCGTCGCCCACGACGAACTCGATCTCGCGCTCGGCACGGTGCGTCTCAAGTTTTCAGGCGGACTGGCCGGTCACAATGGACTCAAATCCGTGGCCGCGCATCTGGGTACCCGGGATT
Source organism: Desulfomicrobium baculatum DSM 4028 (assembly GCF_000023225.1). Lineage (NCBI taxonomy): Bacteria > Pseudomonadati > Thermodesulfobacteriota > Desulfovibrionia > Desulfovibrionales > Desulfomicrobiaceae > Desulfomicrobium > Desulfomicrobium baculatum. Next base: position 750,222 of record NC_013173.1, read on the forward strand.
TCGCCCGGATTCGTCTGGGGATCGGGCGCCCGGAGGGCAGCGAGGCCATGGCCGATTACGTGCTGCGCTCCTTTATGCCGGCCGAATGGGAGCAGGTCGCCCAGGCTCTGGGCATCGCGCGCGACGCGGTACTGCATTATTGCAGTGAAGGTTTGACAGCGGCCACAAGCCGTCTTCACTCTCGCTGACGCTTGGATCCATCACAGGTCCTAGTGGACGCCGTCTTGATTTTGATCTATAGTCATCTTCCTTTGCAGCTCGATTACGTATTTCTGGAGGTCACTTGTGTTTTCAGTTGATGAACTTGTCGTCTATCCCGCTCAGGGGGTCGGTAAGGTCGAAAGGATTGAGACCCAGGAGATCGGCGGCGTTGCCACTGAACTGATCATCGTGCGTATATTAAGCAATAACGTCACCTTGATGGTTCCCGTGAAAAACGCCCGCAATGTCGGACTGCGTGGTGTCTATACTCCTGAGCAGGCAGATGAGATTCGCGTCTACCTCCAAGACAGAACCGATTTTACAGGTTATTCCGGCCAGAACTGGAATCGTCGCTATCGCGAGTATTCCGAAAAACTTAAAAGCAGCGATTTGCGTGATGTCGCATACGTGCTTAAAGAACTCATCCTCATCGGCAAGGACAAGGAACTGTCCTTTGGCGAACGACGTTTGCTGGAGCAGGCCATGGGGCTCATCTCCCTTGAGCTGTCCTTTGCCTTGAAGCAGGATCAGGCCGAGGTGAAGAAGTCCATTGAAGACTTGTTTGCCGATATTCTGCATGCCAAGGACGCAGAAAATGAAGCCGAGGTTGATTAGGGGGCCCTTGGCCCCTTGTTTTTTATTCTGTGATCAGCTAAATATTCAATTCATTCCTGCCTGACACTACAAGTCCGTAAGCAGATGATCATATTTTCCTTTTGATCCCTTGAAGGGCTTCATATTCATACCAGAGTATTCCAATATTCCATTATTTTTTTTGAATTTTGCATTGTAGATGCTTTTTCCTTTTTGTCTGCTCCATTCCAGCGGTCTCAGGTCCCAGCCATTTCATTGTTATGAGGGTTTGTTATGAATCTTTCTGAGTTGAAAACCAAGTCCATGTCCGAACTTATGGACATTGCCGGCGAGTATCAGATTGAAAATATGAGCGGTCTGCGCAAGCAGGAGCTTATTTTCGCCCTGCTTCAGGCCTGCGCTTCCCAAAACGGTTCCATTTTCGGCGAGGGCGTACTCGAAATCCTGCCCGACGGCTTTGGTTTTCTGCGCTCGCCCATGTACAGCTACATGCCGGGCCCGGACGATATTTACGTCTCGCCCTCGCAGATCAGGCGTTTCGGACTGCGCACCGGTGACGTCATCTCCGGCCAGATCCGTCCGCCCAAGGAAGGGGAGCGTTACTTCGCGCTGCTGCGGGTCAAGGAGATCTGCTTCCGCGAACCCGAGGAAGCCAAGCGCATTGTTCTTTTCGACAACCTCACCCCCATCTATCCCGACGAGCAGTTCCGGCTGGAAAACGGTGACAAGAACTACTCCGCCCGCATCCTCGACCTCATGACCCCCATAGGCAAGGGCCAGCGCGCTCTGATTGTTGCCCCGCCGCGCACCGGCAAGACCATGCTGATGCAGTCCATCGCCAACTCCATCAGCGTCAACCACCCCGACGCCTATCTCATCGTGCTGCTGATCGACGAGCGACCCGAGGAAGTCACGGACATGGAGCGCACGGTCAGGGCCGAGGTTATCAGCTCCACCTTTGACGAACCGCCGCAGCGGCATGTGCAGGTGGCCGAGATGGTGCTCGAAAAGGCCAAGCGCCTGGTTGAGCGCAAGGTCGACGTGGTGGTTCTGCTTGACTCCATCACCCGTTTGGGCCGTGCCTACAATGCGACCACCCCTTCTTCGGGCCGGGTTCTGTCCGGCGGTCTGGACGCCAACGCCCTGCAGCGGCCCAAACGCTTTTTCGGCGCGGCCCGCAACATCGAAGAGGGCGGCAGCCTGACCATCATCTCCACCGCCCTGGTCGATACCGGCTCGCGCATGGACGAGGTCATCTTCGAGGAATTCAAGGGCACGGGCAACTCGGACATCTATCTTGATCGTCATCTGTCCGACAAGCGCGTCTTCCCGGCCATCGATCTCAATCGTTCCGGCACCCGCAAGGAAGAGCTGCTGCTTGCGCCCGATGTTTTGAACAAGGTTTGGATCCTGCGCCGTATCATGGCCTCCATGAATTCCGTGGACAGCATGGATTTTCTGTTGGACAAAATGCGCGGCACCAAGAGCAACAAGGATTTTCTGGACATGATGAATTCCTGAAGAGGAGGTTGAATGGCTGCCTTGCCCCGCATGGAATGTCCGCGCGACGCTGATTTTGATTTGTGGCTTGAGCTGCTTGCCATCAAGCCGTCGGAACAGCTTCTGGATGCCTTGGGCGATTTTTTGCAAGAATACCTGAATGCTTCAGGTCTGAAGGCGTATGTCATGGGACTGTCCGGTGGGATCGATTCATCCTTCCTCGCGGCCTTGCTCTATCATCGACGCATTCCATACCTTGGCTTTTGTCTGCCCATCGCCACCAACACCCCCGAAGAGACCGCCCGGGGACTGAGCGTGGCCCGGGCCTACGGCAACCCTCCCCAGGGCGCTTCGTTTGCGCATCTTCAGGATTTCACCGCGCTCTATCAAAAGATCTCAAGCACCTTCGCAGGCATCTGTCCCAATTCCACCCCGGTGGCCGAAGGCAATCTGAAAGCCCGCACCCGCATGCTCTTTCTCTATCATATGGCCCAGATTCATGGCGGATGTGTCCTCTCCACGGACCAGCTTGACGAACTGCTGACAGGCTTCTGGACCCTGCATGGCGATGTGGGAGATGTCAGCCCCATTCAGCTTATACCCAAGAGCGTCGAATACGACCTAGCCCGCATGCTCTGCGCGCGGCTGTCCGATCCCGCGCCCCTGCAGGCGGCCATAGAGGCCGTGCCCACGGATGGGCTCGGCATCAGCCGGTCCGATCTGGACCAGCTTGGGGCCGAGTCCTATGCCCAGGTCGAAGACCTCTTCCGGGAATATTTTCAGTTGCGTCTGAGGGAGCACGATTCCGCGCTTTCCGAGGCCGAAGCGCTGCGCCGGGCGGAGCTTGAACAGACCGGGCCAGTGCGGCGTTTCCTGCTCAGCGGCTTCAAGAGGGGCGGAGCGGTGCTGGTGGATCCACGGAGGGCCGTGTCGTGATTTGTGTCCGGGGCATGCGCGTGCGGGCGATAGTCCTTGCCTGCCTGATCGCCCTGGTGTTTCCCGGTTCGACCTTTTCAAGTTTTGGCGAATTCACCATTCGCGACGAACTGGAGCTTGCGCGCAAGTTCGATCTGGTCATCGAGACCCGCTTTCCCGTGATCCAGGACACCCGGATCACCGGTTACGTGGAGTCTCTGGTCGATCGTCTCGTCGCCGCCATGCCTCCTCAGCCCTTTCCCATCAAGACGACTGTTGTCCGAAATGTCGCCCTGAATGCTTTTGCCTCGGCGGCAGGGCATATCACGATTTTCACGGGACTGATCGCCAACATGGACAGCGAGGACGAACTTGCCAGCGTCATCGCCCATGAGCTGGCCCATGTCTCCGAGCGGCACATCGCCAAATCCATTGAAAAGAGCCAGTTGGTCGGGGCCGGGTCCCTGCTCGGGATTCTGGCGGGCGTGCTGGTCGGCTCCCAGGGAGGCGGCGATGGCGCCGGAGCCCTGGTGCTTGGGTCCGTGGCCGGGGCAAGGGCCATGCAACTGAAATACACCCGCGAAAACGAGAAGGACGCGGACCAATACGGGCTCGGCTACCTCGTCGATGCGGGCTTTTCTCCGTCGGGCATGACCAGCGCCTTCAACAAAATCCGGAAATTGCAGTGGCTTGGCGGCGGGGGGGATGTCCCCTCGTATCTGTCCACGCATCCGGGCATGGATGACCGCGTGGTCTATATGCAGGAGCGCATCGCCCGCTTGCCGGAGAACGTGCGGGATCGCTCTTCCGACAATGCGTCTTTCGAGCGTGTCAAGCTGCTGGTACAGGCCTGGTATACGGATCCGAGCACCGCCAAAGCCATATTCACGTCCGCTGAAAAATCCGCATGCCCGGTTGTGCTGGGTGAAGCCATCGCCCTCAGCAGGCTGCACCAGATTGAGGCGGCCAAGGCCCGCTTTGAAGATGCGCTGGCCTGCAATCCCCGTGAGCCGTTATGGATGCGTGAATATGGGCGATTCGCTTTCGAGTACGGAAACCTCGAAACCGCAGTCAAATATTTGCAGGAAGTTGTGCTGCGCGACCCGGACGATCTTTTTGCGCTCTTTTTTTATGCGCGGGCCGTGGCCGAGCAGGGGAATCATGCCGCCAGCGTTTCAGCCATGGAGAGAGTGCTGAGGGCCGTCCCCCGCGATGCCGAAGTTCTGGAGTACCTGGCCCGCTATCAGGCGGCCACTGGTCGCGCTTTCGAGGCGCACTTGAATTTCGCCAAGTCCTTTGCGTATAAGAGAAAATTCAGCAAATACGACTTTCATATGCAAAAATCCGAAGTGTTGGCCCAATCTGCCCCGCAGCAGGAGCAACTGCGCGCGGTGCGCGAGGAAATAGCCGAGTTTCGGGAGATTTTGGGGATCTAGTCCGCTTTGACCTTGTATTTCAGGTCGTGCCAGTGTAGCAAAACCGCGAGTTTTCGCGACAATTCGTAATGGAGGAACACCATGTTTTTTGAAAATCTCGCCCATGCCATGGGACAGGCCCCCGCGGCCGGAGGTCAGCCCGGCAATCCGCTGATGACCTTTATGCCCCTTATCTTGATGTTCGTGATCTTTTATTTTCTGCTTATCCGTCCGCAGCAGAAAAAACAGAAAGAGCACAAGCAGATGCTTGAGAACCTGACCCGTGGCGACCGCGTGGTCACCGCCGGTGGACTTTACGGCCGCGTGGTCGAGGCCAAGGAAGATGTCCTGACCATTGACCTCGGCAACGACATGCACGTGCAGGTCGGTCGTGGTTTCATTTCCGGTCTTGTCCCCGCCGACGGTGGCGTCAGCAAGGCCAAGGACAAGAAAAAGTAGCCTTTTCATACGGCATACGATAAGGCAGGCCTGTTTCCGTAACCGGGAACAGGCCTTGTTTTGTGTGCGCGCCCGGGGCTTTGGGCGCCGGACGTCATTGTGATTTTGGCAACATTCAACCTGTTTGATTTGGATAAGGATGATGCTCATGGGTAGTTTACGCTGGAGGGCATTGCTTGCCGCGTTCGTGATTTTTTTGGCCTTGATACATGTCCTGCCCTCAATACCTTCGGTTCGGAATTCCTCGCTGGGGGCGCTGCTGCCGGGCGATGAAATCGGCCTTGGTCTTGACCTCAAAGGCGGGATCCATCTGACTCTGGGCGTCGACCTTGATGCCGCCCTGTCCAATGCCGTCACCAGCATTGGACAGGATCTGCGTCTTGAAGCCAGGGAAAAGAAAATTCTGGTCCTGCGTCCGCGTCTGCTGGACAGCCGCAGGCTTGAATTCACGCTGCTCAAGCAGGAACAGCGCGCAGAACTCGATGAGCTGCTTGGCAGCCGGTTTGCCACCATGCAGATCATATCCGCCGAGGATGGCGGAAATGGGCAGCTGCGCTACGTGCTCGGCGTCACCCCGGACTATGTGAAGTATCTCCAGGATCTGACCATGGATCAGGCCCTCAAAACCATCCGCAACCGCATCGACCAGTTCGGCGTGGCCGAACCCGATATCCGCAAGCAGCAGGGCAACCGCATCATCGTGCAGTTGCCTGGTCTTGACGATCCCAAGCGGGCCATCAACATCATCGGCCGCACCGCGCATCTGGAATTCAAGCTGGTCGACGACGGCGCCGATGTCCAGGCCGCCGTGGCCGGAACGGTTCCGGCGGAGAGCGAGCTGGCCTACATGCAGGACAAGCGGGGCGTCTCCGAAGTCAAAACGCCCATCGTGCTCAAATCCGAGGTCGTGCTGACCGGCGAGTACATCACCGACGCCAACGTGCAGTTCGATTCCTACGGACAGGCGTACGTGGGCATGAATTTCAATGCACGCGGCTCCCGTATTTTCGAAGAAGTGACCGGCGCGAATATCAAAAAGCGTCTGGCCATCGTCCTTGACGGCACGGTGCACTCGGCCCCCGTCATCCAGGACCGCATCGGCGGCGGCCGCGCATCCATCACCGGCCAGTTCACCACCGAAGAGGCGCATGACCTGGCCGTGGTGCTCAGGGCCGGTTCCCTGCCCGCTCCGGTGAACATTCTCGAAGAACGCTCGGTCGGTCCTTCCCTCGGACAGGAATCCATCGATAAAGGCATGATGGCCGCATTGATCGGCGGCCTGATGGTGGTGGTCTTCATGTCGATTTATTATCGCCGGGCCGGCCTCATTGCGGCTTTTGAGATCATCCTCGACGTTTTTCTCATCCTGGCCGGCCTTGCGGCATTTGGCGCCACGCTGACCCTGCCCGGCATCGCGGGCATTATCCTGACGCTCGGCATGGCGGTTGATGCCAACGTGCTCATCTACGAACGCATCCGTGAAGAACTCCGGCACGGCGAATCCGTGGCCGCAGCGATCAACAACGGCTTCAGCCGGGCGACCCAGACCATTATCGACTCCAACGTGACCACGATCATCGCCGCAGTCATCCTGTACCAGTTTGGCACGGGCCCGGTGCGCGGCTTCGCCGTCACCCTGACGCTCGGTATTCTGGCCTCCATGTTCACGGCCATCTTCGTGTCCCGTATCTTCTTCGACTCCTGGCTGGCCAGACGGCAGCCCGGCACCCAACCGAGCATTTAAGGAGCAGATCATGTCCTTTGAAATTATCAAACGCGACACAAACATCGACTTTGTCGGGATGCGTAAGTACGCGTATGTCCTTTCCGCCGCGCTGCTTCTGGCCGGGTTTCTGTCCCTTCTCGTCAAGGGCGGTCCACAATACGGCATCGATTTCGCCGGCGGCTTCAATGTTCAGGTCAAATTCAGTCAGTCCGTCGAACTGGACAAAATCCGCATGGCTCTCGACAGCCCTGCCCTGACGGGTCTTGTGGTCCAGGATTTCGGCGATGTCGGGGACAATGAGGTCCTGTTGCGCGCGTCCTTTTCCGAGCAGAGCGCCAATGAGGTCCGTGAAGCCGTTGAAAGCGGGCTTGAATCCGCCTTTCCCGGGGTGACCCATGAAATTCAGCGCCTGGAAATGGTCGGCCCCAAGGTGGGCGCAGATCTGCGGGAGAAAGCCCTGGAGGCTATCTTCTATGCGGTTCTGCTCATTGCCACCTACATATCCGGTCGTTTCGAGCAGAAGTGGATGGTCGCAGGCCTCATGGCCGCAGGCCTGGCTTCGGTCGTCTACGTTCTTGATCTGCTCAATGCGCCCACAAGCCTGTCCGTGATCGTGGCGACCATCGCCGCCCTGGTATTGTGTGTTGTGTTGCGGCTCAAATATGCTCTTGGGGCCATCGTAGCCCTCATCCATGACGTCATGATCCCGCTGGGGCTTTTCTCCTTGCTCAACAAGGATGTCGACCTGACCATCATCGCGGCACTCTTGACCATTGTCGGCTACTCCCTGAACGACACCATCATCATCTACGACCGCATCCGCGAAAATATCCGGGCCAAGGTTTCGCCGTCCCTTGACGTCGTCATCAACAAGTCGGTCAACCAGACCATGTCCCGCACGCTCATCACTGCCGGCACGACCTTTGTGGCGGTGTTTTCCCTGTATATCTTCGGTGGCGGGGTCATTCATGATTTTGCCTTGACCATGCTGGTCGGCGTGGTCGCCGGAACCTATTCGTCCGTTTTCGTGGGCGCTCCGATCCTGGCCTTCTTCAAGCCCCGCATCGATCTCGAAGAGCGTGTGGAACAGGCTGCGGCTTAATTGGGTTCTTATCCTTTTGGCTCGTAACAGGCGCTCTTCGGAGCGCCTTTTTTTTATATCGTAATTTCGGGTTGTTGTGATTTATCTTAAGCAAGCTGTCGGCAGGGGCGTGGTTTGCGAGCGTATCGTTTGTGAAATTATGAACATAATGACGGGGTTTGGGAGGGGGATTTACGAGAAAATCAGGTGAAAAATGTGACAAAAGGAGCAAAGCCGGCGCTGAAAATTCTAGATTTGCCTTTTTCCTCGAAACAGTGATAGGCGAAGCGATCTTTAGAAACGAGCTTTGTCTGGGGTTGAAATCCGATAACTACTCGGAAAATTTCAGTTTAGTGTCATTTTTTTACAATGGGAGAAAGGGAGGATTTATGTCAAAACGTTTTCGTGTCCTGGTCTTGTCCGCTCTGTTTGTACTCGTGAGCGTTGTCGGCCCCCTCTGGGCTCAGGAAGCCGCCGCGCCGGCCGCGACGCAGACAGAAGTAGCCGCACAGGCCGCTGCAGCTCCTGAAGCGCCCAAGGCTGCCGCCACCGGTTCCAAGTTGGAGAAGGCTATCGCCATGGCTCCCGTTGGCACTGAAGCCGGCCAGATCGATCCGGCCAAGCCCGCAGGATTTCTCGGCATCCCCGGGGCTCCCCAGATCAATCCCATCATTGCGCTGCTGTGGGCGGTGTGGGTAGGCTGGATTTTCTCCACTGTCGGCGCTTTCGGCGGCGTCATGGCCGGTGTCGGCCATGTGACGGTTTTCGGCCTGGGTGCCTACGCCAAGGGCTTCAAGTCCACCGCGCCCGACCTGAACAAGACCGTGACCGACTCCATCCGCGCTTCCAACCAGTTCCTGGTAGGTCTGTCCGCACTTATTTCTTCCATCAACTATGGGAAGATGGGACGCCTTGTGTTGCCGCTGGGCCTGGCTCTGGGCGCAGGCTCCCTGCTCGGCGCCTGGGGTTCCGCGACCCTGTCCGCCGGCAAGGTGTCTTTCTCCGCATACCAGGGATGGTTCGGTTTCTTCGTTCTGGCTCTGGGCTGCTACCTGTTCTGGGAGACCTCTCCTGCCGGTCAGGCCAAAAAGGTCAAGGCCAAGCAGGCCGCCCAGGCTTTTGAAGCCGCTGTGAAGGCCCAGAAGACCGGCGGCGGCCCCGCCCCGACCGGCGTCAAGATTCTCGGTATCACCTTTTCCAAGGTTCAGTTCACGTTCTGCGGCGTCGAGTTCAGCTTCAATCCCGTTCTGCCCGTGGTCGGCGGCGTCGTCATCTCCGCTCTGGCGGCCTTCCTGGGTGTCGGCGGCGGCTTTCTGCTGGTGCCCTTCCTGACCAGCATCACCCAGCTGCCCATGTACCTGGCTGCCGGCACCTCCGCCCTGGCCGTTCTGGTCAGCATGATCACCAGTATCCTGACCCTCATGACCAAGGGTACCCCCGTTGATTGGGTCCTGATCGGTACGGAAATGGTTGGCGTCGCCATCGGCTCCATTGTCGGCCCGCATACGTCCAAGTATTTTTCCGACAAGCTGCTGAAGCGTCTGTTCATCGTCCTTGCCTTCTATGTGGGCATTGACTATGTTTTGAAGGGTTTCTTTAACATCCGTGTTATCGAAATGCTGTTCGGCTAGGCGCCACATACTCAAAACGAACTCACCCAATGGCCCCGGCTTTGTCGGGGCCATTTTTGTTGCATGGAAACATTACGTAATATTCTCTTGATGATGGACCCCCTGTTCATTTGGGGATTTCGCCTGTTCGACCACCCCTGGGGCGGCTTTATGGCCGGCCTGGCCGTGCTGAGTCTGCTCTGCGTGGTCACGGGGGATTTCACATCGCATCTGGCCCGCAGGCTCAACCGCAAGGTGTACGGCAAATACCGTGATGAGATGGTCCGCCAGCACAACCTCTCCGTGGAGGCTTTGAAGCATTCCGACAAGGATGCATACAAGGCCGTCAACAGACAGGCGCACGAGGCCTTCGGAAAGTATTTTTTCAGCCAGGCCGGGGCGTTTACCCTGTCCATCTGGCCGCTGCCTTTCGCCATGGCCTGGCTGGACATCCGTTTCGGGGGCATTCCGATAACGTTGCCTTTCTCGGTGCCGGGCGTCGGAGACAGCGTTTTTTATCCGTTTTTCTTTTTTCCCATATACATTGCCTTGCGGATTCTCTACGGGAGAATAATGTGCCGTTTTCCATTCTATCAGCGCATCCTGGGCTGGAGCAAGCACGGTAACGACACGCAGATGGTTCCCTTCATGGATTTGCTCAAGCCTTCGGCTGGCGAATCCCCCGGGAAAGCGGAAGGGGATCTGCCGCCCGCGAGCGAGCACAAGGATGCACCGCGAACATGATCGCGCCGCGTCGCGGCAGCGCTCCGGCATGGGCCGCGTTCTCGCGGAAACGCCGCCTGGTGGATGTGGCGAAGGGAGATAGATGATGCGACAGTCAGGACTTTTTTCGCACTGGAGTTTCGAGTCGTTCGCACCCGGATCGATCCCCCGGCCCAAATACAATGCCTTTTGCCGGATACATCGTCAGGCCGGCATCTGTTTCGAGCTCCTGGCCCACTTCGAGGACTTGTCCATGGGCGGCTCCGTGGTCGACTGGTGCCGGGTTTCGGGATTGGCGAATCAACTGAGCGCCGCCATCCGCGATCTTGTGGACCAGTTGCAGGTCATGAACCCGGTGGAATTCATGGACGCCCACGACTGGGTCGCGAAACTCAGTTTTTATACCCGCCTGTCCACCGAACACGCGCCCACGCCCGCCAACCCTCCGTATCTGCTGCCGCTGGATTCGCCGGAGGGCAGCGCCTCCTTTTCCTGGATTTCAAAGCATATTGGCCCTTCGCAAGCCGGTCCGGTTCTCGTGCTCACGCCATCGCTGTACCAGTATTTCATCGAAGCCAACGACATGCGTCACGGGCTTGACGAATTGCTGCGCCTGTTGGACCTGACAAACGTTGACGCCACCGACGAGCTTGGCGGCCGTGCACGCGATCTGATTCGCGGGGGATCGCTGCCGCAACGGCTGCTCACCGAAATGGAGATTGCGGCTGTGGAGCTTGCCCCGGGCGGGAAGTTTCTGGAGATTAGGGTTTTTGCCGGCAACGGGGCCGATGCCGTCATGATTGGCGAGTACGGGGGAGTGCGCCCCCTGGAGTTCATCGCGGCGTGGCTCGAAGCCGTGGCCTGCAAATTTTCGCCCTCTGCGCTGGCCTTGCGCCTTTCCCAGGGGCTCGCCGACGAGGAACACCTGTTGACCGTGGCCGTCTTTCCTGCGGCCACGGTCTCGGACACAAAAAACTGCGCCCTGTGGGAAGGCGTCCCCGATGCCACGGCTCTGGTAGCGCGACTGGATCAGATTCTGCCCCGCGTCACCACGCTGCATGTCTTCAAGGCGCAGGGCGAGGCCTTGCGTCCAGAGCATTGCCGCTCCCTGCACGATCTGATCTGCTTGTGCATGGAACGCGGGCTGGCCCAGATTTTCGCCTTTGCCGGGGAACCCGCCCGCGGCCTGGCCGGGATCAAGCAGTTGCGCCTGGAGATTCCCGTGGTCATCAACATCTTCAATCTGGGCGGGGGGCTTTTCCCGTCGGCGGCGGAACGGGCCGTGATCTCCATGGAGGACGTCCGTTCCATTCCCGCCTGGTCCCTGCTCCTGGGGCTGGTCTGTCCGGCCGTGTCCTGGTCGGGCGCACGGCACGAAGAGACGCCGCTGGTTCCTCATTACAGCAGCTACGCGGTTCTTTCCCAGTTTTTCATGCATTGTACCCTGCGCCTTGAGCAGAATTTGTATGTGGCGGAATGCTCGTGCGAGGATGGCGTGGAGAAGTACGTCCAGTTCCGGTTCAAGGGCGGGACCGGAACCAAGGTGCAACGGCGGAGCAGGCTGGAGATCATGCGGCTGATTCTTGAAGGAGAGGGCTTCGCGGTCGATTCCTGCGGGGATTATCTGGAGGCCGTGCGCAGCGGCGAGGAAGACGTCTTCCTGCAACGCAATCTGGTTTGTCTGGGGCTGCTCATGGCCTGGGTGCAGGCGTCCGGAGTGGAAGCCCTGGGGAGCATGACCCCCGTGCAGGGACGCGACCTTTTCCGCGACGTGTTTGCCGACTCCCTCTCCGATCCGAATTAGCCCCGGGTTCAGATCCGGTCCTTTCCCGGGACCGGCCGAATTCCGTTTGGACCTCCCGGGGGGAGGGCTAGTCCTTGCGGAAGTGGCAGCCGCGGCTGGTCTTGTTGCGCAGTGCCGCCGTAGTCACGATATAGGCGGTCTGGCAGCCATGAAAGAGGTCCACCGACTCCTTGCAGACGCGGATGGATTTGTAGAAGGAGTGCAGCCTCTTGTTCAGGTTGCGCAGATCCTCGAAGGCCCGTTCCAGGCGCGGGGTGGTGCGCATGATGCCCATGTAGTTCCACATGGTGTGGCGGATGGTCGCCCAGTCCTGATTGATGAGAGCCGGGTCCTCCATCTCGGTCCTGCCTGAGGTGATCCAGTCTGCGATGGAATCCTGCAGGCGCCGGCAGAGCTGAGTCGATCCCTCATAGCGTTCATGGATGTCTTTAGCCGCGTTCATGCCCCATAACAATCCTTCCAAAAGCGATGTCGATGCCAGCCGGTTGGCTCCGTGCACGCCCGTGCAGGCGATCTCGCCGGCCGCATAGAGCCCGTCGAGGGTGCTTCGCCCTCTGTTGTCGACCAGCACTCCCCCGCAGGAATAATGCGCCGCAGGCACCACCGGGATGGGGTTCTTGCTCATGTCCACCCCGACTTCCTTGCACTTTTGGTGGATGGTCGGAAAGCGTTTGTCCAGATCCTGGTCCACGTAGTTGGCCGCGTCCAGAAACACGCAATCCTCTCCGGTTTTCAGCAATTCGTCGACGATGGCCCTGGTCACGATGTCGCGGGGGGCCAGTTCCATGCGCTCGTCGTAGCGGGCCATGAAGCGCTCGCCCTTGGCGTTGAAGAGGCGGGCGCCCTCGCCGCGAACGGCTTCGGAGATGAGAAATTTGCGGTCCGCGCGGTGAAAAAGGGAGGTGGGGTGAAACTGGATGTATTCCAGGTTCATGACCGTTGCCCCGGCACGGTGGGCCATGGCCATGCCCGAGCCGATGGAGGCCGAGGTGTTGGTCGTGTGCAGGAATATCTGTCCCAGGCCACCGGTGCACAGGACCGTGTAATCGGCCAGGATGGTATTGGGTTCGTTTGTCTCCGCATTGAAAACGTAGGCGCCGACGCACTGGTTATTGAGCTGGTAGCGGAATTCGAGTTTGGTGGAGTGGTGGCGCGTGGCCAAAAGGTCGATGGCGGTCCGGTTGTAGAGGATGCGGATATTGGGATGGATCAGCACCTCCTTGACCAGGCTGTCCTGGATGGCCCGTCCGGTGTAGTCCGCGCAGGTCAGGATGCGATGCACAGCATGGCCACCCTCTTTGGTCAGATACCAGTCCCCCTGCTCCGTGCGGTCAAAAGGCACCTGCACGCGCTCGAAGAGGATCTTCTCCACCGCCCTCGGGCCGTCTTCGCACAGATGGCGCACCGCCGGTTCGTAGTTGTATTCCCAGCCGGCAGTGCCGATATCCTTGGCCAGTTTTTCCGGAGAGTCCTCGTTGCTGGTGTAGACGATGCCGCCCTGGGCCAGGGCGGTGTTGCCGTTGTCCAGAGAGGCTCCCGAAGAGAGCAGGGTCACTTCGTGTCCCTTGTCGGCCAGACAAATGGCTGCGGTGCAGCCGGCGATTCCGGAACCGATGACCAGGACTTCGGTCTTCATGCGGGTGGGGGTCATGATGAATTTCCTAACTGCAGGCGGTCAACATGCGCTCAAGGGCGAGGCGCGCGGGCCGGGCTATGTGTTCCTCGACCCGAACCGGCTGGGCGGTGCCGAGTTCCTGCAACATGCGGGAAAGGTTTGCTTCGGTGACCTTGGCCATGTTCGAGCACAGCGCCGTGCGCAGGGGCCGGATGGTCTTGTCGGGATGTCTGGCTGCCAGGCGGTTGACCAGGCTGAACTCCGTTCCGACATACACAGTGCTGCCGCTTGGAGCCTCGGCCACGGCCTTGATCAGGTAGGTGGTCGATCCCGCTCCGTCGGCCATGCCGACGACTTCCGGGTCGCATTCGGGATGGACGTAGATCAATGCGTGCGGATCTTCCGCGCGGATGGCGCTGATCTGTCCGGGGTGAAATTTGGCATGGACGGCGCACAGTCCCGGCCACAGGTACAGCTGGCGCGAGGGGTCGGCCGCGGGAACGAAGCGGCCCTGGCCGCGAATGTCGAGCCGCTCGATCCGGTTCTCGTCCAGGCCGAGGATGCGGGCTGTGTTGCGGCCAAGGTTGGCGTCGGGCAGAAAGAGGACTCCGTCCCCCTGCCTAAGCGCCCAGCGCAGCATGGTCGGGGCGTTGGCCGAGGTGCATACGCTGCCGCCATGATTGCCGCAAACGGCCTTCACCGCGGCGGAGGAGTTGACGTAGGTCAGGGGGATGATGCGCGCGCCGCCCCTGTTCAGCCGCGCGAGGACCTCCTCGGCCAGGGGGGCGGGAACCATATTGGCCATGACGCAGCTTGCTCCAAGGTCGGGTATGTGCACTTTTTGTTCCGGCCGGGCCAGGATGGCTGCCGTTTCAGCCATGAAATGCACCCCGCAGAACACAATATGCTGCGCCTCAAGGCCTTTGATGTGCCGGGCCAGTTCCAGGGAATCTCCCAGTATGTCGGCGTGCCGGACAACGTCGTCGGCCTGGTAGTGATGGGCGAGGATGCACAGCTTTTTGCCGAGCCTGGCCCTGATGGCGGAAATTTCTTTGTTCATGCATTCTCCCGGGGGCTTTGTGTCAGGCGCATGGAGAAGTCCGCAACGGGGGCGGAGTGGGTGATGGCGCCGGTTGAGATGAACGTCGGACGCAGTTCGGCCAGGGCGCGGATGTTTGCAAGCGTGACATTGCCGCTGATTTCCGACTCGATATGGGCGGGAATGAGCTTCAAGGCTGCGGCCGCGGTCTCCACCGGCATGTTGTCGAGCATGATGCGCTGGGGAGCGAGGCTGACGGCCTCGCGCACATGCTCAAGCGTGCGGCATTCCACTTCCAGGGGCGGGCAGACCTCGTAGGCGTTTCTGAGTGCCTCCACGGCGGCGGTGATGGAGCCTGCCTGGTCGATGTGATTGTCCTTGAGCATGAGCATTTCTTCGAGGTTGACCCTGTGGTTGTGTCCTCCTCCCATGCGCACCGCGTATTTCTCCAGATAGCGCTGGCCGGGCGTGGTCTTGCGGGTATCGAGCACCCGCACTCCAGTCCCTTCCACCGCCTGCACGAAGCGTCTGGTCGCGTTGGCCACGCCGGAGAGGTGGCAGATGAAATTCATGATGACCCGTTCAGCCTTGAGCAAGATGGGTGCCGAACCCTGGATGCGGGCGACCTCCTGGCCGCGGCCGACCGCATCCGCGTCCGAGGAAAGGAGGGTCACGCAGGGCCTCGGGCAGCGCATGCGTTCAAAGACGATGTCGATGAGCGGCAGGCCCGCGACCAGGGTCTCTTCCTTGGCCACGATGGACGCATGCAGCAGCGAGGAGGAGGGGAACAGGGCTTCGGAGGTCAGATCGCGCCCGTCTTCTTCCAGGGCGAGGTCCACGAGGCGGTGCAACAGGGCCAGTCGGTCGTCATTGAAATAGAGAGAAAACATGCCGGATTCCTTGCGGGGCGCGTGGTTGGTTTGGCTGTTGACTAGGAAAAGGACCACCCGTCGTCAAGCCGTAACTGGACTATATCCGGGTTGCGCTTACGAGTGCTGCGTGTCATGTTGGCGCATATGCTGTATCCAAAAGAACCAGTTGCTTTAAGCGTGCGCGAATGGGGAGTGAAATGACCTGTATCGAGCCTCTCCTGGCAAAGGTGACAAAGCCCGTCGCGCCCAGACTGCTGTGCAATGGCTTCGTCTGCTGGCTGGCTCATTCCCAGCCTCTGCCCGTCAGTTTTCTGCAGACCCTGACGGATATAGGCGGCTGGTCCTTGGCGGAAGAAAATTCGCAGACCCTGTGGTTTTTTCCGTCCTCCGAAGTCATGCTCGGCTTGGCCCGGCTTTATAACTGGGCCAGGCTTCATCCCATGGGCACGAGCGTGACCGTCTTCGAGGGCAGCCTCATTGTGGACGACAAGCTCGGGCAGTCCCTCAAGGTCAAGTCGGAGCTGCACTCTCTTTGCGTGGAATTCCCCAAGCGGCTCGTTGTGCGCGTCAGCGCGCGCATGCGGGAACTCGGACGAACCTTGACCGGCCTCTCCTTCAAGCATGTGCAGAACCCGGACGGGCTGGCCGGCGAATGGTTCGAGCTGGAAGGCAGCGAGCAGGTCAGCGTATCCTACAAGCTGAACTGGCTTTGGGTCATCCGCCCCCTGGGCGCCCGGCAGGACAAGACCTTCACCAAGGGCTGGCGGGCCTACTACGACCGTCTGGAAGCGATCTTCCAGCAGTACAAGGTTTCCTATCTGCTGGCCGAGGATCAAAATCTGGTCCTGCGCGTGGCGTCGCCGCGCGTCATGGGCGCCCTGACCTCGGAGTTGCTGGCCATGATCGACGACAAGGGATCTCCGGCCTGGCCATGCAAATACATGGCCGTGGAGATGGGCGATCAGCCCTTTACTCCGGAATTCGCGAGCAAGGTCCGCTACGTCATGGATTCCCTTGAATCCAATGCCCTGCACCTGCCCCTGGCCACGATCTTCCAGATCGCCGATTCCAGGATCATGCCGGTGGACTCGCGCGCCTCCATGGATAATTCCAAGTTGACCGACCTCTTTCAGGTCCGCTTTCATTCCAGCAAGAGCGGGCGGCGGCGCGGCAGCCTGAATATTTTTCTGCCCTCAAGCCTGATTTCCGGCGGCGAGAGTCCCTGTTTTTATTGCGGGCTGCGTTCGCACCAGCCGAGAAAATGTCCCTCACGAATGCTGCAGCCCGGGAACGTGCAGGTCACGGACATGTCCCGTTTTGCCCGCACGGATCTCAATGCCTTGCCTGCGATCCTGGCAGGGCTTGAAAAGCAGGTCGCGCCGGACATCATTCGCGGGCTGACCGGGTTGCTGGGGGAAAAGACCGACTCGGGCCTTGTTGTCCGGTCCATGTTCGAGGTCAACATGGTCTGCCAACTGCGCACCATGGCCTCTGTCTGGCGCGCCAAGGGCAAGGAGTGGCCGCGCGGCATAGAAGAGCAGCGGCCGCAAAGCGATGCGCAACTGTGGGAGGCGTTGGAGGCCATGCGCACGGGGAGTCTGGAGCGGGCCATGGAGAAGGTCGACCATGTCGTGCTCAGTTCGCCCAAGAATTATCAGCCACGGGTGCTGCTGGGCTTCATGGCCATGGAGCGCGACGAGTTCAAGCGGGCCCTCGGGTTCTGGGATGAAGCCGAGAGCCTGGCCTATACCAGCCTGCAGCGCTCCTACATTCAGCTCCTTCAAGGCCGCCTGCGGGAGGTCACGGGCGATTTTTCCGAAGCCATCCGCCTTTACGGACGGGCGCTCGGAGAATCCCCGAGGTTCAGTCAGGCGCGCTACAGACAGGCCGTCTGCCTGATCAAGTCCGGATACCTCAACGAGGCCCAGGCGCTCATCCGCGAACTGAT
Source organism: Desulfomicrobium baculatum DSM 4028 (assembly GCF_000023225.1). Taxonomy (NCBI): domain Bacteria; kingdom Pseudomonadati; phylum Thermodesulfobacteriota; class Desulfovibrionia; order Desulfovibrionales; family Desulfomicrobiaceae; genus Desulfomicrobium; species Desulfomicrobium baculatum. Next base: position 767,724 of record NC_013173.1, read on the forward strand.
CAAGGACAATCCCGATTACTTCAGCACCGTGCTGCTCGACACCGAACTCGAAGGAGGGCGTTCCCACCTGCTGAGCGATTTGTGGGAGATCTGGGACGATGCCAAGACCAGGTCCGCAGAGGTTATCGGCGCGGTGGAGCATCTGCCGGACCTCTTGGCCAAATGGCTGCCCTCGGATCACGATGCCTACAACATGTTCCATGTGCGTATCGAGGATCTGAACACCTACGCCGGAGTCAACAATTATGCCTCCATTGCCAAACTGCTGCGTGGCACCATCGCCATCCGCGCGGACATCCAGGCCCGGGTCAAGAAGGATATCCAGGAGCTGGCCAACCGCCGAACGGCCATTCGGGAGCGGCTCAAGAAAATTCAGCGGGAGGCGTCCTGGTTTCCTTTTCCCTCGATGCTCGGGTCTTTCAACAAACTTTTCAATTCATGCGGTGAAGGGGTGAGCCTCATCGGTCATCTTGACCTCTACGTTCCGGAAAAATTTCGGCAGGGCCACGAAGCCATGCGCCAGGCCGAACAGAACCTGGACAAACTTGAAAAAAAGCTCCTGCTGCTGCAAGGCGTGCGAAACGGCATTCTTTTCCTGCTGCTGTCCGGCAAATATCTGCTCATCTTCGAGATCATCGCCCTCATATTGGCCGGGGGCGTGTCCGTCGGGCTCTACTATCTGGCTCCGGATCAGGTCATCATGGGCCGCAACCTGCGTCAGGAACGGTGGCTGATCCTCAATATCACGCTCATCTTCTTTTCCTTTCTCGCCTTTGTGGCAACGGCCATCAAGGCCGCGTCCAACTTCGAAACCTACAAGAACGAGATTCTGGACAAGGGGGATTGATGCCCTTTGCCCGCACTCCTCATGCGTCCGTCGCCGTGTCCGCAGTGCGCAGCCCCGTGTTTTTGGCACGGCTTTTGTTCATTGCCTAGGATGCATACTCTGGTCATCAATTTGACCCGCTTCGGCGATCTGCTGCAGACCCAGCCTGTCTTCAGCGGATTGCGACGGCGGGGCGGCAGCGCGGGGCTGGTCTGTCTGGACTCTTTCAAGGGTGCGGCCGATCTCTTGCGCGATGTGGAGCAGGTCCGGGTTCTGCCCGGAGCGCGTCTTCTGGCGCAGTTGGACCGGGGCTGGCCTCTGGCCGTGGAGGAATTGACCTCCTGGCTGGACCACACGCCGCACACGCCCTTTGACCAGATCGTGAACCTCACCCCGACCCTGTCCGCCCGCCTCTTGAGCCGCGCCATGCACGACGGAGGGATAGAGGGCTTTGGACTCGATGACCATGGCTTTGGCGAGTATTCCACTCCCTGGGCGACTTTTCTGCAGGCGGCCTCCGCTCATCGCGGGTGCAGTCCTTTCAATCTGGTCGATCTGTTTCAGCGCGTGGCCGGTCTTGACCCCGGAGAATTCCGGCTGCAAACGCCGAAGGCTCCGGCGCTGGCCTGCGCGGATGCGTTGCTTGGAGACCGGGCCGAAAGGCGGGTCGCCTTTCAGCTCGGGGCCAGCCAGGATTACAGGCGCTGGCCCGTGGCCTCCTTCGTGCGGGCCGGGCGCGTGTTGTGGGCAAAGACCGGCCGCATGCCCGTGCTCCTGGGCACAGCCTCCGAGAGCCATCTGGCGCGGGAATTCATGGATCTGGCCGACTACCCCTGCACGGACCTGACCGGCCGGACAGACCTGACGACTCTGGCAGCGGTGCTGACGCGCATGGACCTCTTGCTGACCAACGACACGGGCACCATGCATCTGGCGGCAGGGCTTGGCGTGCCGGTGGCGGCGGTGTTCCTGGCCACGGCCCAGCCCTTCGACACCGGGCCGTATCTGGAGGGCAGCCTCAGCCTGGAGCCGGATCTGCCCTGCCATCCGTGCTCCTTTGGGGAGAAGTGCCCCCATGGGCTGGTTTGTCGCGATTCCATCGAAGGCGGGGCCGTCGGGGACATGCTGGCCGGGTATCTGGATCTGAAATCCTGGAACGTCGCACCAGGCTTCAAGGGAAGGGTCTGGCAGGCCCGGCGCGACGAAGCCGGATTCATGGATCTTTTTTCCGTGTCCGGTCATGAGGGGCAGGATCGCAGCCGATGGATCAGGATCCAGCGCGAGGTCTATCGTCAATTTCTTGACCAGAAACCGGGGGTGGGAAATTTTTCCTGGCACGCGTCCGATTCCGACTTCCGGGACGCCCTTGTGCGCGATCTTGAGCGCGGCGCCCTCATGCTGACCCTGGTCGAAGAGCAGGGCCGTGTTCTGGCGCTCCGTCCGGATGCGCCCATGAAGCCGAAATTTCTCGTCAACTGTCAGAATTTAGAGGACTTTTTTTCCAGTAGCCCGTCTTTTGGGATACTTGGCCCCATGTGGCGATTTCAGTCCAGAGCCGAGTCCGTGAGCATGACGGCCTTCCTGGAATTGTGCGTCCGGTATCGCGGTCTGCTCGATGTTTTCAAGCGTCGGCTCATGCTGGCATGAATGTTGATTAGTCCAGGCATACGGTAAAATTATTCCCAGTAGGCGGAGGACAGGAAAATGATCATTATAGACGGCCAGCAGAGTCCACTAGAGGTTCGGCATTTCGACAACCTCGAGCAGATCATCGAAAAAGTCATGGAAGACGTACGCATGAACAGTCGTATCGTGACCGATGTTCTGGTTAACGATGAGGCCTTTTCGGAGATCTACCCTCATCAGGCCGAGGACATGGACGCCTCGCATATCAATCGGGTGGAAATCGTTTCCGTACCCACTTCGGAAATGGCGCAGGACATCACCCGCGAACTGTACAAGGTCGTGACCCTGATGGGCAAGGCCGGTCGGCAGGTGGCGGATTTCTTCCGTCAGGCCGATGACGATCAGGCTCTGGAGCTTTACGGAGACTTGCTGGAAGTGAACCGCGATTTTCTGAACATGGTCGGCGTGCTCCGCAATGAGTTCGCCACGGACACGTCCGCGGAATTCGAAGCGTCGCTGTCGGACCTTTCGTCCCTCTTCTCGGAGATGATCGAGATTCAGGAGAACGAGGACTGGATTCTGCTCGCGGACCTGCTCGAGTATGAATACCTGCCCGTGGTCGAGAAGACCAAGAACATGGTCGCCCGCTTGCGCGAGTCGGTCAGGGCTTCGGTCAGGAAGGAAAAAAATGGCTGAGTCACGCGACACCTACGAGCACATCATGGCCCTTGGCCAGGAAGAGCTGGGGCTGATCGCAAGCCAGGATGCCGATCGTCTCGGGACGGCGGTGCGGGAGCGGGAGACAGCCATCATGGCCTTCATGAACATCGACATGGGTGAGCAGGACAAGGTTTTTCTGGAAAAGCTCAAAAACATTCAGGAAATGAATACGCACCTGCGCCATGAGGCCAGGGCCTTGCATCAGTCCTTGAAGGAAGAGCTTTTGAAGGTGCGCCAGGAGAACAAGCGGATCGGGGGGTATAAAAACGGCGCCCTGATCACGCCCCTGGGACGCCATGCCTTGAGCCGCAAGGGTTGAGCCGAGTGAGCCGCTCCATCGAAGGGGCGGCTTACCTTATCCAGATGACGCCCACCTGACGGCCGGTGACCTTGTCCCTGCGGTAGGAAAAGAACTGCGGGGACGAAGCCGTGCACAGGTCCAGGGAAAAGATGTTGCAGGCGCGGATGCCCGCGCTACGAAGCTGCTCGCGGGTCAGGCTCCAGAGATCCATGCAGCGGGTGGCCGGGTTGAAGCAGGGTTTGAAGCCGGGGTCCCACTCGGCTTCGAAATTTACGAATTCGCTCCTGCCCGGGCCAAGGCTCGGGCCGCGCACGGCCAGAACATCGGATGGATCAAGGCCGTAGGCCGCGCAGAAGTCACGCACTCCGGCAGCGGGAAAGTTGACGGCGTTCCCCCTCCATCCGCAGTGCAGTGCGCCCACATGCCGTCCGCTGCTGTCCGCCAGCAGAATGGGCTGACAGTCCGCGGTCTTGATGATCAGGGCATGGCCCGGCCGGCTGGTGCACAGCCCATCACCCTCCAGTTTTACTCCGTCAAAAAAATCATCCTCCAGATTCATGTGCATTGTCTGTCCGTGCACCTGCCTGAGTTCCTGCCAGACCTGAAAGCCCAGAGCGTTGCGCAGTTCCGCGCGGTTGGCCCGCACGGTTTGTTCATCATCGCCAACCTCCAGCGACATGTTGGATGCGGCGTAGGCGCCCGCGCCGTGACCGCCCAGGCGGGTGGTGAAGGCGCAGCGCACGTTGTCAAGGCCAGGAAAATGAAAATCAAGGTACTTCAAAGGCATTTTTACGGCTCCGCAGGGATGTGCAGGATGGATTCCGGGGTGACGACCATTTCCACGGGCCTGTCCCATGGTTCGACTGGAAGGCTTTCCAGAACCTGGAAGGCGTAGGCCGGTCCGACCAGCAAAGGGGCGCAGCCGAGGGTGGGCAAGAATCTGTCATAATAGCCGCCTCCGAAACCAAGGCGGTATCCGCGCTGGTCAAAGGCCAGGGCAGGGACAATGATGACTTCGGGCTGCGGGGCCGGGACCAGCAGCGCGCGCTGCGCTCGCGGCTCGATCAGCCCGAAGCAGCCGGGCCCCAGGTCCTCGCGGGAGGTCACGGCGTAAACATCCATGATGCCGGGGCTGCCGTCGCAGCAGCGCGGCAGCAGGATTTCGCTGCCGCGTGCCCAGAAATGGTCCAGCAGCGGCCACGTATCGACTTCGCCCCGGGCCGGCAGATACAGCATGACGCTGCAGGCGGCGCGGATGCGCTCCAGGGACAACAGGTTATCCCGGATGCGGGCGCTGTCTTCCTGCACCAGATTCAGGGGCAGATTTTGCCGACGCGTGCGCAGGGCAATCCGCAGAAGTTTTTTGCTGGGCTCTTGCATGACGTGGTGTGCTCCTTTACCATGCCGTGAAAACAGGACAATTACTCAAAGAGGGGATGACAGGCAAATGGCAAACCGCTTTTGGATAGTTTTTGGGGACATTCACGAACGCATCACAGCCGTGGAACGAATCGACAACCTTGCTCTCGCCGACGGGGTATTCCTGTCCGGAGACCTGACCAATCTGGGCTCGCGGGAGAGCGCGGGGCGCATCGTGTCCGCCGTGACGAAGATCAACCCGCGCGTCTACGCCCAGATCGGGAACATGGACACCCCGGCCGTCGAGCGGGTGCTCACCGAGCAGGGGATCAACGCGCACGGCCGGGTCGTGGACCTGGGTGATGGGGTCTGTCTGGCCGCCGTGGGCTTCTCCACTCCCACCCCGTTCGGCACCCCGTCCGAGGTCGACGAGAGTCAGATCTGCCAGTGGACCCATGACGTGCTGGAGCGGGCGGGAGCCTTTGCGCATGTCATCCTCATGGTCCACACCCCGCCCCGGGCGGACGTGGTCGACAAGCTGCCCTCGGGCGCCCATGTCGGCAGTCCGGGGGTGCGCGCGCTGATCGAGAAATACCAGCCCGCCATCGTCGTCACCGGCCATATTCATGAAGGGGTCGGAGAGGAAAGGATCGGGCGATCGCATGTGCTGAATCCCGGCGCTTTCGCCCAGGGCGGGTATGTGCGCATCGATGAGACCCCGTCCGGCCTGATGGCGGTTTTGCGGAGCGTGGCATGATCCTGCGCATGCATTCCTGGAATGTGAATGGATTTCGGGCCGTCCTCGGCAAGGGTTTTCGCGACTGGCTCGAGCGGGCCGCACCCGACGTGCTCGGGCTGCAGGAGGTCAAGGCCGAGGAGGGACAGGTCGGCGGGGATCGCCTCTTTGACGGCTATCACTGCTACTGGAACGCGGCGCGCAGCAAGAAGGGCTATTCCGGCACGGCTTGCTACAGCCGCCTTGAGCCCTTGGCCGTGCAGCGGGGCCTGCCCGACACCCGCTTTCAGGGCGAGGGGCGGGTCATTCGCCTTGAGTTCGAGAAATTCCACTATTTCAACGTCTATTTTCCCAACGGCCAGATGAGTCCGGATCGTCTGGACTACAAGCTGGGCTTCTACGACGCATTTCTGGCCTACGCCCAGGAACTGCGGCGGGACAAGCCCATCGTTGTCTGCGGGGATTTCAACACCGCCCACCGCGAAATCGACCTCAAGAACGCCAAGGCCAACGAGAAGACCTCCGGCTTTCTGCCCATCGAGCGGGCCTGGATGGATCGTTTCGTGGCGCACGGTTACGTGGACACGTTTCGCCGCTGCCATGGGGATGTGGAGGACGCCTACTCGTGGTGGACGTACCGTTTCGGAGCCAGATCACGAAATGTGGGCTGGCGTATCGATTATTTTTTTGTTTCCGAGGAACTGAGCAGCGCGGTCAGGGACGCATGGATCGAGGCCGATGTGCCCGGTTCCGATCATTGCCCGGTGGGGCTTGCGCTTGAATTGCCGTAACATGATGGACAGCTCTTACGAGAAGGATGGACGCAGGTGAGTAAACGTGACGAGATTTTGGCGGCGGCCCAGGCCCTTTTTGCCGAGTACGGCTACGCCGGCACGACCATGCGCATGATCGCCGAGCGCGCGGGGGTGGCGTTCGGGCTTGTGTCCCATTACTTCGGAAACAAGGAGAAGCTGTTTCTGGTGGCCGGGCACGAGATGATCGACGCCATGCTGCTGGGTATCAGGCGGGATATGGAGGTGGCCAAAAACGGGCTGCAGGCCGTGGATATTTTCGTGAATTCCTATCTCTCCTACACCCTGGCCAACCGGGCGACCTTTCCCACCCTGATCCGCTGCTCGCCGTTCAGTGACGACAATCCGCATCTGGATCGCCAGAAGATCGGCGTGAAGTTCGAGGAATTGATCAGGGAAATCGAGGTCAATCTGGAGCGCGGCATCGCCGACGGGACCATCGTCCAGGTTCCGGTCAAGGACTGCGCCCTCATGATCTACGCGGCCATGGTCGGGGCGGTGCGTACGGTTTTTCTCAGTCCTTTCGGACAGCCGGGACTTTTCGAGGAGACCAGGCGCTTTATCCAGCGGTCGTTACGGAGATAGGCCGTCACCGGTCTTTCTAGAAATTGAAGACCCTGGATTCGGCGGCCAGGTCGATGAGGTGCGGAGCTCCGTCGAGCTGCATGTTCGGGAAGAAGCGGGCTTCATCCATTCCCCGGTTCGTGGCGCAGGGCGTGCAGATCCCGATCCCGACCTCTTTCTGGACAAGATAGGGCAGATAGTCCCCCGGACAATCGCCGGTCACGGTCCTTTGTCCGAGATCCCTGGCCGTGTCCGCCCAGCGCACCCCTTCGTCGATGAAGAACAGGTTCACATGGTGTCCCTTGGAGTGGGCGATGCGCGCGAACTGGAAACAGCGGGTCGCCGCTTCGTTGTCGTCCTTGCCGAGAATAAACAGGAATTTGGCCATTTCATCCCCCCTTGTTTCGAATGCGCTTCACTAGAATGCTTTATTCACAAAATCAATGTTTTCAGAGAAGGACTGTTTGGAAATTGTGGTTGATTGCGTGAGTCATTCGGTGTTTCGTGGAGACGTGGTTGGTATTTCCAAACAGCTTTTCTTGGAGAAATGTCAAAAAACGGATACGCCATTTTCATGTCCATGAACAGCGGGAAAATGAAAGACAGACTGCCGTTTCGTCTGACGGCTCTAGGCATCCCCGAGCGCCTTCTGCCCGTGGTCCGTCTTTGCGTGCGGCAAATGGAAGAGGATGGGGTGCGCGGCAAGGCGTTGCGCCGTCTTTTCGGCCGTTTGGCGCAAGAGCCGGGGGCGTTCGCCGATCATCCGGTTTTGGGCGGCCTGGCCGGGATGCTTGGCGGCGAGTCGAAGCAAGGCGTGGCCGGTTCCGTGCGGGAAGTTCCCTGGCGGGTCTGGGGTGAAGGGCTGGACCCCAAGGCGGTGCAGCAACTCCGTGACGGCTGCAGCCTGCCGGTGGCCGTGGGCGGGGCGCTCATGCCCGATGCCCATGTCGGCTACGGCCTGCCCATCGGCGGGGTCCTGGCCGTGGACAATGCCGTCATCCCTTACGGCGTGGGCATGGATATCGCCTGCCGCATGAAGATGAGCGTCTTTGCCGTGTCCCCGGACCTGGTCGATTCCCATGGCGATGAGCTGGCGCGGGCCATCGAGCAGGAGACCTGCTTTGGCGTGGGCGGACAGTTCCGGGCGCGCCGGGACCATGCTGTCATGCGCGAGGACTGGGGTTTCTCGCCGGTGACGCGGCGCATGCAGGACACGGCCTGGGCGCAGCTCGGCACCAGCGGTGCTGGGAACCATTTTGTCGAGTGGGGCGTGCTGGATGTGACCCAGGCCATGCCCGGTCTGGCCGAAGGGACGTATCTGGCCCTGTTGTCTCACAGCGGCAGCCGGGGCACGGGCGGGGAGGTGGCCAAGCACTACAGCGCGCTGGCCGGGCGAATGCACCCGGAACTGCCACGCGCTCTGGGGCACCTGGCCTGGCTTGGGCTCGACACGGACGAGGGCCGTGAATACTGGGACGCCATGGAACTCATGGGCCGATACAGCGCGGCCAACCACGCCATCATCCACGCTGCCGTGGCCGGGCATCTGGGCCTGAACCCCCTCACAAGCATCGAGAACCACCACAATTTCGCCTGGAAGGAGACCTTTGACGGACGGCGGGTCATTGTGCATCGCAAGGGCGCGACACCTGCCGGCGCGGGATTTTTCGGGATCATACCAGGCACCATGGTTGATCCGGCCTTCGTGGTCGAGGGCCTTGGCAACCCGATGTCCCTGAATTCGGCGGCCCACGGCGCGGGACGGGTCATGAGCCGCAAGGAAGCCTTGAAGCGGTTTCGCAGGTCCGATGTGGAGCATGTCCTGCGTGAGCGCGGTGTGCGCCTCCTGTCGGGAGGGCTTGACGAGGCGCCCATGGCCTACAAGAACATAAGGGACGTCATGGCCGCGCAGGCCGATCTGGTGCGTATTCGCGGTACTTTTTGGCCGCGCATCGTGAAAATGGCGAAATAAGGAGAAAAGCATGGCTCTGGTCGTTCAGAAATACGGTGGCAGCAGCGTGGCCACTCCGGACAAGATCCGGGATCTGGCGCGGCGCATCGTGGCCCGGCACGAGAGCGGCGACAAGGTGGTCGTGGTGGTCTCGGCCATGGGCAAGAGCACCGACGCGCTGGTCAGCCAGGCCCGGGAGCTGGCCCAGATCCCTGATCCGCGCGAAATGGACATGCTCGTGTCGGCAGGGGAGCGCATTTCCATAGCCATGATGAGCATCGCCATAAACGGTATCAGGCCCGGCCTGGCAATGTCCTTCACCGGCTCGCAGATCGGACTGATCACCGACTGCAATCACGGGGACGCACGGGTTCTGGAGGTCAAGGGCGACCGCCTGCGCGAAGCCCTGGATCAGGGCCGCATCGCCGTGGTGGCCGGTTTCCAGGGCGTGTCCACGACACGGGAGATCACCACCCTTGGCCGGGGCGGCTCAGACACCACGGCCGTGGCGGTGGCGGCGGCCTTGGCGGCCGATGTGTGCGAGATCTATTCGGATGTGGACGGGGTCTACACCTCGGACCCGCGCCTTGCGCCCTCGGCCCGCCTTCTGGACACCGTGGACTACGAGACCATGCTCGAGATGTCCGCCGCCGGAGCCAAGGTCTTGAAGGACGACGCCGTGGAGTATGCCCGCCGTCTGGGAGTGCGCATCGCCGCCGGGTCGAGCAGTTCCGGTCTGATCGGAACCATCGTTTCCAGCGAGAACCTGAACCGCGACACCCTGCAGGCCATGGTCTACAATGACCGGCTACGCTGGGTCGCGTTCGGGGCCGGCGTGCCGCTGCCGCCGGACTGTCGCCTGTGCCAGTCCGTGGAGGGACGAAGCGTAGTGGTCGTGGACGAAAAGCACGCCGGGGCCATGGAAGGAGTCCCGTGCGTAAGTCTGTCTCTCATCGGTGCGCGCGTGGCTGCCCAGCGTGAGCGGGTCGGCGAGGTTCTGGCGCGGCTGGAGGAAGTGGGAAACCGCGTCCTGGCCATCAGCAGCACGTCCTCGAAGTATGAGATTTTTCTTGAAGATCCGCTTCCACCTGCCCAGGTTTCCGCTATTCACGACATGCTTTTCGTCTGAAGTCAGAGGGGTAGATAAGGAATTTGACCCCGCGTCCAAATTTGGTCGCGGGGTCGTTTGCTTTTAATGGCAGATCCACAAGGTCGCGGATTCGAGGTGCTTGAGCAGGTTCATGCTGACCGAGCCCAGGAGGTGCAAGGTCCTGCTTTCTCCCCGCCCCGTGCGTCCGGTGGCCAGGACTCCATATTCGCCTTCGCGGGCCACGCGCAGGATGGCCTCCGCGATGTTGCTACATGTGATGATCTTCTGATGAATGCGGCGGCTGGCAACGCCGTTTTCTTCAAGCATGCGCCGGGCCTGGGCGATGGCGTCTTCCGGGACTGCCGGAGACGAGCCGCAGGCCACGTGCAGCAAGGTGATTTCGTGTTCGGGGGCGTTTGCGAGCATGAAGCCGACATGGTCGGCACAGCGCAGGCTGGCGGGAGAACCGTCGGTGCAGAGCAGCACGCTGGATGCGGGTTTCTCGTGACTGCGGCAGATCCACAGGGGGATTTCCATGGGCGTGGTGAAGACCTGCTTGCTTACGCTGTCGTCGATCAATTCTTCCAGACGCGACAATCCCCTGCGTCCCAGGGCGATGGCGTCGTAAATGCCGGTGATGCCTTCCTGGATGATGTCGTTGGCCGTGCCGAGTTGTTTGAAGGTGATCTTCTTGTGGATGTTGGCTTTGGGGAAATGCTTGCTCACCAATAGTTCTTCGGCTCTGTCGAGGGCGGTCTGCGCCAGACTCTTGATCTGGGCTTCCCTGCGGCTTAAGTTTCCGTAATCCTGGATGATCTCCGATTCGGTCAATCCGGCCTTGGGATTGGGGGCGACGTAGAGCAGGGTCAGGTGCGGTTTCTCTTGGCCGGCAAAGAAACCGGCGACGAAGCGCACGGCTTGCAGTGAGCTGGAGTCGTCGCTAACGATCAGCAGAATATGTCTGTCCATATGTGATCCTCGCGCAGTGGGTTTAATACGCTGTAATGTAGAGCAAAGCACGGGGTCTTGCAATCGTGCGGACTTAATTTGCGTCTTTCTTGCTACTCCGCCCCGATTTGAACGACCGTTGTCTCTTTGTCCGCGACGTTGAAAGGAATCAGGCGCACCAATACCCCGTCGTTCTCGCGCTTGGGTTCAAGCAGCAGGTAGTTGCCAGGCTGCATGGCGCAAGTCAGGACGCCCTGGGTTTCCTTCCAGGGCAGGTCGTCGAGGGCGCGCAGATGCCCGTCCTCGATTCTGGTCACGCCAAAATCCTTCAAGGGCTGCACGTCGTTGCCGCCCGTGACGTGCAGAGCGCCGCTGGCCGGTGCGGCGGTCTGCATTTCCCAGAATTGCCAATCCGTCCCGTCAAAATACTCCACGCCGCCAAAATCGATTTCGCAGCGGGCCGGAACGCCCATGGTGCGCAAGGCTGCCGTGGCCAGCACCGCTTTGTCCGAATTCGAGGCGCAGAAGCCGCCCTGAAGAGTCTGCAGCGGGGTCAGGGGCGGGCCGAAGAGGGTCTGCGGCAGAATGGGGAGTTTGTCTATATCTTCCCGGATGGATTGCACTTTTCTGGCAAGGGGCAGGGCGATGGATTTCTTCACCCATGGGTGCAGCTGAGCGCGCCAGGACGACCAGGGTTCAAGGTGCAGGCGAGGTGAGAGCACGAAGCGAGTGAAGGTCTCGTCATCATAGGAAAGTCCGGCCTTGGCCGAAGCCTCTCTGGCGTCGACGGCAAGTTCGATGTCTCGGGGCAGGGTCTCGGGGTCGGCCTGTAAGAGGTCCTTGTCGTCGAGACCGGTCATCAGGGGCAAAATCCAGGGCGTGGCCGGGCCTTGCGGCTGCCGCAGCAGACGCAGCCAAAGTGGCGCGCGTTCGCCCGCCAGGGGCAGGCTTTCCTGCAGTGCGGACGGCAGGTCGCGCAGGAATGGTTCCCAGCGCCGGGCCCGCTCTTTGCGCAGCCGCGCGAGCTTTGGGCTGGTGGTGGCCTTGAAGGCGTTTTGGGCTGGGCCTGGATGAGAAAACCTGACGGACTCGGGGAGCGCGCGGGGAGAGCCTGCCTGGAGGCGGACGCGCGTTTCGTCCATGTCCCGGGTGTCGAGCAGGGTCCAGGCGAGTCCGTCTTCAGCGGCGCATGACGCGAAAAAGATGCCGGGGCCGAGGATGACCCTGGCCATGCCGTCGTCGTTGGTGACGGCCTTGGTCACGGGCCTGAATCCGCCCAGGGAATAGACGCTGAAGAAGACGTCTCGCCCGGGAGCTGGCTGATCGTCCGCCAGACGCACGCTGACCTGAACCGTCGTGCCTCGTGTATAGGCGGCCGTGTTGTCGAGCAGGGCGAAGCCGGTGCCCGTACGGTAGACTGACGGGTCCTCAGGCTGGCCAAAGGCATAGGCCACGACCTTGGCCATGCGGGGGGCTTGGGCCGCGAACCAGGTCTGGTTCAGGGCGGAGAATTCAGTCCCGCTTTCCAGGAATTTCCAGCCGTCTTTTGTCCAGGCTTCGACCCAGGCATGGTTGCCGTCGGTGTGCTGCCACCACGGAACCATGGCTTGGCGCACGGGCAGACCCACGGCGCGGGCTGCCGCCAGGAAGAGGATGTTGGTCTCCTCGCAGCGTCCGTATCCGGCGTCGAGGATGGACATGACGCCGAGGTCGCGGCGGGAGGTGGAACGATATTCAGCCCTTTGCGCGCACCACTCTCCCACGAGCGCAAGCGCTTCTTCCATGCTCCCGGCTGTGGCGCACAGCGGGGCCAGCTCCTTGAAAAGCATGGCCCGGTGGGGCTCGAAAGGCTCCTGGCTGGCGCGGTGAGGCAGGACATAGTGCAGAAATGTGTCCCAAGGCACGGTTTCGCCCCAGGGCATGGATGCACGCGCCAGGAAGGCGTAGTCCAGATTTTCGCTTAACTCGTCGGCGCTCATGGACAATCTGTCGGCCGGGGGCAGGTTGTCGAGCAGAAACCGGGCGGCGAGGGATTTGTCTGTGTCCCCGGCATACATCTGCTCGAAAGCGTTCAACTCACCGGAGTTGGGATTGGCGGCGTCGGTGATGGAGAGCGGCGTGGTGATGCCCGGACCAGGCTGCCGCCCGGCGCAGCCCCCGAGAATGGCCAGAAGGACGAGAAATGTGAGAAGTCGTGCGGTGTTCATGGGCGCAGTGTAGCGGCTAAGCAAAGGCCATGTCCAGAACGTCTTGGCTTCGTTGTGGATTTTCAGGGTTTGAGGGCCGAGGACTGTTTTTTCAAGGACCGCGGCGGTTGATGGGCGGATGGTTCCGACACGCTGAAAAATAAGGAGGCTTCATGATTTTCCCTCGTAAATCCTGGTAGACGCGCATGGGCGCGGCGGATACACAAAGGCGTTTCATAGAGGATCCACCCCAATTTCTTCAGCATTCCGGAAAATTTTCGTGTCCACCAACCGAACCATCGCCAAGAACGCCTCCATCGTCTCCGGGGCCACCATGCTCAGTCGGGTGCTTGGGCTCGTGCGCGATTTGATCATGGCCTACGCCCTGGGCGCGTCCGTGCTGGCCGACGCCTTTTTTGTCGCCTTCCGCGTGCCCAACCTGCTCAGAAGCCTCTTCGCCGAAGGGTCCCTGACCATGGCCTTCGTGCCCACCTTCGTCAAAATCCGGCAGAGCGAGGGGGACACGGCCGCCTTCACCCTGGCCCGTTCCATCCAGTTCTGGCTGCTGATCATCCTGGGCCTGCTTACGATCTTTGTTCTGCTTTTTCCCAAGGCCGTGACCCTGCTCATCGCCTCCGGTTTCGCGGCCAAGCGGCCCGAGCTTTTCGAACTGACCGCGAGCCTGGTCCAGATCTGTTTTCCCTATATCCTGTTCATTTCCGGCGTGGCCCTGTGCATGGGCATTTTAAACAGCATGGGCCATTTTCTCATCCCCGCCCTGGCCCCGTGCATCCTCAATATCGTGCTCATCGCCGCGAGTCTCCTGGCCATCAATGTCGGCGGGAACGTGGCCGTGTACCTGGCCTGGGGCGTGCTCGTGGCCGGGATCGGGCAGTGGCTTCTGCAGCAGCCCATGCTGCGCTCCAAAGGCTTTTCCTGGGTCGGGCCGGTGGAACCGACCGGCCCCGGCGTGCGCCGCATCGGCACGCTCATGCTGCCCACCATTCTGGGTTCGGCCGTATACCAGATCAATATCCTCATCAGTACGGGCATGGCCTCCTTTCTGCCCGAGGGTTCCGTGTCGTATCTCTATTACGCGGACCGGCTGTTCCAGTTCCCTCTGGGCGTCTTCGGCGTGGCCGTGGGCGTGGCCACTCTGCCGTCGCTCTCCCTTTTGGCCGCGCCGGAGAAGCGCGCCGAGTTCAAGGACACCCTGGCCACATCCCTCGGCCTGACCCTGTTCGTGAACCTGCCCGCCGCCGCCGGCCTGGCCGGATTGTCACTGCCACTGGTCGATCTGCTCTTCGGGCGCGGGGCGTTCTCCGATGCCGCCGTGCACGGCACGGCCATGGCCCTGCTAGGCTATGTCATCGGCCTGCCCGCGTTTTCCAGCGTCCGCTCCCTGGCTTCGGCCTATTATGCGCTGGGCGACACCAGGACTCCCGTGCGCGCGGCCGTGGGCAGCCTGTGCGTTTTCGTGGTCGCGGGGTACTCAGGCATGCAGGTGCTGGGGCATGTGGGGCTGGCCCTGGCCTCGTCCGTTTCGGCCTGGTTCAACGTCGTGCTGCTGGGATTTTTTCTGCGGCGGCATTGCGGAGCGTGGTTCAGGCTCAACCGCGACCTGGCCATCTCTTTTTTCCTGAGCCTCGTCCTGCTCGCGGGATGCTGGCTGAGCACCCGTTTGGGGCCCGTCTGCCTGCTTTTCATCCCCGTCTGGGTAGCCCTGTACATGGGCGCGGGGTTGCTATTGAACGTAAGCCAGGCAAGGCTTTTCGCCGACGTGCTGGGGCGGCGGTTATGGCGCAAAAGGGCCTGACTTGAACTGCGCGCTCTTTGGCGTTAGGCTTTTCGCTTCCATCCAACACACAAAAAAACAGCAGTGAGGACCACATATGATCCGCATCAATGAAAATTATACGAAACTTAAAGCCTCCTATCTTTTCGCCGACATCGCCCGCCGCGTGAATGCCTTCCAGCAGGCAAGCCCCGACAAGAAGGTCATCCGCCTCGGTATCGGGGACGTGACCGAACCTTTGCCCGAAGCCGTGGTCGCGGCCTTTCATCAGGGCGTGGACGAGATGGCCAGCGCCGGAACCTTTCGCGGGTACGGCCCAGAGCAGGGTTATGACTTTTTGCGCGAACTTATCGCCAAAGAGGATTTCCAGTCTCGCGGGGCGGATATCGCCGGGGACGAGATCTTCGTCAGCGACGGAGCCAAATGCGACACGGGCAACATCCAGGAGCTCTTTGCCGGGGACACCCGCATCGCCATCCCGGATCCGGTCTATCCGGTCTACGTCGACACCAACGTCATGGCCGGCCGTACCGGTGCCAACGTGGACGGCCGCTACGAGGGGCTCGTCTATCTCGATGGGACCATGGAGAACGGGTTCATCCCTGCCCTGCCGCAGGAGCCCGTGGACCTGATCTACCTGTGTTACCCCAACAACCCCACGGGCGCGACCATCACCAAGGCCCAGCTCAAGGCCTGGGTGGATTATGCCCGCGAGAACAAGGCGCTGATCCTCTTTGACGCCGCCTACGAGGCCTTCATCCGCGACCCCGAGCTGCCCAGGTCCATCTACGAGATCGAAGGCGCGCGCGAGGTGGCCATCGAGTTCCGTTCCCTGTCCAAGACCGCCGGCTTCACGGGCACGCGCCTAGCCTTCACCGTGGTGCCCAAGACCTGCATGGCCTACGACAGCCAGGGTAACGCGCACAGCCTGCATGCCATGTGGAACCGCCGCCACACCACCAAGTTCAACGGCGTGTCCTATCCGGTGCAAAAAGCCGCGGCGGCCGTCTATTCGCCCGAGGGCAAGGCGCAGGCCAAGGCGCTGGTGGACCATTACCTGAACAACGCGGCCATCATCCGCAAGGAAATGACCGCGCTTGGCTATGATTGCGTGGGCGGGGAGAATTCTCCGTATGTCTGGATCGACGGCAAGATGGGTTCGTGGGAGTTTTTCGACATGCTGCTGACCAAGGCCGCCGTGGTCTGCACGCCGGGCGCGGGCTTCGGAACCTGCGGGGAAGGCTACATCCGTATCTCCGCGTTCAACAGTCTGGCCAACGTCCAGGAAGCCATGGAGCGGCTGCGCTCCGTTCTGAAGTAGGATGACAGCTGCGGCCGTGGATCAGGCCCGGCGGAATTTTCCGCGCGGGCTCTCCCAGCCGGAGTCGGGTTTCCGTTTTTCCATGGACGCGCTGTTGCTGGCCGCTTTTGCCGGACGGGAGCAGGTGCGCGGCAGGGTCCTTGATCTGGGAACCGGATGCGGGGTGGTGGGGCTTGGCTTGGCCCTTGACCACCCCGATTTTTTTGGGATCGGCTTGGACCTTAATCCGGACATGCTGTGCCATGCCCGCGAAAATGCCTGTCGTCTGGGTTTCGCGGAGCGCTTCGCCCTGCTTCGGGCCGACGCGTGCGGGCCATGGGGATTTGCGCCCGAAAGCATGGATCTGGTGCTCTCGAATCCGCCGTACCGTGATCCGGGCCGGGGGCGGATCTGTCCGGACGCGGCCAGGACTTTGGCGCGTTTCGAACGCCGGGCCGAGCTTAAGGATTTTGTTCGCGCCGCCGCGTATCTGCTGCGCAACCGCAAGAGCTGCGTCTTCATTCATCTGGCCGAGCGGGTCGATGAGTTGCTGGATTTGCTGCGCGCCTCCCGGCTTCAGCCCAAGGAGGTGCTGTTCGTGCATCAGCGTCAGGATACAACGGCCCGGCTGGTGCTTGTGCGCAGCCTCAAGAACGGCGGGCCGGGCCTGACGGTGCAGCCGCCCTTGATCCTGCACGAGGGCCGGGGCGGCGAGACGCGCCTGAGCGCAGCGGCACTGTCTTTTTGTCCGCGTCTGGCTTGCAACGCAGGCTCCACAAACAGGAATTCCCGCACAAATGGCGGGAATTCCGAAAGCTCTGGAACCTGACGGGGCGCAGACCTTATTTGCTCATGCGGCCGATAATGAAGGAAATGAGGGCCGTCGCGAAAAGCAGGCCAAGGACATATTCCGTATCGAAGGCCGCCTGCAGGGTGTTGGTGATTTCGACGAAAGTGTCCTTGATGGGATAATGCTCTTCCATGGGGGTGCTCCTGCCTACATAGGCAAGACCCGTGAAGACTCCACGGGTCTTGGGTAAAGGCGGTCCGGTTTAGTTGATGTTGTCCCGGACCCAGAAGGTCAGGTTGTATTTTTCGGTCAATTCTTTCTGCAGCTCGTTCAGCGCGGACTTGTCCATGTCCATGATGCGAATGAAGACCTGGCGATAGCCCTTCTCGACCTTGTCGTAGGAGGTGAGGATGGAACTGATGCGGGCCTTGTGTCCGCGGATGCAGTCAAGCACTTCCTTCAGGCTGCCGCGCTCGTCGGTCAGTTTGATGCCGATCTGCACGCCGCCGTGGTAGATGCCGGTGATGCTTAAGAGCACGCTGTAGACCTCGTTCTGGGTCATGATGCCGACCAGTTCGTCCTTGTCGTTCAACACGGGCAGGCCGGAGATTTTCTTGTCGTGCATGATGGCCGCGCACTTCACCACCGTGTCCGTTTCCCTGATGGTCAGGGGGCTTGGGGTCATGATGTTTTTGACCTTGATTTCGGAGAGCAGGTAGTAAAGCTCGTGTACGTCAAGGGTCGTGGCCTTGGAGGGCGAGGCTTCCTTCACGTCGCGGTCGCTGAGCATCCCGAGCACCTTGCCTTTGTCGTCGACCACGGGCAGGCGGCGGATGCCTTTTTCCTTCATCAGCTTGGCCGCTCTCATCATGGAGGTTTCGGGATCCACGGTGATAACGTCCTTGGTCATCCAATCTTTTATGATCATGTTATTTCTCCTTGGAGGCGGGATGTCCGCCTTGAAGCCGTGTTGCTTTCAAGGCAGTGAAAATTGCATGTAAGTTGCTCATGCTATAATATCTTTTCGGCATTCCGTCAAAGGCTCTCTGTCGAATTGTCCACGACTTTGGCATAGAGCTCGGGGCGGCGATGAGCCAGGGCCGGGATGTTTTGACGGATGGCGGCAAGTTCGGCCAGGTCGACCGTGCCTGTGATCACACCTTCTTGATCCGCGCTTGCCAGCGTGATTTCGCCGCCAGGCGTGACGAAAAGGGAACGGCCGCCGAAGGGGAAGGCCCCCTGGTCGCCGATCCGGTTTGCTCCCAGGAGAAAGCATTGGTTTTCCAGCGCCCGGGCCGCGCAGAGCGTCTGCCAGATGTCGATGCGCCTCTTCGGCCAGGCCGAAGCCAGCAGCATGGCCTGGCAACCGTGTAGGGCCTGCACCCGGTACAGTTCGGGAAAGCGCAGGTCGTAGCACACGGAGAGGCCGAAACGGACTCCCTCGAAATCGAAACAGACGATTTCGCTGCCGGGGCTGAAGACTTCGGTTTCGTCGGCATCCGTGGCCGTGAAGAGATGGATTTTGCGGTACCGGGCCAGTATGTCGCCGGTTGGTCCGAAGGCGACCAGCGCGTTGGCCAGTCCATCCGGCCCGGGCAGGCACACGCCGCAGACCAGGCAGATGTCATGTTCCCGCGCCAGAGCCATGAGCCTGTCCCGGACCCGCGGCCACCAGTCGCGGCCGGCCAGGGCGATGGACGGCATGTCGTAGCCGAGGTCCGAGATTTCAGGGAAAAGCAGCAGGCGGCAGGAGGCTTTGGCCCCCGTCTGGACCGCAGCGCTGATCTTGTCCAGATTGCCGCTGACATCTCCTGGAAGTCCGGACAGTTGAACTGCGGCGATTTTCATGTGATACCCCTTGTTCCAACACGTCACGAATTGTGAGGAAACACATGCCCGAGTTGCATCTTGATTGTCCAGCCGGGATCGCCGGCGACATGTTCCTGGCGGCCATGGCCGATCTGGGAGTGGATCTGGCCCCGTTGCGCGCAGCCTTCGCCAAGGCCGAAGTTGATGTCGAAATCACGGCCCTGGACGCCCAGGACAAGGGCATACGGGGCAAGCGCCTGGAGATTCTCGCTCCTCATGCCCAGCCCATGCGCCATCTGGCCGAGCTGACCGCGATTGTCCGCGCGCTACCGTTTTCGGAGCGGGTCCGGGAGCGGTCCGAGGACGCCCTGATACGCCTGGCCGAAGTGGAAGCCGGGGTGCATGGCTGCGCGGTGGCGGATGTTCATTTTCACGAGGTCGGGGCCGTGGACACCCTGGTCGACGTGGTCGGGGGGTTCTGGGCTCTGGAGACGCTGGGCATACGCCGCGTGACCTGCTCCCGCCTGCCCTGGTTTTCCGGCACGGTGCGCTGCGCCCACGGGCTCATGCCCCTGCCCGCCCCGGCGACCACGGTTCTTTTGCAGGGCAAACCCGTGTACCCGACGCAGTTTGAAGGGGAGCTGATCACGCCCACCGGGGCCTTGCTCCTGGACAGGATGGTCGATGAATTCACGTCGGGTCCGGCCGGGCACCTTGAACGGACCGGGCTGGGGCTTGGGACCATGGAACTGCCCACGGTCAATGGTCTGCGACTTTTGCTTTTGGCGGGGGATGGGCCCGGGCTGGAGCGGATCATGGTGCTGGAGACCAATGTCGACCACCTCACCGGCGAGGAGATAGGCGGGGTTTTCGGAGTCTTGCTTGATGCCGGGGCGCTGGATGTGCTGTTCCTGCCCGGAGTGATGAAGAAGAACCGGCCCGGCGGGCTGTTGCAGGTGCTCTGCAAACCCGAGGACCTGGCCCGTATCCGCGACCTGACCTTTGCCCAGACCATGACCCTTGGCCTGCGCATGACCGAGACAACCCGCGCCGTGCTGCCCCGCGCCGCGTCCGTTCGGGCCACGCCCTGGGGAGAGGTGAACGCCAAGGAGACGGAAATCGAAGGGCAGCGCTACGCCCGTCCCGAATTCGAGGCCTTGCAGGCCCTGGCCAAACGTACGGGCCGGTCCGTGGCCCAGCTGCGCTACCTGCTGGGCGAGGAGTAGGCGTCAGTCTGTCCGGCCCATGACGTTCTTTTATCCTGTCGCCAACGTCCTGATCAGTATCCCCGCCCGGTGAGCAGCCGGTCCAACTGGTTGGCGAACTCCTGCCGATCCCTGGCGCCAAGGGCGGATGGCCCGCCGGTCATGACTCCACTGCCGCGCATCTCGTCCAGAAAATCGCGCATGGTCAGGCGGCTGCGGATATTGTCCGGCGTGAACAGTTCGCCCCGGGGGCTCAGGCCGAGGCCCCCCTTCTCGATGACCCCGGCGGCCAGCGGGATGTCGGTGGTGATGACCAGATCTCCGCTTCGCGCCTGCTCCACGATGGCCAGGTCCGCCTTGTCGAAGCCCGCGCCGACCTGCATGAAATCTATGAATTCCGATTTGGGGACAGGGAAGCGCGAGTTGGCCACCAGAATCAGGCGGATTTTGCGCCGTTCGGCCGCGCGGTAGAGGATGTCTTTTATGACTCTGGGGCAGGCGTCGGCGTCGACCCAGATGCGTAGTGGTGTCTCGGCCATGGGTCAGCCGGCCTGACTGTTGTAGACGCCGGGGTGGTGGGCGCGCAGGAACATGCCCGCTTCAAGGCCCGGATAGGCGCAGCGCAGCACTACCCGCATCCCGCCGTGGACCGTGGGCAGAAGCTCGCCCTCGGCGTTTTCCACGCCGTAGTCGTCCGCGCCCAGAACCGGGCGGCGCAGGCCGGGGAACAGGATTTCAAGGGGCGATCCGGTCTCGAAGCGGTGCTTGACGTCCATGACCCAGCGGTCATCTCCGGTGGGCTCGACCAGTCTGCCGACAATGTTCTTGGTCAGGGATCTGGACAGGGCCGGGAGCAGGGTCACGGGCTGGGGCGTGAAGAAGGCCGAGGTCAGGGGGCGGGTGGCCAGCTGCTGCAACTCCTCCAGGTAGAGTCCGGGGCGGAAGGTTCCGGCGGCCAGGTCGTCCAGGGCCGTGCGGTACACGTCCGTGACCTGGGCCAGGTAGGAGGGCGTCTTCATGCGGCCTTCGATCTTGAGGCTGGCCACGCCGTTGTTGCGGAACCAGTTCAGGTACTTGATGAGGCAAAGGTCCTCGGCGGCCATGACCTGGCTGAACTCCCCGCCGCACTGGATCTCCCAGGTGTCCTCGCCGGGGCGCAGGCGCTCTTCCAGACGCACGGCGGTGACCTTGTAGTCGAAGCGGCAGGGGTGGGTGCATTGGCCCAGGTTGCCCGAGCGCCTGGTCAGGTGGGAGGAGAGCAGGCAGCGCCCCGACACGGCCATGCACATGGCTCCGTGCACGAAGACTTCGAACTCCAGGTCAGGGACGTTTCGCACCATGGCCCGGATGCGGGCGGCCCCCAGTTCGCGGGCCACGTTGATGCGGCGCGCGCCCAGGTCGCGCCAGAACGCGGCCGTGGCGGAATTGGAGGTGCTTACCTGGGTCGAGACGTGGATCGGGATGTGCGGGACGCGTTTCATGGCCATGCTCATGATGCCGGGATCGGCGATGATGAGCCCGTCGACGTCGATGCCGGCAAGCTCCTCCAGATAGGCTTCCACGCCGGGCAGATGCTCCTCCCAGGCCAGCAGGTTCATGGCGAAATAGACTTTTGTTCCGCCTGCGTGAGCCAGGTTCACGGCATCGCGGAGCTGGGAGAAGGAGAAACCGTCGGTCTTGGCGCGCAGGCTAAGGGCCTGACCGCCCAGATACACGGCGTCGGCTCCGTAGCGCAGGGCCGTGGCCAGTTTATCCGGGCTTCCGACAGGGACGAGGAGTTCGGGTATTACGTGCATGGTTCAGGAGCAGAGCGGAAGTTGAAGACCGAGCTTGCTGCGCGCTTCTTTCATGCGCAGCACCAGTTCGTAGGATGGCCGCAGTCCGCCCTTGCCCCGGCCCAGGGCGATGCCCCGCTTGTTGTCGCCATGGAAGTCCGAGCCCGCGCTCTGGAGCAGGTCCAGCGTGCGACAGAGGTTCGCGTAGAAATTTGTCTGGGCCTGAGTGTGCATGGAATAGAAGACCTCCACGCCGTCGAGTCCGTAGTCCTTGAGCTCGCGCAGCACATTTTCGGTCTCGTCTTTTTCGAGTTTCAACGTGCAGGGGTGGGCCAGGATGACCGTGGCCTGCTCGTCTTTGAGGAGCTCGATGGCCTGGCGGGGCGAGAGCTTTTCCTTGGGCGCGTAGCCCTTGGTTCCCGGCCGCAACCAGTTCATGAATGCGTCCTGGAAATTGACGGCGAACCCTTTTTGCACCAGCAGTTGCGCGAAATGGGGCCGGCCGATGGACCCGCCGGTGGTGATGTCTTCCAGTTCGGCGCGGGTGATGTCCACGCCGTAGGCGTTCAGGTTCGCAATGATGTTTTCGTTGCGCGCCGTGCGCAGGTCGCTCAGGTAATCTAAGGTGGCCTGCAGGCGCAGCGGGTGCTGAGGCAGCCAGAGACCCAGCAGATGCATGCTGCCGCGTTCGAATTCAACGCTCAGTTCGCATCCCCCGATGACTTCCAGGCCGAGTTCGCGTCCGGCGGCGCAGGCTTCGGGCAGCCCGATGACCGTGTCGTGGTCGGTCAGGGCGATGGCTTTGAGGCGTGCCGCCACGGCCGCAGCAACGAGTTCCGCAGGACTCAAGGTGCCATCGGAAGCGGTGGAGTGGGTGTGCAGATCTATTTCCGGCATAAGCTCATGGGTACGGCAGGGGCCGGGTGATGACAAGGTTATTTGCCCGGCCGGATCCGGCAATAAAAAACGGCACGCGTTTAAAGACGCGTGCCGGGAATTCTCGACAGGGGGGATTATTTGAAGCGGTAGGTGATTCTGCCGCGGGTCAGGTCATAGGGAGAAAGCTCCAGCTTGACCCTGTCACCGGGCAGGATGCGGATGTAAAACTTGCGCATCTTTCCGGAGATATGTCCGAGCACCTGATGGCCATTTTCCAGACGAACCAGAAACATGGCATTGGGCATGGCTTCCTCGACGACACCTTCAACTTCGATAGACTCTTCCTTGGCCATATAAAACGAATACCTTCTCTGTTTACAGTAGTTTTTTGTTTAAAGACAGAACTCCTTACCCGCTTGATTCATAAATGACAAGGCCGGATATCCTGTTGCACTGGATGTGGCCTCGCGCAGGGCGATCGACACGTTTGTCCAGCAGTCAAAATTTTGAGGCCGGACGCGAAAGTGTGAGGAATATTTTCCTCGAAAGATGAGCGTCTTTGCGATACTGAAAAGTACGTAACCAGCTTTGTTTCGTAACGACATGGTTGTCTTTTCAAAAGGAACGGTCCCCGCATGGCTCCCAGGAAATCCCTCTTCAGGCGGCTCTCTCTTTCTCTTGGTCTCTTGAGCACGGTCATCATCCTTGTCGTTTCGACGCTGGTTTTCTTATTTCTTTCGTGGCGGGTGGGCAATCAGATGCAGGAACGGGCCGAGGACACCATCACGTTTTTGGCTCAGGCCCTGGAGACGCCGTTCTGGGCCCTGGACCGGGAAAGCGCGGCCGCAGTGGCAAAGGCCACGAGCATGGACGTCAACGTCGGCCTTCTGGAATTGCGGGACTCCCGGGGCGAAGAATGGTTCGGCTACAACACCGGCAATTCCCTCTTCATCATCCGCGAGGCCGAGGTCAGCCATGAAGGGCAAGTTATCGGCTCTATCCGCCTGGGCCTGGAGGATTCCGTTCGACAAAAGTCGTTGGCCGGCATTGGTCTTGTCGGCGGCGGCATAGCGCTGCTTGTCATTCTTGCGCAGTATTGCCTGGCCAAAAGGCTCCTGCGCCATTATTTCCAGCAGCCCTTTGCGGCTTTGGATTCCCTGGTCGGAGCCTATGCGCGCGGGAATTACACCCAGGTCGACCCCGGTGTTTACTATACGGAGTTCGAGCCGCTGGTGAATGCATTTCTGGGCATGGGGCAAACCATCGAACGGCAGGTCAGCACCCTGGCCGAGAGCGAAGAGAAATACCGGGTGATTTTCAACAATTCCCCTGTCGGAATCTTCCGCTCGACCCTGGATGGTGAGTTGCTGGAAGGCAATGCCGCCTTGGGGAACATGTTCGGCTACGCTTCACGGGACGATTTCTTGGTCTCCAGCGGGCTTCGAGTCGAACCTGTCTATGCGGATTCTTCGGCTCGCGAGGCATATTTGCGGGAGCTTTTGGCCGCTTCGGGGGCGCTGAGCAGTGAAATGAAGTTTGTGCGCAAGGACGGCACGCATTTCGAGGGGGTGCTGACCGCGTCGATTCAGCAGGACGCGGAAGGCCGTCCGGTTTTTCTGAACGGCGTGGTCGAGGATGTCAGCGCCCGCAAGAAGGCCGAGAAGCGTCTGCGGCAGTCGGAAGAGAAGTTTTCGCGTCTGTTCAGGCTTTCGCCCGACGTCATCGTTGTCATGAACATGACCGAAGGGCGGATCATCGACGTCAACGAGGCCTTCAGCCGCCTGACGGGCTTCGCCTACCACGAGGCCGTGGGCAAGACCGCACAGGAGCTTGGCCTGTACGCAGATCCTGCCATGCGCGAGTTGGTGCGGCGGCGTATGCAGACCAGTGGGCAGATCGACAACGTCGATTTTTCTCTTGGCTGCAAGGATGGAAGAACCATCTCCTGCGTGCTGTCGAGCCAGTTGCTGACAGTGGGTGACGAGTCCTGCGTCATGGCCGTGTTGCGTGACGTGACGGAATTCAAGCGCATGCAGGAGCTCATGATCCAGAGCGAGAAGATGATCTCGGTCGGCGGCATCGCGGCGGGCGTGGCCCACGAGATCAACAACCCGCTCGGCATCATCATGGTCAGCAGCCAGAATCTGGTGCAAAGGACCCGGCCGGATTTTTCCAAGAATATCGAGGCGGCCGAAAATATCGGTCTCGATATGAATCTATTCGACCGGTACATGCGGGTCAGGGGCCTGTATGACTTCGTCAAAAATATCCAGGACGCCGCTGTGCGAGCCGCGGACATCATCCGTCACATGCTTGATTTCAGCCGCCGCAGCGAATCGAGGCGCACGATTTGCGATCTGCGCACCGTCATCGAACGGGCCGCGCATTTGGCGGGGAATGATTTCGAACTCAAAAAAAGCTATGATTTCAAAAAAATAGATATTCAGTGGGAATGTGCTGAAAATTTTCCCCCCGTCAGTTGCACGGAAACCGAAATCGAGCAGGTGTTTTTGAACCTGTTTCGAAATGCGGCCCAGGCCATGGCCTCGGCCCAGCCTCAGATCATGGCGCCGCGCATCGTGGTGCGCATGAAGGCCGAGGCCGATCGCGTGGTGCTGGAGGTGGAGGACAACGGACCCGGCATGCCGCCCGAAGTGCAGCGCCGGGCCTTTGAACCGTTTTTTACGACCAAGCCGCCGGGAGTGGGGACAGGTCTTGGCCTTTCCGTGTCCTACTTCATCATTACCCGCAGCCACGATGGGCAGATGCGGCTGGAATCGCGTCCGGGTCAGGGCACGCACTTTACCATCGAACTCCCGGTCCCTGAGCCCGGTGGGCAAAAGGAGGACGAGTGCATTCACGACTCATGATCATCGACGACGAAGAGCATATCCGCAGCGCCTTGGCCTGTTTTCTGGAGGACTTTGAAGATTTTCACGTCCGTTCGGCGCATTCGGCGGAATTGGCCCTGCAGGAGTTGCGGCGGGAACAGGCGGACCTCTGCATTGTCGACATCCGCCTGCCGGCCATGAACGGGCCGGAGTTCATTCGAGTTTGCCGGGAGCAGGGGCTCTGCCGTCACCATATCCTGCACACCGGCTCCACGGACTTCCGCCTTTATGTCGACATCGAAACGCTGGGAATGTGCGATGCCGACGTGTTCCAGAAACCCTGCGACAGCATGGTCATGCTGGAGCGGATTCGCAAGGTGCTGCGCGATAGGTGAACGTGAACCCTCTTTTTTTGCATTTTTTCATTATTCCAAACAAATGCGTCATGTGCCGCAGAACGTCCGGTAGCCCGCGTCGAGCAGGCCCGGTGCGCGGTAGGACGCGTGCTCAGGCCGGTCTTCATAGGGGCTCGATAGGGCGTCCAGAAGCCGTTTCACGGGCTCGAAGTCATTTTTGAGGGTCGCCGCTTCCAGCGCCTCCTCCACGTGGCGGTTGCGCGGTATGACTGCCGGGTTGTGCGCGCGCATGAGGCTGCGCGACTGCTCAGGCGTCTCATGCTGTCGCGCCAGTCGCGCTTTCCATTGCTCCTGCCAGCGCAGAAAGCCGGGGTCGCGGAAGAATGCACCCTCGGGAGTTTCCACGGTGAGGCCGCGCAGGGTCAGGGTATAGTCCGCGCCGTTGTCCTGCATGAGTTTCAGAAGATTCTGCGCCAGCGCCGCGTCTTCGTCTTCAGCCGTGAAGAGGCCAAGCTTGTCCCGCATGCCCCGGATCCAGTGCCGTCTGAACAATGCCGGGAATTCTTCCAGGGCCTCCTGTGCCATCTGTGTGGCCTCTTCCTCTTTTTCGTGCAGCAGCGGGAGCAGGGTTTCGGCCAGGCGGGTCAGGTTCCATTGGGTGATGGAGGGCTGGTTGCCGTAGGCATAGCGGCCGTCGCGGTCGATGGAACTGAACACCGTGGCCGGGTCGTATGCGTCCATGAAGGCGCACGGTCCATAGTCGATGCTTTCGCCGCACAGGGCCATGTTGTCGGTGTTCATGACCCCGTGGATGAAGCCGACGTGCAGCCAGCTGGTCACGAGTGCGGCCTGACGCTCCATGACCGCGCGCAGCAGTTCAAGGAAGGGGTTTTCGGCCTCGGCAAGTTCCGGATAATGGCGGCGGATGGTGTATTCGGCCAGGATGCGCAGGTCGTCTGTCTTGCTGCGCGCCGCAAGGTACTCGAAGGTTCCGACGCGGATGTGGCTGCTCGCTACGCGGGTCAGCACGGCTCCCGTCTGGGTCGTTTCGCGGTACACGGGTTCGCCGGTGGTCGCCACCGCGAGGCTGCGCGTGGTCGGGATGCCGAGGGCGTGCATGGCCTCGCTGATGATGTATTCGCGCAGCATGGGACCAAGGGCCGCGCGCCCGTCGCCGCGACGGGAAAAGGGGGTCTGGCCCGAACCCTTGAGCTGGATGTCGAAACGCTCACCGCCGGGCGTGATGTGTTCGCCCAGTAAAATGGCGCGGCCGTCGCCGAGCATGGTGAAGTGCCCGAACTGATGTCCCGCGTAGGCCTGGGCGATGGGGTCCGCGCCTGTAGGGAGGCGGTTACCGGTAAAAATGGCGGCACCGTCCGGGCCATCAAGGCTGGCCGCATCAAGGCCCAGGGACGCTGCCAGTTCGGGATTAAAGAGTGCAAGACCGGGTTTTTTCACCGGAGTGGGCCTTTGGCGCACGAAGAGCGATTCCGGCAGCAGGGCGTAGGTATTGTCGAAGTTCCAGCCTTGGCCGGTGAATGAATTGTGATCTTGAGGAAACATGGCGCTCCAGTGGGCTTGGATGCAAAAATGGGGGATGCTTTTGAGAGTGATTACTGTTTTTGGCCGCCTATCGCAATGGCGACATGGCGGTGCGGGCTGGCATGGACCTTGGGAGGACGGATTTACGGCAACGGCGCAGGTCCGTCGTGATCGAAAGCGTGGATGATTGCGAAGCGAAAAAAGGGCTGGCCGGGGGTTTCGGCCGTAGCGGCCCAGGCGTTTTCCTGCCCGGGAAGAGATGTCGCCTGTGTCCGGATCCGGGCAGGGCGTTAGCCGTCCGGCCTAGTCGAAACAGAACTCCAGGGTGAATTTCCCGGCCTGACAGGAGAATGGAATGGCGATGGCCTGAGCCGAGGCGCGGTAGGAGATGGAGTGGTTGTCTCCCATGATGACCGACGGGGTAGAGCCTTGCAGCTTGAGGCCCATGCTCACCATGCCGACTCGGGCATGACCGGAGATCATGTTCGTGATTTCGCCCATGGCATCCTGCACGTCCTGTACGACATCCTCGATGGCGTCTCCGAGCATGTGCCTGACTATGTGAACGGCGGTATTTTTGTCGAAAGAGATGCAAAATGTCCCTTTTTTGTCTCCGGTGATGCCGATCAGCGCAGAGACACAACCGCAGGCGATTTTGTCTTTTTTCACATAGGGAGGCCCGGCTACAACCTCAAGAGCCGCAGTGGCGGAGAGTACATGCTTGGTTGCATTGATGAAAGGTTTGGCCAGGTCGGGGCTCATTGATCACTCCTTGGGTGATGAGAAATAGAAAATACTGTTTTGCAGGCTGCGAAATATTCTACCTTGACCAGCAGCCCTTTGTGCATCGTGTGTGAAGACCAGCATTTCAACATTCAAAATTAAAATCTTAATACTGGTGAATGTCAATAAGTCTTTCTGTAAGACAATCGAATCGTAACATGGCTCTTTGTGCTGTGGGGGATCGAGGCGTCATACGGGAGGGCGAATCGTTGCAAAAACGTTCATGGTTTTTTGCAGGGCCGATTTGATATGCCTTCGGCGAGCTGCGCATTTTTACGGTCTCGGTCTTGCGCATAAGAGAATTCAGCGGCGATCGCGAAATTCGAATGTCCCTAAGCCTCAATCTTATGAGAAAGTACTGCGAAAAGTCCTGAGGCATGATGAAAAGTCATGAGCAGGTGCCCGTTTGGGCAGAGGGCTTGTAGCGCCGGGGGCTTTTTTTCGCGGAGTTGGGACAGCCTTTGGCCCCCAAATTTCAGGGGGCGCCTTTTGCGGTGAAGCGTATCATTTGCTGAAGGTCATTGAATATGAATCAGGTTTGACTATTTCTCCCGAAGCGCTGTAAGAAGTGAATATGATTCCCCACGTTTGTCGCCGTCAGACAGTTGCTCTCGCTGTTTGCCAGGGAATCGCGGTGCTTGTGAGCAATAATTATGGAGGTTTACAGCATGAATAGCCAAAAGTGGTTTTTCAGAACTCAGGTGTGTTGGCCGATTCTGGTCGCCTATCTCTTCCTCGCGCTCATTCCTTCCAACGCCGATGCCTTCCTGGCGCAAAGCCGCCTGTCTTCGGGCGAGATCATTTCCGAGCGAAGCGCCGATATCGCTTCCATCCAGACCGCTCTGGAGAATAAGGTCGTGACCCAGCGACTGGCGGATTACGGATTGACCCCGGATGAGGTGAACGCGAAACTCGGTTCGCTTTCCGATGAGCAGCTGCACCAGCTGGCCAGCCTGTCAGGTGACGTGGGCGGCGGTATTGTCGGTGCGGTCGTCGCGGTGCTGGTGGTCATTTTGCTGGTGGTCCTCATTCTGCACTTCAGCGGTAAGCGCATTGTCGTCAACTAGGCAGCGTTGTCTGCTGGGACTGATGGCGGTGCTTGTGATGGTGGGGTGCGTGCAGCGCCCCGCTTTTCAGCCGGATCGGGAAATAACCGCCCGCACGGTGCGCCTGGAAGTGCCCTTTATCCCCCAGACCCAAAACAACGACTGCGGTCCGTCAGCCTTGGCCGCCGTGCTGGCGTTCCATGGCCGGGACGTGTCCCTGGATGAGGTGACGCGACGCGTCTTCACCCCGGTGCTGGAGCGGACGCTGCTTCCGGACATGGAGAACTACGCCAGGTCGCTGGGCTTCTCGACCCGCTCCGGTCGCGGGGATCCGGTCCTGCTCCGGGACTGGATCAACGCAGGCAATCCCGTTATCCTTATGCTCAACATGGGCGGAAGGATGTTCAGCCAAGGCCATTACGTGGTGGTGTATGGTCATGATCCGGACGGATTCCTGATGCATATCGGGACCAGAGCGGAGATGTACCTGCCGGACCAGGCGCTGCTTGAGGGCTGGGAGCCCATGAACCGTCTTTACCTTGTCGTGGAGTGAACCGTGCGTCGTGCATTCTTTCTTGTCTTCTTTTTGGTCCTTGCGCTGGCCGGTTGCGCCACGCCCAGGATCGTCGTGCTTTCCGACCCGCTGGACGCCCGCGAACACAACGATCTGGGTGCCTCTTACGAGACCTCCGGAGAACTGGACCTGGCCCTCAAAGCCTATGAAACGGCCGCGGCCAAGGATCGTTCCTGGGACCAGCCGCTTATCAATCTGGGTAACGTGCATTCGGCCCAGGCTGATTGGACGCAGGCTGCGGCCAGTTACCGGCAGGCCCTGAAACGCAATCCCGAAAACTCCGAGGCCATGAATAATCTGGCTTATGCGCTCGTGAACCTGGATGAGCCGCGCGAGGCCCTGGAATGGTCCTCCAAGGCAGTGCAGGCCGAGCCCGGCAACCCGCTCTTCCGGGCGACCCTGGCCCAGGCCTTGGCGGGAACCGGCGAGAGGGAGAAGGCGCTCGCGCTCCTTGACGAAACCCTGCAAACCCTTCCTTCCGATGATCCCCTGCGTGAGAAGATAGCCGCTCTGCGCGACCAGATCGAAAACTCCGCCCCCTGAGGCTGCGTCATGGGCGTTGCTGCCTGTGCCGGGCTGTATCTTTGATGGTTATACGAAAACGCCGCCTTCCATTTGCAAAGAGAAGGCGGCGTTTTCTCGTCTTTGTCATGCCTAAAAGACTAGAATGGCAGCTTGCCAAATCCGATGAGGTCATACGCGGGTACGAGCAGGCCGAGGAATGAAAGAACAATAAGGAGTGCGCCCAATACCTTGGGTGACAGTTTTCCATACGTCACGGCCCAGACCGCGACCGTCAGCACCACAAAGGCAATCATCATGCAGCCAAGGTAAAGACTCTTGCCGATGAATGACGTTCCGTCGGGCTTGATGCCCCCGCCGGTGAAGTAAAAATACGCGGCGATGGCCAAAATGAATGCCATCATCAAGCTCAGGTTGCCCAGAGAGCGCAGGTCTTCGATTCCGTTCAGCATGCAGTACGAGATTGTAAGATACACAATGCCGAAGGGAATCAGCAATGTCGCCGTAAAAGCGTCGCTCCCAAACAGAGGCGTTGCATGAATTATCCCGCCGATACACGTTATTATGCCCACGAACCCGGCAATCGCGCCGCAGGTTTTTGCATCCCCTTGGCCAAAGTAAAAGAGTCCGATCGGAAACCACAACATGGCAATTGTCACAAGCAGTACCAAAGTCATTACTTTTTCCTCCGTCTGAGATAAATTTCTCCAATCAAGACATGCTTGAAATTGAAAAAACATGAAAACGGCCTGATCATCGCAAGAGTGTAGTAGCCCTCCTTGTTGATTTTGAAGTAAAAACCTATAATGAGTAGAATAATGCTAACATGCCATTACTATTCAATTAAATGGATTGAGCCAAAGAAGTCACCAATGAGCATGTCTGATTATGGTACTCTGAAACATAATCAAAGCTCATATTGAGCAAAATTGAGACCATAAAAAATAATATTGCATCATATTGTGTGAATTTAAATAATATTAATGTGTAATAAGTGTGCGAATATGAAATTTTTTTGAATTTAACCAGTATTGATAAGAACTTAGTAGATGGAAAATATGTTTAAAATAATGAGGAATTATTTAATTATCGGTGCCGGTGCTTAGGATAATAGGTATAGTGATGGGTCATAATGTCTCGCGGGCGTGTCATTATTATACAAGGAGTATGAATTGTGAATCGCCCCAAATTTTTTGGGACGTTGGAGCGTGCACCTTGGTGATGGCATCCACGGGCAGGTTGTCCTTTACTCGTTGGGGCATGATCCTTTGGATTTTGCCCTTTGAACCTGATTGGAAAATTTCAGCGCAGGAAAAGCGAAAAACAGAGTGTGTCTAATGTGCCTCAAATTGATTGAGCACGTTATAAATGCGCCCCGCGCCCTGGCTTTCCCGAGGACGGGGGGCAGGACGCGGGACGTTTTGCAGGGATGGCGAATCAGTTTTGCGCGCTGCTGATCAGGCGCGGCGAGGCTGAAGGCCGCGTAGGCGACGATCTCGCCGTATGGCGCGGCGTCTCCGAGTTGCAGAGCCGGGACGTACTGTGGGGGCACGCCCGCGTAAGTCACGCCTAGGTATTTTTTGCACCCGAGTCGGGTGTAGGAGCCGGGGTCGCCAACGAGGAAGATGCCTGCCGCCCCCTGCTTGCGCATCCGGTCGGCGGCTTCGCGAACACGGGCGGAGCCGATGCCCTGTTCCTGCCTGTGCGGCGGCACGCCCACCGGACGGAGCGGAAACTAGCCGCTCGCTTTGACTCTTTCGTTAAATAACGGCGCTTTATATTTCAAAAAAGTAAATGCGGGTTTCAGACCGCCTGTTGGTGGCGGGCCAGTTCGACGAGGCGACCAAGGTCCACATCGGCGCCGAGCACTCCGAGGAGCGCGCCGGAGGTGTCGAGGATGGGCGCGGAGACCGTGAGGCAATAGGCGTCGGTGGCGGCGGATCGGTAGAAGTCCGAGACATAGGTTTCCCGCTGTCCGGCAGGGTGGCGGAACCAGGGACGCTGGGACCAGTCCTTGCCGAGCCCGGTGTCGCCGTAGGCCGTCTTCACCTGACCCACGTTGTCCACGATCTGTCTGCCTTTGGCGTCGGTCACGTAGAGCAGTTCAAAGAGTCCCTGGCCCAGGGCGCGGCGCAGGGCGATTTCCACCCGGCGGCGCTCCATGGCGCTGACGTCGGCGTCGCGCACCAGAGTCTCCACGGCGCTCTTGGCCCGCTCATGGGCGGCGAAGCGCAGCCTGCCCACGGCCGCGAGCTGGCTCTCGGAAGTCTCGCTGACCTGCCGGGCATGGACGGCCAGAGTCTCGGCTTCTTTGGCCTGAGAGGCGCTGCCGTCGTGCAGGGCTACGAGGCTCTCCTGCACCGCGGCCACGTCCCGGACGATGCTCTGGCTTTCGCCGCGCAGGTCCGCGGCCAGCATGCCTCCTTCCTCGACGCATGGCCGGGCTACCCGCGCATCTTCGAGGCAGGCGCTCATGGACGCCTGCATCCGCCCCACAAAACCCTCGACCCGGCGCACGGCCTCCACCATGGCGGTGACATTCCTTCCGATTTCGTCGTTCTGTCCATCGACCCGCGTGGTGGCGTCCACGGTCTGGTGGGAGAGGGTCCGAATCTCGTTGGCGATGACGCCGAATCCTTTCCCTGCCGCCCCGGCATGGGCCGCCTCGATGGTGGCATTGAGGGCGAGCATGTTGGTGTTGGCGGCGATGTCGCGGATGGCGTGGGCAATGGAGCCGATGCCCTTGATGCGCGTCTCCACCGTGCCGACGAAGCCGAGCAGTTCGCCCATGGCGGCGGAGAGCTCATCCATGCGCAGCTCCACCTCGCCCAGACGGGCTTCCAGGCGGGCCATGTGCCCCACGGCCGCCTGCGCCATCTCGGCCTGGCGCAACGCGTGGCCGTTCACGGTGTCGGCCCGGTTGACCACTGCGGCCGTATGTTCCTCGATGACCGCAACCTGCCGCAGCCCGACCTCGGTAGTGGCCTTGAGCCGCTCCCCGAGGGCGTCAAGGGGCGATGATAAACGCTGCAAGGCGATGGCCCCGGCCACGGCGTCAAGCAACGCGGCATCGGTGCGCGTATCGGCGGCGGGTTCATGTTCTGCGGATGAATCAGCGCCCGCTTTTTGTTTTTTTTTCCAAAATTGTAAGAAAAGCATGGTCTTACCTCCTGTTGGAGCTAAGAAAGCAAGCGGTGTGCCGGAGAAATGTGGAGGTCCTGCAATGAGTGTGTGACGGGATTTGCACTCTGGGTGAAGAGATTCGGCGAATACGCAGTCTGCATCGAAAGGTGATGCAGGCAGGCGTGCTCAGGCCTGACCAAAAGTTCCATGAGCAGTGGAAAAAGGAAAAGGCCGCACGCGGCGGCCCTCCAGTTGCGAATGATTGCGATGAACGGCTTCGGCGACAGTTTCGGGTCTCAGACCTTGAAATGTCCGACCAGTGTCTGCAACTGTCCCGCCAGGTTGGTCAGATCCTCGACGTTGGTCCGGAGTTCGTGGCAACCGGACCGGATGTCCGAGGCCACCGCATCCACCCCGGCAATGTCGGTCGCGATTTTTCCGGAGGCGGAGGACATTTCCGAGGCCAGGGCGGTTGTGTCCTGGACTCCGCCAGTGGCTTCGGCGATGTTGGCGGCCAGTTCGCGGGTCACGGCGGATTGTTGCTCAATGGCCGCCGCGATGGTGGACACGAAGGTGCTCAATTCGCGGATGGCCAGCACGATCTTGTCCATGTCTGCCACGGCATTGCCCGCAGCGTTCTGGATGCCGCCGATTTTGGCCCGGATATCGTCGGTGGCGTCGGCGGTCTGTTTGGCCAGTTCCTTGATTTCATTGGCGACAACCGCGAAACCGCGCCCGGCTTCACCGGCCCGGGCGGCCTCGATGGTCGCATTGAGGGCCAGCAGATTGGTTTGGGATGAGATGCCGGAGATGGCCTCGGTGACCTTGCCGATATCCTGGGCGGAAGCGCCAAGGTCGCGCAGCAGGGCGGCGAAATTTTCGACCTGGCCCGAAAACTGGTCCGTGGTGGTGCGGGCGTGTTCGGTGTTTTCCGCGATCTCGGTGATGGTCGAGGTCATTTCTTCCGTGGCCGCCGCCACGCTGTCCAGGTTGGCGGAGGTCTGCCGCATGCTGGAAGCAACGGCGACGGTGTCCTTGCTCAACTCGTCCGCCGCCGTCGTCGCGGTGGAACTCTTTTCGGCCAGGGTATGCACGCTGCGCGTCGATGCCTCGCTGAAAGCGGTGAGGCTGCCCACGGACGCCGAGACCGTCTGTATCCCGGTGTTCAGGCTCTGGATAAGGTCGCGGGTGTTGCCGATCATGGTTTGGTACGAGCGCGCCAGGTCGCCCAGTTCGTCGCCCCGGCGACGCATTTCTTCAGGCACTTGGCGGGAAAAGTCGCCTTGAGCCAGATGGTCCGTGAAGGCAGCGCAGTCCTTGATGGGGCGGACCATGCCACGGGCGAAAAAGAGGATTCCGGGGATCATGGCCAGAGTGATGATGCCAAAGGACATTGCCATGCGCCAGAGCAACTCACGGGACATGGTGTTGACCTTGTCCACGGAGATATCGACGCCCAGCACACCGTCCTGTCGCCCGTCGGCAGTGACGATGGGCGCGTAGGCGCTGAGGAACGTTCCCCATTGGTCCTCGTAGAATTCGTTTTCAACGGACGGTTCCGTCAGCCCAAGTACGGCCTGCTGCATCAGCGGCGACACATCCTCGTAGACTTCGCCGATATGCGACTTGTCCTCCTCGCTTTCCTCCGCATCGCCGACAAAAATGACCGACCCGTCCTCCCCCTTTCGCACCGTATAGACAAAGTGGAGGTCCGAACTGTTGTCGCGAACGCGGCGCAATGCGCCAACCACCCGCGCATACGCTTCCGAGTTTTCATCCTCGGGATTGGCCAGTGCGGCGTGATCTTCCACCGGGAGGCTCATGGCCCCAAGCGCCGCATAATCGCGCACCCGAGTGCGGATGCTTTCCAATTGCTGATTGTTGGCTGTGTGATAAGAGAGCAGGACCAATAACGCAGATCCGGCAACCCACAAGGAAAAGACGATGAGGACGAGCTTGTTTCTGATGTTCATGTGTGTATTGATTGCGTTGTTGAAGTGGGTATGAGGTATTGTCTGCTTGGAAATGTATTGTAGCTGCCATGAATTGCGATTCTTGGATTATTGAGACGCATTCTTTTTTTTGATGCTTCATTTCAGTGCTCAATTTTGACGAGTATCAATTTTTAACGCTTTCATACACAGGAGAACTGAGTAAGGCAATTGTTTGTTAACAATGTATGACATGAAGTGGGTGCGAAATAATTTTTTGCGATCGTGTATGACCTCGGAGCTGTGACCGGCTGGCGCTGTCGTTATATTTATGTCGTGGTGCTGCGCCGGAAGATGAGTTCGCTTCAAGATTGGAGGAATTCTTCTCGCTTTTTCCTGTCGAGATCATCAAGGACAATGGATGACTTGGAATTGCCACAGGATGTCACGGGAAAGACGGCATCCGGGAATTTTCTGCGGAAGGGTCTGGGTAAGGAGGGGCGATGCTCTAAAAATACAAGATTCTCGATTGACGCTCGTTTCTTGGCCCTCGTCTAGTTCAGGTCGATCACTTGGTTTTGGCCGGAGATGCTGACGTCTTTTTGCGACACAAACCCGTCACCCACGATTTTCACGGAATATTCGCCGCAGGGCAGGGACGTGTTCGCAAGGTCATGGGGCAAGACGTTCTTCATGAGAACCAGCCTGCCGGACCTGCGGTTCCGCACGGTCACGCAGACGGGCCGCATGGAGGAGAAGAGGACGCTGGACACCTCGCCCGAGGTTTTCGTCTTGATGGGGAAGCATTGTGGCGGGCCGCTTTCCGGCATGTCTCCGGGCACGGAGGGATACTGCGCGGCCACATGGGGCAGGGTTTTTGATTGCGTCTTTTGACGCTGGATTTCGGCCGGGTCCGCCCCGAGGACCTCGATCTGGATGATCTGCCACTGCCGGGAACGCTTCGTGGCCCTGAACCCGCCTTCGAATGTCTCGCCCTGACCGGAAAAAGCGGTTTTGCGGATGGTCACCCGGTGTGTTTTGCCTTCATCGTTCTGCACATGAATGACCGCCTGGAAGGGTGTCCTGACCGGCCCGCCGCTGACTCTCCCGCTGACCCGCACATCCGTCCCTTTCTGCCATGCATGGACATTGGAAAAAGCATGCCCTTTGACCCGCCAGACGCCCTCGGCAGCGGCGACGGAGCAAAGAAGAAGGAAAAGGAGGGTGAAGCCGGCATGTTTCATCGGTGTCGATCCCGGTGTTGATGTTGTGCGGAAGGGCGGATCCAGAGACATTTTTGTTCGGGCTAAAAGAAGGTAGCGTGTTTCCTTCTTCGTGCATATCCGGACAGACCGGAGTTTCGTCATTTTTTGGGCGAGAATATATTAAGTGACAGGGTGTGTCATGTAGGCATTGTTACGAATCCGATCGTGCCATCCTGCGATGATGTATTCATTGCTGCGAGCATTCAGGAGTTTTTCGAGCGCGTTTTCCGGCAGAACGTGCTGGGTCCCGATGGCGAGCGCATTGCCGAAGGAGGCGGAAAGGCGGGCGGTATTTCGATACGCCCGTGGTGATAGCGACCGCGTTGTGAAGGGCTGCTTGCCATGGGACGCAAAATTGAAGGAGGGGGTTTGGCTCTATGAAGGCCGGCAGCTCAAGCCGCCAGCCCTTTTTTCAAGCAAACATGCGGCCTGTTTTCTTGCGCTGCATGCGGCCCAGAGCCAGACCGAGGAGCAGGCTGGCGCCGACGACGCCCGCGCCGGTGAGGAACCATCGGAACTGCGTGTCACCGCTCAGATCCCTGTTCTTCATCTCCAGGGCTTCCGCACGCTGCGCCGTTTCCGCCTGGAGCGCGAGGAGTTCGTCATGCGCTCTCTTCAAGTCCACATAGGCTTTTGATCCCTGTTCCAGCTCGGCATACCGCTGCTGCAAGGATGCCAGTTCCGTTTCGGCGCGGTTCAGGCGGTCCAGCAGGGCCTGGTTCTCTCCGGCCGTGGCGGAAGTCTTCTCGGTCATCTCGGCCATCTTGGCACGCAGGGTTTCAGTCTCCTTGGCAAACCGCTCCACTTGCAGGGCTGCCGGGGTCGTCCTGGTCAGATACCGCGCCAGCACCCATCCTTCCACGCCGTCGGCCCGCACAAGGGACCAGTCCTTGTCGGTCCTGAGCACTTCCACAGGTGTGCTGGACGGCAGCATCTTCAGTATCTTGTTGCTGTTGGTCGGTCCCGAGCGCAGCGTTATCTCGAAAACGTCGGTCACGTAGGCGGACTGCGCGTGAGCTACGCCCACGACCAGCAACACCGCAATTATAACCAGCATCACACATCTTCTCATATCATCCCCTTTCAGTTCACGGCCCGACAAGGCCACCTCTTTTATTGCCGTATAAGGTGACACGACTGTTCATCCCTGCCAGATCAGGCATACCGAGTCAAAAGGCATGAAAGCGATTCATCAGCAGGATCGAGGTCTGGAGAAGTTCTTTAGCGCCTAGAAAAATCAGGTTGTTACAGCCTTGGACATCCCTTCTGGCCAGCCGATGCGTTTTTGTGTTTTCGAGTTGTGTTTCTGCTGGATCAACTGCGCGGACCTGACAAACGTTTCACCGGATTGCCCATCACCAGGAACTCTTTGAACTCCTGAGATAGCCTGCTGTCCTGGGCGACGCCGTCCCAGAAATGTTCGGCTGCACGCCGCACAGCGTCATATTCTTCCTCTGTTACGACGCGCCGCTCCGGATGCTTCGGTACGAACGCATATGGAGTCAGCTCGCCGCCGCTTTTCGGAGCAAAGCCCATGGCGCACATGTCGTAGGCCGGCAGCAGGTTGAACCTGGCGCCATCAATGGCGAAGCTCAGATTGCCCAGGTGCATGTCCGTGTTGTTGATCAGTTTGCCGAAGCACCACAGGCGTTCTGCGGTGGCGAAGTGTTCGCGTGCAATTCGCCCCGCGTCGCAGAGTCGTTGCAGAACGAGGGGCCAGTTGGAGCCCGCGCCGACAAACTCCGCGTCGATTGCTGCCAGCGAGACCATGGACGTGCGTCCGTGCTCGCCTGTCCGGTCAAAACGCCGGGACTCCAGAAACAACCTGTCGCCCACTTCGAGGAGTCGTGCTTTCGCAGCCGGGAGGCCATGTTTGCGCAACGTCTCCAGCGCATGGAATTCCGTGATCATGATGTCGCGCCAGCGTCGTGCGATTTCTGTGTCGCCGGGAGGTGAAAATTTGACGATGACGTGTTCGTTGCCGTGCTTGCTGAACACCGCGAATTTCGGCTGTTCGCCCCCGGCGGAGGATCCGGGAATGTCACCGGCCATGACTTTCTCCGCCATGTGGGCATACTCCGACTCATCAACGGCTGGCGGCTTTTTGCGTACGCGCAGCGCCGACTGCTCGCCGAATATCAGGTTGCCCGGTGGGTCATCCCCATTGGAGAGGAGAAACCTGCCGATATGCTCGGTGGTCCACCACTTCGGATCGGGCGGAAAGTCTGCGAAACGTTTATGCACTTCCCGGGCGATCTGCCGCCCCAGAAAACCCTGTGGCGCCATGTCGTAGAGAAAATAGGGGAGATCGTCGTGGAGTCCGTCGCCGGATTCGCCCAGCAAGAGTGTGGGCGCGCCGGGAAGAGCTTCAACATAAAACCGCCCGCTGACCAGCGGCCGAATGTGCGCAGTTGTCGTGATGTTTCCATCGGCGTCGACCGTGAACAAGGGCAGCCTGTCGCCCCCGCCGAAAGCGTTTTTGGCCAGGTGATATATGGGCGTCCGGCCAGCGCGAACCGTGACTAGCCTGTCTGCCAGTTTCTGGAGCTGACGGGATACGGCAGCCTGCGACATCCCTGTCGCGGCTTGAATCTCCCTGGAGGACGCGGCTCCCTGTTCGAGAATTTCCGTCAGCGACAAGGGCATGTGGTTGCCTCGTATTCAGATTTGGATAAAATCATGAATAGAATAATGAATATTATAAATATAAAAAAATGTTTTAAATTGAATAGATATAATTTTTATGAATGATAATATAGATAGGGCATTGAATAATAAATATGGATGAATAGTGCTGTTGTCAAATGCGACTGATCGCAAAGGGAGAAAGGGTGGGTTTGGCCGGGCGAGAGTGATGGGTGTGCCATCATCTTTCTTGGTGCAGGTTGGAGTTGAGGGGGCTTGCCGTTACACCCGTTCATCAAGAGATGATTATTTTGTTTTTTCCACCAAGGTCAAAGGGAGATTTATTTACAACGTTTCCGAACGTACCCGAAAAATGAACGATTGGGGGAGGAATTCAGATAAGGAGTAATCAAGGATTGGGACGCTTAGCCACGTCGGCTTCCAGTAGCATGCGCACGTAGCGCGTATACGGAATCCCTTTGGCCTTGGCCTTGGCTTTTACCGCTTCCAGTAGCCCTACAGGTATGCGCATGTTCAGCGCCGCAGCCTTCGGTTCTATTTCAAATTGCATCGGCTTGAAGCCGGAAAGGTCATACTGTGACAGGTCAGCCTGTGCGACGAACTCTTCGGCCTCTGCATCGTTACGCAGGGATGGCATCTGTTTAGATTTGGTTTTCATAGTGGCAGATCTCCTTCTTGTGCATGTAGCGGGCGCTGACAGGGCGCAGTTTTGTCCATCCGTCGATTTCCCTCAGCATGAAAACGAGGAAAACATAGCGTCCAGCTTGTGTTTTCCCGATGGCCCGCATGCGCGGCTCATCGGGGCAAGGATCGGGCATTACGGCAGGTTCACCGAGCAACACCTGCTCAATTTCTTCGCGGGACACGCCGTGCTTGCCACACTTTGGCCAGTTGCCGCTATCCCAATCGAAGCCTGCGATTTTCATTTTTTAAGTATAGTCATTTGTGTAGACGGATGCAACCCAATCAGGGATTTTTTATAATCCTTGTCCATCGATATGACCTGCCGGGAAACTTCGGACCACCCAATTCTTGAGGGTTTCCCCACGGTTCAGGTTTTTCCCATACTGCCGACAGAAATGTTCTGGCGTCATGTTGTTCAGGCTTGAATGCGGACGAATGGAGTTGTAGTGCCGCCTCCATTCATCGATCACAACCCGCGCCTCGGACCGACACCGGAACCATTCCATCGACAGACACTCATCGCGAAATTTGCCGTTAAAACTCTCGTTCAAACCGTTCTGCCATGGCTTCCCAGGCTCAATCAGCGCCAGATTCAGAGACTCCCGAGCCGCCCATTTGAGCAGCGCCTTCGACACGAACTCCGGTCCGTTGTCAGAACGCAGGCTCAGAGGGACTCCACGTTCGCTGATCAGGCGGGACAGCACCTCGATCACCCGGCCCGATCTGATACTGCCGTCAAAGGACGCCTTGATTGAAACGAGCAGGCGCCGGTCTTCACGCTGCCGTTTGCTCCCTCCTGAGTTGAGTTGAGCATAATAACGGCTCCGAGACACTCCCAACACGCGGCACATCTCCTTCACTCCGTACATGGAGCGGTGCTCGGTTATGAACCCGAATATCGATGCGGGTCCGTCGAGAAGATGGCCACTGCTTTTTTTAAAATGTCACGCTCTCGCTGAAGTCGTTCGTTCTCTTTACGAAGACGCTTCAGTTCGGCTTCTGGTGATTCCGGCGCATGACTGCCCACGAAGGCTGCGTCTTGATGGTCTCGATGTTTCTGCACCCAGCCCTTTAAGACGCCATACGTGATGCCCAGACTGCGCTCGACCTCGCGGATTCCCATGCCGTCCTCGATAACCAGACGGACTGCCTCTCGCTTGAAATTAGGATCGTACTTGCGATGACTCCTCATGAACACACCTCTCGTTCCCATTAGGGTAGTTGGTGTGTCCGCTAAAGTGAAGATAGCTCACTTCGCTCTGCCCCTTCCTGATCTCCATACGGACCACCTCGGCGTTCTTGGTGGAGAGGGCAGTGGTTTTGGCGCTGGGGCAATATATCAGCAAAAGGGACCTGTTCCCGTAGCTGTCTGGAGCCGGGGGCGAATACGGGCGTCCGGACAGCGGATTCGTCAACATGACGCTTGGGGAGCTGGAGCGGCAGGTCATCCTCGACGCCATGGACGCAGTCGGCGGGAACAAGAGCGAAGCAGCCAAGCGCCTTGGCATCACGCGCAAGACGCTGCACGCAAAGATGACCACGTATGGAGAGTGAAAATTCTTCGTGCGTTACCTAAACAGGCGACCAGCCAGGATCATAAATCCTTTTCCATGTCGGTAATTATGAGTGTTCCCCCCTCTTCGACAGCTCGGAAACGGACCTTGTCCCCGGTGCGCACCCTGTCCAGCAGCGCAGCGTCCCTGACCTGAAAAACCATGGTCATGGGCGGCATGTTCAGGTCCCTGATTTCCTCGTGCCGGATGGTTATCTTCTTGTTCTCCTTGTCGATCCTTCTGACCTCGCCCCGCGTCATATCGCTTTGCGCCACCACAAGGACAGGCTCTTGCAGCACTTGGGAGGACGCGAATTTGACGGGCATAAAGAACGAAAAAACGCACAAAATCATAAGTATGAAGCACACATATCTACGCATGGCATTCCTCCTGGATCAGAGAATTTGAAAACAGGTCATTTCCCGACAACACGGATGACTCCGATCATGCCCGCCTGATAATGCCCGGCGATGAGGCAGGCAAACTCGAACTCTCCGGGCCGGTTGAAATGCCAGACGACCTCGCCTTCCCCGCCCGGCGCGACATGCGCCATGTACGCCGCTTCATGCTCCATGTTCGGGTATCTGAGCATGAGCGCCGCGTGGGCCTTGTTGTCGGCCTGCGTGCCGATGACGAACTCGTGCATCATGAGGCCTTCGTTCCTGACGACAAAACGCACGGTCTCTCCCAGCCGCACTTCGATTTCATCCGGCACGAAGCGCATGGTGTCGAGCATGCGCACCTCCACGGTCCGGGTCACGGCGGACGCGTCGCCCGCGATTCCCCATTCCTGCTGTTCGCGCAGGTCGGGCGTGGGCGATTTGTGCTCCGATTCGTGACTCCATGCCGTGCCCGCACAGAACAGCAGGATCAAGGCCGCTCGCAACATAATCATGGTCGCCTCCTTATTCGTGCCCGGCGTGGCCGGGTTTGCGCACCTTAAGCTCGATCCCGTCGCCGGGTTCCTGCGCCCTGGGCATGGATGTGCCGCCTGGCGAAAAGTCCCTCGCCGGCTCGGCCAATGCACCGCCGAATTCATAGGCCTGCGTTCCGGGCGGGTGCCTGAACCACTCGGGATTTGAATAATCGCCGCGCTTCTGGTTCCGGCGCACCTTGACCACGCTGAACATGCCGCCCATCTCGACGCTCCCGAAAGGCCCGCGGCCGGTCATCATGGGGATGGAATTGTCCGGCAGCGGCATCTCCATCTCGGTCATGTCGGCCATGCCGCGCTCGCCCATGACCATGTAGTCCGGGATCAGTGACGTGATCTTGCGCGCAAGGCCGGTGTGGTCGACGCCGATCATGGTCGGCACGTCGTGCCCCATGGCGTTCATGGTGTGGTGGCTCTTGTGGCAATGGAAGGCCCAGTCGCCCTCCTCGTCGGCCACGAATTCGATCTGCCGCATCTGGCCCACGGCCACATCCGTGGTGACCTCGTACCAGCGCGTGCCCTTGGGGGTAGGGCCGCCGTCCGTGCCCGTGACCAGGAATTCGTGCCCATGCAGATGCATCGGGTGGTTGGTCATGGTCAGGTTGCCGATGCGGACGCGGACCTTGTCATTCAGGCGCACGTTCAGGGAGTCGATGCCCGGAAAAATCCGGCTGTTCCAGCTCCACAGGTTGAAGTCGAGCATGGTCATGATCCTGGGCGTATAGCTCCCCGGATCGATGTCGTAGGCGTTCAGAAGAAAGACGAAATCACGGTCCACCTCGTCGATCAGAGGGTGCTTCGCCTTGGGGTGCGTGACCCAGGATCCCATCATGCCCATGGCCATCTGCGTCATCTCGTCGGCGTGCGGGTGATACATGAAGGTGCCGGGCCGACGGGCCACGAATTCGTACACGAAGGTCTTGCCCGGCTGGATCGCGGGCTGGGTCAGGCCAGAGACGCCGTCCATGCCGTTTGGCAGGCGCTGTCCGTGCCAGTGGATGCTGGTGTGCTCGGGCAGCCTGTTGGTCACGAAAATGCGCAGCCGGTCGCCTTCTACCACCTCGATGGTCGGCCCCGGGCTCTGTCCGTTGTACCCCCACAGATGGGCCTTGAGCCCCGGAGCAAGCTCGCGCACCACGGGCTCGGCCACGAGGTGGAACTCCTTGACGCCCTTGTTCATGCGCCAGGGCAGGGTCCAGCCGTTCAAGGTCACCACCGGATTGTAGGGACGCCCCGTCGGAGGGTGCAAGGGCGGCATGGTCTCCGGGGAGGTCTGAACAACAGCCTCCGGCAGCCCGGCCAGGGCGACGCGGGTCACGGCCGACGCGGCCAGGGCTCCGCCCGCCAGTCCCGCCGCCTGCAAAAATCGTCTTCTGGAATTCATGTTGACCTCGCTGTCTCGTCCGCAAAAAACTCAGTGTCCTGCATCGCGGGCCTCCCCTTGCGGCGCGGGGCCTGCAAG
Source organism: Desulfomicrobium baculatum DSM 4028 (assembly GCF_000023225.1). NCBI lineage: Bacteria > Pseudomonadati > Thermodesulfobacteriota > Desulfovibrionia > Desulfovibrionales > Desulfomicrobiaceae > Desulfomicrobium > Desulfomicrobium baculatum. The sequence goes on from NC_013173.1 coordinate 811,648, forward strand.
TTCGCCGCCGCCCTCGGTGCCCATGATCACGGCCTCAAGGGCCGCGTCGGCCAGCCAGAATCCCTCCAGGGCGTCAATGCCGGCCTGCACCACGCGGATCCGTTCCCTGGCGTCGGCCAGCAATTCGAAAACCCCGATGAGCATGGCGTTGTAACGGTACACGTTCTCCTCGGCCATAACTTGCTGCAGGGGGATGATCTCCTCCCGGTAGTGACGGGCGATGTCGTGGGCGGTGCGGTACGCTGAGTAGCCTTCCCGCAGCCGGGACCCGGACCCGCGCAGGGCGACTTCGAGCTCATGGCCGGCGGCCAGGGTGCGCGCGTTCATGACCTCGCGTTTCATGCCGCCCCAGTCGAACAGAGGCAGGGTCACGTCCAGCTCGTAACCGCGTCCGGTGGCCCGGTCCCCGGAGTCGTTGTCAAACACCGTGTTGTGACGCAGCCCCGCCTCCACATCGACCAGGCTGGTCACGCGGCTGAGCCCCTGGGCCTTGGCCGCGGCCTCGAATTCGGCCTGCGCCAGACGCACATCGAGGTTGCCCGCCCGCGCCGCCGAACTCACGTCCTCCGGTTGGCGCGCGGACTCCGGCAGATCGGGGAGGCGAGCAGGCAGCATGAGCAGGGGGATCTGGGATTCGGAGAGGCCCAGCTGGCGGATAAGTTCCTCCTGGCGGGCAGTCATGGCGTGTCGGGCCAGGGCGAGCTGCGTGGCCGCGTCGGCGTAGAAGCCCTGCTGCCTGACCCGCTCGATGGTGTTGAAATTGCCGGCCTGTTGCATGCGGCGAGCCAGCTCGGCAGAAGCCTCGGCAGCAGCAAAGACCTGCCGCGCATAGCCGAGGCGCTCGTTTGCGGCCACGGCCCGCACCCAGGCACCGCGCACCTCGGTGACCTGCCGCACCACATCGCGGGTCAGCCTGTGTTCTGCGGCCGCAACGCGCGATTTCGCCACGCCCTGACGCATCGGAAAGGTCAGCAGATCGAGCAGCCCGACGCTCAGAAGCCGGCCGAACTCGACCTCATCCAGAATATGGAGACGCTCGAAGGAGAAGACAGGGTTTGCCAAGCGTCCCGACTGGGCCGCATCGGCCGCGCTTGCCCAATTCCGGGCCAGCAGGGCTTGAAATGAGGGGCTGTTCACCAGGGCCAGCTGCACTGCGGCCGGTTCGCTAAGCGGCCTGGACAGCAGTTCGGACGCCCGCAGGGCCATGGCGTCGCGCTGTGCGGCGTCGCGGCCCAGTGCGAGCTGGCCGTGGGTGAAGCCTGCGGCCTGGGTGTTGGTCCTGGCCACGGACTGATCGAAGTCCACCGTGGCGCAACCGGCCAGGCCGCCCAGCAGGACAAGAAGCGCACATCCCTTGCACAGGGCTGTCATCATGTTCATGGCGCGCTCCCGTGATCATGCGCCGGTTGCGAAGCGTCAGGGCCGGATCGCGGGGCAGTTTCGGCACCTTCAGACTCCGCCGCTTCCCGCGCGTATGTTCGCCATCCGCCCACTTCCCCTACTCGTTTGTTGGACTGCTGCCAGGGAGCTACTGGTTGATGGCGGTAAGGCTGATAACTCTCGAAAACAGATTCGAAGTTCAGGGAAGAATTCCGGTTCCTGTCATCTGCATGCGTCTTCGTCACCTGACCAGCGTGCGCCGGCAAGGCCGTAATGAACAAAAACACAAGGGTCTTCGTGAATAGGGTCATGAATTCCTCCAAGGTTGCGTTTTGCTCTTCGCAATCATTACCTTCTAAAAGGAAAAATCCCAACGTCAAGGAAAGTCTTCTATTAATGCGGCTCAATGCATTCAAAAAGGCCTGTCCAACTCGTTCCGGCAAAGTAAGCCGCGCAGCTATTCAAAGGCACATGAGGTTATCGAGCACGAACACGACCATGGCCACGACGAACTCCACGTCGCCTCTGATAAATCAGCCACCAGACATCGTCACAAGCAACTTTCTCACTCCCATCCCCACTCCCCGGACGTTCACCATCAGTATAGCTATTGAGACCGCCATCAAGTTGGCCTGCTGGGGACTTTGGTTGGTAAAGCCTTGGGTAGCCGGCCTTGATTTTCCAAAGGAGCACAGCTAGGAACCATAACCATTGATTGTCGGCCCTATTTGAGAATCTTTTGCTTAACAATATGCCTTGTAATATAACTGGTTCAAATGTTTTTTCGCTTCCAGGTTAAAGTATCATGTCTGATTGTGATTGTCGTGTTTATGATGCAGCTCACCGCTGTTGGTCATCAGCATGATAATGACGTGCATTTTGTGACTACACATTCGCATTTTGGAGATTCAAGTCATGTTCATTTTGATCATTTTGGAAGATCTTCAGATCGTCTGACTGTCAATTCTTTTTTTGGATCACTTCAATTTTTCACATCCGACGGCTACATTTCTTTTTATAAGTCAGCTCCTATTTCTTCGATAGACCGCCCTCCGGAATTTTGTATTTAGTTCAAATTTCTTAGTGAATTTTAGAATTTTAACTTTAATACAGGATTTTTTATGTATCATATCTTTGCTTTTGGCAGAGATGTGTTGCTGCGCAAATTGAAAAATGTGCGGCTGCCATTTCTGGCCTTATTGTGTCTGACGCTTGTCGGTACGGATGTTCTTGCCCATGGCGTCACAACGGGGGACAAGGGGTACATCCAGGCGATCAGCGGGGTGCAGCTCTTGCCGTTCATATATCTCGGCGCCAAGCACATGGTCACGGGGTACGACCATCTTCTGTTTCTGGTCGGAGTTATTTTCTTCCTCTATCGCCTCAAGGATATCGGAATATATGTCAGCCTGTTCGCCATTGGGCATTCTTCAACATTGCTGGCCGGGGTATTCATGGGCGTGAACGTGAACGCTTATCTCATCGACGCAATCATCGGCTTGTCGGTGGTGTACAAGGCGCTGGACAACCTCGGCGCTTTTCGACGCTGGTTCGGATTTCAGCCGAATACCAAGCTCGCAACAGTCGTGTTCGGTTTGTTTCACGGGTTTGGCCTAGCGACGAAGATTCAGGATTTCGAGGTGTCGCCGGACGGCCTGCTGGCCAATCTCGTCGCGTTCAATGTCGGCGTTGAGATAGGGCAACTGTTGGCCTTGAGCGGGATACTCATTGTCATGGGATATTGGCGAGGAACATCCAGTTTCACCAGACACGCCTATTTAGCCAATGTTGCGTTGATGACTGCCGGCTTCATGCTTGTCGGATACCAGATGACAGGTTTTTTCTTCGTCGCATAAATAAGGAGTTGATGCATGTATAACACGAATATGCCCGGCAGAAATGACTTGCCGACATCAAGACAGTTGATTCGCTCTACAGTTGTTGCAATGATTGTTGCGACACTGCTGCTTATAACCACAGTTTTGCCTGCTGAATACGGCATCGACCCTACAGGTGCAGGTGAAGTGCTGGGATTGACCGACATGGGGCGAGTCAAGATGGCGTTAGCCGAGGAAATGAGGGCGGAAAAAGAAATCGTGGCGGCCATGGAAAATGCGCCTGTCATGTCTGATTATGAAGTCGAAGCGGCCCAGGATTCTTTTGCGAGCGAGGAGGATGTCAGCGCACAGGAACAGTCAGAATCGGCTCTTGTTTTAGTAGACCCCATCATCACGAAGGATGAGATCAGTATAATCCTTGATCCGGGGCAAGGCGCTGAGATAAAATTGACGATGAATAAAGGGGCTTCTGTTTCATACAGGTGGCAGTCAGATGGCCCTGTCAATGTCGATGTGCATGGAGATCCAGTTAACGCTCCGAAAGATTTTTACCATGGATACGGTAAAGGAAAGAACATCGCAAAGTCTGAAGGAACAATCACTGCTGCTTTCGATGGAAAACATGGATGGTTTTGGCGTAACCGATCTGATAAAACGGTTAAGGTCGTGTTGGAGACTGAAGGAGACTATTCCGAGTTTAAGAGAGTTATGTAGCAGAAGTATTTAGCCTAAAGCTTAAAAATTAGATAATATAAATGCCACTGAATCCAAGAGTTTCAGTGGCATTTATATTTTTATGTTGCCGAAATAAATTAATGACGTCTTTTTTGTCAGTTCTGCACGCATTCCTTGGCATGGAGCGTTGCGGAGCACGGAAATACGACCAGATCTTCAAGGTCGGCTCGGATGCCTAACCAGTGTCCGACCGGATGATCATGATGACTCGGAATCTGCACGAGAACCACTTCCCCCGTGATGAGTTTCAACGAGTACAGAATAGTCGAACCGCGGAAGGCGCGTCCGACGACTTGCGCCTTCAATGGACTGGCGTCGTCGTGCAGGATGTCTTCGGGGCGCACGAGAACTTTGACGGCGGAGTCGGCAAGGTTTTTTGCGGCGAACTCTCCGAGGGCGCAGGTGAGCGTGTGTCCGAAGACCTTTCCGTCGATGAGGGAGCCCTCGCCAACGAAGCCTGCGACCTCAGCGGACGCGGGACGGTGATAAACGGCGTGGGGCGTATCCCACTGGTGCATGGTGCCGCAGGAGATGACACCGACCCTGTCCGCCATGGCGTAGGCTTCTTGCTGGTTGTGGGTGACCAGCAGAGCCGTCGTGCCGCGCTGCTTGAGGATGGAGCGGACTTCCATGGACAGGGATTCACGCAGGGATACATCGAGGTTCGAGAATGGTTCGTCCATGAGCAGCAGCCGAGGCTCGGGGGCCAGGGCGCGGGCCAGGGCGACTCGTTGCTGCTGGCCGCCGGAGAGTTCGTGGGGGTATTTTGAGCCTGCGTCGGGCAGTCCTACGGTTTCCAGCAGGGAATCGACGGTCCGGGCTATTTGCGCGGCGTTCAAATTTGAAAGGCCGAAGGCCACGTTCCGCGCCACGGTCAGGTGCGGGAATAGGGCGTAATCCTGGAAGACCATGCCGATGCGACGGTGCTCAGCAGGTACGAAACGCGGTCCCGAGACAACCTCGCCGTCAAGGACAATGCTGCCGAACTCGATGTTCTCAAAACCCGCGATGCTGCGAAGCAGAGTCGTTTTGCCGCACCCGCTGGGGCCAAGCAGGCAACCGATCTCCCCGCGATTCAGGGAAAACGTGATGTTGTCGACCACCGGACTGGTCCCATAGCTCTTGGACAGCGCTTCCACGCGCAGGAAAGTCGTCATGATTTGTTCCGTGTTTCGGTTTTTCCGGTCAGGAGCATGATGGGTACAAGACCCGCCGCGATCAGCACCAGAGCCGGTGTCGCCGCCATTTTCCATTCTCCTTCCGATGTGAATTCGTAGATTTTCACCGCCAGCGTGTCCCACCCGAAAGGCCGCATCATGAGGGTTACGGGAAGTTCCTTCATGACGTCGACGAGCACAAGGATTGCGGCCGTGAGGATGCCGGTGCGGGTCATGGGCAGATGGACACGCCTGACGAGCGCCGCACCGTGGCAGCCCATGGTTCTGGCCGCTTCGACGACCGAGGGCGTGATGCGTTGCATGGCGCTGTCGATGGATCCAAAGCCTGCCGCCAGGAAACGGACCGTGTATGCAATGACGAGCAGGGCCAGCGAACCCTGGATAAACGGGCTCATCGGCACCCCGGTAGTCGAGGCAATGAAATCGAGCATGGTGTTGTCGATAAAGGCGGCCGGAATGAAGATGCCCACGGCGAGGATTGTCCCAGGCATGGCATAGCCGAGAGTCGCAATGCGGATGATCCAGCCCGTTCCGGGGTTGCTGCGTCTGGCGAAAGCCAGCAGGAGAGAGACGGCGGAAGTGGCCACAGCCGTCATCAAGCCGAGTATCAGCGTGTCCTTGCCAAGCTGAAGATAACTCGCGGTGTTCGGCCCCGTGGCTTTCCAGGCCCAGAGCAGGAGTTGCAGACAGGGAACGGCGAAGGCGAAGACAAAAATCAGTGACGAAAGGGCAAAGGCAAGCCATTTAGCCGCACCGGTCAGGCGCAGGTGCAGCGCAGGCGTGCCCGACCTTCCGGCTTCGGTAAAACGGAGTCGGGCTCGGAAACGTTGCTCCAAGGCCAGCATGACAAGGACGAAGGCGACGAGCACTGCGGAGAGTTGGGAAGCGGCCTTGAGTGAAAACAGGCCGAACCAGGCCTTGTAGATCGCGGTGGTGAAGGTGTCGTAGTTGAAGATTGAAACTGCCCCGAAATCGGCCAGGGTTTCCATGCAGACGAGCGTCACGCCGGCCGCGATCCAGGGCCGGGCCATGGGGATGGCCACCCGGAAAAACGCTCTTGACGGAGAGAGGCCGAGTGTCCTGGCCGCTTCCATCGCGGTTCTGCCCTGGGTCAGGAAAGCGCTGCGGCAAAGCAGGTAAACGTAAGGATAGAAAGCCATCGAGAGGATGGCCGCCACCCCGAAGACATTGCGGATGTCCACGAAGCCCACGCCGGGCAAGACTTGCCTGATCGTCGTCTGCACGGGGCCGGCGAAGTCGAGCAGGCCAAGATACACGAAGGCGTAAACATACGGCGGCACTGCAAGGGGAAGCGTCAATGCCCACGAGAAGAATTTTCTGCCCGGGTAGTCGCAAACGGTCGTGAGCCACGCAAGGCCGACGCCGAGGATTGCGGTCATGGGGATGACCAGGGCCAGCAGGGCGATGGTGTTACCCACGAGATCGGGCAGGACATGTTCGGCCAGGTGTCGCCATATGTCCTGTTCCGGGGTCAGGAAGGAATACAGGAGAACCGCGACCGGGGTTACGGCCATGGCCGCGAACACGGATGCAGCCAGGAGCGTGCCGGGAGACTGCATGCGGAAGGTGCGGAGGCGGAGGGAGAGTCCCCCCGCCTTCGTTCTCATGTTCCGATGAGGGAATGCCATGTTATTTGTAGCCGACCCGGTCCATGAGCTTGATGGCCTGGGTCTGATACTCGCCGTATTTGGCCACGTTCAGGGTGCTGGCCTTGAAGTCGCCCCATGCGGCCACTGCGGAATCGGCGGGCACGGAGGGGTTTGCAGGGTATTCCATGTTCAGTGCGGCGAACATGGATTGCGCCTCGCCGGAGGAGAGCCATTCGAGAAATTTTACGGCCTCTTCCCTGTGCTTGGCGTGGGTGGTGATACCGGCCCCTGAGACGTTGACATGGACGCCGGTCCCGGCCTGATCGGGCCAGAAAAGAGCCAGCGGAGCATCGGGTTTCTCTTTCATCAACTTTCCGAAATAATAGGTGTTTACGATGGTTACGTCGCCTACGCCGGCAGCCACGGCCTCCATGGCCTGGTTGTCATTGGCGAAGGGTGCGACGGGGGTGTTTGCGACCCAGCCGGCGACGACGCGTTCCGCTTCGGCCTCGCCGAGTTCGGCAATCAGGGCCGCCACGAGGGACTGGTTGTAGACCTTTTTGGATGTGCGCAGCAGCAGCCTGCCCTTCCATTCCGGACCTGCCAGGGCGGCGTAGGTACTCAGGTCGGCGGGCTTCACCTTTCCGGTGTTGTAGACAATGGTCCTGGCGCGTAGCGACAAGCCAAACCACTTGTTGCCCGGGTCGCGCAGGTGGTCGGGAATGTTGGCTGCAAGGGTTTCGGATTGCACGGGCGAAATTACGCCGGCCTCGCCCGCCAGCCAGAGGTTGCCGGCATCGACGGTGATCAGCATGTCGGCCGGGGTGCGTTCGCCCTCGGCTTTGAGCCGCTCAAGGAGCACCGGTTCCTTGTCGGTCACGTACTGGATCTTCACGCCCGTCTTGGCCGTGTACGCATCGAAAAGAGGCTTGATGAGCTGCTCCGCGCGAGCGGAGTAAACCACCAATTCGCTCGCCGTGGCAGGGAGGGCGGTCAAGAGGGTCAGGGCAAGGGTCAGCAGGGAGGCAATTTTTTTGTTCACGGTAACTCCATTCGGCGCTCTGCGCCTTGATTTTTGCTGTTTAGTCAAACTAATCTAAATGGTTAAAAATTAATAAAATATTTTTTTTCAATTAAATTGTTTAGCATGTTTAACTTTTATGACGCGGAAATGTCGTCATGCCATGCGTGCTTGAGGTTTATTTGTAAAAAAAGTTAGGCGATGTCAACTTTTTTAATTGCCGACAAGAATGATTTGAATCAAGCGATCTGAATTAATTCGATATTGTCAATTTGAGCGCAGCGTTAGCTGTGAGACAAGTGGCGTCGCGGCAATAAGTGCAGCGTGCTGGCAGGGTTGCGGACTCTAATCTTTTCGGTGACACCGGACCTGCGGTCATTGGCTGGCCTGAGGGTGTCAAAAGAAGCGCTGACTTTTTTTTGAGTGAAGGCATCCAGATCTTTGAAAAATGACAATAATGCACGCTTTATTTCATTTCTTATCTCAGGGAATTTGAATGTAAATAACTCCACTGAAACATTCTTTTTTACGCAATCAGTAAATTGAAATCAAAAAGTTGGTATTTTATCCGGCTCTTCAATAATATCCAGCTTGGTTTTCACTGGTTAACTTCTCCTTTTTTCGTAATAAAAAAACTACTGCACTTCGCCCTTCCCCAACTTCTGTGCCCGCTCCAACGCCTTCTTGAGTTCTACGACCTGCACCGGCTTAGCGATGTAGTCGTTCATGCCAGCATCCAAGAATTTTTCCCGGTCTCCGGCCATGGCATAAGCGGTCAGAGCGATAATGGGGATGCTTCGCTTCGCCTCCGGGGTAGCGGAACTGCGGATGAGGCGGGTGGCTTCGATCCCACCCATCACCGGCATCTGGATGTCCATGAGGACTGCGTCGAAGTCGTGCGCGCCGAGCAGATCCAACGCCTCTTCGCCGTTCCTGGCTATCGACACCGTGTACCCCGCTTTTTCCAGCAGTTTACGGACAGCGAATTGTGTCACCTCGTCGTCTTCAGCCAACAGTACCCGGCCATTGGCCGTGGCAGATGCCCCGATTTCTGCAGGGGCTTTTACGACAGCAACGCCGAGGGCCTTTCCTACGGTCACGCAGAAGCTGAAGGTCGTCCCCACTCCAGTCTCGCTTTCGACGGCCATATTCCCGCCCATGAGGGTCACGAGATGCTTGCAGATGGAGAGGCCCAGCCCAGCGCCCTGATGGCTCTTGGCGTACCCTTGGCTGACCTGAGTGAATGGGGTGAACAGGTTCTTGAGATCCTTGTCGGAAATACCGCACCCGGTGTCCGAAACCGAGAAGAAGATACGAAGCTGGCCTGGGTGTTTCGCGGGCAGGGGGTAGGCCTCGACATTGACGTAGCCGGTCGTGGTGAACTTGAAGGCGTTGCCGATGAGGTTGCCCAGCACCTGCTGCAGGCGAATGGGGTCCCCGACGATGGAGTTCGGCAGGCCCGGATCGACGTGATGCCTGAGTTCCACCCCTGACTGGACTGCCGTGGGCACGAAAAGGTCCAACACCTGGACAAGAGTTTCATGCAATCTGAAGGGTTCGGACTGGATATGCAGTTTTCCAGCCTCTACCCGCGACAGGTCGAGAATATCCGAAAGGAGCCGGTTCAAACGATTGGCTGATTGCAGGGCGAGCGTGCAGAACTGTTTTTGTTCCTGGCCTTCGGCCGAGGTTTCCAGCAACTGGAGAATTCCCATTACGCCGTTCAGAGGGGTTCGGATTTCATGGCTCATGTTGGCCAGGAATTCCGATTTGGCCTGGCTGGCCGACTCGGCGGCCTCCTTGGCTCTCTCCAACGCTTGTTCCGCATTCTTGCGGTCGGTGATGTCCTGCACCATGCCGACGGAGCGGATGACCGTGCCTAGGGCATCCCGCTCATGGACGCAGCGTTCGATCACAAAACGGATTTCTTCATCGTCCCTGCGCACGATGCGGTGCTCGATTTCGTAGCTTTCCCTGCTTTCCTCGATGGAGGAGGCATAAGCATGTTCAACGGCGGCGCGGTCGTCGGGGTGCACGATGGCCAGGAACCGCTCGTAACTAGGCTCAAAGTCTTCCTGCGTCGCGCCAAAGATGCGGTAGGCCTCGTCCGACCATGTCAGGCGGTTGTCGGTCAGGTCCAGCTGCCAGCTGCCCATGTGGCCTATATTTTGGGCCTGCTCCAGGATGGCCTGGCTTGTGCGCAGCCGTGCTTGACTCTCCAGGATGGCCGAAATGGCCTGACGGAATTCCCGTTCGATGAGGCCCAGTTCCTGGAAGGGAGCCGGCTCAGGCGGGGCGGGCTGTTGCGAGGCAGCCAGTCCGGTCATGGACTTTGAGAACTCCACGATCGGGCGTATGATCCGCAGATTCAGGGTCCGCCTTACCGAGAGGAAGAGGATCAAGAAGTAGGCGACCAGAAGGATCTCGATGGTCGCCACGATCTTGAGGGTGTCGGACATGGCCTGCCATAGGCTCGTGGACAGGATGACCTTCCACTGGTGTCCGGGCAATTGGGCGACGGTGTCGGACACGAAGCTGCGGTCCCTGAAGGCTAGGGCGCTGAACGTCTCTGCTTCGGAAGCCTCCTTGAATATGCGCCAGTCTCCTATGTTGGTCTGCTGGCGCACTAGGGCCATGTCCGGGTGCGCGATGAGGTTGCCGAATCCGTCGGTGACTGCCACCACTGTTCCGTGAAGGTCCAACGAAAAATGTTGCAGATGTTCAAGCAGGGCGTCAAGATTGAGCTCCCCGGCTATCATTTTCCCCGAAACGGTTTTCGCCCGCATGAGGATAGTCAGACTGCCCGTAGCAGAAGAATAGAGCGGCCGGGACATGGTCGAGTTCGATTCCGAAGGAAAGAGGACAGGGAAGTCCACTCCCACGAACCCAGGCGGGTGTGTGAACCGCACGATGCCGTCCGCATCGACCAGGACGATGCGCTGGAAACGGGTCAGGGATTCCTGCGTCTGCCTGATGGCTGCGTGGAAGTGGTCGGGATCGCTCCTGCCCTCAAGCCGTGCAAGTGAGGCGAGGTTCGAATGAGCATCCGAAACGAAGATGTCGAGGTAGCGGCAGAGCGCGGTCGCCAAGTGTTCGTTGGTTTCTCTGGCATTATTGACGCCTTCCGCGAGCAGGGCGAGTCCGAGAGCGAAGACGACAATGATGCATGGGACCAGCAACCATACGGCCAAGGTCCCGCGCAACAGGGAAACTGCTGGTACAGGCGCTTCAGCGGATCGTTTCATGGGTTCGGAAGTCTCTTCCGGTGAATTCGATGATGTAGTGGTCCCGGATGACATCGCCGAATTCGTCCAGGCGGAAAGGCGCGATGACGCCCGGGAGTTCCGGGAGGGTCTCCATGGCGGCCGGAAGGCCGTTGGGATTCCCTGCGGCCTTGAGCATCCCCTGCAAAAAGACCTGGGTCGCCTCGTAGGATAGGGCTGCGGCAAAATTCGAGGCATAACCGAAGCGTTGCCGGTAACGCTGCTGGAAAGACAGGTGCTCGGGCCTCGTGTTGTCTTCACTGTATCCCATGCCGAAAATCCATCCGCCACAGGCTTGACCGCAATCCACCACGAGTTCCCGGGTGGCCGCCCACATGGTGCTATAGACAGGGATCTTCAGGCTGCGAGATACGAAGGTTTTGGCCAATTTGGAGGCGTCCCGGGAGGAGAGGCTGACGAAGATCGCATCTGGAGCGAGTCGCTCGATTTCTGCGGTGATGGTTTCCCAGGATTCCAGGGAAGAGGAATGGATATTCCAATCCTTGAGCAGCGTCCCCCCGAGTCGCACGAATTCGGAACGAAAAGCATCCCTGTAAGGGCCTGAAAAAGCATCGTTGTCCATGTCGGCGACGATTATCACCGTGCGCAGCCCGGCTTTTTCAGTACCATAGCGGGCGAGGGCTCTGGCCCATTGGGCGTTTTCGCTGAGGACCCTGAAGAAGAGGTCCTTTTTTCCCGTCAGCAAGGGCGTGCTCACGGTAGGCGAGATAAGTGGCAAGCGGTGTCCCGAGGCTTGTTCGAGGGCGGCTTTGGCCACGCCGCTGGTCATGGGGCCGATGATCGCCACGGCTTTGACTGCGGCCAGCCTGTCCACGGCCTGGCGGGCGCCGTCGGGCGTATTGAGGTCGTCCTCGGCCATCAGCCGGAATGTTACTCCCGGGACTAACTCCCGGGCGTTTGCTTCTTCCAGGGCCAACTGTGCCCCGTTGCGCCCCTGGACCCCAAGGTCGGAATACTTCCCTTCCAAAGGGCCGAGAAACCCGACTGTCACTTCCGAATGGTCCGAGCAGGCCTGCAGGAGCAGGCAGAGGAGCAACACTGCGAGGCGTATGCGGGTGATGATTCCTTGTGATAGTGAGCAGGGGTACATTTTAGTTTGCTGGCTGATTGTTTCGTTGAGTTGCGGGTGTATCAGACGCTTTCAGTTCTCGTGCTTTTAAGCAGTTAACTTGGGCAAGACGATGATGTTGCTTCATACAGGGAACTATCCACCTTGAAGAGCTCTGTGCCTTTTAACTATCTTAATGGACAGGATTAATCCTGGCGAGTGAACGAACTATCGGTCTTTTGCAGCCTTTTTTGCAGTGGTGCAATAGTAGGCGTTAGGCTGAACTTATCAACTATTCTATCATCTCCGGATTTACAAACGATATTCTGTAACTCCTCTGGGATAGACCCAGGATTCTTGACTTTTTGTGCTGTTTGAGAAGATCGGGGCGAATGGAGCGATTCTCGCGTCGGGGCATGAGTGCCGACATGTCTTCCGTGGCCTGTGCAGAGGGGAATCCTTCAAAGTCGTTCTGTCCCGAGGACGAGGCCAAACTGACTCTGAAATATTTCCTGGCAACCGAAAGCGAGTTTGCGCACGCGTTGGGCTATGGCGATCATCAACGTCTTTGCGGCGTGCATAAGAATACCAGGCAGATGCATCTGCATGGTGCATACAATATGATCCATCCGGAAAAGTTGACGAGATATGAGCCGTACCGGGACTATCACAAGCGGGACAAGGTTTGCCGGGAGCTGGAGCGTCGTTTTGACCCCGGCAGGGTTCCTTATGAGAAATTCACCCAAGGAAATCCCTACGTTTGGATGGCACTAACTTGGGGAGGTTTACAATCTGAACTGAACATGGGTGTACTGGGCGCTAGGCCCTTGGACGGTGAGCGAAACCAAGGTGCCGCGTCGGGTGGCGCGGGAAAAAAGAAAGGTTTCGGGTAGTCTGTAACTACGCGAAACCTTTTTCAGATCTGGTGCCCCCACCATGACTCGAACATGGGCAAACCAGGATTAGGAACCGGTAAAAGCTCCGGGAGTTAGCCAGACACCGATCGGATTATGTTGGATTACAGGTATGTTATCATTGGAAAGGTGGCGTTTTTTCTTATAGGAATCGAACGTCCGACGTCTTGATTACGAATAAAATAAAATCAGGAAATCAGATTCTTCACTAATTGATCATTCACCTGTATATTTCACTGATTGTCCTCCCCGTCCTACACAATTACGTGTGCATTTGGTGTGCAGAATTATGAAGTGTTTAATGTGACGGATAGTGGTTGCGCACTAACACGAAGATCTTTGTCTGTGTATTCACTAGGCTTGATGGCAAGGCATTTCAGATGACGCCAAAGCTTTAGATTTGAAATTTTTTTATAGTTCGTTTCGGCCAAGCCTTCCTGTTTAAAAATTCCGGCCTCATTTCTTTTTTGCCGGTCGCTTCTTCACTTCATTCTTTTCATCAAGAATTTTCTTTAGCTCAGTAATACTTTTTGTCATATCATTCATTTTGCTTAATGATGAGGATATATCATCTTTGTTTCGCTTGATATCGTCGCTTAACATTTTGATTTTATTGGGAACATAGTAAAGTTGTATAAAAAAAATTGCTATAGAGACAAAAAGTGATATATTTAAATATGCCTTATATTCTTCTATAGGAAATGGAGAAAAAATTATAATTAATAGAGTAATTATTAATATTAGTGGAACAGTGCTAAAAAGATAAACAATTCTTTTATTGTGCAGGTCGCTATATGCATCGCACAATTTTTGCGTAACATTGTATATCTTTTCACATTCATCCAGTCTTTGTTTTATTTGTTGAATATTTGTAGCTTGAATAGATAATCCCAGGAAAAGCTCATGGGTTTGTCCGTATGTTGGAACATCCGCCAACGATGATGAATCAACGGCTTTAATCTGCGTCACGTTAAGTCTCCAACACTCATTTCTGCTACAGCCTGAATTTTAGACTTCACGATGTTAGCTATTTTTGATGTGCTAGTACGCTTTGTATAATTTTGTGCTGAATTTATATCCAACAAAACGTGCACTTTTTTCTTTTCAATACCATTCTCTGAAATCAGCGCCTCTTGGAATTGAGTTAAATTGTTTATTTGAATTCCATCAAAGACTTCTTTTTTGTTGAATTTAACAACAATTTCCTCTAATACGCCGTACTCATTTCGTAAAAATTTTTCACAAATCCATCGAGGAGGGTTTTCTGACTCTATAGAATATTGAGATATAAGCCCAATACGCCCTATTCCTGTATTTTTGAATTTCTCAATAATCTTTAATGCATATTTTGAAAATTCATCTATGCGATATTTATCAACCTTGTTTGACATGAAATCAACTCTATTTCGTGTCATATTTATTCCATATCCACATTCAGGATCAAAAGATTGAATTACGGGAACCTCTGGAGGAGCATTTTTATCATTAATAAAAGGTAAAATTGTCGGGAGTATTTTTATTTTATCATCGATTAATTTTTTCAATTCCATGTATTCGGTTAATGGGTCTCCTTCTAATACAATATCTATCAAAGCTAGTTGCAAATGCAATAATTCCATTCCATTCCCCTTTTTTTGTTCGCAATTTTGATCAATAAATTTTTTACTGATCATTTTTTCCATATGCTAACGGTAATCTACTTGCCAATTGACGCCTGGTTAATTGATCATCATGGGGCTGACGATTCATTCTGTGTTCATTTTGGTAATTTTTCCAAAGTTGAACCCAGAAACGTCTTCAATTTTAATTCGTGTATAAACGCCACCATTACTTGGTATAGAGGATCTTCCATCGCTAAAATATTGAGCATCGCGTAAGTGTATAAATTCATATTTTGATGCTGGTTCATCGGCGACTGATTTTTCATCTTTTATTAATTTTTTATCGTCTTCTGTGCTTGTATCTTTCGCACTTTCGTACAGTATTCTTGTAATTTCGTTATGTTCAAAGAATTTTTTACCACTAATTATATAGCCAGATACAACGAATCCGCCGACAATTAAGGTGATGTCAACCTCTGGAAAAGCCTCTTTTTCAGCCATATCAATTATAATGCCAAGCAAAATATCTTTCATTGAATTGCTCCTTTTTGTAGTTTTGTCGGGTTCTTATTGAAGATTTATGCGGGCAGTACGTACCGTTTTTAAATTTCCATCAATTGCTTTGAGCTTTACGATATTTCCTGAAGTCCCTCTTTCTGTTTTTTCAAAGGATATTATTTTTTGTCCGTCTAAATATGTTGTTCCAAGCCCGAAATGCTCTTTTTCGCTCAACCATGTTTCGCCTTGTATCATTTGAAACATATAGTCTCCTGGTGGAACTTTTAGTTCAATGTCATCGCCTTTTTTCACATAGATGATAACTTTCATTTTTCTTGATGCTTGGTCTAACAGAATAAACACAGTGTTTGGCGCGTCATTTGATATGACCTTGAAAGAGCATTCGCCCGCTTCTTTTGTTCTCATTTCGTATTTTGTATGAAAATTTGAAATGTTTGATTTTGGGGTTGAAGGAGTACTTGTTGTCGGGAAAGCTGGTCTGACATGATCGACTGTGGCCACATTCCGCTGGATATTGATCCCGGAAATGATGGCCACCACGGCCATGAGTCCGGCCCAGATCCAAAAGGTTGAGAGGGCTTTCTCGGGTGCTCGTTTGATTTTATTCCACGTTTTATCGAAATTGCGTTCATTGCTTGCAATTTTTTCTCTGTTGATATCATCAATTACCTTGGAGTAAATAACGCCGCACATAGGGCACTCATAATTTGGGCCGTTCTTTTCGTGGTCCAAATAACGACATTTAGGGCAAATTTTCATAGCGTTCAGTTCTGTTCAATGTAGCTGGATAGTTTCCTCTTCTTCATCAATTAAAAAATCTTGCTTTTTGTTTATCCCGTCGCCAATTATTTTTGTATTATATTCACCATACGGAAAATCAACCACAACTAAATCGTGCGGAGATATACTTTTCATCATAACTAATTTATTAGTTTTTTTATTTCGTATTACTACTGAAATTGTATTAAACGAAGTAAATAGAACTCTGCTAATTTTGCCTTCTACATTGTGTTTTTTCGGATATGATTTTTGCTCGTAACTAGTATTTACTACGTATTTATTACTCTTTTCATATTGATTTAGTTCTAGAAAACCAGTGTCTTTATTTTAAAATTCTGTTTTGATATTGTTCACTTGTTCATTTACTGCATTCCCAATAATATCAATTTGTTCAATATTCCAAATTCTTGATTTTGTGTAATATTTAAATTGACATTCAAAAAGTTCTCCTTTTCCTGAAAACCTTTGTAGTGATGTTTCGGCCCATTTTCTATATCCATTATCATTGGAAACTAATATGCGTATTTTTAAATAATCTGCATATTTACCACCTTGAATTCTTCCACTTACATGCACTGTGTTTAATTTATGAAGAACATTTACATTTGAGAGGTGGTAACCGTTTACACTCCAAATACCTTCCGCTTGGACATCATTGATCCAAATTGTCAGGAATATCAGGATCAATAATATTTGTTTCACGTTTTAGCATCCTCTCTAGGCGCAATTCGCGTTTCATGAGAGTTAAATAAATTTTTTAGCAGCAAGGGGGGGGCAAGTCTGCCTTTGGCTTTTTTCAAGGACGCGCATGGCAAATTTTATTGCTAGGTATTCTCTGTTTCTCCTAATTACAAGCCCATTGACTCTCAGGCATTGCGTCGGTCGAAAATCAAAACTCCAGTACACCAGCATTTCCAATAAAACTCACCGTCGAAACCTCTCTCTTCCCAGTCTGCAGAATTTCCGCCTTGTAAGCCCCTTTCCTGATCTCAATCTCTTCGCTTTGCCCCTTCCTGATCTCCATGCGGACCACTTCGACATTTTTTGTATCGTAAAGCGTCACGTACGTGTCCTTTTTGGCCGAAAGCGTCAGTATCCCGTATTCATCTGAGCGTGGGACTTTTTTTGTTTTTGGAAGTTCGTGGCGCTGAAAAATTTCTGGAGCTGCGGGAGTCGCGGGGGCCGTGGGCACCGGCGAGGAAACTGGTATCGATACAGATGCGCCTGGTTTATGCGTGGGCGATTTTGGTGAATTAAGGAGAACGGCCACAATCAGAAAAATCCCGATTATACCTGCCATCTTCAGCAGATCGAGTTGCCGTTCCCTGTCCGTCTCGTCCGCGCTGTTCCCGAATTTTCTGTTGAGGTTGTGAACGTGCTGTCTGGATGTCTCTCTGGATCGTTCCAGCATGGTGCCGTTTATCTTGAGCAGGATGCGCTGCACGTCGCTTTCCGTCATGAGGGGAGTGTTTTTGGTGTGGATATACCTTGGCAGCCGGCCGCTGTGGATGACGTTGTCCGGCATGTCCGTCTTGAACTCGGCGCCTCCGGTGAAAACGACCACGGGAAAGAGCTTGTCCTCTCCGATCTGGAGGAGGGATTCGAGTTCCTTGATGTGTTTATAGTTCTGTCTGAGCGGGTTCTGGAACGAATTTTTGCTCTTGCCAAATGTCTGCGTCCATTTTGGATGGTCCGGGTTCCCGAATATCCATCCGCTCATGTTTTTGGTTTCGATCACGAAGATACCATATATTGAGACGATGATGTGGTCGATCTGCGTGGTGCCGTCTGTCGTGGGAAGGGTGACGTCGTGGAATTGGCGGTATCGTTCTGTTTCGAGTTGGGTAGCGAGAGTCTGTCTGACACGAAATTCGCCAAACCATCCTTTGAAGGATTTTGATTTCAGTACCGTTTTGACAATCACGGCACTGATGATCAAAAAGAACAGCCACCCCATGTTTACCACGGCCTCACGTTCATGGTCGGAGCGGCCAAAACGGTGCTTGGCAGGAAGAGAAGTGCTGCGGGGATTTCGTATTTATTCATATGAACGGGCTGTGCACATACAAATTATTATGCATACAGAATCTGCGAATACAGTTGATTAGCAGCACATTTTAGAAGGATCAAGGGGGGATGCTGTATGACATTGAAGATAAGTCAGTACTTATTTTTGTCCCGATGTGAGACAAGATTGAATCTTCCGCAGGGATTGCGCCTGAATTGATTCAAAAAATGGGGAAAGATGCGCAGCACAAAAAAAGGTTCCGAACTGAAGTTCGGAACCTAGAGGTCCTTGGTGCCCCCACCATGACTCGAACATGGGCAAACCAGGATTAGGAAGCACTAAAGCGCTTGTTGGTGGTCCGTGCGTCGCCGAATTTGCATCGTTTCGAGAAGAGCCAAACAGCACGCTTAATCACTAAAGGTGAGTCTTTTTGCGTGTGTGAAATGAAATACTACCTGTCAAAAGTTCCTGCATAATTGCCTGCTTGAGCATACGGTTTTTTTCCCGCCGTTGCGTAAGTGTCGATATTTCTGCGTCCGAGTCCGAGAGGATTTCGACGAAGTCGGTTTGTTCGGTGCGGGGTTTGGAGTGGCGTGGCTTATGCGGGTTGATTGAGCGTTGGCGGGATGAAACCTTCCTCGGACAGCGCGCTGATGATGCCGCGCAACAGAAAACTGTTGCTGAAGCCCAGGGTGTACTGTCGTGCACCTTCCTTGATCGGCAATAACATTTTGCGTTCGACCAGCTTCCTGATCTGATACGTGCGTTGTGCCGATGTCATGCCCGGCATGGCAGGGCTCAGGTCCAAGGCCTTGGTGATGCCCGTTTGCGCTCCAATCTGAAGAATACGCGCTTCGGCCATGGTGATCAGTTCGCGTTCACGGGCAAAGGCAATGGCGGGCAGCAGTATGTTATCGGCCAGGTAGGTGAAATCAGTCAGCCGATCCACCTTGCGCAATTCATCAAGAATGCCCTGCAACACATAGATGCACCACGTTTCCAGACCGGTCGGAGTCCCGGCATCGGCTTTTTCCAGCATGGCGTAATAGCGGTCGCGGTCATTGCAGAACACGGCAGTCGGATTGAGTACCCGCCCTCCGGCCTGGACGTTGAAGCCGTATTTGATCAGCAGCGAGTATGTCAGCAGGCGCACCACACGTCCGTTGCCGTTGCCAAAGGGGTGTATCCAGCCGAAACGATGATGGGCCAGCGCCACCTTGATCAGATCGTATTTGGGAGGATGGTTTTCGTTGATGAAGGCCACCAGTTCCTGCATGTACTGCGGCACCAGCAGGAACTCTGGAGGCAGATGTTCCGACCGTGCGATTGTGACCTGTTGACGTCGGTATGCACCGGGCGAGGCGTCGCCCTCGCGTTCCAGACTGCCGACCGTGATGGCATGCAGTTCGCGGACGAAATGTTCCGTCAGCAAATGGCCTTGTTGGACGCTTTCTTCGATGTAGGCCATGGCGGCCTCGATGTTGCCCATTTCCCGCAGCTGGTCGGACGGAAGTTCCCGGGAACCTTCCAGCTTGCTTTCCACGTAATCGGCCAGGGTGGTGTGATTGCCCTCGATGCGTGCCGAACCCAGACTTTCGAGCATGTGGAAGACATGCTTGAGCTGAAAAAACATCGGAGCAGGCGTGGTGCCGACTAAGTGAAGACGGCGCAGGTGTTCCAGCTCCGTCAGCACGTCCACCAGCGGGGAATCAAACGCCGGGTTGAGCAGGCTCAAATCATAATGGCGAAATGTAGGCATGTTGAAGTACTCACGCTGCTATCTTGAATTTTCTGTTTTTCTTATAAAGAAAACAAAATGTTAACTCAAGTATTAGGTTCGAGTATCTTTAATGACGAATTTCGGTATGTTGAATCCATGCCGAAAAAACACTGGCAGAAGTTGACCTGCCGGGAAATTTCGAGCCACGCAAAACAAAAGCGGTTTACAGTTCTCGGGTGTATCCGAAAAACTGCAAACCGCTGTTTGTGCTGGTGCCCCCACCATGACTCGAACATGGGCAAACCAGGATTAGGAATCCTGTGCTCTATCCACCTGAGCTATGGGGGCAGTCCGTTGTGGAGCAAACTCATTAGGCGAGGAGGGGGGTAAAATCAAGCATATTTCATTCTTGAAAATGCTCTTCCGGGCGATTTCCTTCAAGGCGGGGCTGTCTCTTTCTTGGGGGAGGGCAGGAACGCGTTGAACATCCCTGCGGCTTTGTGTATTCTTGTTATGTTGCCTGGTTTCTCATTTCGGGAAAGGCGCGCCAACGAATCAAAACGGGTGAAAATCGATGGGTACATACGTTGCTGCTTCTGAGCCGGGTCAGGATACCTACGGGGCCACGATCTTCGATTACGCCCTGGCCGGGGGCAAATTCGTGGCTTTGACCGACGACACGGTCTTTGTGGAGTTGATCAAGTCGGTTCTGTATCACAGCATGGGGTTGTCGCGAAAATCCTTCCATCATTTCACCCGGCTCGACGACCTCTTCGAGCTCCTGCACCAGGACTCCCAGGCCCGTTTCATCATCTGTCTTGAGCGTCGCGCGGCGGAGGCGGACATGTCGCAGGTCATGGAACGCATCATGCGCCTGTGCCCCGGCGCGGGGATCATCGTCCTGACCCAGGAGGTGGACCAGTACACCACGGCGCTCCTGGTGGAGCAGGGCGCGCACAACATCATCACCAAGCCCATTTCCGTAGTCTCATTCAGCGAGAAGCTGGCCTTCACCATCGCCCCCCAGGGCAAGCTCAGCAAGCTCATCGAAAAGGGCAAGAAACTGCTCGAAGCAGGTGGATGGGGCGAGGCCCTGCTTGCGGCCGAGGATATCCTGCAGCAGAAGCCGGACAGCGCGGTGGGTTTCATGATCAAGGGCGACGCCTACCTGGGTCTCGGCATGACTTCCCGGGCCGAAGAGATGTACCAGCGGGCCGTGAAGGGCGCGGAATTGTACCTGGCCCCGCTCAAGCGTCTGGCCGTGCTCTATGAGCAGGCCGGGGACGCCGGAAAGCAGCTTGAATGTTTGCGCCGCCTGAACGAGATCAGCCCCCTCAACACGCAACGCATCCTGCACATCGGGGAACTTGAGATAGCCCGCGGCAATACCGCTGTGGCGGAGGAGATGTTCCAGAACGTGATGCGTCTGGCGCAGCGGGAGGCGGATGAATTTCTCTCCAACCTGTCGAGCAGGATCGCTGACATCTGCGCCAGTCGCGACCCGGACATGGCCATCCATTATTCCAAAAAAGCCCTTGATTTGCGGGGCGACAATATCACTGCGGCGGACATGGCCACCGTCAACATCCTCGGCATTTCGCTGCGAAAGCAGGGTAAATGGCGAGAGGCCATTGCCGAGTACCTGCGCGTGCTGGCCGTAGTGCCCGGCAGCGCGAGCCTGCTCTATAACATGGCCATGGCTTATAGCGAAGGCGGAGAAACCAAGAAGGCCCTGAACGCTCTGCAGAAAGCCCTGAAGATCGATCCCGAACTGCCCGCTTCGGGCAAGAACGTGGCCTTCAACATCGGCACCATATTTCAGAAGGCTGGTCAAAACGGGACGCAGTTTTTCAAAAAGGCCTACGAACAGGACCCCAACGACAAGGTTCTCTGGGCGGCGCTGAAGCGCTCCCAGGCCCTGCACGAGCGCAACTGACCGGTCGTTTCGGGTCCTTTGGGCAGGCTGTCTTTTTCCACACACAAGGAGTATTCATGGCTGTCCATCCTCTTGCCGGCGCATCCGTGCCGGAATCCATGCGCATAAATGTCCCCCGACTCATATCCGACTACTACACCCTGGCTCCGGACCCCTCGCAGGCGGATCAGCTTGTGGCCTTCGGCACTTCCGGGCATCGGGGCTGCGCCTTCAAGGCATCCTTCAACGAGCCCCATATTCTGGCCATCACCCAGGCCGTGTGCGAGTACCGAGCCTCCAAGGGCATCGACGGGCCACTGTTCGTGGGCATGGACCCCCACGCCCTGTCCGAACCGGCCCTGCGCACGGTGCTGGAGGTTCTGGCGGCGGCCGGCGCGGACTGCCGTTTTCAGCAGGGCTTCGGCTATACTCCGACGCCGGTCATCTCCCACGCCATACTGACCTACAATCGCGGCCGCGCCTCCGGATTGGCCGACGGCCTGGTCATCACCCCTTCGCACAACCCGCCCGAGGACGGGGGCATCAAGTACAACCCGCCCCACGGCGGTCCGGCCGGCACGGACGTCACCGGCTGGATCGAGCAGCGGGCCAACGCCCTGCTCGAAAATCCCGGCTCGGTGCCGCGCATCCCGCTGGCCCGGGCGCTGCGGCAGGGGTTGTGCCGGGAGCATGATTTCATCCGCCCCTATGTCCTTGATCTGGAAAACGCCATCGACATGCAGGCCATCCGCTCTGCCGGCATCAGCATCGGCGTGGACCCGCTGGGCGGGGCGGGGCTGCCGTTCTGGGAGCCCATCGCCGAGCACTACGGGCTCGATATCAAGGTGGTCAGCACGGTCGTCGATCCGACCTTCATGTTCATGAGCCTGGACAAGGACGGCAAGATCCGCATGGACTGTTCTTCTGCCTATGCCATGGCCAAGCTCATCGCCATGAAGGATTCCTTTTCCATTGCTTTCGCCAACGACCCCGACGCCGACCGGCACGGCATCGTCACCGCCGGGCATGGGCTCATGAACCCCAATCATTATATTTCCGTGGCCATCGACTACCTGCTCGCGCACCGTCCGGGCTGGCCGGTTGCGGCGCAGGTCGGCAAGACCCTGGTCACCAGTTCCATGGTCGACCGCGTGGTGGCGGCGCATGGACGCGGCGTGCGGGAAGTGCCGGTGGGCTTCAAATGGTTCGTGGATGATCTTTTGGCCGGGACGTGCTGTTTCGGCGGCGAGGAGAGCGCGGGCGCGTCCTTCCTGCGTCGCAATGGCGAGGCCTGGACCACGGACAAGGACGGGATTCTTTTGAATCTGCTCGCCGCCGAGATCACCGCCGTGACCGGCAAGGACCCCGGAGACATCTACAAGAAGCTGGAGTCGCGCCACGGCAGCCCGATTTACGAGCGTATGCAGGCTCCGGCCGGCATGGCCCAGAAGAAGCTGCTCTCGTCGCTTTCGCCTGAACAGGTGACTTCCTCCGAGCTTGCGGGCGAGCCCATCCTGGCCAAGATCACCCATGCCCCGGGCAATGGCGCGGCCATCGGCGGCCTGAAGGTGGTCACCAAAAACGGCTGGTTCGCAGCCCGGCCCTCGGGCACGGAGGACATGTACAAGATCTACGTGGAAAGCTTTCTGGGCCGGGACCATCTGGAGCGCATCAAGACCGAGGCTCAGGACATGGTCGACGGGGTTCTGCGGGACGTCTAACCGACCAGACAATGAACGCGAAAAAAGCCCACCTTCCGGCATGGAGGGTGGGCTTCGTTTTTTTGCGCGGGGCTACTTTTTCTTCTTGGCCCGTTCCCGGCGCAGCCAGTCGTACCAGGCATCCATGCCCTGGCCGGTAGTGGCGGAGAGGGCGAATATCTCGATGTCCTTGTTGATGGAGCGGGCAAATCCGCTGGCGCGGTCCAGGTCGAAATTGACGTAGGGCAGCAGATCGATCTTATTTAAAATCATGACCTTGGATTCGGCAAAGATGAAGGGATATTTTTCGGGCTTGTCGTCGCCCTCGGTCACGCTCAGGATGGTGACCTTGTAGTCTTCGCCCACGCTGAATTCCGCCGGACAGACCAGGTTGCCCACGTTTTCGACGACGAGGATGTCGATGCCGTCCACGCCCATCTTTTCCGTGGCGTCACGGACCATGGTGCTGTCGAGGTGGCAGCCGCCCGCGGTGTTGATCTGTACGGCCCGGGCCCCGGTGGCGGCCACGCGGCGGGCGTCGTTCTCGGTCTGGCAGTCGCCTTCGATGACGGCCATGTTGAATTCTTCCTTCAGGTCGGTCAGCGTGCGCTCCAGCAGGGAGGTCTTGCCCGATCCCGGCGAACTCATCAGATTGAGGGTCAGGATGCCTTGCGCGCTGAGCCGGGCGTTCAGTTCGGCCGCGACGGCGTCGTTGGCCTCAAGGATGTTTCGTACCACATCGACTTTCATGCTTTCCTCCACGTTATTCGGCTTCGATGTTATCTATGTAGAGTTCACGGCCGGAGATGATCTCATGTCCCAATTCGGTCGTACACTTTGGGCAGGGCATGATGACGCGTTCTTCCAGGCTGGGGCTGAATTCGTGGCCGCACTGGCGGCAGCGCACGACCATGGGCATGACCTGCGTCTCCATCTTCGCTCCGGCAAAGGGGGTGTTCATGGTCAGCATTTCAAAGCAGGTTTCAAGAGCTTCGGGAACGATGGCCGAGATCTGGCCATAAACAATCTTGAACGAGTGCAGTTTCGTAAGGCCATGTTTGGCCATTTCTTCGCCGATGATCTTGATCAGGCTTTCGGCGATGGACAGTTCATGCATGGTGACTCCGTTGGGCTTATGAGCGGCGCTCCGATGCGTAAGCCGTGTCCAGGGCATTGTCCAGAGCAATGCTTGATCGCGTCAGTGCTCCGCCTGCAAGAGTGCAGCGGAACATTTCCCAGTCCTGGTGGTTGATGATGTCGATGACGCCGCGCACATCCGGGCCGACGAGGCGCAACAGACATTCAAGATCGCTGTCCACGTCAATGAAGACGCCTTCATGCACGAAGTCCAGCACCTGTCCGCTGACCTCGCATTCATAGGCGGACAAAAACGTACGGCAATTCTTTAATTCATTCTCATCCAGTCCGGCCAGATGGCCGTAAACGCGAAAGTCATGGGGCATGGGATAGTCCTTAAGGGTCAGTCGGGAAGAATAAAGCAGGTGTAGCCTTCATGAGAGAGGACGGATACGAGGAACGGATCAGAAAATCGCCGGTCCAATATGGCGATCTTGCCTGTTCCGCCGGACACGGTCCAGGCCGGAACCTGCACCGCGATGCGGTTTTGCGCCCCTTCGTGCCAGGCGGCCTGGATCATTCCCTGGCGCAGCAAATCCTTGTCGCGCAAGAGCTGCAGCAGGGAACTGAGCGTGTCGGGCATGGCCTGGCCGAAGATCTCTTCGGGATTGCCCGGGTTCATGGCCCGGATGATTTCCAAGTGCGTGGCCACGGGAACGTAGATGGATTCGCGAGCCCGTGACGGCAGGCGGGAAAGTTCGTTGTATGCATCCAGTTCGATGATCTTGACCTGCGCCTCATCAAGCACTTCGTGCAGCCCCTGGGGCAAAGGCGGTGAGTCCGGAGTCTGTCTGGACCAGATCATGTGAATGCGTTTTTGGCCACCGCGCTCTATGATGGCCATTTGTGGAGACAAGAGGGTCACGCCGACGCCATTGCGGGAAAGCACCAGCTCTTTGCCGGCGCCCCAGAGCCGAAAATGTTTCGGAAAAGTGGAGGAGAGTTTTTCCAGCACTTCCTGCAAGCTCCAGCGGGGCGAGATGGTGCAGACCTTCATGCCCAATTTGTTGGCGTTTGCGATCCACTGGGCGTTTTTGGGCACGGGACAGAAGAGGATCTTGTCTCCCCAGGGCGCATCCAGGAGCGGGGTTTCGGACATTTTGACGACCAGCCATTCCGAGCCTGGCAGGGGGAACATGCTTTCGTCCCCCGGCAAGAATTTGAAACGCATTTGTTCCAGCACGGTTTTGACGAACGGCAGGCCGGATACGGGCGTGCGTTTTTTTTCTGCGGTGGCGTTTGTTGCGTCGGATTGACCGAAACTGTCCGCGTCGCCCGCGCTGTCCGGAGCAGTCGGGGGCGTTTTGGGCAGCACGGCCGCTGGCGCTTGCGCAGGCTCTGGCGCTGAAGGCTCAGGCTGCTTTTGCAGGGGCTGGATCGGGCCGGGGGCGCCCAGGACGGAGGCGCCCCGCGCGGAAGCGCTCCGGACGGAGGCAGCCTGGCTGGGCGCGGTGGCCTGCGTCACGACAATTTGCTCAGGTTTTGGGGACCGCTGCGCAGCAGGCGCACGGGGCGGGGCAGGCGCCATGACTTTTTCAGTCTGGTTTGTGACCGGCAGGATGATCTCCTGTCCGACGCGCAAGGTGTTGGTGTTCGGAATCTCTGGGTTGAGTTCGAGGAACAGGTCGAGATACTGGCTGTAGATCAAGCTGTTTGGCACCCCTTGCGCCTTGAGGATCTGGATCAGCGTATCTCCCGTGCGCACGACGTAGGGCGTTTTTTCGTATGATTTCGTCGCCGCCAAGGGCGGGGGGCGTCTGATGCCGGTGTCGGCTGCGGAGGACGCTTCTGGGATCTGGATGACCTGCCCCGGCATCAGCCGGTTGATGTCCGGGATGTGTGGGTTCAGAGCCGTGATGTCCGGCAGGATGCGCTGAATTTGCGTGGCGGAGTAGCCTTTTGATTCCAGTATCTTGTAGAGCCATTCGCCCTGCTTGACGATGTGCTCGTCGCCGGGTTTTTGCTCAACGCGGATATTTTTTTCAAAGAAAAGGCGCAGCGGTTTTTCTGAAAATCCCGGCTTGGTTATGCTTGTCAGGAAGCATAGAGCAAGAATAAGAAGAACTGCACGTCTCATAGTTTTCAAGCGGACCTGGTTTTAGGGACGGTTATTTCCGGTAATGGAACCAAGGATATAGCAAAAAGGATGAAGGCTGTCACTGCACTTTACGTAAAGGGATTCACCCCAGCGACTCAAAGGAGAATATCATGTATGTAGGCCTTGCCATGGACAGACACGTCCCCACCATCACTTCCGATACGCTGATTATCAAAGCGGATCGCATGATGGAGGAGAATAGACTATGGATTTTACTTGTTGTTGAAGACGGCAAGCTCAAGGGATATGTGGCCAAGGAAGATATCCGGGCTGCATTGCCATCTGGAGCGACAACATTCAGCAAACATGAAATTAATTATCTTTTATCCAGGATGACGGTAAAAGAGCTGGTGCGAAGCTCAATGCCCACTGTGACGCCTGAAACGGAAATCGAAGTCGCGGCCAAGATTATGCACGACAAGGATCTGGCCGGTCTGGCCGTGGTCGACACGAAAAACCAGCTTCGGGGCTATATCAGCCGGGGTTCCATGCTGGCCGTGCTGGTGGAGGAAATGGGCCTGGAGCTTGGCGGCAACCGTATCGTCATCGAAGCCGAGGATCGCAAGGGCCTTATGGCCGAGATCAGCAGGCTTTTTTTCGATCTGGGCGTGAACATTCTGTCCACGTCAACCTTTTTTCGCGGCAACCAGCGCTTGCTGGTCTTCCGTGTGCGCACCGACGATTCCGAAGGCCTTGAGCGCGTGCTGACGGACAAGGGATACAAGATCGCAGGGCCGGAGCGTTTTGAACAGGAATGGGCGTAGCTCCATTTTTTTTCGCCGATATTTGATTCGAACTAAAGCGAAACCGGCCACGAACAGGATGTTCGTGGCCGGTTTCGCTTTTTTGGGTACGGAGGACGGAGCTGTTATTTGATGTAGGAGCAGCAGTAGTCGGTCACTGCCAGGATTTTGAGGGAAAACCTGGCGTTGGCCGGAACTTCGAAAGCCATGCCGCCGCTGATGCGTTTCCAGGCCGTTTCGCCGGGCAGGAGTATTTCCAGTTCGCCGGACAGGATCTCCATCAGTTCCTTTTCGGCAGTCCCGAATTCGTAGTCTCCGGGCAGCATGACGCCTAGGGTTTTTTTGGATCCGTCGGGAAAAACGAGGGTGCGGCTGGTGACCTTGCCGTCAAAATAGACGTTGGCGTTCTTGAGCACGGTGACGTTTGCAAATTCAGTCATGAGTGTTCTCGCTGCGGGGTTGGGGTGTGTGTTCGATGCTGCCTTGCAGCGCATCGCTTCCTGGGTTGCGTCATCTCTGCGGCCGGGCGCGCATGATTGAAAAGGCCCGCGCGGGCCTTTCCTCACTCCAGCTTGGAGGTGATGTTGTGGTCGATCCACTGCGGGTCCCACCATTCGATGGGCTGCACCTCAATGCCGGAAACCAGCATGCCGAAGTGCAGGTGGTCTCCGCCGGCCATGCCCGTGGCGCCGGTCTTGCCGAGAACCTGTCCGCGCTGGATCATATCCCCTTTCTGCACATGGATTTCGCTCAGGTGCGAATACAGGGATTGCAGTCCGAATCCGTGGTCGATGACGACCACGTTGCCATAGATGCCCATGAATTCGGCCAGGATGATGCGCCCGGTGTTGCCGGCCGGAACGGGGGAGGCCGCGAGGGAGGCGAGGTCCACTCCGAGATGGGTCTGGTTGTCCACGGCCTTGCCGTCATACTTGTAGGTGCGGTTGTCGGCGAAAGCCGCCATGGGCGCACTGTTGGGCAGGCGGATGAACGTGTCGTCCCAGAGCTTCTGGGGCACGGTGTCCTTGCCGAGCTGGATCAGGGAGGCAACGTTTTTGGCGCGAAGCTCGGAGTTGACTTTGAGGAAAATGTCTATGGGCGACGTGGCATCGGGGTAGAGGTCCGCGAACTGCCCCATTTTGGATTGCAGAAAATTGTCGGAGATATTGATGTCGTCATGTCTGAATTTCTTCATGAGAGGTCGAAAATTGAAACCCACCGTGGATTCGTTGCCGGCCAGATCGCTGGCCACCAGGATCGGGGTGACGGCCTTGGGGTCGACGTTGAAGGGCAGGGCGAAGAAGCACAGAAATTTTCCGGGCTGATAGGGGTAGCCGGGGAAAAAGTGATCTCCCAGCCTCACGCCGCTCGTGGCCAGTTCTTCGTTGGTGCTGTAAACCACCAGGCCGGTTCCGCCATGATTGACGTTATGCTGCCCGGAAAGAACGGAAATGACGGGCGGCTTGGAGTCGATATCCAGCTGGCGCACGATCTGAGCCCGGTTGCCACGCCCCAGGCGGTGCCAGGAGGTGTCCTTGACCGTGATCGTCAAGGTCAGGGCTTCGTTCCTGAGCCCGGCTTTGGGAAGAGAGAATTCTTCGCGCAGCTCCCTGGTTCCGGCGGGCAGGGTCGTATTCATGATGTCGATGCTGTTGGTGCCCTGGGTGGCGACAACATGCAGGCTGCGCAATGCGGAATCCTTGTCCGCGGCCGTGATGGTGAACACGGTTCTGGTGCTGGCCGTGGTTTGTTCCGGGGTCAGGGAAAGAGTCGGCGGAGTCCACTCCGCCTTGACGTAATACATGGCTCCAAGGGCTCCCAGAAGAAGCAGGATGACAAGAAAGAAGGCTGAAGAGATACGGTTTTTCATACCAATGCTCGTTGTTTGAGGTCTTGTATGTGGGGATGGCGGGCTAAAGGCCGCGCAGGTCCGGATGTCAGGCGCGAAAAGGGGCGCAAAAGAACGCCGCAAGCATGATCATGCTACGGAGGCGGTTCGATTTTGGCAAGTTTCGAGGTTTTTAAATTTTGATGAGCTGATTTCCCATTTGTTTCAGCATGTTGCTGCGGGCCAGGCTTTGCCGCCAGACTTGAGGGATCTGGTTCCGGCCATACCATGCGCCGGCCAGTTGGCCGTATGCGGCCAAGGCGCGCGGGCCATGCGGGAAGCATTGAATGCTGCCCGCGGCAAAGGAATCGCTGTCGCGAAATGCGCTCATGGCCGCCTGCAGGGAGGCGGCGGCTCCAGATTCGGCTGGCCGGGGGGCATCCGAACACAGGTCGGCGATTTCGGGGCTGAGGTCTGGAAGCTGTGGCCGCAAAACCAGCGATTTGTCCGTGGAGTGCAGGGCCTCGAAAATCATGGCCGCCAGAAGCCGGCAGGCGTCCAGGCTCTGGCGGGATGAATGCGTGGTGGCGGTGGAGTTGACGCAGGCATCAAGCATTGTTTCCCGGGAATCCGTGAAATACATGACCACCGGCGCCACCCGGGCCAGACAGGCATCGCCCTGGGCCTGGCTCTCGTCCAGTGGATTCCAGGTGCGCTCGAAGCGCAGTATGGCCTGTTTGACGGTTTCGTCTATGAAGTCGCAGGTCTCGGTGGAACTCAGGTAGCCGTAGCGCAGCCAGCTCGTGTAGCGGACCATCTGATCGCGCTGGTCGACGCCGCCGATTTCGAGCAGGCTCTCGACTAGGCTGAGCGCCATGGACGTCCCATCGCCCCAAAGACCTGGAATGAGCGGCGCATTTTCGGATACACTGGCGGGGTTTGATCCTGCCAGCGCCTCGCAAACCGCGAGGCCGACCAGACTGCCGAGGGCCTTGTCCGAATCAGGCCTTGGCACGGTCAAGCTCCTCCTGCTCGTATTTGCGCTGCACTTCATCGTAGGCGTCGGCCAGTTCGCGCAGAATGGCCAGGGATTGCTGCGCCTCCAGCAGATCGAGCTTGCGGAGGGCGAACCCGGCGTGGATGATGACGTAATCGCCAAGGGCCGCCTCTCCGTCGAGGAGCATGAGGGAGGCTGTGACGAAGGTTTCGCCTTCGCCGACGCGGCATTGGGCGACGCCGTTTTCGATGGATTCAATTTTGGCAGGAATGGCCAGACACATGATGACTCCTTAGTTCGGGGTGCAGGTTCCGCCGACGGATTCGATTTCGCGGATGACGGACTCTATCATTACGGGCATGGACGAGACAGCCGCCGGCGAAAGTTCCAGGGCCATGGAATCGTAGTCGAAGGGCTCCATGCCGATGACCACGGCTTCGGGACGGTTTCCGACAATTTCGCACATGCCCAAGGTGTCGACAAGGTCGGTCTGATGCATGGAGTCGCGAAAGGCCAGGCTTTTACGCAGATCTTCGCCCAGGAGCCGGTAGACGGAGCCGGGCTTGTCGTCGCAGAGGACCGCGTCGCAGACGATCAGGTAGTCCGATTCGAGGATCGGCCCCATCAGTTTGGTGCCCAGGGTGCCGCCATCCATGAGGGTGACGTTGCTTGAGAATTTGAATTTTTCCTGCATCTGTTCAATGCAGCGCACCCCGATGCCCTCATCGGTGAAAAGAATATTGCCCACGCCAAGAACGAGAATGCGTTTTTCTGTCATGAACGTATCCATGTTTGAAGAATTAAAAAGAAATGCTACGCAAATTTGTGGGTTGCTTCAAGACAGGAAAGGGCCCCGATTTCGGGGCCCTTCATTTTTTTACAGGATCTTGAACTTGCGGACCTGATTGGTCTTGGAGTCGATGACGTGCACGCCGCAGGCGATACACGGGTCAAAGGAGTGCACGGTGCGCAGAATTTCCACCGGGCGTTCGGCATCGGCGATAGGCGTCCCGATGAGCGCTTCTTCCACTGCGGACATTTTGTTGTTGGAGCAGCGCGGTCCGAAGTTCCAGGTCGAGGGTACGACGAGTTGGAAGTTTTCGATCTTGCCGCCCTTGATCTTGATCCAGTGACTGAGCGCACCACGGGGAGCATTGACATAGCCCACGCCTTCGGCTTCGTCGGGCATGGTCCAGTCCTGGTAGATCTTGGTGTTGCCGCTCTTCACGTTCTCGGCCAGTTCGTTGACCCAGTCCATGAGCTTGTCGGCGATGACCTTGGTCTCGATGCCGCGAGCGGCCGTGCGTCCAAGGGTGGAGAAGAGAGCCGGGGCGCCGACGCCAAGATGACCGAGCACATAATCGACCAGCTTCTTCACTTCCGGATGTCCCTTGCCGTAGGCGATCAGAACCGTGGCCAGGGGGCCGGTTTCCATGGATTCGCCATTGTAGCGGGGGGCCTTCATCCAGGAATAGCGGTCGCGGTCCTCGTAGCTGGTGTACTGCGGCTCGGTCACGCCCGTGTATGGGTGGTGGGCCTTGTCGCCCTGATACCAGCTGTGGCGGACATGTTCCTCGATCAGCTTGGGATCGAAATTGCCGACTCCGGCGATGTTGCGGTTCATGATCACGCCCTGGGGAATCCAGCGGCTGTTCATGTCGCTGTCGACGGCGGGGAATTCGCCGAAGCTCAGGAAGTTGGTGGTGCCGCCGATGCCTGCCCAGTCCTTGTAGTAGGACGCCACGGCCAGCAGGTCCGGGATGTAGCATTCGTCGATGAACTGCTTGGTTTCCTGGAACAGGCCGACGAATTCGGCGATGCGTTCATCGGTGAGGCTTTCGTAACAGGTCACGCCGCCGACCACGGTGAACTGGGTGTGCGGGTTCTTGGCGCCGAAAACGGCCATGGCGCGGGCGGCCTTGACCTGCAGGTGCAGGGCCTCAAGGTAGTGCGCGGTGGCGATGAGGTTGACTTCCGCCGGCAGATAATAGGCTTTGTGTCCGCCCAGGAAGTAGGCGTTGGTGAAGATGCCGAGCTGGCCGGAATCGACCAGACCCTTGACCTTGTCCTGTACGGCTTTCAAATCTTCGGCCTTGGTCACGCGGGTCGAGATGGAGTTGGCGATGGACGCGGCCTTTTTGGGGTCGGCGGTCAGCGCGCCGGTGACATCCACCCAGTCCAGGGCGTGCAGGTGATAGAAATGCACGATGTGGTCATGCAGAAACTGGGCTGCCAGCACCAGGTTGCGGATAAGACGCGCGTTGTCGGGCAGATTCTTGTCCACGCCAACGGCATTGTCCACGCAACGGGTGGAAGCCAGGGCATGGGTGTAGGTGCAGACGCCGCAGGAGCGCTGGGTGAAATGCTGCGCATCGCGGGGATCGCGGCCTTTGAGGATCAATTCCAGTCCACGGAAAAGCTGGGAGCTGGACCAGACGTTGGTGACCTTGCCCTGGTCCACTTCGACTTCGATTTTGAGGTGCCCTTCGATGCGGGTAACGGGATCCACGATGATGGGTCCCTTGAAGGTTGTATCCATTGGGGTGGCGATAACACCCGGGGCTTGGTTGGGTTTGCAACCGGACATATGTACTCTCCTCTGATTTCAGTAAATGTTGAGCCTTGAGCAACAGCCTTCTTATGCTTCTTCGTAGAAGGGGGAAGCGGCGTCCCAGAAATCGGGTTCACTGCAGCCGATACATGGGTGGCCAGCCTGAACCGGCCAGTTCGTCTGGTTGAACTTGACCTTGGGGCAGTTGTTGTAGGTCATGGGGCCTTTGCAGCCGAGCTGGTACAGACACCAGCCCTTGCGGGCCTCTTCCGAATCAAAGGAGGGCGCGAACTCGCCGGCTTCGTAGTGGGGCAGGCGCTCGCACTGTTCGTGCACGGTTTCGCCGAAGAACATGATCGGCCGGTTGATGGAGTCCATTTCCGGGATGGCCAGGTTGTGGGTCAGGAGATGAACGATGGTTCCAACCAGGTTGTAGGGATTGGGCGGACAGCCGGGGACGTTGACGGCGTTGACGCCCAGATGCTTGAGTGCGTCGTTGACGCCCTTGGCTTCGGTCGGATTGGGGCTTGCGGCCTGAACGCCGCCGTAAGTGGCGCAGGTTCCGTAGGCGATGGTGGCGAGGGCTTTGGGCACGATTTCGGAGTTGATTTCAAGCATGGTGCGGCCACCTACCATACCGTAGATTCCGTTGTCCTTGGTCGGAATGCCGCCTTCAACGACACACAGGAAGCCGTTCGGGTTGTTTACGGCCTGATGCAATGCTTCTTCAGCTTTGTGACCAGAGGCAGCCATGAGGGTTTCATGGTAATCAAGGCTGATAGTGTCCAGAATCAGGTCGTCGATAAAGGGACGAACAGCGCGGAGAATGGATTCGGAGCAGCCTGTGCATTCCGCGTTATGCAGCCAGACCACGGAAGGACGCGTGGGAGAAGTCAGCGCCAGGGCGATTTTGTTGGCAAATGACGCCTCCATACCCATGACCGCAGCGATTGTGGTGCAGAACTTCATGAAATCTCGGCGGGAGACCCCACTTTTTTCCAACCGCTCTACGGCCCCGGGTTTGCCTAAACCTACAGAAACCTTCATAACACACCTCCATCAGTGTATGAATAAAAGACAGGTAACAATTGTTGTTGACCTGTCATGTCCACAATCAGCAAGGATGTTCGTCGAATTCGTGTTGTTGACCCGTGGTGTCCACAATCAGCAAGGATGTCCGGTGAATATTTCCTTTTCTTTCCCGTTACATGGCTCTGTATGGGAGGTCAATACGTAGTCTAAAAAAAATGATGTAGTATCACAGTTTTAGATATAGAAGGCGCCACGCATCACCGTGGCTGATTTGAATCCGTTGATGTTATTATTTCGATATGCGTGTTACCCGCGAGCAAGGAGTTCTCTCACGAAAGACGTGCGGATTACATTTTTTTATTTTCGTTATTTCGGCAGGTTGAGAGATTCTGTCCGGGCACGGGGGCGAAGGGATGGTCTTGGAATTGCCGGGAAAGGCTTTTCCCATTCTTGAACTTAGGCAAAAGCCTGCGTAGGGATATGATTGTCGTGCCACGATGGACCCCGCGCGCGTCCGTCAATCCCGTCGGAAGGAGTTGCCGTATGGACAAGCAGATCATTCTTGATGCCTTCATGTTTCGCCATGCATGCAAGGAATTTGACCCGGATATCAAGATTTCCGAAGAGGATTTTCTGTTTATCCTGGAAACCGCGCGTCTGTCTCCGAGCTCCTTCGGGTTTGAGCCGTGGCAGTTTCTGGTTGTCCAGGACATGAACTTTCGCATGAAACTCCTGCCCCACACCTGGGGTGGCAAGGGGCAGATTCCTACGGCGAGTCACTTCCTGGTTTGCCTGGCCATGAAAACGCCCCTGCTCAAGTTCGACAGCCTCGGCATCGCGGATTTCATGCGTCAGATCCAGGAATTGCCCGAGGATCGCATCACCGCGCGCACGGAATATTACGCCACGTTTCAGCAGTCGGATTTTCGTCTGCTGGACAACGACCGGGCCATGTTCGATTGGGCCGGCAAGCAGTGTTACATCGCCCAGGCCAATATGATGACGGCTGCGGCATTGATAGGAATCGACTCCTGTCCCATCGAAGGTTTTGCTCAGGACAAGGTGGACGAGGTGCTGGCTGAGGATTTCGGCGTGGATTTGAACGAGTTCGGGGTGGCCTACATGCTCGCGTTCGGGTATCGGGCCAAGCCTCCGAAGCGAAAGACGCGCAGGCCTCTGGAACAGATGGTCCGCTGGTTCTAGGTATACACTACATGTTGAAAGAAGAGAGCACAGTGGCTGAAGACTACAGCATCGCGGATGTTTCAAAATACTGCATGGCCACGGACCTGGGGCTTGAGTGCGTCTGCTCGAAGCGGTCCACGGTCAAGGTGGGCACGGGCAACACGGTCAAGAAGGAAGACAGCACCCTCTATTACTACGCCAAGCAGATTGATGACGAGCTCCTGGCCCTGCAGTCGCTCAATTCCAATTGGGCGCCTTCGGGTCCGGCTCTGGAAGTGACCATGCTTGAGCTGATCACCCAGTATCAGCCGGAAGTGGACATGTTTCTGAAGCAGGTCAAACCCGTCATCCAGAAAATCGCCAAGGCCGTGGCCAGGGGCGACCGGCACCGCAATAACGGGGAGCCCTATTCGGCCGCCATGGAGTACAACAACGCCCTGGGTCTGGATGAAAAAAACGTCCGGGCCTTGTTCGGTCTCGGGCTTACCTATCTGCAATACAATCAGCACGACAAGGCCCAGGCGGTTTTCGAGCAGCTCATCGCCCTGGACGGGTTTGCCTCGGCCGAATACAAACACCTCTTCAACCAGTTCGGAATAGAGCTGCGCAAGCAGGACATGCTGGATCAGGCCTGCCGTTATTATTCCCGGGCCATAGAGGTCTGCGCCACGGACGAAAACCTGTATTTCAACTTGGCCAGGGCCTTTGTTCATGGCGGCCGGGTCGGGGAGGCGGAAAATGCCCTGGAGAAGTGCCTGCGCATCAATCCCGGGCATGAGGAAGGGCGGAAGTTCAAAAAGTATCTTTGTTCCTTGTCGCTCAGTTGATCAGTGTCCCGTGCGGAGCTCGTAAACACCCACGCCCAGCAGCAGCGAGAGCATGATCAGGCCCGAGCCGGTCACGCCCATCCATCCGAAATGCTTGAACCCATGTCCCATGACCGTGATTCCCGCCGACCCGCCAAGATAATACCATAATATATAGAGCGAATTGGCCCTGCCTCGGCTGCAGGAGAGCTTGCGGTTCATGCTTCCCACCGCTGCGGCATGGATGGCGAAAAATCCGGCGCAGGCCATCCCAAGGCTCAGGCAGATCGTGACCAGGCTGGGCACATGGCTGAGCAGAAGCCCCGCCGCAAGGATGAGCGAGCCCAGGATCATGGTCAGGCCGTTGCCGAAGCGGTTGCTGAACGTGCCGGACAGGGGCGCGATGATCACGCCGACGATGTAGGTCAGGTACAAGAGGGTGATGAGGTTGGTGCCGGCCGAAAATGGCGGGGCGCTCAGGTAGAAGGGCAGATAATTGAAGGTGGCCCCGAAAACGAAGAGCGCCCCAAAGCCGACGGCAAAGGTGCGCAGCATGTCGGCCCGGCGCATGAGCTCAAGATAGCCCGGCCCGGTCCGGGTCACCTCGCCCGGCCGTTCTTCCCGGGGTAAGAGCAGAACCGCCGCCAGCGCCGTGGCCAGGACCATGACCGAGGCGGTGACGAAGGCGTAGCGCCAGTGCAGGGGCGGGTGCAGCCATCCGCCCAGCAGGCGGCCGCCCAGACCTCCGACCACGGTGGCGGAAACATAGGAGCCCATGACCACGTTCAGGCGCTCCACCGGCAGATTTCTGGCCAGATAGGTGGCCAGGCAGGTGGTCAGGGCCGGAATGAAGAGCCCTTGCAGCAGGCGCAAGGCGATGATGACATCGATGTTGTCGACCACGGCGCAGGCAATACCCGCTCCGGCGACCACGGTTCCGCCCAGGACGATGAAGGGTTTGACCGGGTACATGTCGGCCAGGCGTCCGAAGACCAGGGTCGAGAACGCCACGCCGAGGATGACCATGGACACGGTTTGGGCCGCCTTGGCGATGGAAATGCCGAACTCGGCCTGCAGCACCGGCAACACGGGCTGCACCAGATAGATGGTGGTGAAGCTGGCCGAAACCAGGGCGAAAACGAGAGCTTGCAAAGCCAGGGGCGAGATGCGCTTCAAGGCCAGGGTCATTGCGGTGCCGGGTCTCGCAGCCACATGTGCACGTGGGGGATGCCCGCTTCTTCAAACTCCTCTCCGCAGGCGGTGAAGCCGTGCCTGCGGTAGAAACCCGTGGCCCTGGTCTGGGCATGAAGCTCGAATCTGGAAAAGCCGTCTTTGCGGCACTGGTCCAGCATGAATTGCAGGAGCTTTGCGCCCACTCCCCGGCCTCGCCAGGCGCGGCGCACGGCCAGACGTTGAAGGAAGGCCCGGTCGCCCTGGTAGCGGATGCGGCCGCAGGCCACGGGCTCGCCGTCTATTTCCCCGATAACGTGCACGGCCGCAAGATCGTTCCCGTCCATTTCATCGGCATGCGCGATGCCCTGTTCCTCCATGAAAACGATGGCCCGGACCATGAACACCTGGAGCAGGCCGTCTAGTGTGTGTACGCGTTTGAACATGAACTTTCCTGAGCGCCGGGCTGCTCTGCCCGGCGCGGTATCGGCTATTTATCCGGCGCGGTCGTCTGGTTTGCCGGGAGCTGCGTTTGCGCCGGGGCTTCCAGCGTGGCATTGCTTTGCTGGCTTGAGAAAAGCGGGAATGCGTTAACAAATATCCGCTGGATGTAGCCCTTGTCCCAGGCCATCCCGAGAGCCATGAAAAGGGCCAGCACCACGGCCCATTTCTTCCACGGCGTCTTTTTTTCCGCAAAGGGGTCGACCGTTGACCGCTTGGCGCCCACGGGCAATTCGGCCAGCGTGGTCAGGGTGGCTCCGAAGGGGATGTTGATGCGCGCCTTGGTGTTCACGGCCCATCCGCCGGCATCGAGTATGGGGGCCAGATTGCGCTGGCGGAGTTTCAAATAGGCGATGATCATGGACGGACCCGAAATCATGAGGATGATTCCGCCGATGACCAGCGGCATCTGCCATATGGCCATGTTCAGAAATCCGCTCATGACCGAGGCCATGGCCGTGCCGATGGCACCCAGGGCCAGGCCGATAGCTGCGAAAATGCCGGCGAATTTGCCCACGTCGAAAGGCGTCGGGGGCTTGGCAGGATCGGCGCCTGTCCCGATGCCGGACAGTTTCGATCCGGCGGCCGCATCCACTGCGCTGTCCTTGGCCGCGGCGAATTTCGCGATCTGCTCCCCGATCATGCGGCCGAAGCGCTTGTAGGGGGAAAGGAACGCCTGGCGCACGCTGATGGGGTGTTCGATGATCTTGATGATGGTCGCATCCCAGTCTTCGCCGGTGCGGTCATAGAAAATGCCGTTGCGGCCGACCATGAGGTTGTCGGAGTCGCCGCCGGTGAAGGCCGCCGCGATGTGCATCTGTTCCGTGCTGCCTCGCCGCGTGCAGCGGCAATAGGTGAGATAGGTCTGGCTCAGGACGGCCAGGGTGGCATGCGTGTCGGGATTGGCCACGCGCACGCAGAGTTCGCAGGCCCGGCCGTCCAGATACAGGGTGCCCGCCTGGAAGATGGCCTTGCGGTCTCGGGCGTAGAAATCGCGGAACGCTACGAAGTTGTTGAGCAAAACAACAAGATCTCGGGTGAAGTGCACAAGGCGCGTCACCCCTTCAAAACTCTCCACCTGTTCGGCCAGGCTCAAATCCTCGGCGATGATTTTTTCCAGTTCCTT
The DNA here is from genome assembly GCF_000023225.1 of Desulfomicrobium baculatum DSM 4028. Lineage (NCBI taxonomy): Bacteria > Pseudomonadati > Thermodesulfobacteriota > Desulfovibrionia > Desulfovibrionales > Desulfomicrobiaceae > Desulfomicrobium > Desulfomicrobium baculatum. The sequence goes on from NC_013173.1 coordinate 850,073, forward strand.
GCGGCTGTCGCCATCAAGAAGGTCCTGAAGACGCCGGCTATCCAGGCTTTCCACCTCTGCCCCGGCCTTGGCGGCCAGCCAGGCCTCGTGCGCCTCAAGAGTCGATTTGATCCTCTCCCACTGAGACTGCTCCAGGGTATCCACATCGCCGAAAAGCGGGATAACCACCAGGGTCTTGAATGTCGCCAGGGCCTGCGCCCAGGCGGGATTGACGCCTGTCTCAAGGGGCAGCGGGCGACCCGCCTCGATTCGCGCCAGCGGGAAGTGCTCCAGATCCGTGTCCAGACGCAGTTCATGGGGCGATATGGCCTCGTAGGCGAGCAGCGCGGGGTTCAGGGCGTCCTCGGCCTTGGGATCGAAGGCGGCCAGATCGCAGCGGATGAAATAATCACCGAGCTTGACCCGCAAGCTGTTGACGATCTCCCGCGCCGCCGTGGTGTTTTCCCCGAAGGGCAGGATCGTCTGCGCATTTTCCTGCGCCTGGCGCAGCCACTCCACGTAGAGGGCGGCGGCCTGATAGAACGCCTCGACCTGCTCTGCCGAGATGCCTGGCGCGCCGCCGCGATCCTGCACGCTGCCTACGCAGGTCATGATTTCTTCGATGAGAATTTGCGTGGCCTGATCGCGAGCCGAAATGGGCGTGATCACCCCGTCGCCGTTGAAGGGGGATTCGTGCAGCAGGGCCTCTGTGCCGGCCACGTGCTCGATGGTGATGGCCTCCGCTCCTTCCTGCCCCAGAAAATTCTGGATCTGCCTGGCTGAGGCCAAAAGCCGCCGACCTTCAGGGATGGAATCGTCGATGGCTGCGAGCGGCAAGGAGGAGCTTCCGGCCATAACCGGACGAAGGTCGCGCAGCATCGTACAGACCCAGTCCACGGCATCCAGGATCTCGGGGACCCTGACCCGCCCGTCGTCATTGGTGTCGAGCATGGCCAGGGTGCGCGGATCGAATTCAAGCCCGTCGACCGGACAACTTAAGGCCGCCCACAGCTTCTGATCCAGTTCGCGCAGATGTAAAAGGTCTTCGGCGGTGTCGAGCCGGACCTGGTCAAAACCGCCGAGGCGGAAAAAACGCCAGCGGTGAGAGGAAGGCGATCCTGTGTCCATGCAGTGCTCCTTGCGTGACGACATTCGGGGTGCGACGGTGCGGATATTTCTTACGCTCAACACGGAGCCGATATCAAGGACGAAGTCCGTCATACGAGGAGCGTATACCCCTGTCGTGAAGTTTGAGGCCCGTGGCCGACAGCCTGTTTTCGCGGGTGCGGATTCAACCGTGAAGAATGCGTGTCAGTGCGGCTATCTTGCCCCGGATATCGGCGGCGGCCGTGATTTCGGTGACCAGCGCCATGCAGCGGGCGCCGTGGGCGGCCACCTCGGCGAGGTTGTGCTCCTTGATTCCGCCGATGGCGACAAAGGGCAGGTTCAGATTGCCCGCAACGAAATCCAGGTATGCAAAGCCCACGGGCGCGCACACGTCTTCCTTGGTCTGGGTCGCGAATATCGGTCCTACGCCGATGTAATCCGCCCCCCGGGCTTCGGCCGCAAGGCCCTGTTCCGGGGAATGGGTCGAGAGGCCGATGGCCATGTTTTCGCCCACCAGGCTCCGCACGGCCTCAAGCGGCAGATCCTCCTGCCCCACATGCACCCCGTCGGCTCCGACCAGCAGCGCCAGATCTATGTCGTCATTGACGATGAAGGCCGCGCCCGCCTCGCGGGTCATGGCGCGCAAGTGCAGGCATTCCTCGTATTTGAGTCCCATCTTTTTCGTCTTCTCGCGGTATTGGATGATGCGTATTCCGCCGTCCAGCATGGCCTGGACCACGTCCGCGTTGCGGCGTCCAAGGGAGAATTTCTCAGCTGTCAGGCCGTACAGGCCGCCGATCCGCATCAAGCTGGTCACAAGCTCGCGTCCGTTCATGTCCGATCCTTATAAAGAGTGTGAAAATGCTTTAGAATCAGGTCGGCCTGCATGGCCGCCGCCATGCCCACGCCGGGGGACATGGGCGGATTCGGGATGTCGCACGGCGTCCTGTGGTCGCCGACAATGACGAGGCCCGGCCGCACGGTCCTGACCGTCATGCTCCCGGCGCGGCCGAACCCGCCGATCCCCGATGCGCCGACCACCAGCCGGACTAAGCCCGTCATGGTCTCGACGATGAGCTTCTTGGCGCGCGGGTCGTCCACGGCCTCGACCACGGCGTCGCAGGATCCGAAAAGGGCGGGCATGTTCTCGGCGTTCACGTGAAGATGATGGGCCGTGATCCTGGCCGCCGGATTTATGGCCAGCAGGTTGTCCCGCAGGGCCAGGGCCTTGGGGCGTCCGACCTGCGCCAGGACGAAATGCTGGCGGTTCAGATTCGAGGGTTCCACCGAGTCCGCGTCGGCCAGAATCAGATTCGCGAATCCGCAGCGGACCAGATGCACGGCGCAGTTGGAACCGAGCCCCCCAGCTCCGATGATTCCAATCGTTACGGAGCGCAGGAACGTCAGGAAGTCCTCGTCCAGATAGCGCCCAAGGCCGTGCTCGAAGGTGTTCACGCGCTCCCCTCCAGCGGCTCCCAGTCTTTGAAGACGGCCTGGTATCCGCGAGCGCGCAACGACTCCTTCATCTCGTCCACGCTGCGCGCATCGGAGATCTCGAACTGCCCGGTTTCGGCGGGTTTGGCGTGCCCGCCCACGGCGGTGCTGACTCCCGCCGACATGCGCGTCACGCCCAGCGGCAGGATGTTGTCGCGAAAATCCGGCGCTTCACGGGTGGAGATGGTGATGGACAGGCGCGGCAGGAAGATGCGCAGGGCGGTCATGGCCTGCACCAGTTCCCGGTCGGAAACAATGCACGCCGGTTGAAACGCTCCGGCATGGGGGCGCATGCGCGGCAGGGACACGGCCACATCCACGCCGGGGTAGCGCTTTTGCAGCCAGGCCGCGTGCAGGCCGGTGGCGTAAATTTCCTGCCGCCAGTCGGTCAGGCCCAGCAGCGCGCCGATGTTGACCACGCGCATGCCCGCCTCGGCTCCGCGTTGCGGGGTGTTCAGGCGGAAGGCATAGTCCCGCTTGGGTCCGGCCGGGTGCAGCTGGGCATAAAGGACCGGGTCGTAGGTTTCCTGAAACACGGTCAGGCCGTCCACGCCCGCCTGCACCAGCCTCGCGTAATCAGCCGTTTCCATGGGATAGACTTCCAAGGAAATGGACGGAAACAAGGGGCGCAGGACCCGCACGCACGCTTCCAGATACTCAACGCCCGCCTTGCGCGGGGCCTCGCCGGTCAAAAGGAGCAGATGCTTCAGGCCCGTGGCGGCGATGGCCTGTCCTTCCGCCCGGACTTCATCGAGGCTGAGCTGGGTGCGCGGGATCGTGTTCGGGGCCGCGAACCCGCAGTAGCGGCAGTGGTTGGCGCAGTGGTTGGAGACGTAAAGGGGAGTGAAGAGGCTGATGGTGCGGCCGAAATTGCGCAGGGTCAGCGCATGGGCGCGTCTGCCCATGGCCTCCAGATGCGGGGCCGCCGCCGGGGAGAGCAGGGCCAGGAATCCGGACGCGTCGACGCGCTCCTGGCCGACAACGCGGCGCACGTCATTCCCGCGCACGGCCTCGAAATGCGGCTGCAGGGGCGTTTGGCTCAGGCGCAGGGCCTCGGGCAGGAAGCTCATGATGCGCCTTCCGTCTGGTCCAGAAATCCGGTCAGGGGCGAGGAAGCCTGCGCCAGGGTGGCGACGGCTCCGGGCCCGGCCAGCCAGGCTTCGCGGCCCGCGGCCACTGCCCGCCCGAAAGCCCGTCCCATGAGCACGGGGTCCGCAGCCGTGGCGATGGCCGTGTTGACCAGGCAGGCCGCCGCCCCCATCTCCATGGCCTGGCACGCCTGGCTGGGAGTGCCGATCCCTGCGTCGACAATGATGGGCAGCTCCATCTCCTCGATGAGGATGCGGATCATCTCTTCGGTTCGAAGGCCCCGGTTGGTGCCGATGGGCGCGCCCAGAGGCATGATCGCCGCCGCTCCGGCGTCTGCGAGGGAGCGGGCCACATAGAGGTCGGGGTTCATGTACGGCAGGACCACGAATCCCTCATTGGCCAGGATTTCCGTAGCCTTGGCAGTCTCATAGCCGTCGGGCAGGAGGTAGCGGTTGTCGGAGATGACTTCGATCTTGACCCAGTTCCCGCAGCCCATGGCCCTGGCCAGACGGGCAATGCGCACGGCCTCGTCGGCGTTGCGCGCCCCGGAGGTGTTGGGCAACAGGGTCATGTGGGGCGGGATGTGGCGCATGACGTTGTCGGCCTTGCCATCCAGGTCCACCCGGCGCAGGGCCACGGTGATGACCTCGGAGCAGGAGGCTTCGCACACCGGCGCGATGAGCGCGTCGTTTCCGTACTTGCCCGTGCCGGTGAAGAGGCGGCTGCCAAGGCGCTTGCCGCCGATTTCGAAAATATCGGTATGATTCATGTTGGTTCTCGCTGTTTGCGGTGTGAAGGATGTGCAGCTCGCCAAGGCCGGGACAGGGTCAGCCTCCGCCGACAAAGCTCAGCAGTTCGAGCCGGTCGCCGGCGCTCAGGCTGGTGGACTCGAATGTATCGCCGGGTACGATGTTCTGGTTCAGTTCGGCTACGACCACGGATGGATCGAGGTTCATGGAAAGGAGCAGCTCGTGCAGGGTCCGGCCGGGCTCGATATCCTGCGTGCGTCCGTTGACGGTGATGTGCATGGTTGCCTCCGCGTTGTGGTGCAAGCGGGAGGGGGGGCGCAAAAAGAAAACCGCGCCGGGGAGGGCGCGGTTCGATGAATGGGTGTTTTCCGGAACCAGCTTCCCTACGGCAGCATGATCTGCGTCAGGTCGTAAGGGTCGGGAACGTGTCCCCTCTCAGCCCATCGGGCTCCCCCAGCTTGTGAGGTCGGACGATATGCGGATTGGGCGGGGTTGTAAAGGTGGCGGGGGAGGCGGACAAAGCCGAGATAGTTTGTTGCGAAGACAGATCAGGCAGGCCAGGCAGGTCAGGCGTGGCGTTGCGGGGTGTTTCGGACAAGGGCCGCCGAAACTCCCTCTCCGGCCTCGTAGAGTTCAGCCGTCGCCCCTCTGAACAGCGGTCCGTGCTTCGGGCGGGACGCGACGACTGAACAAACGAGGCCTGGATCGGTCAGACAGTCGGCGGCCCTTGCCCGAAACACCCCGCAACGCTGCCGTACGTTTGAGGCTCCGTCGTTGCGTTGTAAAGACAGGACTGTTTTGGTGTGAAGCGGGAGCGGGGTGACCGGGCAGAGGCGGAGCCTCGGCCCGGTACCGATTACTTGGCGTATTCGTAGCGCTTGGTCACGCGGTCTGAGAGTTGGGCGTAGGCGAATCCGGCCTGGCGGGATTTGGTGAAACGTTCTTCGGCTTCCTGACTGCACATGTCGCAGCCCTGGACCGGGACGTGCAAGCCTAGAGATTTTGGCGTCTTGGCGGTTTCGCTCTCGACGACGAGGAGGCCCGGACAGTGCGGACAGTCCTTCAGGCGCTCGACCTGGGTCTCGGTGATGTCATCGGTGTCGTAGTAGATGGAGCGGCGGCGCACGAAATATCCGCTTTCACGCACGGCCTCCGAGGGCCGGGGGTTGAAGTAGACCTCGGGCAGCTGGTCGCACAGGGCCGCGAGATAGTCGATGGTGGATTTCTGTTCGCGGATTTTTTCGCGGTCCAGGTCAGGTTCCTGCACGGCGGAGAAATCCACCCCGGCCAGGGCCAGGCTGATGCCCAGATTGACGTAGGGCAGCGCTCCCTTGATGGCGTACCCGCCTTCGAGCACGGCGATGTCCGGTTTGAGCATCTGAGTCAGCTTCGCATACCCCTGGGCCGTGAAGTTCATGTTGGTGATGGGGTCGGAGAAGTGGTTGTCCTGTCCGGCGGAGTTGATGATCAGGTCCGGCTTGAAGTGATCGAGGATGGGCATGACGATGCGTTCCACGGTCATGAGATACCCTTCGTCCGAGGTGCGCGGGGGCATGGGCACGTTGATGGTCCGGCCCAGGGCCTTGGGGCCTCCGGATTCCGAAGGGAAGCCCGTGCCGGGGTAGATGGTGCGGCCGTCCTGGTGCAGCGAGATGAAAAGCACGTCCGGGTCATGCCAGTAGATGTCCTGGGTGCCGTCGCCGTGGTGGCAGTCCGTGTCGATGACGGCCACGCGCAGGTTGCCGTAGTGCTCGCGGATCCACTCGATCATGACCGCTTCGATGTTGATGTTGCAGAAACCCCTGCTGCCGTGGACCGTACGCATGGCGTGGTGTCCGGGAGGGCGGACCACCGCGAAGGCGCGTTGCCTTTCCTTTTGCATGACCAACTGGGCGGCGCGGATCACGCCCCCGGCGGAGATGAAATGGGAGTCGGTGCAGACCGACTGCACGCTGGGGAAACAGAAGTGGGCGCGCATGATGTCTTTTTCCTCGGCCACCAGGGGGCGGTATTCGCGGATGCCCTCGATGTCGAAGATGCCCTCTTCCCGGAACTGGTCCTGGGTGTAGAGCAGACGCTCCTCCCGCTCGGGGTGGGTGGGGGAGATGGCCCAGTCGAAGGCCGGGAAGAATATGATGCCGAGGCTTGATTGTGCGGTGAGCATGGTCCCTCCGTTCAGGATGCCAGGGTGGTGATGACGCCGGGGCGCATCTGGCAACGGACGCGGATGTTGCGGCCGATGGTGTAGTGTCCTTCGACCATGTTGAAGGCGTCGGCCTGGATGACCTGGATGTCGCCGTCCTCGGCCGGAATGCCCTGGCGGTCCAGTTCGGCCCGCAGCAAGGTGGTGGCGTCGTGCACGGCCTCTTCCAGGGTGTAGGTGCGCTTGACGGTCTTGTGAATGCCAAGGCCCGGCACCGTGAAGCTGCCGCGCGAGGTGTCCACGGTCAGGACCAGGGACTGGGTCGGCCGGGTCAGGCACGCGCCGATGGCGTTGGCCACCTCGGCGTGCCTGGGGGCCACCACGGGCAGGCCGAAAGTTTCTTCCAGGAGCGGGGCCATGGCCACGGCCGGCCCGCCGATGACCAGGATGCTTGCGGGGCGCACCACCCGGTCCTCCAGAATTTCCTGGATGGTGTAGACCGGACGGGCATTGATGGCCGTCAGGAAAGCGGAAACCCTTTTCTTCAGGATGTCCATGGCCAGGCTGACAGCCTGTTCGGCGCACTCGCGGGCGGAGAGGCCCTGGATCATGGCCACTTCCTTGATGCCCTTGGCCGAACGTTCGCGGTCGCCGAAGGAGGCGTGGCCGAGGACGTTCATGGCGTCCATGAGCGCCGGGGCGGGGCCGCCGGCAGCCATGCACGGGCCGTGGCGATCGGGTCCGACCCGCAATTGGCCATCGCGGGAGCTGATGAACGAGTCTCCGCCGATGCCGATGGATTCGACCTTGAGTGCCCGCACCAGGGTCGGGTGTTCGCCGATGGAGATGCCGTCGCGCTCAAGCAGGGGCACGCCGTCGAGCAGTACGGCCATGTCCGTGGTCGTGCCGCCGATGTCGAGGATCAGCGCGTCCTCGGTCACCGGAGAGGTGCTGAGGATACCCATGACCGAGGCTGCCGGGCCGGAAAAGATGGATTGCACCGGAATTTCCCGGGCCAGCTTGAGCGGCATGGTCCCGCCGTCGGCCTTGACGATGTTGATGTCGGCCTGAATGTTCAAGTCTTTGAGGCTTTGCTCCAGGGCGTCGGCAAAGGCGTTGAAGGTGCGCCATACGGCGGAATTGTAATAGACGGTGCTGATGCGCCGCCCGAAATTCAGCGATTCGGACACGCGGTGTCCCTGGGTCACGAAATCGCCTTGAGGGGCGAGGGCCTCGGCAATAACCGTTTCCTGTTCCGGGTTGCGGGTGCAGAACTTGCCCACCACCCCGTAGACGCGGATGCCTTCTTCGCGGCAGCGCGCGGCCATGGGTTTGATCTGATCCACCCGGGCCTTGGCGGAGATGGCTCCGCGATGGTCAACGCAACCGGACAGGATATGGTACTGACTGCCCAGCGCGTAAGCGTTCGCGTCTATTCCCGGTCCGGGAATGACGAACATGCCCACTTTCTCGGTGTGGCCGGTGACGATGGAGTTGGTGGACAGGGTAGTGCTCAGGTTGATGGTGCGGATTTCCGCGCCTTTGCAATCTTTCAGGATGGCGCACAACGCCTCGGTGATGGTCGCGAGCAGGTTGTCGTGATCCGTGGGGACCTTGGCCATGGCTTCCACCCGGCCGTCCCGGATGCAGACGCCGTCCGTGTGGGTTCCTCCGACATCGATTCCGATAAGCATAAGTCCCATCCTTGGGCTGACTGTTGGCTGCGACGGTTGCTGCGGCTCCCGGAGGTCTCAGCGGTTCTTCAATGATCTTGAGGCTGAGGCTTCGGGCTTGTGTTTTTTCCAGGTCTGTCGCACCCCCGGAGCGGGAACAAAAAGGCGGGGCGCAGGCAAGAAACACAAGTTGCTTTTTCAAGTTGCATATTTACCGGACTGAAGACGAAGCGCAAGCAGAATTCAGTAAAAGGAGGGAAATCATGGATAAACAGTTGGTGAACGGTTTTTTGGCCTGTGTCCGGCAGGCAGGCGGCGTGGTGCGTACGCAGTGGAACGACGCCAAGGAGATCACCTTCAAGGGGCGCATCGACCTGGTCACCCAGACCGACCTGGCCGTGGAGAAGCTGCTGCTCGCGGGCTTGCCGGCATTGCTTCCCGGGTCCACTGTCCTGGCCGAGGAATCGCATGAGTCCCTTGATCCCGGCGCGTTGACCTGGATCGTGGATCCGGTGGACGGCACCACCAACTACGCCCACGGTCTGCCCATCGTGGCCGTGTCCGTGGCCCTGTGGAAGGATGGGCAGGTTGCCCTTGGCGCGGTCTATGTGCCTATGCTTGAAGAACTTTTTTGGGCCGTGCGCGGCCAGGGTGCGTTTTTGAACGGAACGCGCATCGGCGTCAGCACGGAAGGGAATATGCAGAATTCCCTCATCGCCACTGGGTTTCCGTATTCCTTCTATACCGAGGTGGATCAGATCTGCCTGCGGCTGCGGCGGGTGCTGCTGGCCTCCCAGGGCATCAGGCGTCTGGGTTCGGCGGCCGTGGATCTGGCCTATACGGCCTGCGGACGGTTCGAGGGTTACTACGAGACCGGGCTCAAACCCTGGGACACGGCGGCCGGATGGCTCTTGGTGGAAGAAGCAGGAGGGACGGTCAGCGGACTGGACGGCGACTACGGTCTTGGCGGCCACATGATCGTGGCCACCAACGGCTCCATTCATAATGAACTGCTGGCCTTGCTCCGGCTTGAGGGCGCAGCGGACTGCGCCTGCTGATCAGATGCCGACTTTCAGGGAAGAGGAAAGCGGGATGAGGTCTCCCTTGGAGTTGTAGAGCGATTCGTTTTCCGCACCTTCGCCGAACGTATCGTTGTCCTGGGCCGGGTTCCTCTGTTGTCTCTTCTTCTGGTGTCCCGTGTCCCAGGACAGCTGGCCTTCCCGCCATCTTCCCTGAGCTTCGGGTTTATCCACGCGTAAACTCATCTTCGCCTCCTCGGCCTTCCTTGGCCACGGGTATTGCGTCAAAAGGGGCGTCCATGCCCTGTATGAGGTATCGGACGATTGGCGAAAAACTTGAATATCGGGCGCAAAAGAATGCAAAAGGCCCCGGATGCAGGCATCCGGGGCCGGATTGCGGGGATTCCCCGCAATGAGCGTCATGTTCCATGCCTCATCCCAGATCATCAAGGATGGTGCCCCGGCCCGTATAGGTGGGCATGAGCACATCCTTTTGAAATGAGTATGAGTCCTGATTCCTGTTCTGATGACGGTGAGTGTTTGCGTTCATGGTGTCGAGCGTCTTGGTGACCACGGCCGCCCCGAATGTTTCCTTGTCAAAGGGCTGGGCATTCGAGGCGCTGCCGCCGTTCATGTAGTCGAGGGTCTTCCCGACCACGGCGGCTCCGAAGGCCTGCTTTGCGTAGCCCCGGGAATTGCCCCCGGAGATCCCATCTATGTCCATAACTCCTCCCTTTATTTCAGAACATGACGCCTGATCAAATCTATCGGTAGAAATACATGAAAACTTGAGGTCGGGAAAGGGGAGAGTGAAAAGGGGTGGATGCCTGCTGACCGCAAAGTCCCTGCTGGACCTTGGCCCTGAGGCGGCTGATAAGAAATAGTCAGGGAGATTTCGAGCAGAATTCGGACAGGGACTCCTGCTCATTCACGAACGTTCCGTCCACCGCAGAGTCATCGCCGCGAAGCCGGGAATCTCTCTTGTTTCAGCCCGTGAACCAGCGCAGTCCCGGCATGCCGGGCAAGAGGCCCTGGCGGGTGCAGTGTTCGCCGAAGAGGGCGAGCCCGGCCTGTTCCCGGGGGCCCAAGCCGTAGCCCATGGCCCGCCAGTAACGCAGCAGGTCCGGGCTGGTCAGCCAGTCGGGTCGGTCGGGCAGGCGGGACAGGGTTTCGAAATGGCTGTCCAGTTCGGCGGTTATGTCCCCGATATGTTTCTGCAGGAGGGCCAGAAGTGCGCGGGTGGAAGCAGGCAGGCCCCGGCGCACGATCCAGACCGCGAAGACAAAGGGCAGCCCGGTCCAGGTCGACCACTCGGTGGCCAGATCGTAAATGTGGTAGCCTGCGGGCGGATGCACGAAATGGCGCAGGGCCAGGTTGCCGATCTCAAGGAACGGCCGCCCTCTGGCCAGGCCAGCGCCGGGTTCGACCTCCTGCCACTGCGTTTCGGGCAGCCCCCATTTTTGGGACCAGAGAACTTTCAAGAGGGCCGTGGACGTGGCCGAGGCCCCGGTCAGGCAGACCGGGCCGGGATGGCGGGCCAGCCATGCGGGCAATTCGTCCAGGGGGGCCGGGGAAAGAAAGAGGACGCTTTGGACTTCGGCCTGCGCGCAGATGGAGGCGCCGGGCAGCAGTTCATAGCGCTCGGCATGGAGCAGATACTCGAACGAAGAGGACGGGGAAATGTCCAGTCCGCCTGTGGCCAGGGCATCGTTCAGCTGGCTGGGGTGGCCGGGCTGATAATGAAAATCGGGACCTTCCGGGCACATGTCCGCCAAGAGTTGGAAGATATGCCACATGTTGAGATAGTCGATTCTGCCGATTTGAAGTGTCATGATGCATAAAAAAGGCGGGGTCGTCCCCGCCTTGATGGTCTTGAGATGAACGCCTGGCTTACAGCTGAGCCATGAGGGTGGCGCGGATGTCGTCGATGGAGCCTTCGCCGTCAAGTTCAATGTACTTGAAGCCGAACTCCTTGGACAGGTTCTTGTAATAGTAGGATGCCGCCAAGGTGCCGGTGGTGGCGTCGTAGTAGATGTTGTGGCGCTTGTCGATGGCATCTTCGTCCTGGTCGTCGGCGCGGGCGGTGAGCTCGCCGCCGCAGACGCGGCATACATCGCCGTTGGGCTTGATGGCGTCGATGAAGATGTTGTTGGGGTGGTTGTTGTCGTTCTTGCAGAGGCGGCGACCCATGATGCGGTTCTTGGCCACTTCGCGGGGCAGGAGGATTTCAATGACGAAGTCCAGCTTAACGCCGTCGGCCTGCAGTGCTTCCCACAACTTCTGGGCCTGCACGATGGAGCGGGGGAAGCCGTCCAGCAGCCAGCCGTTGGGGCTGGAATTCTTCAGTACGTCGAGAACCATGGGGATGGTGATGTCGTCAGGAACGAGTTCGCCACGATCGATGAAAGCCTTGGCCTTCATACCCAGTTCCGTGCCGCCGCCGATGTGCTTGCGGAAAATCGCACCGGACTCGATGTGGTCCAGATCGTACTTCTTCTTCGCCAGGGAGCCCTGGGTTCCCTTGCCGCTGCCGTTGGGTCCGAAAATCAGAATATTCAAGGCGTAAACCTCCTGTAAAAAATTTCACAAAATACTATAGCCAGCCCTTGAGGCTGTCAATGAAAGATCGGAAGCGTGCTTGTCAGGACTCATCGGCGTGCGTAGAGTCTGTATATATTCGTAGCTAACGGGGGACGCATGGGACTTTTGGATGAATGGGGAGACGCTTTGGTGGAAGAGGGGCTGCGCGAGGCGGCGGACACTTTTTTCGGGGCCAGGACGGCTCTTGATGAAGAGATCGCTTTTTTCGAGTCTCAGGTCGCCAGGCTCAAGACCCAGGCTGAGGACATCCGCTCCTGGTTCGCGGGACTCAATTGCCTGCTTGGGTCCGAGTCTGGAACTCGGCTTGTTTTTGATTCCCTGGGCGTTACCCTTGACGATCCTGCTCTCTACACGCACCAGGTTTGCAGCCTGCAATTCCGCAGGCCGCGCAGCTTCACCCGCAAGGGCCTTTTTGCCAAAACCGTGTGGGAAATCTACGAACCTCTGGCGCGTATGATCGAATCCTACATGCACGGGACCCCCTATTCCGACTCGCTTCATCCCGGCCGGGTCATGATAACCGTAAACCACGACCATCTGCGCAAGTTCTGCGACGAGATCAACACCCGCATTGCAAGCGTCAACGAATCCAACCGCCCGTCCGAATCCCTGGCATTTGCCAAACGCATGGATCAGACCCAGATGTTCAAGGAGTCCGTGACCGGCGGCGGAGGGCAGGCCTGGACCCTGGATCGCGATCTGGCATACGTGCCCATGGTGTTCGAGGACTTCGGTCTGCCCGCGTTTCCGGATCTGCCTCTGGACTCCAAATCCCGCGCGGTGCTCGAAGAATGCTGCGCGAAGATTTTCAGCACTCGGCGAGACCATGTGGACGCCATCCTGGACGAAGTCTTCGACCCGCAGGATAAGACGGTCTGCGTGCTTGACCGGAGCGGTCAGTAGTCCGGGACGGTCCCTGATCATTTTGTTCAGCATCGCCCTGTGTAACCCGTAAAATTTGGTCCGTAATTGTGTTTTCGTCTAAAGTCTGACAAGTGATGCTATGACTTGTGATTCTTTTAACTGTTCGGACCGCGAAATAGAGGAGGCGGCAATGCAGGTGAAAGCGAGCGAACTCTTGGCGAGGATCAGGGAAATGTATCCGGAGATCGAGAAGAACGGCATCCAGACATCGTGTTTTTACGACGAAAAGACCGAAGCTTGGTTGGTGGAATTCACGCACGACGAACACTCCCTGGAAACCCATCTGGACAAGAAGGATGTCGAGGACTGTCTGGCCGGGAAAAAATGCATTCACATGGGTGTTCAGATCGGTCGATTCGTGGAAAGCTATTGTCTCAAAGATGACGTCTGCCCGACCGGCATCCAAAAATAATTTAGCGTCTGGTTTTTTGAGGCGTCGGCGTGATTCATGAGGCTGGCGTGGCGGGAGACTGGGGCAGAAGGATTGGTCCAGGGCAAAATGGGTCGCGATCCTTGGCGATGTCCAGGCCCAGGCCTGAAACTACCGCCGGGCAACCGCCGCATGTCGCCACGATGGCGCATTCCCGGCAGGCTTCGCTTCGGGTGCGGTAGCTGACGGCTGCTTGCCCGTCGTAAATTTCGCCAAGAGACGCGGCGGCAATGTTTCCGATAAGTGAAGGGAATTTTCGGCAGGCATGCACTTCTCCGTCCGGAAGCAAGGCCATGAAATTAAAAGCCGCTCCACAGCCGAATCCGGTGCAGCCCCCGAAGAGTGGTTGTCCTGTGGCGGCCAGATGCGCGTTGAGCATGTTGTCCTTGAAAGATAAGACACTGAGTCGTGAGGCGGACTCGCAATACCGTGCCGCAAAGTCTTGAAATTCAGCGGGACTTGGCAGGGCAAGAGCCGCTCCTCTTCCCACCGGGGAGAGCCGGTTGAAGGCCAGACCCCAGACTTTCACTTCCAATAATTCCGCCAAGGGCAGCACCTGGTTCATGTTATCCCGCGTCAGAGTAAGCATGATCTGTCCTTGGACATGGACAGCCCGCAGTATCTCAAGAAAGTTCATGACGCGCTGGAAATGCCCGTGGCCACGGATGGAATCGTTGTGTGCGGGCAATCCTTCCAGGCTGACCTGAAAGTATTCCGGCCGGGCGATTTTTAAGATCGAGTCCATCGTTTCCCTGGTGGTCGGATTCCCGAGGATGGCCACGGCGAAACCCTTCCGGGCTGCACGTTCGTAGACTTCCAGAAATCCGGGGTAGAGCAGGGGATTTCCTCCGGAAAAACTTATCTGGCCGCGAACGTGTCGATCCCGGCAAAAGGAATGGAAATCATCGATCACATCCAAAGCTTTGTCCACGGCCATATTCGCTCGGGCGCTGCGGTCGTAGCAATGACGGCAAAACAGGTCGCAATCCTGGGTGATATGCCACTGCAGGGTGAAGACTTCCGCGCTGAGATGTTCTTCCGGGATGGAAAGGCTGTCGGAAAAATCCTGGCGTTTGCGTCGTATGAGTGATGCGGGAGAAAGGAGAATGCCTTTGTCGACGGCTTTTCCGAGAAGAATGTCGACAAGGCCGGGCGTAACGTTGGCTTCTGTTTCCGCGCTCGAGGGATCCACCCCGTCTGTGATAATTTTGATTGCGGCGAGATCTTCAGGCTTTGCCACGGCAACAGTAACTTTTTGCATGCCTCTATTTTTCCACACCATGATCATTTCTTGACCATGCACCGGACATCTCTCTGTGCTCAGTCCGTGAATAACGTCAACACATCCCGAAGTATGCAGCACGCATAATTCAAGGCTCGGATTCACAATAATGCCATCAGCCGGTCCTGGCTGGTCAACCGTCTTCGACGCGACCTTCTCCATTGCAAGTTCCAAAGCACAGATGTCCGGGAGAAAAAAAGGGGCCAAGCCTTCCCGCGAAATCTCCGCAATAGCCGTGAGGAGCGTTCCTGCACTCTTGCTGTGGGCTGCCTCAAGATTTGAGAGTGTTTCCGCATCGAGAAATGATGCTGTCACTGGATAAAGCGTATGCAGTGCCGCTTGGTTCATGGTCTTTCCTGTTCTGTGAATAGTGCCAGCAGAGTTTCCGGGCTAACTGGTTTATTTGGATTTCATCAATAAATGACAGGGGGAGCCATGCAGCTCCCCCTTATTTTCCAAGTGATACGGTGTTACTGTTTTTTGGGTGTATCGGTGCTCCCGGCACCGGTTTTTGCTCCACCACCGCAGCCACTTCCACCGGGAACGGTTTTCGTGGAATTTCCGTCCGATTCATTTCCATCACTGCCACCGGCAGCGGGTTTTGAACTCCCACCTCAGCCACTCCCGGAAGCCACTGCGTTGACCACGCCTGCCGAGGCACTGGCCAAGAGTGCCGCAAGGCAGCAACCGGCCAGAACTTTTTTCAAATCATTTGCGTCCATTTTCCCTCCTTTGTGAACAATAGCTCACGGTTGGCATTGCAAACACCGATGACTCTTGAGGAGTTTTATAGATAACAGCTATCCGAACTGCGCCAGAAGCGTCAACACTTGGTACAAAATAGAGTTGAAAAGAGCATCTTCTAGCTGACTTTTCCTGTTTTACTGATAATTATGAGCTTGTTAGCAGTTTTTATCAAGAAAATGAGAACTGGCGGGTTCGTTCACGGAAATTTGGCAAGCGCTCAACCCTTTTTTAAGGTCAGGGCTGATCTGTGAGGGTGACCTGCTTGCACAACCGCCTACCGCATCCACCGCTTGCGGTGGTACCTGTACAGTCCCAGTTCCAGCACGATGAAGAGGACGATGGGCACGGCCAGGAAGACCAGGGTGATAAGCGCCCCGAGGCCGCGGTTGGAGGACGTTATGAGCGGGAAGAGATAGCCCGTGAAGGACGCGACGCTTCCGCCTCCGATCAGGAAGACCAGGAAATATTCGGAAAACGCCACCAGAAAGACCACGCTCGCGCCCGCCGCCATGGCCGGGAGGAGCTGCGGCATCTCCACTTCCAGAAAGACTCGCCATTTCGACGCGCCCAGGTTGCGGGCGCAGACTGCGTACTCGCGGCCCATGAGGGTGTAGCCCGTGGTCAGGGCGCGCAGCATGTACGGGTAGCTGATCATGGACAGGACCAGGATCACGCCGGGCGTGGTGTCGGCCAGGCCGATCTTGATGAAGATGAAGTGCAGGCCCATGGAAAAGGTCATGGCCGGAACCAGGGCCGGGAGCAGGAGCAGGCCTTCGAGCAGGTTTTTGCCGGGGAATGAACGGAAGGCCAGCACCTGTGCGGGCAGGATGGTCATGGCCAGGGTCACGGCCACGGTCGTCAGCGAATAGCCGAGCGAGCTGGCCAGCGCCGTCAGAAACGGTTCCGGGCGGGCTGCGAGGAAGCGAAATCCGTCAAAAGTCAGCTCCGGCCAGAGATCCGGAAAGCGCCAGCCCGGCGCACCGGCCTGCAGGATCAGCACGACGACCGGCAGCAGGAAGAGAAGCGCCAGAACGATGATGGTCGGCGCGTGTTTCACAGTTTGCGCCTCCAGCCGTCGAGGTAGGCGGCGAAGCGGTTGTAGAGCATGGCGAAGAGGGCGGCGAAGACGAACATGAGCGTCAGGATGGCCATGGCTTGGGGGCGCTGGCTCAGGTCGCGCTGGAAGAAGATGTCGAACACCCTGATGGAGAGCATACCGGGGTGCGACTCCCCGAGCACGAAGGGGATGTCGAAGGAGCCGAAGGCGTACAGGAAAAGGATGATGAAGGCGCT
The DNA here is from genome assembly GCF_000023225.1 of Desulfomicrobium baculatum DSM 4028. Taxonomy (NCBI): domain Bacteria; kingdom Pseudomonadati; phylum Thermodesulfobacteriota; class Desulfovibrionia; order Desulfovibrionales; family Desulfomicrobiaceae; genus Desulfomicrobium; species Desulfomicrobium baculatum. The sequence goes on from NC_013173.1 coordinate 866,603, forward strand.
GTGCATGGCCGGCAAGAGGCGCGGCAGGGTCACGGACCAGAAGGTGCGTAAGGGGCCGGCCCCGAGCATGCGCGCGGTCTGGATCAGCCGGATGTCGAAGCCGAAGAGCACGGCACCGATCAGGAGCAGGGCGAAGGGCACGCCCTTGAGCAGAAAGGCCAGGATCATGCCCAGGCCGCTGCCGGTGTGCAGGATGCTGGGAAATTCCTCCGGCGAGGAGATGATCCCTGTCTGGAAGAGAACCGAGGCCACAAGGCCGGTCCGGCTGAGCAGCAGCAGGACCAGGAAGGCCACCGCCACGTGGGGCAGGATGAGCCCGACTTTCGAAACCACACCCACCCTGCGCAGGCCGGGCGGCATGCGCCATAGTGCCAGTGCCAGGACGGTGCCGCCCAGGACCGAGCCCGCCGCCGAAAAAAAGGCCACGGACAGGGACAGACCAAGAGATTGCCGTATGCCCTGATCCTGAATCAGGGTCTGGTAGTGTTCAAGAGTGCCTTCCCCTGATCCCAGCGGCAGGAAAAGGCCCAGGCTCTGGGCCAGGGTCAGGGCCAGACCCGCGCAGAAGAGGGCGCAGTAGGGCAGCAGCAGGGGGAGAAGACCGTGGACGATCCCGCGTTTCATGAGCAATGCCTGCTAGTGCCCGAGGATGATCGTGTCCCAGTCCCGCTCCAGAAGTTCCAGATATTCGGAAGCGATCTCCGGCACGGCGACCGCCGACAGCGCATCCGCGCCGAGGGTGGCCGCGCCCAGGTCCACCGCGTCGAAGGCCTGGCGCTGCGCCTCGTCCAGCTTCCCGATCTCCAGGGCGGGCAGGTCGCCCCAGTTTTCGGGCTTGAACTTGGAGAGCTGGGCTTCGGGGCTCATCAGGAAATTGGCCAGGACCATGGCTCCGGCCTTGTTCGGGGCGTTGAAGGGAATGGCCGTGAAGTGGGTGTTGAAGATGGCCCCCTCGGCCAGGACAAAGGTCTTCGCCGTGTCCGGATAGGTCTTTTCCAGGATTTTCATCTGGGCGTGGGCCGGGTGATAGGACATGGCCATGTCGATCTCGCCGCGTGCAAACAGGGTGTCCAGGGCGGCAGCGTCTTTGGGATAGGTCCGGCCTTCCTGCCACAGATAGGGTCCAAGCTCACTGAGCCAGGCAAAGGTGAGGGGAGCGTTTTTGGCGTAGAGGTCGGGGTTGAAGCCGTCCATATATTGTTCGTGGCCGCCGGTGGTGGCGTAGAAGATCTGGCGCAGAAAGGCCGAGCCCGTGAAGTCCGGTGGCTGCGGGTAGGTGAAACGTCCCGGATTGGCCCTGATCCAGTCCGCAAGCTCGGCCAGCGTGGCCGGCGGGGTGGGCGTGCGCTCCGTGTCGTACTCGAACACGAACTGGGCCCGGCCATAGGGCGCTTCAAACCCGTTCACGGGGAAACCGAAATCATGGGCCGATTTCTGCGGGTCGTACCAGGCCGTGAAATTGGGCAGCCTGTCCGTGAAGGGGCCGAAAAGCACCCCGGCCTGCATGGAGTTCTTGAAGTTTTCGCCGTTGATCCACAAGAGGTCCATGGTCCCCGTGTCCTTGCCCGCGACCTTTTCGGTCAAGAGCTTGTTGACGAAGACCGGCGCGTCCATGGGCACGCGCACCACGTTTATGTCGAACAGGCGTTTCATTTCCCCGGCCACATAGGTGTCGACCCACTGGTTGATCTGGGCGCTGCCGCCCCACATGTGCCAGCGCACCTCCGTGCCGCGCGCGAGGTTTTCCAGACTCGCGTAGTCCTGCCGGAGCACGGACTCCTCGGTCGGAGCCTCGGAACACCCGGCGGTCAGGGCCAGGAAGAGGGAGAGAAAAAATATTACGCGCATGAATCCTCCGGGAAAGAGTCGCCCATGATCGGCGGATATTGGTTTGAGACGTGGACGCGCACCCTGTCGCCGGGCTGGGCCATGGGTTCCAGGGCGTAGATCACAAGCTCCTGATCCAGGACGCGCACGGTGTAGGAGAGATAGTGGCCCGCGAAGTGCGCGGCGGTGACGGTGCCGGGTCCGTCCGCATCCCTTTGCAGGCGCAGGGCTTCCGGTCGCAGCCAGCAGGTTGCAAGGCCCAGGTGCCGGGCCAGGGAATGGCCGATGGTGTTGACCGGACCCAGAAAGCGGGCCGTGTCCATGTCCACGGGCCGCCGGTAGACCTCCAGCGGCGGAGCGAATTGCCGCAACCTGCCCCCGAGCATGACCCCGATGCGGTCGGACATGGCCAGGGCCTCCTGCAGATCATGGGTCACGCAGATCGTGGTGATGCCGAAAGCGCGCTGGGTGGAGCGGATGAAGAGGGCCGTCTCCATTTTCAGGTTTCGGTCCAGGTTGGCGAAGGGCTCGTCCAGGAGCAGCAAGGATGGTTCCAGGACCATGGCCCGGGCGATGGCCACACGCTGCTTCTGCCCGCCCGAGAGCTGTGCCGGGTAGGCGCCGGCCCGGTCCTCAAGGTGAAAATAGCCAAGCAAAGGCATGACCTTGTCCCGGATGGCGGCCTTGGACAGTCCGCGCGTTTTCAGGCCGAAGGCGATGTTCTGGAACACCGTCATGTTCGGGAAGAGCACGTAGTCCTGAAAGACGAGGATGGCCTGTGGCTTTTCCCCTCCGCCCAGATGTCCGACCGTTCCGCTGTCTGGGGCCTGCAGCCCCGCGATGATATGCAGCAGTGTGGTCTTGCCTGCGCCCGAGGGGCCGACCAGGGAGACGAGGCTGCCCCGTTCCACGTCGAAGCTCACGCCTTCAAAGACCGTGTCCGTGCCGAAACGTTTGCCCAGGGCCTTTACCCGTAGCAGGACATCCATGGGTCCGTCAGCGTCCAAGAGCCTGGAAATGACGCATGAAGCGGCGATCGATGTAGTCTTTAAGTAAAAATCCCAGCCAGTTGCAGAAGATGAATCCCCCTTTGCTGAAGATGGCCGTGTCGTCGCCCATGTTGAACAGAAGCAGATATTTTCCGCCGGGATCGAAGCGCTGCATCCTGGTCCCGTTCAAGGCGGCGCGCACGTTGCGCAGCAGGACCGGGTTTTCGCGCACCGCATAGACGCCGACCTTGTCCAGGGCTTTGGGCTCGAAGTCGATGCAGTCGCCGCCGCCGAAAATTTCGGGGTGCTCCACGCTTTGCAACCATTCGTTGACCAGGAGCCCGCCCGTGATGCCGGTGGGCAGCCCGGAGTCGGCGAAGATGCGCGAGGGCCTCACACCCGTGGCCACGAAGATGAGGTCGGGGTGGTGGTGCTTTTGGCCCTGGACGATGACGCCATTACTGATTTCGTCCACATAGCCGTCTTCGTTGATCTCGATGTTCTGGCGGGCAAAGGATTCGCGGGCCAGTTTTCCGATTTTTTCCGGAAAGCGGCCAAGCAGTTTCCGGCCGGCGAAAAGGGTGATGCGCGGCTCGTGCCGCCCTTTGAGTTTGGCCAGCTTGCGCACGTTGCCGGCGATTTCAAGGGCGGCCGGACCGCCTCCGACCACGGCCACATGAGGCCGGGTGCGCGTGGCGCAAAGCGAGATCACGGCCCGCTGCGCCTCCTGCAGGCGTTCGATGGGCTTGACCGTGAACACGTTCGAGGTGTCGCCGTGGATAGTGTCGAAGGGGATGAAGCTGCCCGCGTTGCAGGACAGCACATCGTAGTCCATGATCTGGCCGGAAGCCAGGGTGACCTGGCGTTGGTCGGCGTTTATGCGCACGACTTTGTCCCGTACGAAGCTCCCGCCCATGCCCTCGACCACATGGCGGGTCGCGAAACGGATTTCGGCCGGGGTGTAGGTCGTGCCGAGCATGCCCGGCCCCATGCCGGAGTAGTAGTGGTAATCGGAGGGCTGGACGACGGTGACTTCGTGTCCTTCCCGGATCAGATCGCGCATGTGGGCCAGGATGGTCATATGTGCATGGCCGCCGCCGGCCAGAAGCAGTTTCTTACCCATGGTCTTCTCCCGTGGTGATATTTCGGAACAGGCAGGTCGCTTGCCCATGTTTAACCATAATCCCTAGGCGGATGCAATGATCTGACGGGGTTTCCCCTGCCGTTATCGGGCGCGAAGATGAGGGCCGCGCTTCAATCCCGGACTGACTCGCCAGGCGAGTACCAGGCGTCGAAGAGCTGGCGGGCGATGGTCTCGGTAGAGGGCAGGGCGAACTCTCCCGAGGCCAACAAGGCCGGGATTTTATGGCGGGCAAACCAGCGGGCGTCCTCGAGTTCGGTTTTATCGATATGAATATCCGTGGTCGTGGCGCGGGCATGAAAGCCGAGCATGAGCGATCCGGAAAACGGCCAGGGCTGGGAGGAAAAATAGCGCACATCGCAAATCTTTATGCCGGTTTCCTCCATGACCTCGCGCAGGACCGCGTCCTCGGCGCTTTCGCCTGGCTCCACATAGCCGGAGAGGGCCGAATAGACCCGGGGTTTCCAGGTGCTCTGGCGGCCGAGCAGGCATTTGTCGCCATGGATGCCCGCGTGGTGCACCAGCACGATCATGGCCGGATTGACGCGCGGGAAATGCTGCGCGCCGCACTGGGGGTTTGTGCAGGTCTGCGCCAGGGAGCCGGGCCTGATCGCGGTCGGGTGGCCGCAAAGACTGCAGAAACGCGCCAGGCTGTGCCAGCCCGCGACGGCGCGGGCGTAACCGAGCAGGGCGGCCATCTGATTAGGCAGCGCCGCCGCGTGCTGACGCAGCGGCACGAAGACGCCCAGGCTGCCCAGACACTGCGTAGTGCTCGCCGGCAGTCGCTCGATGTTGATGGCGAAGTAACGGCTGCTCCCGTCTTCGCCCAGCAGCATGGCCTGCAGGTGTCCCTGGTCGCATTCTCCCAGCATTTGCGCGGCGAGCAGCAGCGGTTCATTCCGGGCCGCGTCGAAAAGGATTTCGTCTCCCCTGACCACGACATAGAGGGCGCGGCCCGAGGTCAGGCCCCAGTCCGGCGCGTCGGGGCAGGGCAAGGGTTTGCGGTTCAGGATCAGCCCGGCAAAGGTGTTGAGGGCAGAGCGGGAGTAATTATCCATGAGGCACTCGGATGGGCGGCTTTGTGTTCGGCGCGGGTTGTGCGCGGGGCGTGTTCAGCGTTGTGCCCTGCTTTTGAACCTGCGGCAATAGGTGCAGTGGCGGCAGACCTCCTCCACCAACTGCCCGGCCGCGAACCCTGCGGCCATGGCGCGGGCTCTGGGCGAATCCAGGATGTCGGCCAGGGGGGCGTCATGGAGATTGCCGAGCGCGATGCTGCCGTCCGCGTCCAGGCAGCACGGGCAGACCGTGCCGTCGGCCAGGATGGCGCAGTGCGTGGACAGGGCGTGGCAGAAACCGTGTTCACGCTTCTGCGTGGTCAGGTCGCCCGGCCAGTCAAAGATCGTATCCAGGTGCAGATAGGCGCGGCCCGCGAGCCTGGCGCTCTTGCGTCCCGGCGGGAGGTGCGGAGTTTCGCAGCCAAGGCTTGCCGCGATGCGTGCCAGTACCGCCGAGTTGAAATCGCTGCGCGCGGGAGCGTGAAGGTTGTTCAGGGTCCAGAGACGAAAATTGATGTAGAGTTCGGGCCGCAGGCTGAGCGCCTGTCTGCTGAACTCCAGGATCGCCTCCAGGGTGTCGTGATCGAGGCCATCGACCCGGCGCAGGGACTGCATGGAGAAGTTGATCTGCCGCAGAGCCCGGTTTTGCAGCAGGCCCGATTTTTCGGGCAGCAGGGTGGCGTTGGTGGTCAGGTTGACCTGTATCCCGGCGTTCGCGCACAGGTCCATGATTGTCCCGAAATGCGGATGCAGGAGCGGTTCGCCGAGAACGTGCAGGCAGACCTGCCCTGTCAGCGGGGCGATCTGCCGCAGGACCTGCTCGAAAAAGGCCGGATCCATGCTCGCGGGGCGCCGCGTGGTTCCGGCGCAGAAATCGCAGCGCAGGTTGCAGATGTTTGTGATCTCCACATAGACCCGCTGGAAACGCAAGGCAGGATCGTTGGTCATATGGTCCTTCGGCTCCACCCGGATGACGGGGATTTGCGGCTGTACGCGCCACTCCTTCGGGACAAAAAAGCCCCCGTCGCGAAACGGGGGCCAGGAGTGACGGCATGAACCCGCCCAGCTTTGGGCGCGGCGCGGTTGTCTTTACAGGGTGTAGAGTTCGTCTCCCGAAAGGATGCGCACGCTGTTCTTCTGCAGCACTTCGATGGCCTGGTCCGTGCGGTCGAAGCGGAAGATGAGGATGGCGTTGCGTCCGCTTTGGGTCACGAAGGCGTACATGTACTCCACGTTTACGCCGCCGGCGTTGAGCATCTCCAGGATGGTGTGCAGCCCGCCGGGACGGTCGCCCACCTCGGCGGCCACGACGTTGGTGCGGCCTACGGTGAACCCCTTGGCTTTGAGAACTTCCTTGGCCTTTTCGTTGTCGGTCACGATGAGGCGTAGGATGCCGAAATCGGAGGTGTCGGCCAGGGACAGGGCGCGGATATTGATCTGGTTTTCGGCCAGGGTCTTGGTCACTTCGGCCAGGCGGCCGGCTCTGTTTTCCAGAAAAACGGAAATCTGTTCAACTTTCATGATTCCTCCCGGTCTGGGGTGGGGGCGCGGGATTGGCGCCAGCCCTCTTGTTTACGAGTTGCGCAGGTCGATGATGCGCTTGGCCTTCCCCTCGGAGCGTTCAATGCTCTGCGGTTCGGACAGGGTCACCTTGGCGGTGACGCCCAGGAATTCCTTGATATTTTTTTGTATCTTGGCTTCGATACGCTGTAAATGCCTGATCTCGTCCGAGAAGAGTTTTTCGTCCACTTCCACCTTAACCTCAAGCATATCGAGGCTGCCCTGGCGGGTCAGGATGAGCTGGTAATGCGGGGCCACGCCCTGGGTTTCAAGCAGGATGGTCTCGATCTGCTGCGGGAACACGTTCACGCCGCGAATGATGAGCATGTCGTCGCTGCGGCCCTGGATGCGGGAGATGCGCCGGTGCGTGCGGCCGCAGCGGCAGGGGATGGCCTCGATGCGCGTGATGTCGCGGGTGCGGTAACGGATGAGCGGTTGGGCTTCCTTGGTGATGGTGGTGATGACCAGTTCGCCGGATTCGCCCAGGGGGAGCTGCTCGCCCGTTTCAGGGTCGATGATCTCGATGAGGAAATGGTCTTCCCAGATGTGCAGCCCGTCCTGGGCGTCGCAGCACTCCATGCCCACGCCCGGACCCATGATCTCGGACAGGCCGTAGATGTCGAGGGCTTTGATCTGGAGCTTCGATTCGATCTCCGAGCGCATCTTTTCGCTCCAGGGTTCGGCCCCGAAGATGCCCGTGTGCAGCTTCAGGTCTTCGATGCTCATGCCCGCCGCGAGGATGGATTCGTACAGAAAGAGGGCGTAGGACGGGGTGCTGCACAGGATGGTCGAGCCGAAGTCGCGCATGAGCATGACCTGGCGCCGAGTGCCGCCGCCGGAGATGGGCAGGATGGTCGCGCCCAGGCGCTCCACGCCGTAATGCATGCCGAGGCCCCCGGTGAAGAGGCCGTAGCCGTAGGCATTGTGCACGATGTCGCGGCGGCTGGCTCCCGCGCACATGAGCGAACGGGCCATCAGCTCGGCCCAGGTATTCACGTCGCGCTGGGTGTAACCGACCACGGTGGCCTTGCCCGTGGTGCCGGAGGAGGCGTGCACGCGCACGACGTTGTCGCGGGGCACGGCGAAGAGGCCGAAGGGGTAGTTGTTGCGCAGGTCCTGTTTCTCGGTGAAGGGCAGGTACTTGAGGTCGTCCAGGGAGCGGATCTGCTCCGGCCGGATGTCCATCTCGTTGAACCTGTTCTGGTAGAACGGTACGTTGTAATAGACTTTTTCAACCATGGCCTTGAGCCGCGTGAGCTGCAGGGCCTCCAGTTCTTCCCGGGGCATGGTTTCGTTGGAAACGTCGTAAAGCATGGTTCGACCTCCAGGTAAAAAAATAAAAAAAGCCGCGAACAAGGGGCTGTTCACGGCAGTTGAATCATTCGCGCGGTTGGCGCTACACCGTGGCCCCTTCTAAGGGGCTTCTAAATATCGGGAAAAGGGCTGAATCGATAATATACTGCATTGCAGATCTATGCCTTGACCCGTCGCATTCGTCAAGGTTTGCCTCATTGCCCTGCATGGAGAATTGACGTAGAAAATATGAGTTTGAGCGATAAAATAGCATATGGAGTGTAAGCGAACCTTATGGAAGAAAAGATTGAACAGATAGTGACCTGGCTTTCGGACAAGAAGGGAACCAACATCAAGGCCCTTGACGTGCGGGGGTTTTCTCCGCTGACCGAGACCATGATATTTGTCACGGCCAGATCGGCCAAGCATGCCCAGTCCCTGGCGGACGAGGTCATGCAGAAGCTGGCGGAAAAGAAATGGGAGTTTTTCGGCGTCGAGGGCATGCAGGCCGGCCAGTGGGTGCTGGTCGATTGCAACGACGTCATCGTGCATGTTTTCCAGGACGAGATGCGTTCCATGTATAATGTCGAGGGGCTCTACTCCAAGGCAGAGGCCATGGAATTGCCGGCAAGCGTCACGGCCGGGGAAGGAAAATGAAAAAGCCCTGCGTGCTGCTCATCCTCGACGGCTGGGGCAAAGCCGCTCCAGGCCCGGGCAACGCGGTCAGCCTGGCCCATACCCCGCGCATGGACGCCCTGCTCTTTGGTCGCCCCAAAGGGGAACTCAAGTGCATGGGCCGGGACGTGGGTCTGCCTGACGGCCAGATGGGCAACTCCGAGGTCGGCCACCTGAACCTCGGAGCCGGGCGCATCGTCTACCAGGACATCATGCGTATCAATCTGGCCATCGAGGACGGTTCCCTGGCCGTCAATCCGGTGCTGGCCGATCTTGCAGCCAAGACCAAAAAAGCCTCCGGCCGGGTGCATCTCATGGGCCTGGTCTCCGACGGCGGGGTACACAGCATGCAGAGCCATCTCGTGGCTCTGATTCAGGCCTTGAGTAATCAGGGCGTTGCGGACATCTGCGTGCACGCCTTTCTGGATGGCCGGGACACCCCGCCGCGCAGCGGACTGGGCTACATCGAGGAACTGGAGGTCGATCTGGCCCGCATGGGTGCGGGACGCATCGCCACGGTCTCGGGGCGCTACTACGCCATGGACCGCGATCAGCGTTGGGAGCGGGTCGAACTGGCCTATGCGGCCCTGACCGAAGGGCGGGGCCTGCCGGCGGCGAGCGCCGCCGAGGCTGTGAGAGACGCCTACGCGAGCGGCGAGAACGACGAGTTTGTCAAACCGCGCGTGGTGATCGCTGACGGTCAGCCTTTGGGCCTGATCCGGGACGGCGACGCCGTGCTCTTTTTCAATTTCCGGGCGGACCGGGCGCGCGAACTGACCAGAGCGCTGACCGAGGACGAGTTCACCGGTTTTAGCCGGCCGCGAAAACCCATCGTGTCGGCCTTCGCGACCATGACCCGCTACGACAAGAATCTTGACCTGCCCGCACTTTTTCCGCCCGTCAGCCTAGACCGCATCCTGGGCCAGCTTGTTTCAGAGCGGGGCATGCGCCAGTTGCGCACGGCGGAAACGGAAAAATACGCCCATGTGACCTATTTTTTCAACGGCGGCCAGGAAACGCCTTTTCCCGGCGAAGACCGCGAGCTGCTGCCCTCGCCCAAGGATGTGCCCACCTACGACTTCAAGCCGGAGATGAGCGTGTACAAGGTCACGGACACTCTCGTCGGCGCTCTGGAATCGGGAGAATATGATCTGGTGGTGTGTAATTTCGCCAACCTGGACATGGTCGGCCATACCGGAGTCATCCCGGCGGCGGTCAAGGCCTGCGAAGCCGTGGACCAGTGCCTGGGGCGGGTCATGGACTGCGTGGCACGGCTGGGCGGCACGCTCCTGGTCACGGCGGACCACGGTAACGCCGAAGACATGCTGGACGAGCAGGGCAACGTGAAGACCTCCCACAGTTTGAATCCTGTGCCTTTCGTCTACGTCGGACCGGGAAACTTCAGGGTGCGCGACGGTCGCCTGGCCGACGTGGCGCCGACCATCCTGGGTATTCTGGGGATTGAGAAGCCTGCGGAGATGACCGGGGAGAGCCTGTTGCTGCCGCTCTGATCTGGAATTGCGTGTAAGAACAAGCCCTGCAAAACGGGAAGCGAACCGCCGGGAAACCGGCGGTTTTTTTTGGGGAAAAGGCGCGGTTTTTGTTTGTTTGGAGTGGAGGGGCGGGTCGGTCCGGGCAGGCCGCTTCGAAACTCCCTCGCGGGCCTCGTAGGGCTGAATCGTTGCGTGCAGGACGTGAATGGGGTGCAATGCGAGCGGCAACGATTCCGCCAACGATGCCTGGCTCGGTCAAACAGTCGAATCGGCCTGCCCGGACCGACCCGCCCCTCCATGGCACTTTGGTGGAGCTTAAAGATCCGCCAAAAGCCACTCAAACTCCCCTCCTGCCAAGGAGGGGTGCCCGAAGGGCGGGGTGGTTGCTTCTTCAGAAGGTAGGGGTTCTGCGAAATATCAATGAAGAAATGGTATTGGAGTTGGGTCATCCCCGCGAAGGCGGGGAGCTTTCTCATTTTTTTTCAGTAGCTTTCTCTCACTCTTCCAGGGCGATGTAGTTTTTCGGGTCAAAGCGCGGGGTGCAGACGGCCAGGAAGATGAGGTCGAAGGCGCCGGTGCAGGTGATGCGCTGTCTGCACCCGGCAGGAATGACGACCACGTCGCCGGGGGCAACGTCTTGCGGCGGCAGGTCGCCGATTTCCACCAACCCCGTACCTTCAAGGATCACGTAGCGCTCCAGCGTATCGCGCAGGGCGTGCCAGGCCGTGGTGCGCCCCGGTTCGACCCGGGCGCGGGCCAGGGACGCGGCCGGGTCATGGTCGCCGTTGGAGAGTTCGGTGATGAAACACCCTTCCCGGAAGTAGTATTCGCTCTGTGGAGCGTGCTTCAGAATGCATGGCTGCATGGCTCACCTCAATATGAAGCCGCTGATTTTGAGGTCTTTGGCCCAGGTTTTCCATGGCCCGCTCAGGAAGCTGGCGGTCATGGTCTTGGGGTTGAACAAAACTTTCGCGTCAAGGTCCAGGTGGCATTTGCGGTCAAAGTTGGTGTGACTGAAGCGCAGGGTCCAGGTGCCGTCGGCGTTGGGGCAGGCTTCTTCCACGTAGCCAAGGTGGCCGGTGGGCATCTTGCGGCGCGTGTTGACGCCAATGACCATGATGGATCCGGCCTTGGGGATGGACGTGGTGGCTTTGCTCTTGCGCGCGCACTCGAACCATTCCACGGGGCCGGTGTCGCCCAGGCGGCAGGTCATGATGCCGCTGCGGCAGCGGGCGTAGGGCACGCATTGCGGCTGGCAGCGGCCGGTCACGGTCTTGCCCTTTGAATTTTTGGCCGTCTTGCCGGGCTGGAGCTTGAAGCAATCCGCACGGTCCTGGTCGGAACTCACTGTCTCGCATTCACGACAAGGGGGCGCTTCGGCGGACTCAGGCTTGGGCTGGGGTTTGGCCTGCGGCGTCACGGACGGTTTGGGGATTTTCGCAGCCGGCGGAGCTTGGGGGATATTCTTCACGCTGTCGCCGTGCATCCGGGCGGGTTGCGAAGGCTGGGGGACGGTCTTTGCGCAGCCAAAGAGCATCGACAGGAAAAAGACGAGGAAAAGCGGAACCGCTTTGGCGGAAAAAGGCATCGGAAACTCCTGAGGCGGGGGTGTGATTGTCGGGCCTGATTATGCGCAAGGCAGAACCGCGTCAATCGGGTTCCGGTCAGGTTCCGGGAGGATTTTGGACAAAAAAAAGCCCGTCGGTGACGGGCTTCCTCATGATCGAACAGTCCGCTTAGTAGCGGGGGCGGCTCTCACGGGGCTGAGATTCGTTGACTTTCAGGGTGCGGCCCTGAAGATCGGTGCCGTTCACTGCCTGGATGGCCTTGCGGGCGCCTTCGTCATCCATCTCGACAAAACCGAAACCGCGGGAGCGGCCGGTGGCGCGATCTTCGATGACGTGAGCAGAGGTGACTTCGCCGTACTGGGAAAACAGGGACTTCAGGTCGGCATCGGTGGTCGACCAGGACAGATTTCCAACATAGATGTTCATAGACTAGACTATAACTCCGAAAAAAAAAGGTAAGAAAAATGCGGATATTTCGGCTGGAAACAGCTACCAGCTGGTCCGCACCAGCGCCACGTTCACTTCCCATGAAATGGCATGACGCTTCAAGACTGTTTGATTAGTTAGTAGTGAGCTGTTCGCCTGTCAATATTTTTTTAGGATTGCAACGTGTGTGGCCGGACTCAAAGAGGGCCCATGATTGAACCCCGGGTCATTCCGGGCGGGTGCGAAGGGAGAAAAGGCTGAAGCAAACGCGGCCCTTGCGTGCGCAAAAAGAATCGCCGGGAAGGGAACTCTTTGTTTTTTCAGCTTGATTCGTGTGCATCCGCGAATTTTTGCACCACGGTGCCGACCAGGATGAAGGCCAACCCGACCAGGGTGGAAGCGTAGATGGTCTCGCCAACCAGGAAATGAATTATGAAGAGCGACAAAAACGGAGCCAGATAAATCAGGTTGCTGACCTGCGCCGTAGTCCGCGACAGGCGCAGGGCCGACATCCAGAGTACGAAGGTCACGCCCATCTCGAAGACGCCGATATAGACCGCGCCCAGAAACCCCGGTCCGTTGGGGATCAGCGAAATGCCGGACAGGAGCGCCCACGCCCCGGTGTAGATCGTACCGCAGCAGAAATTGAGCAGCAGGCGCAAGGTCGGGTCCAGGGTATCCCTGACTCCGAAAATCCAGAACAGGGCCCAGATCACCGTGCTGCCCATGGCCAGGGCAAAGCCCAAGGGGCTTTCCATCTCAAATCCCAGCAGGTCGCCGTGGGTGGAGATGATGAGCGCTCCGAGATAACCGAGGCCCATGGCCAGAATCTGCAGGCCGCGCAGGCGCTGCCCAAGGAGCGGTATGGCCAAGAGGCTCATGGTGATGGCCCAGGTGTAGTTGATGGCCTGGGCTTCCTGGGCGCGGAGCAGGTCGTAGGCGCGGATCAGCACGAGGTAGTAGAGGAAGGGGTTGAGGCCGCCCAGGAACAGCGAGAAGCGGGCTTTCTTGAATGTCAGCCGTGACAGTTCTCCCATCCTTCCCTGGAGGACCAGGATCAGGAGCAGGACCAGCACCGAGGTCAGACTGGCGTAGAAGAGCAGCGGCTCCGGCCCGAGGTGGCGTAGCGACAGCTTGAAGGCCGTGGCCACGGTCGACCACAGGCAGACCGCTGCAAGTCCGCAAATATACGCTTTCTTCTGGTTCTTCTGCATTTCCATGGGGGCCGGTGATGTGTTGCGGTTTTTGAAAAATGAATATACCGGTGTACATGTCACAATGCTGCAAATCATTCGGCATTTGGAAGTGTTGTGCCGCACAATGAACTGGTTTTGACCCACTTGAAAAAACAGGTCGGTCTGGGCGGTTCATGGTTACTTGTGGGGGAACCTGAATTTTTGTCAAACGTTTTCATGAGGATGAACAACATGCTGAAACGCGCTGCTTTTGTGATCGCCTGCCTCCTGTGCATGGCTGCCGGTCCGGCCCTGGCCGAGGAAAAAGTCCTGTTGAACGGCATCGACGCCAACTATCCTCCGTTCGCCTACGTCGATCAGAGCGGCAAGCCCAGCGGCTTCGACGTGGACGCGGTGGACTGGATCGCGGCCAAGATGGGCTTCAAGGTCAAGCACGTGCCCGTGGACTGGGATGGCATCATTCCCAACCTGCTGGCCAAGAAGATCGACTTCATCTGCTCCGGCATGACCATCACCGCCGAGCGTTCCGAAAAGGTCAACTTCACCGCACCCTACTGGGAAGTGAAGAACGTGTTCGTGACCAAGAAGGATTCCGCGCTCAAGGCGGAGGAAATCTATGGCAAGGAAGTGACCGTGGGCATGCAGGCCGGCACCTCCGAAGCCAAGTGGATGGCCGACGAGAAGGAAAAGCAGGGCTGGAAGTTCACCATCAAGCTGTATGATTCCGCTCCCATGGCCATCGAAGACCTGGTCAACGGCCGCCTTGATGCCGCCGCCATGAACTATCCCCCGGCCCGCGACGCCGAGAAGAAACGCCCCGTGCAGATCGTCGGCATTTTCGGCGAGGTCGAGCCTTTTGGCGCTGCCGTGCGCAAGGAAGACAAGGAACTGCTCGACACGCTGAACAAGGGCTTCGAACTGCTCAAAGCCGATCCCTACTGGGAAGAGCTCATCGCCAAGCACCTGAACAAGTAGTCCGACCGTTTTTTGAAACCTCGGGAAGGCCTGGCAATGCCCCGGCCTTCCCGTTTTTTTGCCAAGCCACGCCAAGGATTCAGCCCTGATCATGAACGAAACCGTCACCGTCCTGCTGGACGCCATGCCATATGTGCTGCAGGGCGCGACCGTCACTGTGATCGCAGTGGTCGGCGCAATGTTTTTGGGCCTTTTTATCGGCGTGCCTCTGGCCGTGGGGCAGGTTTACGGCCCGTGGGCGGTGCGGACGTTGTGCGGCCTTTACGTATGGTTTTTTCGCGGCGTGCCGATTCTGGTACTGCTTTTTCTTTTCTACTTCGGGCTCTTCAACCTTGTGGGGCTCAATCTGAACGCAGTGGCGGCGGCCATCATCGTGCTCGGCATGACCAGCGGAGCCTATCAGTCACAAATTTTTCGCGGCTCCATCCTGTCCCTGTCCAAAGGCCAGCTGAAAGCGGCTCGGGCCCTTGGCATGTCGGACGGCCTGGCCATCCGTTCCATCATCCTGCCGCAGGCCTTGCGCCTGTCCATCCCCGGCTGGTCCAACGAGTATTCCATCATATTGAAGGATTCGGCCCTGGCCTTTGTGCTCGGGGCGAGCGAGATCATGGCGCGGACGCACTTCGTGGCTTCGCGGACCTATCAGCACCTGCCTATGTACGTCAGCGCGGCAGTGCTTTATTTCTTATTGACCTGGGCCGGGGTCATTGCCCTGCGCGCCCTTGAAAAACGTTTCAGAATAAAGGGTTATGTGCATTAATGGTGAATACGAACACAAGAAATCCGCTCATGCGGGTGCAGGGCATCTCCAAGGTTCTGGGCGGGCGCGAGATACTCAAATCCGTGAGTCTTGATCTTTATGAAGGCGAAATGAAGGTGCTCATCGGTCCCTCGGGGGGCGGCAAGAGTACGCTCTTGCAATGCATGAACTATCTTATCGTGCCCGACCGGGGCGAAATCGAGCTGGACGGCAGGCGCGTGGATCCGCGCAAAGCGCGCGAGCTGTGCGAATTTCGTCAGCAGGTGGGCATGATCTTCCAGGATTTCAATCTTTTCGACCACCTGACCGCCTCGGAAAACGTCAGCATCGCCCTGCGCAAGGTCAAGGGCATGAGCCGCGCCCGGGCCAAGGCCCGTGCCAAGGCCGAGCTGGAGCGCGTCGGCCTGGCCGACAAGGGGCATCTCTATCCGGCGGAGTTGTCCGGCGGGCAGAAGCAGCGCGTGTCCATCGCCCGCGCCCTGGCCATGGATCCCAAGGTCATGCTGCTGGACGAGCCGACCTCGGCCCTGGATCCGGAATTGGTCAGCGAGGTGCTGACCGTCATTCGCGGGCTGGCCCAGAACGGCATGACCATGGTCATGGCCACGCACCAGATGGGGTTCACCCGCTCCCTGGCCGACGAGGTGCTTTTCATGCAGGAAGGCAGGATCATCGAGCAGGGCAGCCCCAAGGATCTTTTGGCCGAGGGGTCGGGCACCCGCACCCTTGATTTCTGCTCCCAGATTCTCGATGTCGAGGGCGCCTGCGCATGAACGAGGAGTTCATCTTTCTGCTGGAGCGCCTGGTGCCCGCACTGAACAAGGGGGTGCTGGTCAGCCTGCAACTCATCGTGCCTTCGGCCATTCTGGGCATTTTTTTCGGAGTGGTGGTGGGCGCGTGTCGGGCTTTCGGCGGCGGCGTGCTGCGCGCCCTGGCCAACGGTTACGCCGCGCTTTTCCGGGGTACGCCGCTGGTCATCCAGCTTTTCATCCTCTATTTCGGCCTGCCGAACGTGGGTATCTATTTTCAGCCCTACACGGCGGCCGTGCTCGGCTTCACCCTGTGCAGCGCGGCCTACCATTCGGAGTACATCCGCGGCGGGCTGCTTTCCATCAAGCGTGGTCAGGTGCTGGCGGCCCAGGCGCTTGGTTTCTCAACCTTCACGACCCTGATCTGGATCATCATCCCCCAGGCCTTTCGCCGGGCGTTGCCCGGTTGCGGGAACGAGATCGTGTATCTGATCAAGTATTCGTCCCTGGCCTACGTCATCACCTGCTTCGAGCTGACCGGCCAGGCCAAGATCGTGGCCAGCGAAAGCTTTCGCTTCAGCGAGGTCTTCATGGTCGTGGGCGTCTATTATCTGATTCTGGTCAGCGTGGCTTCCTATGGTCTGCGCAGGCTGGAAAAGAGACTGGAAATTCCCGGCTTCGGCCATTAGTCTGCCTCACGTCCCGGCGTCATTTCTCGCGGTCGGCCTTTGTCGACCGCTTCCGTTCCCGGCCCGTGCATGGCCGGGAAGAAAGCATACAATCTATCCATATTCGAGGTTATTATCATGAGCGACGAACCAAATAAGATTATCTATTCCATGCTGAAGGTGTCCCGGTTTTACGACAAGAAGCCGGTCATAAAAGACATCTCCCTGTCCTTTTTCTACGGAGCCAAGATCGGCGTGCTGGGTCTGAACGGCTCGGGCAAGAGCTCGCTCCTCAAGATCATGGCCGGCGTGGACAAGGAGTACAACGGGCAGATAGTCATCTCCCCCGGCTATTCCGTGGGCTACCTGGAGCAGGAACCGAAGCTGGATCCGGAGCGGACCGTGCGCGAGATCGTGCAGGAGGCGGTGCAGGAAACCGTCGACCTCATGCAGGAGTTCGAAGACATCAACGCCAAGTTCGCAGAGCCCATGAGCGACGACGAGATGGACGCGCTCATCGCCCGTCAGGCCGACGTGCAGGAAAAGCTCGACGCTCAGGACGCCTGGGAACTTGATTCCAAACTGGAAATGGCCATGGAGGCTCTGCGCTGCCCGGAACCCGAGACAAAGATCGGCGTTTTGTCCGGCGGCGAGAAGCGCCGCGTGGCCCTGTGCCGCCTGCTGCTGCAAAAGCCCGACATCCTGCTGCTGGACGAACCCACCAACCATCTCGACGCCGAGACCATCGCCTGGCTTGAGCATCACCTCCAGCAGTACCAGGGCACCATCATCGCCGTGACCCATGACCGTTATTTCCTGGACAACGTCGCAGGCTGGATTCTGGAACTGGACCGTGGCGTGGGCATCCCGTGGAAGGGCAACTATTCGTCCTGGCTCGAGCAGAAGCAGAACCGCCTGGCCCAGGAGGAAAAGGAGGAGAGCGCCCGCCAGCGAACCCTGAAGCACGAGCTTGAGTGGATCAACATGTCTCCCAAGGGCCGTCATGCCAAGGCCAAGGCCAGAATTTCGTCCTACGAGAACCTGCTCAACCAGGAGACCAAAGACAAGATCAAGACGCTGGAACTCTTCATTCCTTCAGGTCCGCGTCTGGGCGACGTGGTCATCGAAGCCGATCATGTGAAGAAGGCGTACGAGGACAAGCTGCTCATCGAAGACATGAGCTTTGCCCTGCCTCCGGGCGGCATTGTCGGCGTCATCGGTCCCAACGGCGCGGGCAAGACCACGCTTTTTCGCATGATCTCCGGCCAGGAGAAGCCCGACAGCGGGGAGATCCGTCTCGGTCAGACCGTGAAGCTGGCCCATGTGGAGCAGGACCGCGATGTGCTGGACCCGAAGAAATCCGTCTGGGAAATGGTTTCCGGCGGCTACGACACCATCAATATCGGAGGCCGCGACATCAATTCGAGGGCCTATGTCAGCAAGTTCAACTTTGCCGGGCCGGATCAGCAGAAGACCGTCGGCATGCTCTCCGGCGGCGAGCGCAACCGTCTGCACTTGGCGCTGATGCTCAAAAAAGAGGCCAACGTACTGCTCCTCGACGAACCGACCAACGACCTGGACGTGAACACCATGCGCGCCCTGGAAGAGGCTCTGGAGAATTTTGCCGGATGCGCGGTGGTCATTTCCCATGATCGCTGGTTCTTGGACCGCATCGCGACCCACATCCTGGCCTTCGAGGGCGACAGCCAGGTGGTCTGGTTCGAGGGCAACTATTCGGAATATGAGAAGGATCTGAAGCGCCGCACCGGAAACACCCTGACGGTGCCGCGCCGCATCCGCTACCGTCAGTTGACTCGCTAGCATGACGTGATGAACCCGGCCCGGAATAATTCGGCCCGGGTTCTTTTCAATTGTGGCGGGTAGTGGTACTTATGTGAACCAGTGATGGCATACTCAATTTTGTCCATGAGGAGAATATGATGAATACACAAAGTCTTGCCTGTAAAGTGCTAATGCCTGCATACGGCATCATCGTGGCCGGCAGTATTTTAGAGAATCTGCTCCTTGGCACTGACTGGTTTTTGCTCGGTTCGGTGATTGGATTTTTATGGCTTGCGGCGGGCTTGGTCGGTCTGACGCTGGCCGTGCGCGAGTTGAGAAAAGGCGAGGGCTACATGCTGGTCGAGTCCGGTCCCTTCGCCTGGAGCCGCAACCCGATCCTGGCCGCCAATCTGCTTGGCATAATGCCTGGGCTTTGCCTGGTCCTGAACACCAATTTGGGGATTCTGGGCATTGCTGTCGGAATTTTCCTTTTTTTCAAAAACGTTGGAGCCGAAGAATTGGAACTCGAAGACCAGTTCGGCGAGACCTATCAGGCTTACCGCGAACGGGTCAGCCGTCTGCTTCCCCTTCCGTCCTGTCCGGAAAATTGATCCCTGCACGTTAACGGCAGCCTTCGGGTTGCCTTTTTTTTCAAGAAAAAAGCGCCCTCGGGGGGCGCTTCGTCAGGATCATGTCTGCTTTTTCTCAGCGGGATAGAACCAGCTGCATTGTGCTGATCTTCTGGATCTGTTTTCCGTATTCCCTGATTTCCTGCAGATCATAGCTGTCGTCCTGCACAGCGGATGCGACATGTGCATTGGCTTTTTGCAAAGTGGCCATGGCCTCATGAATCCGTGCGCCAATGGCGTGGACGCGGACACGAGATTCCTGCGCCAGCACGAAAGCTTTCACCGCCTTGCTCCTTTCGAGCAGGGAGTACGTGTCTTGGCTGTCGATAATGGCCGCAGAGATGATTTCAAGTTTCATGGCCGTGTCTGCATAGGCTTGCAAATAGCTGAGGGAAGATTCGCCCAGGGAAAAGTCGGCCTGCAGTCTGTTTGTAAGAGACGTTACGGAATCCGCAAAGGCCAGTACAATACCCTTGATGGTTTCGGACTTTCTGCGTGCTGTCCACGGGGCATCAAGTCCCCGTGTGACGTTTTGCACGGCTTCTTCCTGGGCGCGGGTCAGTTCCGGCCCCAATGTCTCGGTGATGTTGTCCAGAAAAACCCGTGCTGACCTGCGTACCATCTCGGTGCGATCATCCGCTGCAAGGCGTATGAGCAGGTCGCCGTACATGCGCAGCGATTTGCAAGCGGCAACGCGCATGGCCGTTGTTTCGGCAAGGGCCGATTCGTCGTAGGCCCAGTTGTCTGTATTTTTTGATGTGTCGAGGAGCACGAGCAGCGAGTTCATTTCGATGACTTCGCTACGCATGGAGAGGAACTCGGATTCGCTCATGCGCCCGACTCTCTCCGTGGCCAGGCCGAAGCTCTCCATGGCGTTGCGTTGTGTCGCGTTTGTGGCGCAACCGGAAAGGAATGCGCAAACAGTGATGCACGCGATCAGCATATATTTCATGTTACGATCCCTTGAGCGGTAAGGCTGTCTTTAAAGGCATAATTTGCCAGATAAACAGCAGTTCTCATATACATGGTGTGTGCGCTTGAATCAAGGGTGTAATCAAAATAAATGTTGTCATACATTTTTTTATGATCTGAATTTGATTGAAATCTCTCTGAGCTTATATCAAGGACGTGCCCGGTTCATTTGCATGCAGCGTTACAAATTCCGCGATTTTATGGGATGTGGATGTGTAATATATTCGTATTACATAGCGCAGGAGACCGTTGTCGGATGTAGATTTGCAATGGAAGTCACGGTGGGGCTTCGCTTGACGTGACGAAATGCCCGCGATCAGGTTTCAATGATGAATTGCACACGCTCGGACGCAAAGCGCGTTTCACAGAACTCTATGGGCCATTCTCTGGGGTCGACGTTCACGCTCTCCGTGACGAGTACAGGTCGGGTTTTGGCCTGGCGCAGCATGCGGGCTTCTCTGGCCGTGGGCAGGCGGCTTGAGATGTGCGTGCTTTTGCGGCGGTAGTCCATGACCCCGTAATGGCGCAGCGCCTGGGTCACGGAACCTGTCTCGCGAAAATGTTCTGCCAGACCCGGAAAGCGGGCTTGAGGGAAATGAGCGCTGGCCAGGCAGATGCGCGCCCCGTCGGCCTCGCCGAGGGTTTCGAGCACGACGACGGGCTCGCCTTTTTCCAGTTCCAGCGCCCTGGCAACCTCAGTCGTGGCAGGAATGACGCCGGACGAGATAAGCTCCCCGCGCGGTTTTCGTTCCTGGCGAAGCAGGTTCTCGTGGAAACGGGTGCGCGCGCCCACCGCGTAGTCGATGACCTGTTCGCGCACGAAGCTGCCGCTGCCCTGTTCCGTGCGAATCAGCTCCTTTTCCGCGAGGAGCGTCAGCGCCCGCCGCACCGTGTGGCGGTTGACCCCGAAGCGTTCGGCCAGTTCCTGCTCTGTGGGGAGTTTGCTGCCGGGCGGCAACTCGCCCTCCTTGATCCTGAACTCCAGCCAGTCCTGAATCTGCCGCCACAGGGCCACCCCGTTTCTGCGTTGTAACTCCATCGCCGCCTCCCCGAATGCAAATTGTCACAGAATGCTGAGACTTCAATCCCAGTCGAAAGACATAGATGTCTATACAAATTTTCATATTGTGGAGTTTTCGTGATGTCAACTGAAGAGACAACGCGGCAGGAGTGGATGGCCGCCCTGGCCCTGGCCCCGGAAGCCCGGTTGCGGGATGCCTGGAACGGTCTGGACGCGCAGCCGCAGTACAAAATCGTGCGCGGGCCGGAAACGGGACTGGTCATGGTCAGGGCCCGGACCGGCAACACCGGGGAGCGGTTCAACCTGGGCGAGATGAGCGTGACCCGCTGTACGGTGGCCCTGGACCAGGGAGTCATGGGCCACGCCTTCATCGGCGGTCTCTGCCATGAACGCGCCCGTCTGGCGGCGGTGTTCGACGCCTTGCTGCAACTTCCTGAGAGGTGCGAGGAACTGCGCCGCACGCTGATCAGTCCGTTGCGACAGGAACGGCAGGCGCATCTGGCCAGGCGGCGGGACGAGGTGCGTCCGAGCAGGGTCGATTTCTTCACCCTCGTGCGGGGGGAGGAATGATGCTGCAATCCATTCCCGCCGGTTTTGCCCGCCCGGTTTATGAAAGCCAGGGCACGTTCCGCGCCATCCTCGAAGCCATGTCCCGGCCAGGCAGCCTCGTGCCACTTCCCGTTCAGGCCGACGGGCCGCGTGGCTGGAGCGGCGGCATGGCCTCCGTGGTCCTGACCTTGTGCGACATGGACACCCCGGTCTGGCTCGACGCCCAGGCAGCCACCGACGACGCCCGGCGTTTTCTGCGCTTTCACTGCGCGTGCCCGCTGACCGACGCTCCGGCAAAGGCTTCCTTCGCCGTGGTCTTGAGCCACGCGCTCATGCCGTCGCTGGACGTGTTATCCTTGGGCAGTTCCGAATATCCCGAACAATCGACCACCGTGCTGCTGGCCACGGATTTTGATGCCGCCCCGGGCGAAAGCATCAGCGTCATGGGGCCGGGAGTGGACGGGGAGGAGCGTCTGCCCCTTTCCTGGCTTCCTCCCGGGTTCGTTGCCGACTGGCGCGGCAACGGCCGTCTTTTTCCCCGGGGCGTGGATTTGATCCTTGTCGGCCAGGCCCATGTCGTGGGCTTGCCCCGGACCCTTAAAATGGAGGACCGGCCATGTATGTAGCTGTCAAGGGCGGCGAGAAGGCCATTGCCGCCGCGCACAGGCTGCTGGCCCGGGAGCGGCGCGGCGACGAGTCCGTGCCGGAAATTTCCCTGGAGCAGATCCGCCAGCAGCTGTCCCTGTCGGTGGACCGGGTCATGAGCGAGGGCTCCCTTTACGATCCGCACCTTGCGGCCCTGGCCGTGAAGCAGGCGAGGGGCGACCTGATGGAGGCCATCTTTCTGCTGCGCGCCTACCGCACGACCTTGCCGCGCTTTGGCTACGCCCTGCCCATGGACACGTCACGGATGCATGTTCGCCGCCGCATTTCCGCGACGTTCAAGGACGTCCCTGGCGGTCAGCTGCTCGGACCGACCTTCGACTACACCCATCGTTTGCTTGATTGGGGCCTGGCCGGGGCACAGGAGCAGGAAGGGGGAGTCCCGGTGCCGACGGAGATCGACGAAGCGACTAACACGCGTGGCACGCCCGGCACGCCGAACATGCCGCGCGTGCTCGATGTGCTGGGCCGCGAAGGCATCATCGAATCCGAGGGCCGGGGCGACGATCCCGAACCGGGCGACCTGACCCGCCACCCCTTGACCCTTCCCGCCGGACGCTCCATGCGCCTCCAGAATCTGGCCCGCGCCGACGAGGGCTTCCTGCTGGCCATGGGCTATTCCACCCAGCGCGGCTTCGGCAATTCCCATCCCTTTGTCGGTGAGATCCGCATGGGCGAGGTGGAAATCGAATTTGTGCCGGAAGAACTGGGTTTTTCCGTGACCATCGGCGAGATCACCCTGACCGAGTGCGAGACCGTGAACCAGTTCATCGGCTCCGGCGACGCCCGCTTCACGCGCGGCTATGGCCTGACCTTTGGCCAGGGCGAACGCAAGGCCATGAGCATGGCCCTGGTGGACAGGTCGCTGCGCGCCGGGGAGCTGGGCGAGGAGGTGCGCGGACCGGCCCAGGATCAGGAATTTGTCCTCTACCACAGCGACAACGTCGAAGCCTCGGGCTTTGTGCAACATCTGAAGCTGCCGCATTACGTTGATTTCCAGTCCGAACTGGCCCTGGTGCGCGGGTTGCGCAGGGACGCCGCAGGCAAGGAGGAAGACCATGAACGCTGAAGCCATGCCCGGATACAACTATGCATATCTGGACGAGCAGACCAAGGGCATGATTCGCCGTGCAATTTTAAAGGCCGTGGCCATCCCCGGCTATCAGGTCCCCTTCGGCAGCCGCGAGATGCCTCTGCCTTACGGCTGGGGTACCGGCGGCATCCAGATCACGGCCGGCATCATCGGTCCTGATGACGTCTTGAAAGTCATCGACCAGGGGGCCGACGACACGACCAACGCGGTTTCCATCCGTTCCTTTTTCGCCAGAACGGCGCAGGTGGCCACAACCACCGCCACGGAAGAGGCCACGGTCATCCAGACCCGGCACCGCATCCCGGAAGCGCCGCTCAAATCCGGCCAGATTCTCGTCTATCAGGTGCCCATCCCCGAACCTCTGCGCTTCATGGAGCCCAGCGAGTCCGAGACGCGGACCATGCACGCTTTGGAGGAATACGGGGTCATGCACGTCAAGCTCTATGAGGACATAGCCGTACACGGCCGCATCGCCACCAGCTACAACTATCCCGTCAAGGTCGAGGGTCGCTACATCATGTGCCCATCCCCCATCCCCAAATTCGACAATCCCAAGATGGACGACTGCTCGGCCCTGCAGCTTTTCGGCGCAGGACGCGAAAAGCGCATCTACGCCATCCCGCCCCACACCAGGGTGAAGAGCCTGGATTTCGAGGACCATCCCTTCGAGATCCAGGCCTGGGACGAAGCCTGCGCCATCTGCGGATCGCGGCAGAGCTTTCTCGACGAGATCATCACCGACGACCGAGGTGGACGCATGTTCGTCTGTTCGGATTCGGATTACTGCGCGCGGCGCGTGCGTGAGCAGGAGGATAAGTGATGGATGATGAACTGCTTCGCGTCACGGGTCTGACCCGCTACTACGGAAACCGCGTGGGCTGCCGCGACGTGAATTTTACCCTCTGGCCCGGCGAGGTACTGGCCATTGTCGGTGAGTCGGGTTCGGGCAAGTCCACGCTTTTGAGCCTTTTGTCCGGACGGCTGATGCCCACCAGGGGGGAGGTGTCCTACCGGGACCGGGACGGCCGCTGGCTGTCCCTGGCCGAACTGTCCGAGGCCGACCGCCGCCGCCTGCAGCGCACGGACCTGGGCGTCGTGCACCAGAATCCGCGCGACGGGCTGCGCATGCGCGTCAGCGCCGGAGGCAACATCGGCGAACGGCTCATGGCCTTGGGAGATCGTCATTATGGGCGGATCCGCAGGGCGGGCCTGGACTGGATGGAGCGGGTCGAACTGGACCAGGCCCGCATCGACGATCACCCCTCGGCCTTTTCCGGCGGCATGCAGCAGCGCTTGCAGATCGCCCGCAACTTGGTCACGGAGCCGCGCCTCATTTTCATGGACGAGCCCACCAGCGGCCTTGACGTCTCAGTCCAGGCCAAGCTCCTGGACCTGTTGCGCCATCTGGTCTCGTCCCTGGGGCTGGCCGTGGTGCTGGTCACCCACGATCTGGCCGTGGCCCGCATCCTGGCCCATCGCATGATGGTCATGCGCGGCGGCGAGGTCGTGGAGACGGGCCTGTCCGATCAGGTTCTGGACGACCCGTGCCACCCGTACACCCAACTTCTGGTCTCATCCATTCTGCAAGCGTGAGGCATCCATGAATATTCCCATGATTTCCATTCGCTCCCTGGCCAAGACCTTTGTCCTGCACACCCAGGGCGGGACATGCATCCGAGCCTTCGACGGCGTGGATCTCGACGTCGCGGCCGGGGAGTGCGTCGCCCTGCACGGCCCCTCCGGCGCGGGCAAGTCGAGCCTGCTGCGTTCCATCTACGCCAACTACCGGCCCACAACGGGCAGCGTCGTTATCAGTCATGACGGGGACGGTGTGGACATGACGTCCGCCCAGCCCCGTACGGTTCTCGACGTGCGCCGCCGCACCCTCGGCTATGTCAGCCAGTTCCTGCGCGTCATCCCCCGCGTCTCCTGTCTCGACCTGGTGGCCGAGCGCCTCGCCGCCATGGGCGTGGGCCTGGATGAAGCCAGGGACAGGGCCGGACGGATGCTGGCCCGCCTGAACATCCCCGAGCGCCTGTGGTCCCTGGCCCCGGCGACTTTCTCGGGCGGCGAGCAGCAACGCGTCAACATCGCGCGCGGCTTCATCCGCGACTATCCCATCCTGCTCCTCGATGAGCCCACGGCTTCCCTGGACGGAGAGAACCGAAGCACCGTCGTGGACATGATTCTCGAAGCCAAGAAACGAGGCGCGGCAGTGGTGGGCATCTTTCATGACGACGACGTGCGCGGGCGGGTCGCCAACCGCTGCCTGCTGCTGAACAGACCGGAGTAAGCCATGAGTGAAATGATCCTTGCCAACGCCCGCATCGTCCTTGAGGGCGAGACTGTCCTCGGTGCCGTGAGCGTCCGTGACGGCCTGATCCACGATGTCTCCCCCGGCGCGAACGCTTGTTCCGACGCCGTCGATTTCGGTGGCGACCTGCTCATCCCCGGACTGGTCGAGCTGCACACCGACAACCTCGAAAAGCTGCTCGTTCCCCGGCCCGGCGTGCTCTGGCCCTCGGCCCGCGCCGCGCTGCTGGCCCACGACGCGCAGCTCATCAGCGCCGGTATCACCACCGTTCTCGACGCACTTTCCTGCGGGCAATACTACGAGAAAAGCGACCGTCGCACCATGCTCGACCTGACCCTGACCGCCCTGGATGAGTTGCGGCCTACCGGCTTCCTGCGCGCCGAGCATTTCCTGCACGTGCGCTGCGAAATCTCCGACCCTGACATGCCGCGCCTCTTCGAACCCTTCCGAAACATGGACGACGTGCACCTTGTGTCCCTCATGGACCACACCCCCGGCCAGCGCCAGTTTGTCGACACGGACGCCTATCGCACGTATTACAGCAAGGACCGGCAGTGGTCGGACCAGGAATTCGAGGCCGAATTGACCCGCATGCAGGAGGCGCAGACCCGGTTCGCCGGAGCCCACGCCGAGGACATCCTGAGCTGGTGCCAGGCTCGCGGCGTTCCCGTGGCCAGCCACGACGACGCCACGCCCAGTCACGTGGACTGGGCCCACGGCCAGGGCATCGTCATCAGTGAATTTCCGACCACCATGGACGCCGCGCGCCGCGCCTGCGAACTGGGACTTTTGACCCTAATGGGCTCGCCCAACGTGGTTCGAAACGGCTCCCATTCCGGCAACGTGTCCGTGCGCGAAGTGGCCAAGGCCGGACTCCTGGGTGGCCTGTCCTCGGATTACGTCCCGGGGAGCCTCCTGCACGCCGCCTGGATCCTGCACGCCGAAGTGGATCTGCCCCTGCACGAGGCCATGGCCCTGGTCACGCTCAACCCTGCCCGCGCCCTGGGCCTTCATGACCGAGGACGCATCGAACCCGGCCTCAAAGCCGACCTCGTGCGCGTCCACATCGACCGCGACCTGCCGGTGGTACGCCGGGTCTGGCGGGATGGGGGGCGGGTGTATTGATGGTGTAACGGATTCCAGGGTGCGATACATCGTAGGGGCGAAAATTTTTTCGCCCCAACCCATGGAATCACGAAAATTTTCCGCCAACAACGACCACGGCGGAACGCCCGTAGGGGCAGGCCCCCGTGCCTGCCCAATTTTTGGCGCACGGGAAGGATGACCACATAGGGCCGGAAGAAGGGCGGCCACGCAGGGCCGCCCCTACGATGTCGATATCATGGCGTTGATCCGGTACCGGAATCCGGGGGCGACACGTTGTAGGGGCGAAAAATTTTTCGTCCCTACGGATAACATGGGAAAATTTTTTATTGTTCTGCAACAGGATTCTTATGTCAAAACTGATCTACATCATGGGGCCTTCAGGCTCCGGCAAGGACTCTCTCATGGCCGAGGCCCGTCTGCGGCTTGCCGCCGAAGCTCCCGTCGTCTTCGCGCATCGCTACATCACTCGTCCGGCAGATGCGGGCGGGGAGAATCATGTCGCCCTGAGCCGGGCCGAATTTCAGCTTCGCCTGTCGCGCGGCCTTTTCGCCCTGTCCTGGGAAAGCCACGGTTTTGCGTACGGCATTGGCCGGGAAATCGACATCTGGATGGAGTCGGGATTGAGTGTGGTTGTGAACGGTTCGCGCGGGGCGTTGTCTGCGGCGCTTCAAGCCTACCCGGAGCTGCTGCCCGTGCTGATCGATGTGCCCGAGCACATTTTGCGGGAACGGTTGGGCGCGCGAGGCCGCGAAGATGCCGGGGAAATCGAGGCCCGGCTGGTGCGGGCGCGCATGGCCGTGGTCGAAGCGCCCGAGCTGGTGCGTTTCGACAACTCCGGCCCCTTGGCCGAACGTGGCCAAGCCCTGGCCGGACTGATTCTTGAAACCACCATAAGCGGCAGGAAATCATGACCATGCTCTCCCCTGAACCGACCATCCACCCCACGGCCATCGTCGTTGACAGCACCCTTGGCGCATGGACCGAGATCGGCCCGCAGACGGAGATCATTTCCTCCACCGTAGGCGACTATTCCTACCTGTGCGACCGCTGCCACGTCATGTACACGCAGGTCGGCAAGTTCTGCTCCATCGCCAACCACGCCCGCCTGAATCCGAGCAACCATCCGACCTGGCGAGCCACCCAGCACCACTTCACCTATCGCAGTTCCAAATTCGGCATGGGCCCAGATGATGACGAGTTCTTCGCCTGGCGCAAGGAACACCCCGTGGTGCTCGGGCATGACGTCTGGATCGGACACGGAGCCCTGATCATGCCCGGCGTGACCGTGGGCACGGGGGCGGTGGTGGCCTCGGGCGCGGTGGTGACCAAGGATGTGCCGGACTACGCCATCGTGGCCGGAATCCCGGCCAAGCCCATCAAGTACCGCTTTCCCCGCGAGATTCAGGGAAAACTCCTGACCCTGGCCTGGTGGGATTGGAAACATGAACGGCTGACGGCGGCCTTAAGGGATTTTCGGGAATTGGGTGTTGAAGCTTTTATCGAAAAGTACGCGGGGTGAGAGGGGAAGAGGCATGGATGCTCTCTTTGCCGGTCATTCCTTTCCAAGGGCCTCCAAATCGGCGAGATCCTTCTTTCTTCCGGATGCTCTCTTGTTTTGAATGTATTGATTGAGACCTATGAAATACACCCGAACATCACCGTATTTTCCTTCTTCACGGTTGTTAT
Source organism: Desulfomicrobium baculatum DSM 4028 (assembly GCF_000023225.1). NCBI lineage: Bacteria > Pseudomonadati > Thermodesulfobacteriota > Desulfovibrionia > Desulfovibrionales > Desulfomicrobiaceae > Desulfomicrobium > Desulfomicrobium baculatum. The sequence goes on from NC_013173.1 coordinate 894,794, forward strand.
ATGCATCTTCCCAGGAAACTCCGGATATGGATGTCATGATGTCAACCCGGACTGGAGGATAGCCCAGCTGAATAATATTGTTTGTATTTGTAAAATCTTCCAATTTAAGGCCGGCTGAACCGAATCCAAAGTCGCTCAGAGCCTTTAAGATAAGGGACGCGTTCTTTGAATCTGATTTGACGAATATGTCGATATCTCCTGTATATCTCGGTGCGCCGAAATATGCCAGCGCGTATCCGCCGACTATGAGATATTGCACATCATGGGCGTTGAATAATTCGAGCAACTCTTTGAAGTCGTTCTGTAGTTCCATGCGCTTGTCTCCTTAAAAATTCAACTGCCGACAACCTTTCCTCTTGAGTTCTGCTCAGCCAATATTTCAGATCATCCATCAAATTGTCGTCTTTGATATTCTTTATCTGTACAATTTTCTTTATCATACTTTTCTTTTGAGCTGACGTTTCAGAGGGATCTGTAGATATCACACCTATGCCCGATTTTCACGACCATGACGACGAGCTCCTGATCCTTGATTTCATAGACGATTCGATATGTTCCCTGTCTCACCCGGAATCGCTCCTGGCCGGACAGTTTTTCGCTGCCGCTTGGCCTGGGATCATCCGCGAGTCCTTCGATGCGTTTCAAAATACTCTGCACATCACGTTTGGGGATCTGACGCAAATCCTTGGCCACGGACGCTTTGAAGCTCAGACTATATTTTGTCATGAGCCTTGAGGTCGTTCAAGAGTTCTTCATAGCTCATGACCGGTTCCGCCAGACGGTGCTCGAACGCCGCCAGATCCTCCTGGTCTTCGGCCAGGGCCGCCCGGACGGCGTCGTTGACGAGATCGGAGAGCGAACGGTTGGAATGTACGGCTTTAAGGCGCAGGGCCGCGTGCAGTTGCGGGTCGAAATAGATGGTGGATCGTTTTGTTGCTTCGGACATGGTGGTCACCTCAGTAAATCATCATGTCGTCATAATGTCATGACGTCAAGGGCGTGCGTGTAGTGCTGGGCTTGCGATGAACACTGTTACCGAAGGAAAAGCCGATCAGCCTTTCAGTTGGAGTGGGAAACGCCGCAAAACGGTAAAGGGTTCTTGTAAACATGCTTGACGAAACACGCAGATCTCCCGCACCGGGACGGGCCTGTGCAGTACGGGGGCGAGGAGGGGGATGAGCGCGGTGTGGAGGCGTTCGCGCTCGCCTGGGTCGTGGATGCTGCCGGTCAGGGTCAGGTGGAAGCGCATTTCTTCCAGTACGTAGGGGTAACCCCAGAGTCCGAGCAGGCGCTCCTGGTTCGGGGTCAGGCCTTTGGCGCGGCGACGGGCGAGCTCCTCGGGGTGGGGAGGGCGGCGAAAAGGGTCCGGGACCGTGACGCAGATGCGGGCCAGGTCTTCCAGTTCCGGGCATGGCGCGGTCGGGGTCAGGGCGAGGAAGGAGCCGATGCGTGCAAGCTCAAGTCCGGGCAGGTCGAATGATCGCATCCTTGAGGCGATCATGGCCGTGTTTTCCAGCAATTCCGTTTCATCATGCGACTCGGCCAGAAAGAAGGGCGGCTTCAAGGTGGCGTGCAACCCGTAGTGCCTGGGCGAGGCGGTCAGCTCGGCCAATCGCGCGGGCTCGATGCCCGGGATGGATGGCTGCTTCAGGGCAGCTCCCGTGCGTGCGCAGCGGCCCAGGATGGCCGAGCAGACGCTTTCGAGTTCGGACCCTTCAGACGGCGCGAAGTATATGGCGTAACGTGCTTCGGACATGTTCACATCATGCGGATCGAGATTGTTTCGTTATCATAACTTTCCCCAATTGATGAGGTGCAGGGGGCGCGCCCCCTGCCCGCCGGAGGCATGCCTTCAGTCTTACATCACCTGCCTGCCTTCGCGCCACACTGCAACAACCACGGGCACGTCGTCCACCATCCTGACGCGCAGGAGATCGGCGCGTTTGCCGGGGAGCAGTTTGCCCCGGTCGCTAAGCCCCAGGGCGCGGGCCGGATTGGCGGTGACGGTGGCCAGGGCCTCGTGCAGGGGCATGCCCAGGCGCTGGGCCATGACAAAGGGCGCCTGCAGGAGGCTGGCCGGCATGTAGTCGGAAGAGAGAATGTCCACCAAGCCGTCGGCGGCCAGTGCCAGGGCCGAGATGTTGCCCGAGTGGGACTCTCCGCGCACCACATTGGGAGCGCCGAGGACCGTGGCCAGGCCAAGTTCCCGCGCCTTGGACGCGGCCTCGCGGGTGGTGGGAAATTCGGCGATGCCCATGCCCAGGCGGGCTGTCTCTTCCACGTGTTCCACCGTGGTGTCGTCGTGGCTGGCCAGGGGCAGGCCCCGCTGTGCGCAGAGGCTCAAGATGCTGGTCCGATTCGGTTCGGCGTGGCTTTTCTGCACGGCGCGCAGGCGCTCGATCTCGGCCAGGAGTTCCTCGTCGGTCCATTTCTTGTCGGCGTGAAAGGAGCGGTACTTCTCCAGGTCGCTCCACTGCCGCTGGCCCGGGGTATGGTCCATGATGGACACCAGGCGCAGGAGGTGGTGGTCCATGACGGAGGAAAACATTTCCACCACGGCCCGGTCGGCCAGTTCGCAGCGGATGTGCAGCAGGTGTTCGGCGCGCAGCAGGTTGTTATTCCTGGCCAGGGCCAGAGCTTCCAGGGTGGCTGTGAAAATTTCGCGGCGCATGCGCTTGGCGCTGAATTCGCCCGCGCTGACCGCGTCGAGGACCGTGGTGATCCCGGCGCCGACCATGTGGGTGTCGTGGGCCATGATGGCCGTGAGGCTGGTCGGCCAGCGCACCCCGGAGCGGGGCAGGAAGTGCTTCTCGATGTTGTCGGTGTGAATCTCGACCAGGCCGGGCAGCAGGTAGTCATCCCCGAAATCGAGAGCTTCGGGGATGGCCGTGGGCGAGTCGATTTCTGTTATGAGACCGTGCCCGGCCCTCAGAGATCCGTAGACAACACCGTCTGGCGTGACCAAACGGGCATTGGTGCAGCAGAAAGATGGCATGATGGTGTCCGGTTCAGACAAAGAGTTTGCGCAGGCGCTGGGAAACAAGGTCGATGGCGGTCACGGAGATGATGATGAGGATCATGATGGCGCAGGTCTGGGCGAAATAGAAGCCGCGGATCATCTCCCACAGAACGACGCCGATGCCGCCCGCCCCGACGATGCCGAGCACCGTGGCCGAGCGCACGTTGGATTCGAAGCGGTACAGGGAATAGGAGATCCACAAGGGGAGCACCTGCGGGATGACGCCGAAGATGACTTCTTCGATCACGGTCGCGCCCGTCGCGCGGATTCCTTCCACTGGCTGGGGGTCGATGGCTTCCACGGCCTCGGAAAAAAGCTTGGCCAGCACGCCGGTGGTGTGCACCCAGAGCGCCAGCACACCGGCAAAGGGCCCCAGACCCACGGAGACCACGAAGAGCATGGCGAAGACCACTTCGTTGATGGCCCGGCATGCGTCCATGACGCGGCGGACGGGTTGGTAGATCCACCAGGGCGCGATGTTTTCGGAACTGAGAATGCCAAAGGGCACTGCGCAGATCACGGCCAGGAACGTGCCCCAGACTGCGAGGTGGAAGGTTACGATGATCTCATCGAGGTAGAGTCTCCATTCGGAAAAATTTGGCGGAAAAAAATCACCCGCCAAGGTGGCCATGTTACCTGAGTCTTTGATCAGGTCCATGGGGCGCATGTCCGCGCCTCCCCAGGACCAGGCCAGAATGGCCATGACAATGGCCCAGCCCGTCAGTTTGGTCAGGGACGACTGCACGCTGCGGGGTGGGCGATTATCGACAAGAATCGTGTTCTGAGCTGTCATGAATGCATCCTTGGATGCGGCCGGCTTGTTATGTCCGGCCGCATAGCGTGGCAGAGATGTCTAGATTTTGGCTTTGATGGCGTCGAGCTTGGCGTCGATTTCCGCGAGGGTCTTGGTCTTTTCTTCGGCGGATATGGCCGTATCGCCTTCAACCTTGACGCGCTTCTTGAAGAGTTCGAGCTGGCGGATGGGGAGAAGCTGGTCGTTGTTGGATTCCTTGAACGGAGCCCAGCCCAGGGCCTTCAGCACGGCGACTTCGCTTTCCTTGCCGGTGGTGCCGTAGGTCATGAGAAAATTCTTGAGCTTGGCCTTGGTGGCTTCGGGCAGATCCTTGCGCCAGACCAGCGGATCGCTGGGGATGAGCGGGGAGGTCCACACGACCTTGATCAGGCCGCGCTTGTCGGGGTGGGTCACGTTCAGTCGAGCCAGGTTTTCGCTGTTGTTGGTGGCCACATCGACCTGCTTGTTGGCCACGCTCAAGGCGTTGGTCTCGTGGTTCGCGGAAACCACGTTCTTGAAGATCTTCTTGGGATCGACCTTGTTCACCGCGAACACGTAGTAGCTGGGCACGAGAAAGCCGGAGGTGGAGTTGGGGTCGCCGTTGCCAAAAGAGAGGGAAGCGGCGTTCTTGAGCACGTCTTCCAGTGAGTTCAGCGGGGAATCCTTGTGCACGATGAGGTGGGAATAGTATCCGGCTTCTCCGTCGGCGGGCACGGTCTGGGCGAAGATTTGACCATCGGCGCGGTCCACGGCTTCCATGGCGCTTTTGTTGCCGTACCAGGCCACCTGCACCTTGTTGAAGCGCATGCCTTCGATGATTCCGGCATAGTCGGAGGCGAAGAACGCGTTGATTTTTAGTCCGGTGGCCTTTTCCATATCGGAAAGGAAAGGCTGCCAAATGGTTTTCAGGTTCATGGAAGCTTCGGTGGAAATGATGCCGAAGTTGATTTCTTTCATCTCGGCGGAAGCGGTCTGGACGCCAAAAAACGCCAGTAGGATGAACAGGCCACATAGTTTGCGAAACATTTTCTACTCCTTTGAAGTGCGGATGGTCGTTATGCCGCGGCAGGTGCCGGGGCGGGTTGGTTCTGGTTTCTTCCAGGCTGCTGGCGCATGGCGTTGTCCACGGCGGGAGAGAAAAGCTCCTCGGTTTCCGATCCGTAGATTTCTTTCAAAAAGGATGGGGTCAGGGCGGTACTGGGGCCGTCATAGACAACGCGACCCTGACGCAGGGCGATGGTCCGGGGGCAGTAGCGGATGGCGTATTCGACCTGATGCAGGGAGACCACGACGGTTATTTTGTCCTCGCGGTGGATCTGGGCCAGGATGTCCATGACTATGCGGGATGATTCGGGATCAAGGGAGGCGATGGGTTCGTCGGCGAGCAGGACCTTGGCGCGCTGCGTCAGGGCCCGGGCAATGGCCACACGCTGCTGCTGACCGCCGGACAGGGTCGAGGCGCGCTGCCAGGCTTTGCCTGCCATGCCGACCCGGGCCAGGGACTCCATACCCAGGCGGCGTTCCGATGGTGGAAAGAGGTTGGAAACGGACCGCCAGGTAGGCACCCGTCCCAGAGTGCCCATGAGCACGTTGGTCATGACCGAGAGGCGGTCCACCAGATTGAACTGCTGGAAGATGACCCCTACCTCGGTACGCACCTTGCGGGCATTCTTGGAGAGTCGTCCGTCGCGCTGCATGATGCGGTTCAGCACTTCAATCTGCCCCCCGCTATCCGTGTCGCAGCACATGAGTCCGCAGATATGGCGCATGAGGGTCGATTTGCCCGAACCGGAAGAGCCGATGAGGGCGACCATCTCGCCGCTCTCCACGGTGGCGTTGATATTGTCGAGTCCCTTGGAGTTCTTGAAAGTCTTGGTCAGCTGTTTGATCTGGATCATGATGTTTCCTCGCGTTTTGCTTTTACTAGGAAACATCTGTGACGGGAGCGTGTCCGGCCCATGACAAGTCTGCCTCAAGTGGTCTAGACAACTTGCTGTTTTGTCTTGTGTTTTTCCCGTGCTCCTCGTTGTCTGAACCGCTCTTGGCCGCTGCCGGATTTCAGGATCGGCAACGAAAAGCGAAAAACCGCGCGCAGCAAGCAGCGCGTCGGCGAAAGTGAAATTAAAGTCTTAACATGTTGAAATAATTAATACTCTGTTCGGGGTTGCCCGCTCTCGCTTATTGCCTTACTTCCCGGATCAGGTGTGTATGTTCGTTTTTTTTCCGGGTATAGCCGCATTCTTTTTTTAAGGAGCGGCAGGTACCCGTCTCCACTGTCAATCCCTTTGAGGCCCTGGTATGTCGCACAAGTTGATACGAAAAGATGTCGCTCCGGTTTACGACAGGATAGTCGCCAATTTTTTACAGAACCAGAACGGATCTTTTTTTCTGGTCACCAATGACGAGATATTCGTGCGTACCATGCGCGGAGCATTGCGCACCATGGGGCTGAACTACGATTCTTTATCCGTAGCCCATGTTTCTTCCGATATTTGGAAAAAGTGCAGGGACCTTTTGGAAGAAAGGTCGCAAGTGGTCATGTTTATCGAATCGAAAATCAATGGAAGATCGAATGTTTTCGACTTTAAGTCCTTGAAGGACAGCTTTGGAAACAGGCTGAAGATAATATGCATAACACCTGAAGTTTCAGAAGAGCATGTATCTTTTATTGCTGAAAACGATGTTGATTCAATAATAGTCAAACCTATTTCAATAAACAACATAATACAAAAAATAGCATTTGCTATAAAGCCTTCCAATATTTTTCAAACTGAAGTCGAGAATATTAAGATTTTGATAGAGAAAAAAGAGTATGATCAGGCTCAATTAAAAATTGATATTCTTCTTGAAGAGAAGCCGAGTAGTTCTATATGTATGATTTTGAAGGGTGATATTGCCAGGAAGAATGGTGATATAAAAAATGCAGAAATATACTATAAAGAAGCTGTAAAGGAGTCTAGGCTTAATCTGAAGCCTTTGCAGAAGCTTGCGGATTTGTATGAAGAAATTGAAGAGTCAAAGGAATATATCAAATATCTTCTGCTCATGGATAAGATTTCTCCTTTGAACCATAAACGTAAAATCAATATCGGCGAACAGTACAGCAAGACCGGCGAGGACGAGAAAGCCAAGAAATTTTATTCTGATGCGGTAAATATCGTGCGCTCGCAGGCCAACGATATGCTGGCCTCCACGCTCATGGATATTGGCGTGAAGCTGCGTGAGGTGAACCCCGAGCAGAGCATCCTGTTCATGAATCAGGCCCTTGAGACGAAGGGTGCCGACATGACCCGCGAAGATTTGTGGATGGTCATCGAGATGGGGGTGTCGCTGCGCAAGAAGGGTGACTGGAAGGGCGCGGTGCAGACCTACCAGCAGGCGCTGAACGTGATTCCCAACGAAGCGGGACTGCACTACAATATGGGCATGGCTTATGCGCAGGGTAAAGAGCATTACAAGGCCGTCTGCGAGTTCGAAAAGGCGATAGCCGCTTCTTCGGACATTCTTCAGGAATCGCCGCTTATCCCTTTCAATATCGGAATGGTCTATTTCCAGATGAACCGATTGCAGGAAGTGGAGCGGTTCATGAAAGCAGCATTGAAGTGCGATCCGAATTTCGAACGTGCCAAGACGATTCTCGGAAAAATAGGCTCCAAAGCGGAGTGATGCCAGGTTTTCCGGCGAGTGTTGCCGAACCGTTTATGCAGTCGGTGGCGATGCGTTGCTCAAAAACAGTCTATCACGGCGAATGGATTAATTTTCAGCCATGGTCAGATTCACCCAGAGAAGAGGTCAAAACGGTCTTTCGTGAATTCCAGCCGGTCTCGCCATAATGCATGTGCGTTTCAGGATTTACCGACTTGCGCATACTGCGGTATCTTGTAAGAAAGCGCATCCACCACGAACGGTTTTCGGCACACGTTGGCCGGACTTTCGTCGCTAAACTGTCATCCTGCATGGCCCTGCAGGGCCTAAACGGTGCACATGCCACTATCACCATCGAGTTTTGAAGATCCCCACGACCTGTTGATGGGCGCTCCCATCGGCATATTCACGTCCTCGCCCGAAGGCCGCTACCTGTCCGCGAATCCGGCCATGGCCCGGATTTTTGGCTATGCGTCGCCCCAGGCCTTGGTCGCTGCATCCGCAGAGGTTGGAACGGGCAGCCATGCCGATTCTGCCGAGGGGGGCGCGTTCCTGCGGCTTCTGGACGTTCAGGACGAAATTTTCGACCGGGAAACCCGTCATCTGCGCCGGGACGGTTCCGAGGTCTGGGTGTCCACCAGCGCGCGGGCCGTGCGCGACAGCTCCGGAAAAACGCTGCATTTTTTGGGTTTCGTCACGGAGATCACGCCCCGCAAGCAGGTCGAGGCGGTCCTGGCCCACGAACGGAACCTGTACCGCGATCTTGTCGCCTCGCAGCCTGCCGGAGTGTACAGGTTGCGCGTTTTGGCCCAAAAGCCATGGGGCCCGGAAGAGTGGGTTGAAAAGCTGGAATCCAACTACACGCTTGAAATGGTCAGCGACCGGTTCTGCGAAATCCTGGGCGCGACCCGGGAAGAGTGCCAAGCTAACGCGAGTATCGTGATCGAGCGCATGCATTCCGAGGACAGGGCGGATTTCGTGGCCAGGAACGTTCTGGCCGTGGAGTCGCTGTCGCGCTTCACCTGGGAGGGACGGATCGAGAGCGCCGATGGGGATCGCTGGGTCCACTTCGAATCCGTGCCCAGGTCCCTGGACAACGGGGATGTGCTCTGGACCGGCATTCTGCTGGACATCTCCGGGTTCAAGCAGGCCGAGCGGGCATCGGACCAGAGGGCCCGTGAGCTGGCCGCTCTGCATGAGTTGAGCATGGTCGTCAGTTCCTCGCTGTCCCTGGACCAGATCGTGGCAGCCTCGGTGCGCGTGGTCCGGGAGACCACGGGTTCCGACATGGTCTATCTGTTCCTCCGGCAGGGAGAGCGTCTGCTGCTTCAGGCAGTGTGTCCGCAGGATTCGGAAATGTTGCTGCATGAAGTTCATGAACACCGGGTCGGGGAGTGCTTGTGCGGGCTGGCGGTGCTGGACGGCGAGCCGCAGTACTCCAACGACATTCTCAGCGATGACCGCTGCACCAGGCAGGAATGCAAGGAGGCCGGTATCCTGTCCTTCGCGGCGCTGCCGCTTCGCGACGGCCGGGATGTCATCGGCGTCATGGGACTGGCTTCCCGCACGCCCAGGGATTTTCATCCCCAGTCCGAATTTCTGGAGACCCAAGCCCATCAGGTGTCTATCGCCCTGGTCAATGCGCGCCTCTATGAGAAGGCCAACCAGGAGCTGGACAACCGCATCCAGGCCGAAAAGACCTTGCGAGAGCGTGAGGAATTCATCCGCACCGTGCTGGACAATCTGCCCGTAGGCGTGGCCGTGAACACGGTTTCTCCGGACGTCAGGTTCGAGTACATGAATGAGCTCTTCCCCAGGTTTTACGGAACGACCAGGGAGTCTATCACCGCCCCCGAGGGATTCTGGGAGGCCGCGTATCCCGAACCGGAATTCCGGGGAAAGATTCGCGGGATGGTCACGGCAGGCTGCGCCAGCGGGAGCCAGGAGCGCATGTGCTGGGCTGATGTGCCCATCATGCGGCAGGACGAGACCCGCTTCGTCACCGCCCGCAACATCCCGCTGCCGGGCACGAACCTGATGATTTCGACGGTCTGGGACGTGACCGAACGTAAGCAGGCGGAGCAGGCCATGGCCAGGGCCAAGGATGCGGCCGAGTCCGCCAGCCAGGCTAAAAACGAATTCCTGGCCAACATGAGCCATGAGCTGCGTACCCCCTTGAACGGCGTCATGGCCATGATGCAGCTCTTGGAGATGACGCCTTTGAACGGCGAGCAGACGGAGTACGTGCATCTGGCCAGAAAGTCGTCCGAGCGGCTGACTCGCCTGCTGAGCGATCTGCTGGACATCTCGCGTATCGAGGCCGGCAAGGTCGAGATACGCGAGGAGGCGTTTGCGGTTCAGGAGCTGCTCCAGTCCGTTTCCGAACTGTTCAACACCAGCGCGCAGAGCAAGGGCGTGTCTCTGGAGCTGTCGACGGATCCTTCCGTGCCGCCCAGGCTCAAGGGTGACGCGGCCAGGCTCAGGCAGGTGCTTTTCAACCTGGTGGGGAACGCCCTGAAATTCACGGACCAGGGCTTCGTGCGCGTGGAGCTGACGGCGCTTCCCCCTAGGGGTCTGGAACAGTGCCGCATTCTGTTTTCCGTGATGGATACGGGCATCGGCATCCCTTCGGAAAAACAGCACGATCTGTTCACCCCCTTCTTCCAGGTCGAAGGCGCCTACACTCGCAGGTACCAGGGCGCCGGGCTGGGATTGGCCATAGTCAGGCGGCTGGTCGAGCTCATGGGCGGACATATCACTCTGGACAGCATTTTCGGAGAGGGGACGGAGGTCCACGTCGCGCTGCCGCTGGGCCTGACCGAGAGCGAGGCGGACGCCTTGGCGAGCGCCGAGGATTTTGAACCCCTGCCCGTCATGCGCGTGTTGCTGGCCGAGGATGAGCCGATCAACGCCCTGGCCGCGAGCAGGATGATCAACCGGGATGGACATGAGGTTATTGTGGCCGAGAACGGGCGGCAGGTCCTTAATCTGCTCGAAGAACGGGAGTTCGACTGCATCCTGATGGACATCCAGATGCCGGTCATGGACGGTGAGGAGACAACCAGGGCGATCAGGTCCTCCGGCAAGGCCTATGCAAGCATCCCCATCATCGCCCTGACCGCCTACTCCATGAGCGGAGACCGCGAGAAGTTCCTGACGGCCGGAATGAACGACTATCTGTCCAAACCGTTCAAAATCGAGGAATTACGCAGGACTTTCAGACGTTGCGCAGGCATTGCGGGCCGAGGGACCGGGTAATGCACCGCACTGGCAGACGTTAAACAATTTTTGAAACATCGTCTTTTATCTCAGGTTGTTCTGCCGGAACGTGGGAGATTGCGTAGCAGGGTAGCCGGTCCTCACAGCGATTGCAGGTACGCCTTGGTGATCCACTGGTCGCCGTCCTCCTCAGTCAGGTTTTCGAGACTGGCGAGGGGTTTGCCCAGATAGTGTTCCGAATAGGCTCGGACATATGCGTCGCGGTCCATGTTCTGCCGCTCGCAGAGTTGGCGGAAGATGCTGGCCTGGATTCTGTTGATGAGCATGGATTCTCCGTTGGTGGTGCGGCCTGCTGACGCGCTCACGGCCCGGAACTCACGGTCATCCGGGACGTGAGCGCGTTTGTGTCGTCCGGGTGCTGATTTTCAGCAGATTCCGCCGTCCAGGCATTCCTGATGCTTGGCCAGGGCCTGCACTTCGCCTTGGGTCAAGGGGCGGCCTGTGCGGTGGGCGCGTTCGCGGATGGTGTCGACCATGTTGCCGATGGAGTGTAGCGGTCCTTTAAGGCCCACCTGGCGCAGCATGGTCCTGACCGCTCCCCGTCCGGCCTTGGCGCCGAGGGCCAGGATGCGTTTGGCTCCTGTCTGGGCCGGGTCGTAGGGTTCGAACAGGGCCGGGTTTTTCAAAATGCCGTCGACATGCAGGCCTGATTCGGCCGCGAAGATGTCGCCGCCGGACATGGGCCGGTTGCGGGCCACCGGAATGCGGGCGTATTCGGCCACCAGATCGCATAGAGCGCGCACCAGATTCATGTCGTAGATATCGTAGCCCTGCACCAGCCGCAGGTGTCCGGCCACTTCCTCCAGGGCCGAGATGCCCGAGCGCTCGCCAATCCCCAGCACCGAGACATCCGCCCAGTGCGCGCCCGCCTCCAGGGCCGTGATGGCGTTGGCCGTGGCCATGCCGAAATCGTTGTGGCAGTGGATGGCGATCTCCATGTCCACGCTTTGCGCAAAGAAGCGCACCAGTTCGGCGATGCGGGTCGGGGTCATGACGCCAAGCGTGTCGGCCAGGCGGATGCGCGCGGCGCCGAGCTCCTTGGCCATGCGGGCCATGGACAGGGCGAAGTCCTGATCGGCTCGGGTCACGTCCTCGAGGCCGATGCTGATGCGCCGGATGCCGCAGGAGTGGGCCAGCCCCACGGTCTCGCGCAGCATGCGGGTCAGGCCGTCCCGGTCCGTGCGCAGCCGCTCGGCGATATGCAGGTCGGAGACGGGCAGGCCGATATTGATCGTATCGATGCTAAGGCCCGCAGCCCTGTACACGTCCACGGTGCGGCAGGGCGACCAGACGCTCAGGTCGCAGGTCACGCCCCTGCCCCGTAGCGCCTTCACCACTTCATCCAACCCCTCCTGGCCCATCCAGCCGATCTCTATCTCTTCCACGCCCATGTCCGCGATGCGGCCGGCAATGCGGATCTTGGCTTCCTGCGGGATGCTGGTCCCGAACATTTGCGCCCCTTCCCTGAGTGTCGTGTCGATGAGCATGCGTCCTCCCGTGTTTGCTTCAATCAATGCATGGTCCATTGCATGGTCGATGCCACGAAGGTGAATTTCTCCATTATGCTGAATTTTAAGCCTTTGTCTTAGACGCATGGTCGCACGACAGGGCTGACGATAGTGTGTCTTCCTACATTTTTGTCTTTGTGGTTTGTGTAGGTTGGTGGGCGTGGGGCAAGTCGTGTTTCGTAAATAAAATGAATTATTTTGAAGTGTTAAGTTCGTTTGCAAATTTTGGCACGCCCGTTGCCCTAGGGTGATTCAGGAACGGCGCACAACTACACCAAAAACTCTCACATAAAGGAGCACACGTCATGAGGAAGATCGCAATTTACGGAAAGGGCGGCATCGGCAAATCCACCACCACGCAGAACACCGTCGCGGGCCTGTCTGAACTCGGCAAGAAGATCATGGTTGTCGGTTGCGACCCCAAGGCCGACTCGACTCGCTTGCTCCTCGGTGGCCTGGCCCAGAAGTCTGTTCTGGATACCCTGCGCGACGAAGGCGAAGACGTTGAACTGGCCGACATCCGCAAAGCCGGCTTCAACGGCACCTGGTGCGTCGAGTCCGGCGGACCCGAGCCGGGCGTTGGTTGCGCCGGCCGCGGCATCATCACCTCCATCAACATGCTTGAGTCCCTTGGCGCCTATCACGAGTCGGAAGCCCTGGATTACGCGTTCTACGACGTTCTGGGCGACGTTGTGTGCGGCGGGTTCGCCATGCCCATCCGCGATGGCAAGGCCGAAGAGATCTACATCGTCTGTTCCGGCGAGATGATGGCCATGTATGCGGCCAACAACATCTGCAAGGGCATCATGAAGTACGCCGAATCCGGCAGTGTGCGTCTGGGCGGATTGATCTGCAACTCCCGCAACGTCGATAACGAACGCGAGATGATCGAAGAGCTGGCCAAGAAGATCGGCACCCAGATGATCTATTTCGTGCCCCGCGACAACGACGTGCAGCGCGCCGAGATCAACCGCATGACCGTCATCGAATGGAACCCCAAGGCTCCCCAAGCCGATCACTACCGCAACCTGGCCAAGGCCATCGACCAGAACACGAATTTTGTTGTTCCGAAGCCTCTTGAAATCCAGGAATTGGAACAGCTCTTGATGGATTTCGGCCTGCTCGAAGCCGTGTAACGCCCGGTACCCTGAAAACGAACCCACGTTTCCAAATCAATAATTCAAGGAGAGAAAACATATGATCATGGTCAGAGCAATCGTACGTCCCGAAAAGTCCGATGACGTCCTCGCAGCCCTCATGGATGCGGGCTTCCCGGCGGTGACCAAATATTCCGTGGCCGGTCGCGGCAAGCAGCGCGGCATCAAGATCGGCGAAGTGACCTACGACGAGATTCCCAAGACCATGCTCATGAGCGTGGTCAAGGCCGAGGACAAGGACTTCGTCATCAGCGTGATCATGAAGGCCGCCCGCAGCGGCGCCAAGGGCGCTTTCGGCGACGGCAAGATTTTCGTCAGCGAAGTGGGCGACGTCTACACCATCAGCTCCGGCATCTGTGACAGCGCCCCCGCAGGAAGCGCCCCCGCAGGAGCATAGCCATGAAAGAAGTGATCGCGGTCATCCGCATGAACATGATGAACAAGACAAAGAAGGCTTTGCAGGACGCGGGCGTGGTCGCTTTCTTCGCCCACGAGGCTTTCGGTCGCGGCAAGGGCCTGGTGGACGTGAAGCCTCTTGAGGGAGCCAGAAAGGGCATCGAGGAAGCGGTGGCCGTGCTGGGGGAAAAGGGCAAACTCTACCCCAAACGCATGCTGACCGTCGTGGTCACCGATGATCTTGTGCCCGAAGTGGTCAAGGTCATCACCGACACCAACAAGACCGGCCAGCCCGGCGACGGCAAGATTTTCGTTTTGCCCATGATCGACGCGGTGCGGGTCAGGACCGGAGAAAAGGGCGCCAAGTCCATTGAATAGAGCCGGTTTCATCTCTTGAAACCAGGACACACGAAGGAGAACATCATGTCATCAGCTGCAAAAAAGCTCGTCAACTGGACGCCCACCGACATCAAGGCGGACATGCTCGCCAAGTATCCGCCCAAGGTGGCCAGAAAGCGCGCTTCCCAGATTCTCATCAACGAGGCGCTCGGCAACGAAACGCCTGAAATATCGGCCAATGTGCGCACCATCCCCGGCATCATCACCATGCGCGGCTGCACCTACGCCGGATGCAAGGGCGTTATCCTCGGGCCCACCCGCGACATCGTCAACATCACCCACGGCCCCATCGGCTGCGGCTTCTACTCCTGGCTGACCCGCCGCAACCAGACCGACGCATCGGCCGAGGGCGCGGAAAACTTCATGCCATACTGCTTTTCCACGGACATGCAGGACCAGGACATCATCTTCGGCGGCGAGAAGAAACTGCAGGCCGCCATCCAGGAAGCCTACGACCTCTTCCATCCCAAGGCCATCGCCATCTTCGCGACCTGTCCCGTCGGCCTCATCGGCGACGACATCCACGCCGTGGCGCGCAAGATGAAGGCCAAATTCGGCGACTGCAACGTCTTCGCCTTCAGCTGTGAAGGATACAAGGGCGTCAGCCAGTCCGCCGGCCACCACATCGCCAACAACAAGATCTTCAGCGAAGTGGTGGGCGAGAACGATGCCGAGAAGCCCGGCCAGTTCAAGATCAACCTCCTGGGCGAATACAACATCGGCGGCGATGGGTTCGAGATCGACCGTATCCTTAAAAAATGCGGCATCACCAACATCTCCACCTTCTCCGGCAACTCGACCTACGACCAGTTCGCCTCGGCCCACAAGGCCGACCTGTCCGCGGTCATGTGCCACCGCTCTATAAACTACGTGGCCGACATGCTTGAAACCAAGTTCGGCATCCCGTGGATCAAGGTCAACTTCATCGGCGCCAAGTCCACGGCCAAGTCCCTGCGCAAGATCGCGGAATATTTCGGCGATCCGGGCCTGACCGCCCGCGTGGAAGAGGTCATCGCCGAAGAAATGCCCGCCGTGGAAGCCGTCATCAGCGACGTGCTGCCCCGCACCACGGGCAAGACGGCCATGCTCTTCGTCGGCGGCTCCCGCGCCCATCATTACCAGGACCTCTTTGCCGAGATGGGCATGAAGACCCTGGCCGCCGGTTACGAGTTCGCCCACCGCGACGACTACGAAGGCCGCCACGTCATCCCGAATTTGAAGGTCGATGCCGACAGCCGCAACATCGAGGAAATCGAGGTCGAGGCGGACGAGAAGCGTTACGCCCCGCGCAAGACCTCCGAAGAGATGGCCAGGCTCGAAGCCGCCGGTTTGAAGTTCAAGGAATACGAAGGCCTGATCCCGGACATGGACCACCAGACTCTCGTTATCGACGACCTCAACCAGTACGAGGCCGAAAAGCTGGTCGAGATCGTGAAGCCCGACATCTTTTGCGCAGGCGTCAAGGAGAAGTTCTCCATCCAGAAGCTGGGCATCCCCATGAAACAGCTGCACAGCTACGATTCCGGCGGTCCCTATGCGGGATTTCAGGGCGCGGTCAATTTCTATCACGAAATCGACCGTCTCGTGAACAGCAAGGTCTGGAGCTACATGAAGGCCCCCTGGCAGGAAAGCCCGGAACTGTCCGCCACGTACGTGTGGGAATAAGAGGAAACAATCATGCTACTGAGACATACACCCAAAGAAATAAAGGAACGCAGCGCCCTGGCCATCAATCCGGCCAAGACCTGTCAGCCCATCGGGGCCATGTACGCGGCGCTGGGCATCCACGGCTGCCTGCCGCACTCCCACGGCTCCCAGGGCTGCTGCGCCTACCACCGCAGCGCCCTGACCCGGCACTACAAGGAACCCGTCTCGGCGGCCACCAGCTCTTTCACTGAAGGCGCCTCGGTCTTCGGCGGCGGCGCGAACCTGGTTTCGGCCATCGAGAACATCTTCACTGTTTATGAGCCCGACGTCATCGCCGTGCACACCACCTGCCTGTCCGAGACCATCGGCGACGACCTGCCCCAGATGACCGACAAGGCCAAAAAGAGCGGCAAGGTGCCGGAAGGCAAGCACGTCATATACGCCAACACCCCCAGCTACGTCGGCTCCCACGTCACGGGCTTCTCCAACATGGTCAAGGGCATGGCCAAGGGCTTTGCCGTGAACACCGGCAGGAAGAACGGCCGCGTGAACATCATTCCCGGTTGGGTCGAACCTTCCGACATGGAAGAAGTGAGGCGTCTGGCGACCCTCATGGGCCTTGATATCATCCTTTTCCCCGACACCTCCGGCGTCCTGAACGGCGCCCTGACCGGCGAGTACAAGATGTTCCCCGATGGCGGCACCCCGGTCGCGGACCTCGTGGCCGCAGGCGACGCCATTGGCACCCTGGCTCTTGGGGAATGGTGCTCGGCCGATGCGGCGCGCTGGCTCGATACCCAGTGCAAGGTGCCCTGCACGGTGCTGGACATGCCTTTTGGCCTCAAAGCCACGGACCGCTTCATCGACACCCTGCGCAAGGTCGCTGGGGTCAGCGTGCCCGACACCGTCGCCTTCGAGCGCGGCCAGCTCGTGGACCTCATCTCCGACATGCACCAGTACTTCTACGGCAAGAAGGTGGCCCTGGTCGGCGACCCCGACCAGGTCATCGCCCTGACCGAATTCCTGGTTTCGCTGGACATGAAGCCCGTGCACATCGTCACCGGAACCCCCGGCAACAAGTTCGAGAAGCGCATCGACGAGATCACGGCCGAGGCCGGCTACAAGGCCAACGTGAAGGCGGGTGGGGACATGTTCCTCCTGCACCAGTGGATCAAGAACGAGCCCGTCGATCTCATCATCGGCAACACCTACTGCAAGTACATCGCCCGCGATGAGGACATCCCTTTCCTGCGCTTCGGCTTCCCCATCCTGGACCGCGTCGGCCACCAGTACTTCCCGACGGTTGGCTACAAGGGCGGACTGCACATGCTGACCAGGATTCTCGATCTTATCCTGACCCGCACGGATCGTGATGAAACAGAAGAGAAGTTTGAACTTGTCTACTAGATACCTGGCGGCGGGGCGACCCGCCGCCTCATAAAGGATCACGACCATGACGTATCCCCCTCCACAAGCACACCGCCCTTTGGTGGCCGTGGCCAGCAGTACCGGCAAGACCGTCGACATGCATCTCGGCCAGGCCAGTGAGTTCAGGATCTATGGCCGCGATCAGGGCATGGTCGGGCTCATCGGGACCAGGCCCGCTCCGGCTCCCGGCGGTGGAAGCATTCGCTGGGAAGGGGTGGCCGAGGTCCTGAGCGACTGCACCTATCTGCTGGTTGCGAGCGTGGGGCCAAAACCCGTTGCGGCTCTTGCCGCCCAAGGCCTCACTGTCATCGAGGCCGAGGGCTTTGTGCTCAGCCTGGTGCGTCAGCTCTATGGCGCTACGGATTGAGGCTCAAAAAAACATTTCAAAATAGTTGGAGATAGAAATGGCGATTCCAGAAAGACAGATCCTCGTGTGCCAGAGCTTTCGCGTCGGCGGCGATCCCAAGGGCGTGTGTTTCAAGCAGACCGACGGCTTCCTGCAGTACCTCGAAGAAGAGATCCTGGCCCGGGGGCTCGATATCCTGATCACGGCCACGGGCTGCATGAAGCTGTGCGAGAAGGGGCCGGTCATGGTCGTCCAGCCCGACAACTGGTGGTTCGGCGGCGTCAGCAGCGAAGAAGCCATCGACGCCATCCTGGACGGGATCGAGGCGGGCGAGCCCTGCGCCGAGTATCATCTGGGCTAGGCCCGGCATGACCGATTGAATTTCGATCATCCCGAATCCGCCGAAGGGTCTCCTCCCTCGGCACTTCGGCGGATTCGGGACGGCGAAGAGACACGGATTGAAAACGGAATGAAGCGGGCACGAACCGCGGACGGATTTTTAGGCAGCCAGGTCATCAAGGCCGCCCCAAGGAGCACACCATGAACAAGACCATACTCGAAGAACGAAAAAGCCAGATGCACCGCATCGGCGAAGAGCCTTTCGCCATGGCGTGCGATCGCCCCAGCCTGGCCGGCGCGGTCAGTCAGCGGGCCTGCGTGTTTTGCGGTTCACGGGTGGTGCTCTACCCCATCGCCGACGCCCTGCATCTCGTGCACGGGCCCATCGGCTGCGCCACCTACACCTGGGACATCCGGGGCGCCATCTCCTCGGGTCCGCAACTGCATCGGCTCAGCTTTTCCACGGATCTGCAGGAAATGGACGTCATCTTCGGCGGCGAGAAGAAGCTCGAAGCATCCCTGCGCGAACTCATCAGCCTGCACAGCCCCAAGGCCGCCTTCGTCTATTCGACCTGCATCGTCGGCCTCATCGGTGACGACATGGAGGCCGTGTGCCGCCGCGTCTCGGCCGACACGGGCATCCCGGTCCTGCCGGTCATGAGCGAGGGCTTCAAGGGCAACAAGCGCGAAGGCTACGCCGCCGCCTGCAAGGCCATGTTCCGGCTGGTCGGCACGGGCGACACCACGGGCATCTCGCCCATGAGCGTGAACATCCTGGGAGATTTCAACCTGGCGGGTGAGACATGGATTGTGCGCGAATATTTCAAGAGGATGGGAGTGGAGGCCGTGGCCAACATCACCGGCGACGGGAGGGTGGACGACATCCGGCGCTGTCACGGCGCGGCGCTCAATCTGGTGCAGTGCTCCGGGGCGACCATGGAACTCGCCAAGATGATGGAGGAAAAATACGGCATTCCCTACCAGCGGGTATCCTACCTTGGCGTGGAGGACATGGCCGATTCCCTCTACAAGGTGGCCGATTTTTTTGCGGACAAGGACCCGGACATCAAGGCCAAGACCGTGGCCCTGGTGCGCGAGGAACTCTCCGTGCTGATGCCGAAGCTGGCCGAGCTGCGTCGCGATCTCGAAGGCAAGAAGGTGGCCATGTATGTGGGCGGGTCCTTCAAGGCCTTTTCGCTGATCAAGGCCTTCCGGCATCTCGGGATGCGGGTCGTGGTCGTCGGCTCCCAGACCGGAACCGAGGAGGACTACAAGGAGCTGGCCGCCATCTCCGACCCCGGGACCATCATCGTCGATGACGCCAACCCGCTCGAACTGGCTCAGTTCATCAAAGAGAAGGACGTGGACGTGTTCGTCGGCGGGGTCAAGGAGCGGCCCATCGCGTACAAGCTGGGGGTGGGGTTCTGCGATCACAACCACGAGCGCAAGATCGCGCTGGAAGGCTTCATTGGCATGTATAATTTTGCAAAGGAAATCCACGCCTCGGTCATGAGTCCGGTCTGGAAGTTCATGCCCCGTCGCGCTGCCGGCCGCGTGACCTGCACCACCAAGGAGGCCGTCAATGGCTAACACCTACGTTTCCACCACCAATGCCTGCAAGATGTGCACGCCCATGGGCGCGGCCCTGGTCTTCAAGGGCATCGAGAACGCCGTTCCCTTTCTGCACGGCTCCCAAGGCTGCGCGACCTACATGCGCCGCTACATCATCAGCCACTACCGGGAGCCCGTGGACATCGCCTCCTCTGCCCTGGGCGAGAAGAGTGCGGTGTACGGCGGCGGGCCGAACCTCAAGAAAGGCATCTTGAACGTCATGCGCAAGTACGACGTGGACCTGGTCGGCGTGGCCACGACCTGCCTGACCGAGACTATCGGCGATGATGTCGGCCGCTACCTGTACGAATTTCGTGAGGAATTTTCCGATCTGCCGCTGCCTGAGCTGGTTCATGTGGCCACGCCCAGCTACTCGGGCACGCACATGGAAGGCTGGCACGCGGCCGTGCGCTCCCTGGCCGATCAGGTGGTCAAGGACAAGGCCCCGGATCACGGCGGGGTGAACCTGCTGCCCGGCTTCCTGTCCCCGGCGGATTATCGATATCTCGGCTCTTTGGGCGAGAGGGCGGGCGTGCGCTTCACCATGCTCCCGGATCTGTCCCGGACCATGGATGGAGTGATCTGGGACGATTACCATTCCCTGCCCGACGGCGGGACGCCCGTGGCCGAGATCCGGGCCATGGGCGGGGCGGCCGGAAGCATCGAGTTCGGCATGTCCGGTGGACTTGCGGAATCGGCCTCCGGAGTGCTGGAACGCAAATTCGGTGTCCCGGCGCGAAAGACCATGATCCCCATCGGCCTGCGGGCCACGGACAGGTTTATGGATACTTTGAGCGAATTCGCGGGCTGCGACATGCCCGAAAAGGACGCATTTGACCGGGGCAGGCTCCTGGACGCCATGGTCGACGGGCACAAGTACATTTTCGGCAAGCGGGCCGTGGTTTACGGCGAGGAGGATTTCGTCATCGCCATGTGCTCCTTCCTGGGCGAGATCGGCATCCAGCCCGTCCTGGCCGCCACGGGCACCCAGAGCGACCGCTTCGGCAAGGCCCTGATCGAAGCTCTGGGCGATGTCTGCGTGACCATGCCGGTCATCAGAAGCGGCGCCGATTTCAAGGACATCGAGGAAGAGGCCGCAGAGCTCGCTCCCGACCTCTTGGTCGGACACAGCAAGGGCTACAAGCTGGCCCGCGCGGCGAACATCCCGCTCATCCGGGTCGGCTTTCCCATCCACGACCGCTTCGGCGGTCAGCGCATCCTGCATGTCGGTTACGAGGGGGCGCTGTCGCTCTATGACATGCTGGTCAATGCCGTTCTGGAAAAAAGTCAGGATGATTGTCCGGTCGGATACGGCTATCTCTAACATGCACGCATAACACGAATGGGAGGACGCCATGTCCGAAGCAAAAGATAGATCACAGCATCCCTGTTTCAATAAAGAGACGTCCGGTTCCTGCGGGCGGGTCCATCTGCCCGTGGCTCCGGGCTGCAATATCCAGTGCAACTACTGCAACCGCAAATACGACTGCGTGAACGAGTCCCGTCCCGGCGTGACCAGCGCCATCCTGCCTCCGGACAGGGCGGTGGAGTATCTGGACGAGGTCCTGAAAAAAGAGCCGCGCATCACCGTGGTCGGCATCGCCGGACCCGGCGACCCCATGGCCGAGGCCAAGCGCACCCTTGAAACCATTGAACGGATCAACGCCAAATATCCGAACATGCTCTACTGCCTGTCCTCCAACGGGCTGGCCCTGCCCGAGCACGTGGACCGTCTGGCCGAACTTGGCGTGACCCACGTCACCGTGACCATGAACGCCGTGGACCCTGAGATCGGGGCCAAGATCTATTCCTGGGTGCGGGTCGGCAAGGTGGTCTACCGGGGCGTGGAAGGCGCGAAGATACTGCTCGAGCGCCAGCTGGAATCCATCCGGCTCTTGAAAGCCAAGGGCATCACCGTGAAGGTGAACAGCATCATCATCCCCGGCGTGAACGACCATCATCTGATCGAGGTGGCCAAGGTCGCGGCCAGCCTGGGCGCGGACATCCAGAATCTCATTCCGCTGCACCCGACGGCGGACACTCCGTTTGCCGGGGTGGAGGAGCCGACGAAGGAGCTCATCCACGAGCTGCGGGCCAAGGGCGGCGCGCTCGTGCCGCAGATGACCCACTGCAAACGTTGCCGGGCCGACGCCGTTGGTCTTTTGTGTTCGGACCGCTCCAGCGAACTGATCCCGACCCTGAACAACCTGGCCTGCGGGTCCAAGGCGGGGACAAAACCTTATGTGGCGGTGGCCACGCGTGAAGGCATGCTCGTCAACATGCACCTGGGCGAGGCCCCGAGCTTTCAGATCTGGGCGCCGCAGGGCAAGGGCGCGCGCATGATCGAGGAACGGCGGGTGCCGGAAGTTGGCTGTGGACCTGAACGCTGGCATAAGCTTGCCGAAGTCCTGCATGACTGTTCCCTGGTCCTGGCCGAAGCGGTCGGAAAGCAGCCCAAACAGGTTCTGGGCGAACACGGCATTACAGTGCTTGAATGCACAGGGCTCATCGCCGACATCGTGACGGAACATTTTCAGGGAGGAGACATCTTGCGCTACAAGACGCGTAGCCACAAGGCTGGATGCGCAGGTATGGGGGGCGGCTGCGGCTGAGTGAAGTTTTGAGATGCGTGAACGCTATCGGCGGCAGGGAGTCCTGTCGCCATTTTTGTTTTCAGGCAAGCGAAGGGTGGACTTATCTTTTGAAACTATTTTGATGAAATATGATAATAGAATTTGATTCATGCGTTCCGCAGACGTGTCCGCAGCTGTCGCAGCGTAAACCTTGGAGCACTGTTGTATTGTACAGTATGATAAGGTGGCGAGTTGTCAGTTTGGCGAAGCGGCAGCTTCATAAGCCTTCCTTTGATTTTTATCTGTTTGTGGTTGAAATATGGGGGTGTTGCATGTATGCTAAAATCAGATTTGTAACTGATTCGCATTTATCGCTTTAGGCCTACGATGTGTTTTGTAATGATAACCATTTGAATATATTGTGTTTATTTTGGCTTGCTCGCCAAGTCGGTACTTGACCGCTACGTACTTGAACCGTAAAGGCAAGGCCCATGACGAAAAGATACGCTGCTAAATTTTTGTTCGTATTGGTAATATATGCCCTGATCAGCGGATTGGCCGGAATCGGTTTTTCCGCTTTTGCGTCTTCGGGG